>CAWCOT010000003.1:0-215103 GCA_963797275.1 uncultured Chloroflexia bacterium | reverse complement strand
GGAGCTGTGCCGCCGCCGCGCAGAAATAGCACACCCACCACCACCAGGGCAAAGCCAAATACCAAAGCCAGAATCCGAAATCTGGAGGATGAAAAGTTCATGCCTCCCCCATTTTACGAAAAATCGTTTAGCGTAAGCCGGTTTCCAGTCGGGAAATTACCAGGCGCTGGATCTCGCTGGTGCCTTCGTAAATCTCGGTAATCTTGGCATCCCGGAAGTAACGTTCCACGGGCAGCTCTTTGCTATAGCCCATGCCTCCGTGGATCTGCACCGCTTCATGGGCACAAAACATGGCCGTTTCAGAAGCGAACAGCTTGGCCATGGAGGCTTGCAGGGTGAAACGCTCGCCGCTTTGCTTGCTGCGCTGCTTGGCTTCTGCCGCCGATATAAATCAGGCCGCGGGAAGCCTCGATGCGCGTCTTCATGTCGGCGATCTTGAAACCAATGCCCTCGAATTCGCCAATCTTGTGGCCGAAAGCTTCACGCTCCTGTACGTATTTCACGCTGGCTGCGTAGGCGGCTTCGGCGATGCCCAGGGCCTGGGAAGCGATGCCGATGCGCCCGGCATCCAGCACGGTCATGGCGATCTTGAAACCGTCGCCTTCTTCGCCCAGCCGGTTGGCGACGGGCGCCCGGTAATCCTCCAGGGCGATCTCGCTGGTGGCCGAGGCGCGGATGCCCAGCTTGGGCTCCTTCTTGCCGCGCGAGAAACCCGGGCTGGTCGGCGTCGATCAGGAAGGCGCTGATGCCCTTGGCGCCCTTGTCGGCATCCGTCATAGTGAACAGTAAGACATAGTCTGCCACCGGGCCGCTGGTCACCCAGGATTTGCGCGCATTGATCACGTAGTAGTCGCCCTGTTTCACCGCCCGGCTGCGCATGGTGGCCGCATCCGAGCCCGACATGGGTTCGGTAAGTGAATAGGCGCCGATCTTGGCGCCGGAGGCCACGTCTTTGAGGTAATGTTGTTTTTGTTCCTCAGTGCCGAACTTAAGGATTCCGTAGCAGAACAGCGAATTGTTCACCGACATGACAGTGCCATGTGCCGCATCCGCTTTGCAGATCTCCTCCAGGGCCAGCACATAAGCCAGGGTGTCCATGCCCGCCCCGCCGTACTCCTCGGGCACCTCGATACCCATAAGGCCCATAAGCCCCATCTTGCGAATAGTCTCCAGCGGGAATTCGCCGCTCTCGTCAAATTCGGCGGCAATGGGGACGATCTCATTCTGGGCAAATTCACGTGCCGCCTGGCGCAGCATTTCATGTTCTTCGCTGAGCACACCGGCGGAAAGGACTTCTTGGGTCACCATGCAACCTCCAGGGTTATGCTGTTGGGAGGGGATTTTTTGGATTATAGCAGAGCGTTTTAAGCGCGATGGTATACTCACGCGAATGGCCGATCAAATCTCACCCGAACTATTTGAACACCTGGTTGAGCTGGCTGCCCTGTCGCTGGACCCTGAAGAATCAGAATATTTACGCAAAGAATTGAACAGCCAGCTCAAGGCGATTGATGAGTTGGCGGCCGTGCCCATTCCCGAAGGCACGCCTCCGGCAGGGCACGGGATCCCTTACCCGGTCGAAAACCGCCCGGCTGTTCGGGAAGATAAAGCCGTGGATTTCTGGTCTGGCCGAGGACATTATGGCCCTGGCCCCAGAAACCCGCGACGGCTACATCGCCGTCCCGGAAATACCGCACGAAGAGCTGGAATAAAACTTGACTGAACTCTGCGACCTTCCCGCCCACGAATTGGCGCAGCTTATTCGCAAAGGCGAGGCCTCCGCTGAGCAGGCACTGGATTCGGCCTTGGCCCGCATTCAGGCGGTGGATGGCGACCCTGGCCGCCTGGATGGCCCGCGCCAGGATGGCGCAGGCATACATGCTTTTATCACTGTTACCGAGGAACGCGCCCGCGCCCAGGCCAAAACGGTCGACGCCAGGCTTGCCGCCGGGGAGGAGGCCGGGCCGCTGGCCGGTGTGCCCTTTACCGTCAAGGATATTTTTGCGGTCACAGGCGTGCTCACCACGGCTGCCTCACGCATCCTTTCAAATTTCAAGGCGCCCTATACCGCTACAGCGGTCCAATCCATGGAATCCGCTGGCGGGGTGATGCTGGGCAAAGTCAACCTGGATGAGTTTACCTACGGCTCCTCCAATGAATCCTCAGCTTACCAGCCTGCCTCGCGCAACCCCTGGGATACCGGGCGCGTGCCGGGCGGCTCCTCGGGCGGCAGCGCCGCCGCGGTGGCCGCAGGCGAAGGCGCAATTTCGCTGGGCACGGATACCTCCGGCTCCATCCGCCAACCCGCCGCCTTCTGCGGCGTGGTGGGCGTCAAGCCCACCTACGGCCGCGTGTCTCGCTACGGGCTGATCGCCTTTGGCTCCTCCTTGGATTGCCCCGGCCCGGTGACGCGCAACGTGCGCGATGCAGCCCTGGCGCTCAACGCCATGGCTGGCGCCGACCCGCGGGATGCCACTGCCGCGGCTGTGGACGTGCCGGATTTCACTGATGGCCTGGAAGACGGGGTCAGAGGTCTGCGCATCGGCCTCTCGCCAGATTATGAAGTGCTCACCTTCTTCGACCATGCAAGCGGCAAGATGAAAAGCCGCCCTCTCTCGGACGAGATGGTGGCGGCAGTGAACCATGCCGCCGAGGCGCTGGCGGCCCAGGGCGCCGAGATCGTGGAAGGTGTGCCCATGCCGCATACGCGCTACGGCATATCCAGTTATTTCGTTATTTCACGTGTGGAAGCTTCCTCAAACCTGCACCGTTACGACGGTGTCAAATACGGCTACCGCACGCAGCAAAAGGTGGATAACCTGCGCGAGCTTTATCGCAAGACGCGCGCCGAAGGCTTTGGGCCGCAACCTAAGTTACGCGTGCTGATGGGGATGTATGTGAGCGCCGCCCAGTACAGCGAGCAGTATTACCGCCGTGCTCTGCAGGTGCGCTCCCTGATTCGCGGCGATTTCGATGCTGCCTTTGATAAGCGCGGCACCTACAGACTGGATGCCCTGCTCACCGCCACGACACCTACTACGGCTTTCCCTGTTGGGGCGGTCTATGGCGATTGGTAATGATGCAGTATGCCGACCAACTCACTGTGACCGCCAACCACGCCGGTGTGCCGGCCATTTCGCTGCCCGGCGGCCTCAGCGCCGAGCGCCTTCCCATCGGCGTGCAGTTGATGGGTCCTGACTTCAGCGAGGCGGCGCTGTTCCGCATCGGCCGCGCCTATGAAGTCGCCACCGCCCAGGAGCCTTGGCGGCAAGAGCGGCCCAAGGTGCTAGCGTAAAAATAGAGAGAGCCGGCGATTTCACCTACATTTGGGAGTGTATGTCCCCGAACCCAAGCGTAAATATGGCTACTATGTTATGCCCGTGCTGTACGGCGACCGCCTGGTAGCTCGACTTGACCCGAAGTTTGTGCGCGATAGCAAAACCTTTGTCATCAAGAACTGGTGGTGGGAAAAGTCTGTCGACAAAAGGGACGAAGCCATGCTGGCAGCCATACAGGAATGCCTGGCTGTTTTTTGCAAATACCTGGGAGCGGCTGAGCTTCGCTTGGGGCCGGAAGTCAAACGTGAGACCGGGCTGGCCAAAACCGTTAAGGGCGCTAACCCAGCCTGATTTTGCTGATAGCTTAAGTTGCAGGGACGTGTGAGCGACAAGTTCGATCAGATCCTGAAGCAACTCAAATCGCTGCAAAACGCAGGCAACCTGGCCGGCATGGCGCGTTTCGGGATCGCCACCGACAAGGCCTTCGGCGTCAAACATCCTGAGCTTAAACACATAGCCAAAGCGCACAAAAAGGACCACGCCCTGGCCCTGGAGCTATGGGCCAGCGGCTACCATGAAGCGCGCTTGCTGGCCATCATTATTGACGACCCCAAACAGGTAAGTGAGCAGCAGGCCGAAGCCTGGGTGGCGCAGATCAACTCCTGGGATATCTGCGACGGTTTCGCCGGCAACCTGATCGACAAGACGCCCTTCGCCTATGCTAAAGCTGTCGAATGGGCGCACCGCGAAGAAGAATTTGTGCGCCGCGCCGGCTTTGCCCTGATGGCCTGGCTTCCGGTGCACGACAAGAAGGCCTCCGACGATAAGTTCGACAGATTCTTCCCACTAATCGTGCAATACGCCGCCGACGAGCGCAACTTCGTCAAAAAGGCGGTCAACTGGGCGCTGCGGCAGCTGGGAAAACGCAACCGCGCCCTCAACCGCAAGGCCATCCAGGTGGCCGAAGAGGTCGCCAGGCTGGATTTCGAAGGCGGCGCGTTGGATTGCCCGCGACGCCCTCAGGGAATTGCAGAGCGAACCAGTGCAAGTGAGGTTGGATGAAAAAGCAAGATAGGCGCATCCCGCCGGCGGAGGTCTCTCAACCCACGCTGGACCAGGTCATGGCCCGCCTGCGTTCCATGGCGGACCCCAAATTGCTAACCAACGAGCAACGCCTGGGCATCGATATTTCCGCCGGGCTGGGCATTTCCATCTGGGACCTGCGCAAGGTGGCCAAGGAGCTTGGCAAAGACCAGCCGCTGGCCGAGGCGTTGTGGGCCAGCGGCGTGCGCGAAGCCCGTTTGTTGGCTGGCTATGTGGCCGACCCGCAGGTCATTTCTGAAGCCACCATGGAAACCTGGGCAGCGGATTTCAATTCCTGGGATATCGTGGACCAGGTGGCGGACGCCATCTGGTTGTCACCTTTTGGAGTGCAGAAAGCCTTTGAATGGAGTGCGCGGCCCGAGGAATTCGTCAAGCGCGCCGGGTTTGTGCTCATGGCCGGACTGGCTGTGCAAAAATCAACCACGGATGAACAGCTGGAGCATTTCCTGCCTGTCATCCAACGCGAAGCCACCGACGAGCGCAACTTTGTCAAGAAAGCCGTCAATTGGGCGCTGCGCAACATCGGCAAACGTAACGTGGCGCTCAACAAGAAAGCCATCGCCGCCGCCCGGCAGATCGCTCAGCTGGATGATAAAACCGCCCAATGGATTGCCAGGGATGCTTTGAATGAACTGACTAGCGATAAGGTGCAAAAGCGCATCAAATAACGAGGGTTGATTTGAATCCGGATTTTCACATCCGAAATTCGGATATTCAGGTTCGCATAGATCTTTAGTATGAATTTATCGATTATCTCGACTAGGGAATCATATCAAAATACTTCATCTTACCTTTATGAACTCGATTACCATGCGTTGACTAAAAAAGCGCAAAGCGGATCTTGCATTCTGAACGTAAACACGGCCATCCTCATCGCGAGGCATTTTTCGCAACGTAAATACTCGGTCGAGTGCTTTTCTGGTGAAGTGCGGAAAATCCAACCTATGAAAACTATAGGAATTTATTTTTAATTCTGGTACCTGTTTGCAAGCCGATTCGAATTCTTCCAAAGTACAAAAGTGATGCGTGCTGAAACTCTCGGTCTTGGCCCGATGACTTGCCTTGTGATACATACGGAAATATTTGCCTGTGAGGTATCTAATCCTCGGTAAATAATGAGTAGGTTCAAACACAAGGCAGCGACCATGCACTTTTAGATTCTTATTCATCCATTTTAGTAAATCTAGGCGGTTGGGAATATGATGGACGGTGGATAGCAAGATAATTACATCGACCGCTTCGAAATTCATTTGAATAAAGTCCCCATTTAATAATTGGTAGTGGAAGTTGGGGTTTGCCTTCCCTATCTTTTCAAGACGTGGTCTAAGATAATCTAAGAAAGACTGGACAATATCGATAGCTGTATATGATCTGACAGTTGGGAATGTAACAATGCCTGCAGAAAGGTAACCGCTGCCGGGTCCTACCTCGATCACAGAGGTGGGTCGCGATTTATTTAGGAATTTGAGCAATTCTTTACCTTTCAGGATATCCGAACGATTTTCATCTGAATCGAAATTCATTCCTCCCTGATATAGTTCTGGGTTCGCGTAATCTGGCCTTACATTGTTGTGTAATAAGTTCGCTTCCATTACCAGTTTTCGGTCTTGTTGGCTAAGACTATTCCAAACCCTATCGTTGCGGCGAATAAGGTAAAGAAAAAACCCCAATCTGGTTCGTATTGAAGGCATAATCACTTTTTGGGTATCTTGTGATTTTTTTACCGGGCGTTAGCCATTTAATTATAGACCCTTTAAAATCCATTGGACCGCTTGCTCGATCTAAATAGGGGTGCAACTTGAGCAACCTTCTGCCTGACGCCTTGGTGGGCGAGCTCATCGACCAGTCCTACGCGCTGGTGGTTAACGGGCTGCCCAAGGCAGCCCGCGCTAAATTGGCTGGCGGCTGATTATTCTTCGGAGAAGTCTTTCAGCTCCCCGTCCGGGGAGAGTTCCTTCACTTTGAGTTGGGCTTTATCCAGCAGATCGGCGCAATGTTCGGCCAGGGCTTGGCCGCGCTCGAACAGCTTCAGTGACTTGTCCAGATCGCTGATTTCTCCCTCAAGCTGCCCGAGGATGCCTTCCAATTCTTCCAGGGCTTGCTCATAGCTTAGCGATTTAACCGGTTTCTCGGCGGCCATTGCTTTCCTATTCTAAAGCCTATTCGCTTTCGGTCACTTCCACGCCAAAGCGGCCATCGCTCACGCGGACTTCCAGAGCTTCACCGGCGGCTACCTGCCCCTGGCTGCGCACGGTGGCCCCGTCTGTCTTGGACACGATGGCATAGCCGCGCTGCAGGACTGCGGCCGGGTTCAGCGCCGCCAACCGCGCCTCGGCTGCTGGAGAGCGCGCCGGCGCGCAGTTCAACCTGGCGAGTGAAGGCGCGCTCGAACATGGCGCTGGTCTCATCCAGGCGCTGTCGTTCACGCAGAATGATGGCTCGCGGCGCATAGCGCTGCAGTTGCTGCGCCAGGGCTTGCAGCCCAGCGGCCAGGTCCGCAAAATTGGGCGTGGCCAGCTCGGCGGCCGCCGTTGGCGTTGGAGCGCGCAGGTCTGCGGCGAAGTCCGCCAGGGTGAAATCCGTCTCGTGGCCCACCCCACACACGATCGGCGCTGGGGAGGCGGCGATACTGCGCGCTAGTTTCTCGGTGTTGAAGGCGGCTAGGTCCTCCAATGACCCGCCGCCGCGCGCCAGCAGGATCACATCTGGCTCGGCGAATTGGTTCAGATAATGAAGAGCCGCGGCCAACTGGAAGGCAGCCTCGTCGCCTTGCACCGCCGCGGGGGCCAGCACCACCTCCGCTAGTGGGAAGCGGCGGCCCAGGGTTTGCAGCATGTCGTGCAGGGCCGCCCCGCTGGGGGATGTGACGATGCCGATGCGCCGCGGCCAGGCAGGCAGTGGCCGCTTGCGCTCCGCAGCGAACAAACCCTCGGCCTCCAGCTTGGCCTTGAGCTGCAGGAATTTTTGGTACAGGTCGCCTTCGCCGGCTGTGCGTATCTCGTCCACGTAGAGCTGGTAACGGCCGCCGGCCTCGTACACGCTGATGCCGCCGTGAACCTCCACCGAATCGCCGTCCTTGGGGATATGCACCTGCAGCTCGGCGGTGCTGCGCCACATCACGCAGGGCAATTGTGCATCCCGGTCCTTGAGCGTGAAATACCAGTGCCCCGACTTTGGGCGTGAAAAATTGGAAATCTCGCCCTGCACCCATACATCCTGCAGCAGCGATTCTGTTTCCAGCACACTGCGTACAACCCGCGACAGTTCGCTTACGCTAATGCTGCGCCGCGGCGCAGCGAACATAGCCATCTGTTCCATCTCTGCGAGCATACTAGGGCGGGCGCGGGCTGTCAATGTGCCGGTGCTAAAATACTTGTGGAACACCTATGCGACGTCTATTTTCCCCCTGGCGGATGCCCTACATCAATCGCGACAAGACTGCCGAGAAGGCCAGCGGCTGCGTATTCTGCAACGCCCTTAAGCAGCAGGACGGACCGGAGAATCTCATCATTCACCGCGGTCAATCCGCCTTCGTCATCGTCAACCGCTTTCCCTATACCAGCGGACATCTGATGGTGCTGCCTTTCCAGCACGTCGCCCACTTGGACGAGCTGGATGCCGCCACCCGCGCCGAGATGATGGAACTTACCAGCACTTCCACGCAGGTGCTCCTGCGCGTCTACAAGCCCGGCGGTTTCAACCTGGGCGCTAATCTTGGCGCCGCGGCCGGAGCCGGTATCGAGGAGCACCTGCATTTGCATATCCTGCCCCGCTGGATGGGTGACACCAATTTCGTCTCCACCGTGGGCGACACGCGTGTACTCCCCGAAACTCTCGAAAAGACCTGGCAGCGCGTCAAGGCCGCCTGGTAACTTTTGGCAACGCTTTATAATTGAAGTCCACCCTGTTCCCAAGGAAGGTCCATGGCTCAGAATAATTCGCACAGTCAGCCCGTCATTCTCAGCGCGGTGCGTACACCTATTGGCAAGTTCCTCGGCGGGCTGAGCAGCCTCTCAGCCACGCAACTCGGCGCCCACACCGTGCGCGCCGCGGTACGGCGCGCAGGCCTGGATGGCAATGCCCCCTTCGACGAAGTCATCATGGGCAACGTGGTCTCCGCAGGGTTGGGGCAGGCGCCGGCCCGCCAGGCGGGCATCTTTGGTGGCATTCAGCCTACCACCGGCGCCACCACCATCAACAAGGTGTGTGGCTCGGGGCTCAAAGCGGTCATGCTTGCTTCGCAGGCCATCAAGGCTGAAGACGGGCACCTTTACGTTGCCGGCGGCATGGAGAGCATGAGCCAGGCGCCTTATCTGGTCAACGGGCGCGGCGGTGCCCTGCGCTACGGCAATGCTGAGCTGGTAGATGCCCTGCAGCACGACGGCCTGTGGGATCCCTTCGAAGATTGGATCATGGGAGAGGCCGCCGAATTCATCGCTGACGAATACGAGGTCTCCCGCTTTGCCATGGACGAATTTGCCCTGTCCAGTCACCATAAAGCGCTGGCCGCCATCGACGCCGGCAAGTTCAAAGCCGAGATCGAGCCAGTTGAGATTACGGACAAGAAGGGCAGGGTCACTGTTGTGGATACCGACGAAGGCCCCCGCCGCGATACCTCGCTGGAGGCTCTGGCTAAGCTGCCGCCCGCCTTCAAGCCGGATGGCAAGGTGACCGCCGGCAATGCCCCTGGCCTCAACGATGGCGCCTCGGCGCTGGTGATCGCCAGCCGCCAAAAAGCTGACGAGCTGAGCGCCAAACCGCTGGCCCGCGTGGTGGGCTACGCCCAGGCGGCAGTGGACCCTAAGCACGTCTTTATCGCGCCGGCGCGCGCCATCCCGGCCCTGCTTGAAAAAGTGGGTTGGACTCTCAAAGATGTCGACCTCATCGAACTCAACGAAGCCTACGCCGCCCAGGTGCTGGCCGACGGCTATGCCCTGGCCGACCAGGGCTGGGATTGGGATAAGGTCAACGTCAATGGCGGCGCCGTGGCCTTGGGGCACCCGCTGGGTGCTAGCGGCGCCCGCGTGCTGACCACGTTGATCTATGCCCTCAAAGACCGCGGCCTTAAGCGCGGCATTGCTTCCCTGTGCCTGGGCGGCGCCGAAGCCGTGGCCATGGCCATTGAGATGGAGGATTGATGAACCAAGCCGAACGACAGGACCTGATCGAGAAATATGGCACCGCCTTTGATGATTTCATGGCGGCGTTGAACGTTATTCCTCAGGAGGCCTGGCTGTTCAAACCTGCTCCCAAGGAATGGAGCGTTCACCAGGTAATCATTCACCTGGCCGACAGCGAAACCAACAGCGCCCTGCGCGCCCGCCGCCTCATCGCCGAGCCCGGGCAGCCACTGATGGGCTACGACCAGGATGTGTGGGCTGACAATCTGGATTACCACAGCCAGAATACCGATGACGCTCTGGAGGTCACCCGACGGGTGCGCAAAATGACCTACGAACTTATCAGGGGCCTACCTGATAAAGTTTGGGAGCACACTGCGGTACACCCCGAGTACCCCGAGCCTTACACTTTCGAAAAATGGCTGCGCATCTATGCGGAGCATCCTCGCGTCCATGCCGGACAAATTACCGAGAATTACCGCCTTTATAAGGAACTGGATAACTAATGCCCATCGAATCGATTCTTGTCGTTGGGGCAGGCACCATGGGCAACGGTATTGCCCAGACTGCCGCCGTGTCCGGCTATAAGGTCATTATGATGGACGTTGCCGAGGAATTTGTACAGCGTGGGGTAGCCACTATCGAGAAATCTGTGACCAAGTTGGTTGAAAAGGGAAAATTGACCGAAGCCCAGAAAGTCGCCGCCTTGGCCATCACCCCCACGACTGAATTGGCTCATGCTGGTGAGGCGGACCTGGTCATCGAAGCTGCCACCGAGAATCCCGAACTCAAATTCGAGCTCTTTCGGGACCTGGACGGTATCGCTCGCCCCGAAGTGATCCTGGCTTCCAACACCTCCTCCATCAGCATCACCAAGCTGGGCGCCGCCACTAGCCGTCCGGACAAGGTCATCGGCATGCATTTCTTCAACCCCGTTCCGTTGATGACCCTGCTGGAAGTTGTGCGCGGCACCGCGACCTCGGACGACACTGTTGCCGCCATCCTGGAAGCCGGCGCCAAGATGGGCAAGACCGCCGTGCTGGTTAAGGATTCTCCCGGCTTCATCTCCAATCGCATCCTGTGCCCCATGATCAACGAGGCAGTCCTGGCCCTCGACGAGGGCGTGGCCGATGCCGAAGGTATCGACACTATCATGAGGCTGGGTATGGCCCACCCCATGGGCCCGCTAACCCTGGCTGACCTTATCGGGTTGGATGTGGTGCTCTACATTATGGAAGTGCTGCACCGCGACTTCGGCGACGACAAATACAAACCCGCCGACCTGCTGCGCCGAAAAGTCGATGCTGGTGAGTTGGGCCGCAAGAGCGGCAAGGGTTTCTACGAATACAGATAGGTTTCCTGAGATGACCCAATACGAAGCCGTCATCGGACTGGAAACGCATATTCAGCTCAACACAGCCAGCAAGATCTTTTGCACTTGCAAGGCTGATTCCTGGGAGGATGGTCCCAACGCCAACATCTGCCCCGTTTGCACGGGGCTGCCCGGTGTTTTGCCTGTGCTTAACCAGGCTGTGGTGGAGAAGGCTGCCCTCCTCGCGGCGGCTATGGGCGCCGAGCTGCAGCCCGTCTCCCACTTCGACCGCAAGAATTATTTCTACCCCGACCTGCCCAAGGGCTATCAGATTTCCCAATACGATCAGCCTCTGGCGCGTGGCGGCGGCATGGACTTGCCCACGGCCGGCGGCCTGCGCCGTGTCACAATCCACAAGCTGCACATTGAAGAGGACGCCGGCAAGACCGTAAACCGCCCGGACGGCACTCGCCTGATCGATTTCAACCGCTGCGGTGTGCCCCTGGTGGAGATGGTCACCGGCCCGGATCTGCGCTCTGCTGAGGAGGCCGCCCAATATCTCATCCGCCTGCGCCAGTTGCTGCGCTGGCTGGGCGTTTCCGAAGCCGACATGGAGAAGGGCCATCTGCGCGCCGACGCCAACGTGTCCATCCGCGAGATCGGCAGCACGGTGCTCAATACCAAGACTGAGATAAAGAACGTCAACTCCATTGACTCACTGCGTACCGCCATCAATGCCGAGATTGAGCGCCAGACACGCGCAGTGGAAAATGGCGAGACTATCCAGCCCTGGACCCTGGGTTGGGATGAGAACAGCGCCACTCTTAGCAAGATGCGCTCCAAAGAGACCGAAGCCGATTACCGCTATTTTCGCGAGCCCGACCTGCTGCCTTTGTTCCTGGATGAGGATTGGCGCACCAGGGTTATTGAGAGCCTGCCCGAACTGCCGCTTGCTCGCCGCTCCCGCTTCGTGGAGCAGTACAGCCTGCCCGAATACGACGCCGACATACTCAGCGGCGAGCGCGCCCAATCCGACTATTACGAAAAAGCTGTTAGCGCCTACGGCGGCGATCCCAAACGCGTCTCCAATTGGCTGATGAACGACATCCTGGCCATGCTAAACGAAAGCGGCCTTTCCGCTGCTGAACTCAAGCTGACCCCTGCGTACCTGGCCGATATCCTCAAAATGATGGATGAGGGCAAGGTAAACACACCTACCGGCAAAGCATTGCTTCAAAAAGTGCAGGCCGGCGGCAAATCCCCCGCCGAGCTCGTTGAGGCCGAAGGCCTGGGCCAGGTTAGCGACGAGGGTGAACTGCGCAAAATGGCCGACGAGATTATGGCCGCCAACCCCGACCAGGTTGCCAACTACCGCGCCGGCAAAGAGGCTTTGATGGGCTGGTTCGTTGGCCAGATGATGGCTCGCACCCAGGGCAAAGCCGATCCCAAGGCTGTGCAAACCATCTTCCGCGAGCTGCTCAATCCATGACCGCCGGACCGCACCAATCCGCCCCTGCCTTCAGCATCCAACCCGCCCAATCCCAACACGCCGCTGCCATACGCAACCTCGTAATTAGCTCGGGTATCAATCCCACTGGTCTGGCCTGGAAGCGTTTCACGGTGGCACTTACTCCAAAGGGCGAGCTGATTGGCTGCGCGCAGGTCAAGCTTCATGGCGATGGCACGCGTGAGTTGGCTTCTTTAGCCACACAGCCTGCCTGGCGACACCGCGGCGTGGCCCGCGCCCTCATCCAGGATCTGCTGGCTGGAGAACATGGCGATGTGTATTTGATGTGCCAATCGCACCTCGGCCCGCTGTATGAAAGGTTCGGGTTTCATAGCCTGTCCGAAGAGCAAATGCCCACCTATTTTCGCCGGGTGAGAAAACTGGCTGGCGTGCTGGAAAATCTGCGTATAGCCGACGAAACCTTGCTGGTGATGCTGCGCCCGGCTGGGAGCTAACTCTGGTCGGCTCGGTACCACCACCTGAGTGTGACCAGTACCCCTAACAGGCCTGTAAGCACTACGATCCAATAGCTACTACCCGGCAGAGTTACGCCGGGAACCATCCCGGAATACAACGCCGGTATCGACCAGGGGAAGTATTCGCCCCAACCCAGGACGGCGATCACCTGGGCCAGCACCACCGCCAGGAACATGAAGCCCATGGCCGGCAGGTAGCCGCGGCCCGCGCTGGCCGCCCAGGCCACTGCGCTGCTCAACACGATTACCATCATGGCGGTGACAAATACCCGCAGGGCGCCTCCGGCCAGCAGTGCTGGACTTCCCAGCGGCAATTTCAGCAAAGCCCCTACGGCCAGCCCGGCCGCCAGCATAATAGCAGTCATCAGCAGGCTCCACACCGCCACCAGTATGAACTTGGCCAGCAAGATCGTGCTGCGCGGCATCGGCGTCGCCAACCAATCCACCGCGGTGCCCTCGGCCAGTTCGCGGCCAAAGACCCAGGCCGTGTTCAAGCCGAATAAGAACACGCCGCCAATGCCGACTGCCTGACTCAACATGCTCAGTAGGGTGGGCCAATCGGCGCTGCCGCCCACCAGTTGCGCCTTGGCGCTGATCAGGCCCAATTTCCGCGCAAACTCCGGGTCGCGTAGGATGATCATGAACAACGCGCCGATAGCCGGGATGAGTAGGAAGCCCAGCGTGGTAACCAGGGGGAGCGGCGAGCGCAGTGCCTTCCGCGTTTCAATCCATAGTGCGTCCTTGTAATTATTGAATTTGCTCATTCAATTCCATGCCGATCAATCGCAGGAAGTATTCTTCCAAATCTTCTTCCACGGGGGTCAAGTAGCGTAAAGCTTGCCCGGCTCCCACTAGCAAGCTGGCTACCATTTCTGGTTGCTGGATGGCTTTGGCCGCCGTCACCTGGATGCTGTTGTCGCCGTTTAACTTGGCTGGCAAGCCGTGGTCGTTCAATATCTGCAGGCTGGACGCAGAATCGGAGGTGGATACCTGCAGCCAGCGCCGCCGGTTGCGCTCCAGTTCGGCCACATCCAACTCCTGCAGTAAACGCCCGTGATGGATAATGCCAATGCGCTGTGCCAGGCGCGCTACTTCGCCCAAAATGTGGCTGCACATAAAGATGGTTACGCCTTGCTCGTTAGCCCGCTGACGCAACAGTTGGCGGATTTCCACGATGCCGGCTGGATCCAGTCCGTTGGCCGGCTCATCCAGCAGCAGCAAGCGAGGCTGGTGTACCAATGCCTTGGCTAGGCCGAGGCGCTGCTTGTTGCCCAGCGAGAGGTGTCCAGCGCGCCGCTCGGCGTATTCGCCCAGATTGAGCAACGTGATGGCTTCATCCACGGCCCCGGCAGGGGTACCTGGATGCAGCCGGCGGGCTACCTCCAGGTTCTCGCGCACGCTCAATTCCGGGTAAGCGTGTGGGGTTTCCACCAGGTAACCCACCTCTGCCCAGGGTTGGGTGCCGCCCGGGCGCACCGCTTGCCCCAGCACGCTTACCTCTCCCTGGCTCGCCTTGACCATGCCCAATAGCATGCGAATGGTTGTGGTTTTGCCCGCCCCGTTCAGGCCCAGAAAAGCGTAGATCTCGCCCTCGTTAACCTGCAGTGAAAGCTCCTCTACGGCGTGCACATTGCCATATGTCTTGCTTAGGTGCCTAGTTTCAATTGCGGTGTTCAAGTTGCCTCGTGAGCGGTGCGGGTTTTGAGTGCGATCTCGCCCAAGCTGTAGGCGGCGAATAGTTCGATCAGCAGGTCCAGCGTGCCCGGCTCGATCAGCGGCAGCGGGCCTGACTCGTGCAGGCTGGTGAGCACCAGCGCATAGCTGAGCTGCCGCATTTCAACCGCTGAGATCTGGATGGGGATGCCCGCCCCACGACAGCGCTCAATGAGCTCGGCCATGAATTCGTTATCCGCTTTCTTATGTTCTTCAAAGATGTCCACCGGCATGCGGCGCATAAGCTGGTCATACTCGCTAAGGGCCAGGAATTGCATGGTCGGAATGTCCTTCCACCTTTGGAAGGCGTGGCCCAGCAGCGCGACCAATCGCGCCCGCGGGGTGGGCCCCGGCTCAGACAGCTTTTCCAGCAGTTCCTGGCGGAAGCGTTTCTCGACCAACTCCATGACCACCAAAAACAGGGCTTCCTTCGACTCGAAAAAACCATAAAAGGCGCCCTTGGAGATACCGCAAGCTCGGGCCAACTCTTCTACGCTGGTTTTTTGCAAGCCCAAGGTGGCGAAGCGTTGGCTGCCTTCCTCCACTAGTCTGGTGCGGATGGCCTCTTTTTCGTCGGGTTTGAATGCTTTTGGCATATCTGTGACCTTATGACTAATATGGAAATACAGTCGCAATATATCATGTTTTGCTTGAATCGATCTCCAGCAGCCGTTATTATTGGCCTGTGAGCCCACTCATTATTTTCGACGGTTTTTGCGCCCTGTGCAATGGCATCGTACATTTCATGGAAGCGCGCCAGCGGCCTGAAGCGCTGCAATATGCTTCCCAGCAATCGCCGCGTGGCAAACGCGAACTGGATACGGTGGGCCTGGGTCAAGTATCCACCGACACCATCGTATTTATCGAACGGGGCCGCGGCTACCTGCGCTCCACGGCTGCATTGCGGGCGCTTCGCTACCTGCGTTTCCCTTGGCCCCTCCTCTACGCATTTATCGTAGTTCCCCCTTTCCTGCGAGACCCCGTTTACAATCTGGTGGCGCACAACCGCTATCGCTGGTTTGGGCGCTTGCCCGGTGAATAGATTTCGCTCGCTTCCCATCACCACCCGCCTGTTCCTGCTAGCCCTCGTTGTGCGCCTGGTGCCGGTGCTATTCGCCATCCACCTGCCCATCGGGCTGGACGACATGTTCCAATACGACATGCTGGGTCGCAGCCTAGCTAGCGGCAATGGCTTCCGCTGGTACTCCCCCGCCGACATCAACCTAATTCATCAATATATTGATATCCAATTTATTGGCCAGGTCAGCGACCCGCGTGGCATGCTCACCTCCTTCCGGGCCCCGGCCTATCCGGCTTTTCTGGCGCTGATCTACTTGGTCAGCGGCCTCACCTGGCGTCTGTTCGCCGCCCGGCTGGTGCAAGCCGTATTGGGTGCGACTCTGGCCCCCATGACCTACCTGCTGGCTCGGCGCCTGTTTCCCGGACGGGAAAGCGCGGCTAAGTTTGCCGGTTACGGGCTAGCCTTCTACCCCATGCTCGTCCTCTATCCCCTGGCGCTGGCTACCGAGAATCTGTTCATTCCACTGGTGCTGGCAGGCACCCTGGGTACACTCCGCGCTGCCGATACTGGCCGCGCCCGCGATTACCTGCTGGCGGGCCTGGTCTTTGGGTTGGCCACATTGACCCGTTCAGTTATCTTCGCCTTTGTTGGATTGGCTGTGTTGTGGATCTGGTTCTCGGTCAAGCATCGCTGGGGCGCATTGGCCTTCCTCATAGCCGTGCTGGCTTGCGTGCTGCCCTGGTCGGTGCGCAACTCACTGCTGTACGGCAAGGTCACCTTTGTCGAGAATTCACTGGGCTACAACCTGCACATGGGCTTCCACCCGGATGGGGACGGCAGCTTTCAATACGGCATTTCCCTGGAATTGCTGCCCTACTTGGACGACAGCGTACGCAACGATATCGGCGTCCAAGAAGGCATCCACTTCATCCTGGATGACCCCGGCCGCGTGCCCCAATTGACCCTCAACAAGCTAGGTTACTTCTTTGGCCTGGAGCGCCACGCTCTCACTTACTTCTACGCCAACAATTTCTTTGGCCATATCCCCAGCGTCCCCCTGGTGGTGCTGTTCGCGCTCTTCACGCTGCCTTTCCCCATCATCGCCAGCCTGGCCGCCATTGCCATACCCTTTCTGCGCCTCACCAAACAGCGCTTGCTGCTGTACCTGCTGATGGCTGGCTACCTGTTGCCGCACCTGGTACTCATCGCCGAGGATCGCTTTCACATGGCGCTGGTACCCGGCATCGCCGCCCTGGCTGGCTATGCCTGGACTAGCCGCGCCGAGATCCGCTCCGCGGCGCGTGCCAATCGCTGGCAGCTAGTCTTAGCGGTGATCCTGGCTTCCTTGCTGTGGCTGAATTGGGGCGTCGAACTGTGGCGCGATGCCGATAAGTTAGCTATCTTATTCGGGCCCGGTGGCAACCAGGCTGGGTTCTCGTACTGATGAAGAATCTCTTCAAATTCGACGACTTGCATTTTGACCGCGAGGTGGTGGCTATCACCATCCTCAGCACTTTGCTGCTGCTGGTCGATTTCTACCAACGTCTCACCCCCCGCAAGGAGATCGACCGCGTGGCCCTGTATCTGCTGGTGCCGCTGCTGGTTATCCTGCTTGCCTTCCGCAAATCCCCACGCGAGTTCGGCTTCCAGCTTGGCGACTGGAAAGCGGGGTTGGCAATTACTGCTATCTTTATCGTCATAGCCGCTCCGCTGTTGTGGTTCGTGGTGCGCGGCGACGCGTCTATGGGCAGCTATTACAGCGGCCAGTGGAACGCCGGCGCACCTATTTGGACCTTCCTGGACCTGATCGGCTGGGAGTTCTTCTTCCGCGGTTTCCTGCTCTTCGGATACGCTCGCCCTTTCGGCGCCAACGCCTTGTGGCTGCAATCCGTTCCCTTCGCCATGGCCCACGTCGGCAAGCCCGCCGTTGAGACCTATTCCACCATCTTCGGCGGTTTCTTGTTTGGGCTGGTAGCCTGGCGCACCAAATCTTTCCTGTATCCTTTCCTGATCCACTGGTTCATCGCCACCTTCACCATCTACGCCGCAGCCTCAATGGTTAGGTAAAGAGTTCAACCACAAAGAAACCAAGGACACCAGGGAAAAAAAGAGAAACACCCTTCTTTTGTACCTTTGTGGTTCCTGAGCATTCAACAATAACTTTGCCCCCATACCGTGGTGGTCGCAGCCGTTTCCTAGGGTTCAGCCTGCATGTGGCGGGCGATAAGTTCGTAGTCCTTTTGCGGGATCTCCAGGAATCCAAAGCGAAATATAAAACCCCAGTGGGTCTTGTTGTGGATGAAGCTCAGTTCGGGGATCAGGGGTTGGATGGGGAACTCGGCGCAGGCTAGGAATTCTGCATTACGCCGGTATGGGACAAAGCCATCGCCCATATCGAAGGGGTATACCTCCTCGCCGGTAACTTTAGCCAACGCGGTGAACGCCTGCAGCTTCTCCCCGCCTTCCAGGGTCAATTTGGACGAATAGAAGACGATCCCATCCCCCACCTGCATGCGCCGCAAAGGCGCAGCTTTCCCATGGTTGGCCTGCACGATCCCGGCCTCTTTCCCCCGCATCACGTGGTTTTTGGCCGCGACGATCATCCAATACCTGCTCATCTTGCTCTCCTATTTTCCCGTGCCCACCGGCTCCGCCACCAGGCTACCATGCTGGCTGCCACCCTGGTCCGCTAAAGAATTCACCACGAAGGACAGGAAGATAAAAAGAATCACTTTGTCCCTTTGTGGTTTCAGTTTTCCTAATGGGCATCCAAAAACAGCTCAGCCACCACACCGCGATGGTCGCTGCCCCCATGGAATTGGGCTAGCCAGGCGTGGCTGGCCTGAAACCCGCCTGTATAAAAAATATGGTCCAGCCCGGCGATCCAATGGGGGATGAGAAAATCGCTTACCTGGGTCACGCTCTGTCCGGGAAACACCGGAGCAGGGAAGGTGTGCCCCAGCCCCTGGCCGGCCTGCTCCCAGGCGTCCTGCAGCACCTCCGTCAGCAGCCGGAAAGGCGTATTGAGGCGTGTGGAATTCAGATCCCCCGCGGCGATCACCGGCCCCGTTTCGCCGGCCACGAAATTGGCCAGCGCAGCCGCCGCCCGGTTGCGCTCGCCTGTGCTGTAGCGCACGAACGGCGGCCACAGGCCACCCGTTGACAAGGCATGGAAATTTACCATGGTGACTTGTTGCCCCTGCCAGTCCAGCCGCAGCACCTGCGGCGTGCCCTGCCACTGCCCGCCCAGCACGATGTCCATGTTCTGGATAGCATAGCGGCTGAACACCGCCAACCCATTGGAACTGTAATGCGGCTCAGTTACCTGAAAGGGCAGTTCATTTTGCAACGCCGACCCTAGCGTTCCGGCCAAATCCGGGCTAACTTCCTGCATAAAGAGTACGTCCGGCTGCTCCGCCCGGATGCTGGCCAGCAGGTCGTCTGGGTTGCCCTCCCGGTCCAGGATATTGAAGGTCATCACTCGCAGCACCGGCCCCGTGGGCTGCACTTGGACTTTGGGCCATAGCAGCGGTCCCCACAGCCAGGCGAACGGCGCGGCCCCCAGCAGCCCGGCTGCTCCTAGGCGCCAATCCCGCAGCCACAAGGCCGCCAGCATTGCCAGCGGCAGCGGTGCGAACAAGTACACCGCCACGGCGTTGATCAGCCCCAGGTAGCCGAACCCGTCCCCCAGCAAAAGATGCGCCACGAACCACAGCAACAGCAGCCCCAGGTATACAAATGCGGCCTTGAGCACCAGGCGTTTTAATGGCGGCAATGAATTAATCGTCATGGACAGCCCTAGGATACCCGCGGTCCCACCGTCTTTTTGTGTTCGCGTTACAGGCCAAATGCCCCCAACCAATCAGGACGAACTGCCGTGCACGCAAAAGGTCTTAGAATATAAGATACAAGGAATTTTGTATCGACCGATAAGGAGTGACCTAATAATGGCGAAGAAATGGGTTTATGCATTCAAAGAAGTCGACGAGGCTGAAAAGTACGCCGGCTCTTGGGATGGAGTGCGCGGCTTGTTGGGCGGCAAAGGCGCCAACCTGGCGGATATGACCCGCCTGGGCGTGCCGGTGCCACCCGGGTTTAGCATCACCACCGAAGCTTGCAATGCCTATTCCAAGGAAGGCAAGTTCCCCGCCGGCATGTGGGACCAGGCGCTGGAATACCTCAAAGACGTGGAAAAGGCTGTGGGCCGCAAGTTCGGCGACGCGGAGAAACCGCTGCTGGTTTCGTGCCGCTCGGGTGCTAAGTTCTCCATGCCCGGCATGATGGACACGGTGCTCAATATTGGCCTCAACGATGAGACCGTCAAGGGCATGGTCAAGCTCACCGAAGATACAGCGCTTTGTCTACGACCTGTACCGCCGCCTGTTGCAGATGTTCGGTACCGTGGTGCTGGGCGTATCGGATGACCCCTTTGAAGACGCCATTGAGGCCAAAAAGAAGGCTGTCGGTGCCAAGCTGGACGTGGATCTGAAAGCCGACGACTGGAAAGACGTCTGCGAGAAGTTCAAAGCCATTATCAAAAAAGCAGACCGGCAGCGATTTTCCTCAGGACCCCTACAAGCAACTTGAACTGGCCACCGAGGCCGTATTCAAGTCCTGGAACGGCAAGCGCGCCGTGGACTACCGCAGCGCCACCGGCATCCCGCAACGACCTGGGCACGGCGGTCAACATCGTGACCATGGTCTTTGGCAACATGGGCGACACTTCGGCCACGGGCGTGGCCTTCACCCGCGACCCGGCCAACGGCGAACGCAAGTATCTATGGCGACTATCTGATCAACGCCCAGGGCGAAGACGTGGTGGCCGGCATCCGCAACACCACACCCATCGCCGAAATGCAAAAAGAATTCCCGGATGTATATAAGCAATTCCTGGACATCTGCAACAAGCTCGAAAACCATTACAAAGACATGCAGGACGTTGAGTTCACCATCGAGGAAGGCAAGTTCTGGATGCTCCAGACCCGCAACGGCAAGCGCACTGCCAAGGCGGCCGTGAAGATTGCTGTGGACATGGTCAATGAAGGCCTGATCAGCAAGGACGAAGCCGTCCAGCGCGTAAGCCCCGACCAGGTGAACACGCTGCTGCACCCGCAGTTTGAGCCCAAAGCCGCGGCAGAGGCGCGCAACGACGGCAAATTCTTCACCCACGGCGTCAACGCCTCCCCAGGCGCAGCCGTGGGCCGCGTGTATTTCGACGCGGACACGGCCGAGCGTATGGCCAAGGAAGCACCAGGATGTCATCATGGTGCGCCCCTTCACCAAGCCCGGATGACGTGCACGGCATGCTGGCCGCCAAAGGCATCCTCACCAGCGAAGGCGGCGCCACCTCCCACGCTGCGGTGGTGGCTCGCCAGTTCGGCGTTCCTTGCGTGGTCGGCGCCGCAGCGGTCAAGATCGACCTGCAGGCCCGCTCCATGAGCGTGGACGGCACCAGCGTTAAGGAAGGCGAGTGGATCTCAGTGGACGGCACGCACGGCGATGTGTTCATCGGCGAGATGCCCACAGTGGCGCCCACGCTGGAAGAGCAAACTGAGTTGATTACCCTGCTGGGCTGGGCGGACGAGATCGCCAGGGTTCCAACAATGGCATGCAGGTGTGGGCTAATTCGGACTATCCTGCCGACGCCCAGCGCGCCCGCAGCTACGGCGCCCAAGGCATCGGCCTGTGCCGCACCGAGCATATGTTCTTCGAGCAGGAGCGTCTGCCCATCGTGCAGCGCATGATCCTGGCCGCCACCGTCGAGGAGCGCAAGAAGGCACTTGACGAGCTGCTGCCTTATCAGCAATCCGATTTTGAGGGCCTGTTCAAAGCCATGGATGGCCTGCCAGTCATCATTCGCCTGATCGACCCGCCTCTGCACGAGTTCCTGCCCAGCATGGAAAGCTTGATTGAAGAAGTGGCCACCATGCAGGCCAAGGGCGAGAAAGAGGGCCTGGCAGACAAGGAAGAGCTGCTGGGCCGCGTGCGCGGCATGCACGAAAGCAATCCCATGATGGGCATGCGCGGCGTGCGCCTGAGCATCGTGATGCCGGAAATCGTGGAGATGCAGGTGCGCGCCATCTTCCAGGCCGCCGTGGCGGTGACCAAGGAAGGCGTGGAGCCGCACCCCGAAGTGATGATCCCGCTGATCGGCCACGTGAATGAACTCAAGTTCATCCAGCCCCGCCTGGAGAAGGTCGCCAAGCAAGTCATGCAGGAGTCCGGCAGCAAGATCGCCTACAAGTTCGGCACCATGATCGAGATCCCGCGGGCGGCACTGACTGCCGGGGAGATCGCCGAGGTGGCCGAATTCTTTTCCTTCGGCACCAACGACCTGACCCAGATGACCTTCGGGTTCAGCCGCGACGACGCCGAAGCGCAACTTCCTGCTGCAATACGTGGAAGACGGTATCCTGCCCGTCAACCCCTTCCAAAGTGTCGACCAGATTGGCGTCGGCCGCCTGATGTCCATGGCGGTCGAAGAAGGCCGCAAGACGCGCCCGAACCTGGAAGTGGGCATCTGCGGTGAGCACGGCGGCGACCCTGCCTCGATCGAGTTTTGCCACAGCATCGGACAGAACTACGTGAGCTGCTCGCCGTTCCGCGTGCCGGTGGCGCGCCTGGCGGCGGCGCAGGCCGCGGCCAAGCACCCGCGCAAGTAGGCGCGGCAAACCAAGCAAATAAAGATGGCTGCCCAGCTTGGCTGGTCAGCCATCTTTTTGATATAGACTTCCTTGACACCAAGCTGCGCATTTGACAGTTACCCCTCCTTGCTCTTATAATATGGCCCGCTTTGCCCCTGCGAGCGTTGCCGGGGCATATTTTTCGCAGGCAACCGGAGAAACGATCAAAAATGCGTTACGCCATTATCCAAAGCGGCGGGAAACAATACAAAGCCGTTGAAGGCCAGGCAATCGAAGTCGAGCGTCTGGAACTTGAAATAGGTAAGAAAGTCGACCTGACCGATGTCCTTCTAGTGTCGGATGGTGAAGATGTGCAGATTGGCACGCCCAACCTGGCCGGGGCCAAAGTTGCCGCCACCGTGCTGGCCCAGGACAAAGGCCCCAAGGTCACCGTGTTCCACTACAAGCCCAAGATCCGCTATCGCGTCAAGACCGGCCACCGCCAGCCCTTCACCCGCTTGCAGATTGACAGTATTGAGTTGAAAGGTGCGCCGGCCAAAAACGCCGAGGGTAAAGAAGAGCCCAAGGCCGAGGCTAAACCCGCTGCCAAGGCTCGCCGAACAGCTTCCAAGCCCAAAGCCGCAGCTAAGAAACCTGCCGCCAAGAAACCTGCAACCAAGAAACCGGCGGCCAAGAAACCGGCCACCAAGAAACCTGCAGCTAAGAAATAGCCAATTAACTGATTAGAGGATTTGAAATCATGGCACATAAAAAAGGCGGCGGTTCCAGCCGCAATGGACGAGATAGCAATGCCCAACGCCTGGGCGTGAAAGTGTATGCCGGCCAGAACGTGCTCTCCGGCAACATCTTGGTGCGTCAGCACGGCACGCGCGTGCACCCCGGCCGCAACGTCGGCCTGGGCAGCGATTACACCATCTTTGCTACGGCGGATGGCACCGTCATTTACGAGACCACCCGCGGCAAGAAAGTCGTCAGCGTCGAGCCGACTAAGAAGTAGGGGTTTGTATACCAAAGTTAGAGGTAGCTATGAAAGCTGAAATCCATCCCAAATACTATCCGGAAGCCAAGGTCGTTTGCGCTTGCGGCAACACCTGGACCACCGGCTCCACTGTGCCGGAGATTCACGTGGATATCTGCTCCAACTGCCATCCCTTCTATACCGGCGTGCAGCGCATCGTCGATACCGAAGGGCAGGTAGACCGCTTCTACAAGCGCCTGGAAGTCCGCACCAAGTACACTGAGTCCAAGGAAGAGAAGGCCGCCGCCCAGGTTTCCCCTGAGCGACCGCTGTCTGACTTGGAATTGGGAAAGCGCACCTTGGATGCCTTCAAGAAGGCGGGTGTGGAGAACGCTGGCCAGTTCATCGAGCTGCTCGCTAAGGGCGACGAAGCCGTTCTGGCCATCGACGGCGTGGGCACCAAAGCCCTGGCCGACACCAAGAAATCCCTGCGCCGCTTGGGATACGAATTGCCCGAAGCTGCCCCGGAGGCCGAAGCGGCTAGCTAAACAGATAAAAAAGACGCACCGAAAGGTGCGTTTTTCGTTTGGATCTCCGTCATTGTGAGGAGGCGAACCGCAGGTTCGCCAACGAGGCCTCTCCCACAGTGCTGTCGACGAGAAATTCCTGCCAAGCCCCTTCTGACATCGGGAATGCGGAGGAATAGTGAAGCCCTTGGAATGACAAGCGAGGGAACATACAGTAAACTACCACCAATGGAACCCAAAACAGGCTCCCTCGAAGTGATCACAGGCTCCATGTTCTGCGGCAAGACCGATGAGTTGATCCGCCGCCTGCGCCGAGCCGCTATCGCCAAACAAAAGATTCAAGTCTTCAAACCCAAGATTGATAACCGCTACGCGGAGGCCAAAGTCACCTCGCATGCTGGCAGTGATTTCGATGCCATCCCTATCGATAAGGCCGCTGATATCCGTTCCATGCTGGATGCGGATACCACCGTGGTGGCCATTGACGAGGCCCAATTCCTGGATGATGAGATCGTGTCCATCGTCAAATACCTGGCCGACAGCGGCTTGCGCGTCATCGTGGCCGGCTTGGATACCGATTTCCGCGGCGAACCCTTCGGTTCAATGCCGACCCTGATCGCCCAGGCCGAAGACGTGGATAAGCTGCATGCCATTTGCATGGTGTGCGGCGAGGATGCCAGCCGCACGCAGCGCCTGGTGAACGGCGAGCCGGCCAACTACAATGACCCTGTGGTGATCGTGGGCGCCTCCGAATTGTATGAGGCGCGCTGCCGCGAGCACCACAAAGTGCCCATGTAGCCATGCACTTGCCTCCTCCATATCAGGAACTGCTGGCTGAAGTCCTCATCCCGGAGGAGAAACTCCAGAAGCGCATTGCCGAGCTCGGCGCTGAGATCAGCCGGGACTATAAAGGTCAGGACCTGCTGCTCATTTGCATCCTGCGCGGCGGAGTGATGTTCCTCACCGACCTGATGCGCGCCATTGATATTCCTCATGCCATTGACTTTATGGCTGTCTCGTCATATGGCGCAGGGGCGCGGGAATCCAGCGGCCAGGTGCGCATCACCATGGACCTGAGCATCGATATTTCCGGCCGCAACGTACTGTTGGTGGAAGATATCGTGGATAGCGGCAACACCATTGCCTCGGTGCTCGGCTTGTTGGAATTGCGCGGCCCGGCCAGCCTCAAAGTCTGTACCTTGCTGGACAAAGCCGAGGCGCGGCAAACCGAAGTGCCCATCCATTACACTGGCTTCAAGATTTCACCTAAGTTTGTCTTCGGCTATGGCCTGGACCTGGACGAGTACTATCGCAACCTGCCTTTCATCGGCGTGGTCGACCTGAAAAAGTACACCCCGCCGGAGTAACATGCCCGGCCCCGACCAGCCGTTCGGGACGCTGGGTGGCGCGCATCCGCGGCCAGGTGGTGGGCCAGGGTGGCACGCCGAAGCAGGCCTTGCAGGCTGCTAAAGCCTCCGCACAAAGGAAGCCCCCCAAGTAGAATTTATCCCCAGTACTATGAACCTCAGCTTACCTCCCCTCGTCGAGCGTGTGCGCTCCGCGCTGCCCAAGGGCCAAAAGATCTACCTGGTGGGCGGCGCAGTCCGCGACCTGCTTCTCGAGCGGCCGCTGCACGACCTGGATTTCGTACTGCCTTCTGGTGCCATTCCGGCGGCACGCAAAGTAGCCACGGCCTTGAAAGCCGATTTCTTCCCCTTGGACGAAGAACGCGACGCAGGACGCATCCTGGTGGGGCAGGGGTCCGAGCGCTTCACCCTGGATTTCATCGCCATGCAGGGGGCAGATATCGATGCTGACCTGGCTTTACGCGACCTGACGGTCAATGCCATGGCCGTCGCTCTCGACCACCCTGGAGCCTTGCTGGATCCCCTAGGTGGCGCCGCCGACCTGGCCGCCGGGCAACTGCGAGCCTGTGCTGGCGATTCGTTGTCCAGTGACCCGGTTCGGGTGCTGCGCACCATCCGGCTGGCGGCCAACCTGGGGATGAAGATCGAAAACGGCACCCGCGCCCAGATGCGCGCCGCGGCGCCAGACCTGAAGCAGGTTTCACCCGAACGTTTGAGAGACGAATTGTTTCGCTTGCTTGAAGCCCCGCGGCTGACGACCTCGCTGCGGGCATTGGATTTGCTGGGAGCGCTGCAGCCCATCCTGCCGGAGTTCGAGCAGTTAAAGGGTCTGAACCAATCTCCGCCGCATGCGTTTGACGTGTGGGAGCACACCTTGCGCGTAATTGAGAAGCTGGCACTGGTTATTGGACTATTGGGAGAAGATTACTCTTCCGATGGCGCCGGGGACCTGCACAGTGGTTTGGTGGTGCTGCGCCTGGGGCGCTATCGTCACCAGATAAGTGAATTGCTGGCGACGGAGCTGGTGCCCGGACGCTCGCGCAAAGCTTTGCTCTTTCTTGCGGCTATTTACCATGACATGGGAAAGCCTCCAGCTCGTTACGTTGAGGTAGATGGGCGCATTCGCTTCACCGGCCACGAGCAAAACAGCGCTGAGTTGGTTTCAGGGCGGGCGTTAGCCCTGCACCTTGGCAATGCTGAACGGGATTACCTGGACGCAGTCGTGCGCTCGCATGGGCGGCCTTTTGCCCTGACGCAAACAAGGGAACTGCCCACGCGGCGGGCCATATATCGCTATTTCCGTGATGCGGGCGACAAAGGCGTGGATGTATGCTTATTGTCGCTGGCGGATTTCATGGGCAAATATGGGGCCGATATGCCCCAGGAAGCTCTAGCCGAACACCTGGAAACCCTGCGGACACTGCTGGAGGCTTACTTCGAGAAACCTGATGAAATAGTTTCGCCGCCGACATTACTCAAAGGGGATGAACTGATGAAAGAATTGAAGATGAAACCCGGTCCAAAAGTGGGAGAACTACTCGAGGCGGTGCGCGAGGCTCAAGCCGCAGGCGACGTTGGCAGCCGCGACGAAGCCCTAAATCTGGCGCGAAACCTCAAAAGAGGCGCTGCGATAGAATAGCCCGATGGAAATCAGCAACCCGCCCACCATTAGCACACGCTTCACCCTGCGCCCAACCCAGGTGCAGGTGGACCTGGACAGGCTGACGCAAAACTATCAGGCTATCCAGGCTCACGTTGGCACAGCCACGGTGATGCCTATTCTCAAAGCCAATGCCTACGGGCATGGATTGGTGCGCATTGGGATGCACATGCAGGAACTGGGAGCCAAGATGCTGGGCGTAGCCTTCCTTGAGGAGGGCATTTTGCTGCGCGAGGCAGGCATCACGGCGCCTATCCTGGTATTGGGGGGTATTCTCGGCAGCCAGGCACCGCTTTTTTTGCAGCACGACCTTACCGTTACCGCATCATCTATTGAAAAATTGCAGCATGTGGAGCTGGCAGCCGAGTTCGCTGGGCTTAACCGCCAAAGTGCATCTGAAAATCGATACCGGCATGGAGCGTATCGGCGTGCATTATTACAGTGCGGACAGCTTGCTGGAAGCTGCCCTGGCTTGCAAACATGTCGAGGTCGAGGGCGTCTTTTCCCATTTTGCCAATGCCGACGCCGCTGACCTGGCTTCAGCCAGGCTGCAACTGGAACGTTTTCAGGAGGCGCTGCGCTTCTACGAAAAGCGCAGCTTGCCCACCCCCATGCGCCACATGGCGAATTCAGGCGCCATCCTTCAGCTGTCCGAAGCGTGGATGGATCTGGTGCGTCCGGGCATTTTGATGTACGGCATATACCCTACCCGCGAAGCAAAACGCAGTCTGCGGGTCCACCCGGCCTTGTCATGGTCTTCGCGGGTAGTGTATTTCAAAGTTGTGCAGCCCGGACATCCGGTGAGTTATGGTTCCAAGTGGCAAAGCGACCATTCGGTGCGGGTGGTGACGATACCAGTGGGGTATGGGGATGGCTATTTCCGTTCCATGAGCGGAAAGGCTCAGGTGCTCATTCACGGCAAGCGCTATCCCGTGGTGGGCAGCATTTGCATGGATCAGTTCATGGTGAACATCGAAGAAGATTCGGCTTTCAACGGGGACCAAGTGCTGCTGGTTGGAGAAGATGGGAATGAGCGCATCAGCACTGAGGACTTGGCCGAGTGGGCAGGCACTATCCCTTATGAGATTTTAACCGATATCAATACGCGCGTACCGCGGCTATATATGCGGGACGGCCAACTGGTGGATTAAGGTATCGAATTCGGGGTTGAGAGTTACATCCACTGAAAGGTTAGTGCATACAGGATCGACGCAACCACGCAGACCACGATCATGACCGGAATGCCGGCGCGCAGCCAGCGTTCGGTGGTGATTGGGTCACGTGTGCGCTGGCTGAGTTTGATAGTGATCAGGTTGGGGGTAGACCCAATGGGCGTGGCGTTGCCACCCAGGCCGGCTCCCAGCGCCAGCGCCCACCACAAGGGGCCGACAGGGATGCCCTGATTTTCCAAGTTCAAGATCAAAGGGATCACCACAATGGTCAAAGGCACGTTGTCGACGATGGCCGACAAGATGGCCGAACTCCATAACAGCACCACCCCAGAAAGCAGCAAGTTGGTTTTCGCCAAGCCGGTAACGCTGTGAGCGATCTGCTCCAGAATACCAGAAGCATCCAGGCCGCCTACCAACACGAACAGCCCACCGAAGAACAGCAGGACGCTCCAATCTATTTCTTTAAGGATCTTCTCTACATCAGGCTGCACCCACAGCAGAGCCGCGCTGGCTCCCAACAGAGCAGCAGACGAAGAGCTTATCTCAAGGACACCCTGCAGGAAGAATAGCACGACGACGCCGCCTAGCACGATGAGGATGCGCGTCACCGCTTTGCGGTCGTGCAGGGCTTCTATTTCGTTCAAGTGCTGCAGGGCATCGATGTTGCGAGGCTTCTTGGAGAGCTCTTTGCCAAATAGCACGCGCATGGAGATTAATGCGGCGACCCAGGCCACAGCCACAATGGGGGCCAAATGGACCAGGAAGTCCGTGAAGCTTAGGTGGGCGGCCGAACCGATAAGGATGTTGGGTGGATCGCCTACCAGGGTGGCTACGCCGCCCGTGTTGGCCAGGATGGCACCCGAGATCAGGAAAGGGATGGGCGAAATACCCAAGATTTCAGCAATCAGGATAGATACGGGGGCGATCAGGACGATGGTGGTCACGTTGGGCAGGAACATGGACAGCACCGTCACAATAACACCTAGTATCACCAGCAGCACCCAGGGCTTGCCCTTCGAGCGTTTTGCTGTAAAGATGGCCAGGAACTGGAAAAACCCTGTCTCCCCCAGCATGCTGACCAGGATCATCATTCCCAGCAGCAGGCCGAGTGTATCGAAATCCACCGCGGCCAAAGCATCTTCTTGCGAGAAAAAGCCCAGGGCCAGGCCCGCCACCACCATGAAACCGGCGCCGGCCAGCGACAAGATGGTTTGGTCTACACGCTCCCTAAGTATGGCGATGAATGTGACGAGAAAAATCCCGCCGGCGATGACGTAAGCAAGCATAGTCCCTCGGGGCTAGTGGGTCTTCCCTTTTTTCTTCTTCTCGGATTGTGATTTATCCAACCAGGTTAATACGAAGGCGCGGCCAATATCCACTCTGGAGGCAATACCCACCAGCTTACCAGCGCGTACCACGGGAAGGTCTTGAATGTCGTGGGTGATCATGAGCGCTAATGCGCGCATCAGCGAATCATCCTCTTCTACACTGATGGCTTCCTCCATGTATTCGGCAACGGTGATATGGGCGCCCTTCTTGATATCCACCGGCGAGGGGATATCGATAGCGCCGAAATCACGCACAAAACCAACATCCTCGACAACATTAATGAAGTCCGGGAGAAAAAAGCGGACAATCTTGCGCAGGTTAATCAGGCCGATTAGGTGGCCTTTTTCATCTACGACCGGCAATGTGCCCACGCGTTTGTCGGCAACCAGCCTGGCGGCATCGATCAAAGTGGCCTCTTTGCTTATGGAAACCACATTGTGTTTCATCCAATTGCCAATGGTGCGAGACATGCAAGAAAGCTCCTTATTGTTTTATCAAAAACCATTATGCCATACACGCGATGTTAGAATTCGCCGCATGCGGCCAGCCATTGGCAGCCAAGCCAAAGCATTGAGGGGACTTAGAGCGCGTTGGGCGCTCTTTTTGATTTTAGGCGCCGGTTGGCTGGCTGGCATCGGCTGGTTGGTCAAACTGGGGCAGAGGGATTATGTGACCGGCTGGCTGCTGGCGGCCGCCCTGGTCTTTGGGGTACAAGCCATTTTTGTCTGGAGTGACCTCCCGAAGAATATGCCTAAAGGAGGCAAGAGCCTTTTGCCTGGCTTCGGCCCGGGTACCTGGTTGTCGTTCCTACGCTTAACGCTAATTTCCTTGCTTGCGGGGTTCTTTTGGCCGCCGCCCCCTGGCGGGTGGCTGGCTTGGCTGCCCTTTACGTTGTATGTGGCCTTCAGTGTATTGGATTTGCTGGATGGGGTGGCGGCGCGGTTTTCGGGCACCGCTTCGGAATTGGGCGAAAGATTAGATATTCGCCTGGACGGATTGGGTGTGCTGGTGGCAACTTCCCTGGCTTACCACTATGGCGCAGCGGGATGGTGGTTTCTGCTGGTTGGGGTGGTCCGCTACGCCTACGTGTTCGGGATCTGGACACGCAGCCGGCGGGGCCTGGATTTTCACATTTCGGAGAACCTCTGGCGCCGACCCATCGCAGGTATCCAAATGGGAATCTGCGCAACCTTGCTGGCGCCAGGATTGCCCAGAGACTTTACTGTGTTCCTTTCAACTTTGAGCATGGCGCCCTTCCTGGCTAATTTTTTGTATGATTGGCTGGCTGGCATCGGCTGGCTAAAGATTAAATGGCCGCTGTCAGCCCCATTGGCTCGCCAGACCTGGAATTGGACGGCTATACTTTTGCGCGCTGTCATTTTCGCCACGCTTTGCTGGCGTTTCGTGATAGGGGCGCCACTGGAAGGTTCGCTGCTGCTCGAAGCCGCGTTGGGCTTTGGACTAGCGTTGGGAGTGACCGTGCGTCCTCTGGTGGTCGTATTGTTAGTGCTGATGGCCATCGATTCATTGGCAGGGACCAGCGCCATTATCTTTATAGTTACGTTCTTTGGGATGGCGCTGCTCTACCTGGGCGGCGGTGAAATCGCATTGATTAAATCCGAGGACAAGTGGATGGTCAGGCGAGCAGGAGACAACACAGCATCATGAATCTGCGGCAATTTCGCTTTTTTGCTGTGTGGGCAATCTTGCTGCTCTTGGGGACGCTCTTGCTGTTATGGAGCCTGGAACGAGTTCCCATAGCGGATATTGTCCAGGTGCTAGGTTCGATGCACGTGTGGCAATTGGTTGTTTTGGCATTAGTGAACCTGGGCTTGATAGCGCTGTTCCCTTGGCGCTGGAGGCTCATCCTGGACGCGCAGGGTTACCAAATTTCCTATCTGCGTTTGATCGCCTACCGGCTGGTGTCGTTTTCGGCCAGCTACTTCTCTCCGGGCCAACATTTTGGCGGTGAACCCTTGCAGGTGCTGTATTTGCGCAACCGGCATGGCCTCCCAGGCAGCACAGCCCTGGCCGCGGTCACGCTGGACCGCGCGATCGATGTATTGGTCAATTTCCTGGTTTTGGCCCTGGGGTGTGCGGCTTTGTTGGCGAATGGAACCATGGGGGTTTTGCCGCTTAACGAAACTTTGCTATTGGTGATTGTGCTACTGGCGATCCCAGTCGGTTATTTGGTCGCACTATTTCGCAGACGCTTGCCGGTAAGCTTCGTACTGCGCCGGTTTTCGGGAAGATTAGTTGAGGGTGTTCGCAGGGCCGAAAAAAGCCTTGGGGAATTGATGCAGGCGCAGCCGCAATTACTCTTGCAGGGAATTTTGATCGCCGGAGTAATCTGGGCCGGGCTGGCCTTCGAGTTTTGGTTAGCATTGCTCTTTCTCGGGGTGAGGCTCGGTTTTTGGGAGTTAACCCTAGTGATCGTGGCAGGGCGCATCGCTCTCTTCGCGCCCACCCCGGGAGCGATGGGAGCCCTGGAGGCCAGCCAGGTGCTGGCCATGCAGGCTTTGGGCTTCGATCCGGCCTATGGCCTGGGCCTGAGCTTGCTCATTCGCGCCAGGGACGTTTTCTTCGGACTGGCAGGCCTGGCCCTTGCGGGTCTATTGCGTAAAGTGTGAAAGCACTATGGTAGGATTTGTCATGCAAAGCGGCGACCCGACCCAGCAGGCGAACGGGATCGAACACCTGGTGGCGGCGCGCCTCCCCACTCGATTTGGGGAGTTCAGAATCCATTTGTATTCCAATCATTTCGAACAGAAAGAGCATCTGGCCCTGGTCATGGGGGAGATAAGCGGAGATGCGCCTGTGCTGGTGCGGGTGCATTCCGAATGCGTAACCGGGGAGACCTTCAGTTCCATGCGCTGTGATTGCGGCGAACAGCTGGCGCGCAGCCTGCAAATGATCTCGGAAGCGGAGCGGGGCCTGCTTCTGTATATGCGGCAGGAAGGTCGCGGGATTGGGTTGGCGGAAAAATTACGCGCCTACAACTTACAGGATGAGGGCCTTGACACGGTGGACGCCAACCTGGCTTTGGGCCATCAAGCCGACGCGCGCCACTACGACTCGGCGGCGATGATGCTGCACCAGCTGGGCGTTTCTAAAATCGCGTTGCTTACCAACAATCCCAATAAGATCGAAGAATTACAAAAACTGGGGATAGAGGTGGTGGAGCGCATTCCTTTGATTGGCGAGGTGACCGCGGAGAACGAGCGTTACCTGCTCACCAAGGCTGCCCGCATGAAGCACCTGCTGAATCTCCCTGATGGCGGTCCCTTCACGAATGGGGACGATTGAAACGTGGTTAGAAACGGCCCAACCGCCGGCCGGCTGGCCGCTGGTTACGCTTTGCTATACCCAGAGCCTGGACGGGAGCATCGCCTTGCGGCGCGGTCGGGCACTGGCGTTGAGCGGGGAACTAAGCCTCAAGCTCACGCATAGCTTGCGGGCCAGCCACGATGCCATTTTGGTGGGCATTGGCACTGTGCTTAGCGATGATCCGCAGTTGAATGTGCGGCTGGTGTCAGGGAGCGACCCTCGAATTGTGGTGTTGGATAGCAAACTGCGTCTGCCCGATTCCGCAAAGATATTAAAAAGCAAGGGAGCACCTATCGTCTTTTGCACCGATCAGGCCGGGCCGGTAGATGAACACAGGCTGGTTTCTGCCGGGGCGATTGTGGAACGCCAGGTTGGAAATGCAAGCGATCAGGTGGATCTATCCAAGATGCTTTCTCGTTTGGAGCAACTGGGTATTCGCAGGCTGATGGTTGAAGGGGGCGGAGAGGTAATTTCCAGTTTTCTGGCGGGTGGATGGGTAGGTCGAGCAGTTATCACTATTTCGCCGTGCTTCATTGGGGGATACAAGGCAGCCGATCAAGTTATTTCCAGAGAACCTTTTACCCGCCTGCGTAAGGTTAAATCCGAGTTTTATGGTGATGACTTGGTCATTTGGGGCGAAGTTACCCGGCCATGATTCGTAAAAGTTTGTATTTCACGGCCCCGCGAAAGGTGGAACTGCAGGAGGAGGAAATACCTGAGCCGAGCGTGGGCGAAGTGCGCGTGGGCGCGGTTTGTTCGGCCATCAGCGCGGGCACGGAGATTCTGCTGTATAACGGGGAAGCCCCCGGCGGATTGGCAGCTGACTCGACCCTATCGGCATTGTCTGGAAGTCTTGCCTTCCCGCTGAAGTATGGATACTGCATGGTTGGAAGGGTAGATGCTTTGGGTCCCGGTGTGGACCCAGTCTGGCTGGGGAAGTTGGTATTCGCTTTTAATCCACACGAAAGCGCTTTCGTGATGGCTGCTGAGGAGCTTATCCCGGTGGCAGAGGGTTGTACGCCGGAGGATGCCGCTTTTCTTCCGGCCGTGGAGACGGCGGTCAATCTTATTTTGGACGGTAACCCGCGCCTGGGCGAACGCGTGGCCGTGTTGGGGCAGGGACTTATCGGACTGCTTACCACTGCCATTTTGGCGAAGCATCCCCTGGATAAGTTGTTCAGTATGGATAGTTATCCCGCCCGGCGGGAACTGTCGCTGGATATGGGGGCGCTGGCGTCCCTGGAACCTGCGGCTGTGGTTGAGGGGCAGAAAGCCCTGGGACCAATTGGGGCCGACCTGGTATACGAGCTAAGTGGGAACCCAGAGACTCTCAACCTGGCCATGCAGCTGGTGGGTGACAATGGGCGCATTGTGGTGGGTTCGTGGTATGGTAAGCGCCGCGCTTCCGTAGACCTCGGGGGCCGCTTCCACCGCGGCCGGGTGAAAATCATCAGTAGCCAGGTCAGCCATATGGAGCCAGCTCTGTTGGGCCGCTGGGACCGCCAGCGGCGTTTTGAACAGGCTTGGAAATATGTGCTGGCCATAAAGCCCGGCCGGCTGGTCAGTCAACGTGTGCCATTCGACCGGGCTCCTGAAGCGTATGCCTTGTTGGACCAGCAACCAGAGCAAACCCTGGCAATATTGTTGATGTATGAGGCCTGAATCCTGAGTACACTGAGGCCAATCTTTTCGCCAAAGAGGAGAATATGACCGCATTCTTACACCTGCCTGGATTTTTTGGCACGCATGCCAACATGGCCGCCGATATTACTTTGAGCCTCAGCTTGATCGTGGTGCTGACTTTCAGTGTGGGATATTACCTGGCGCGCCGGGGCCGCTATGATGTGCATAAATGGGTACAGACCAGCGGAGTTTTGATCAATGTTGTTTTGGTATTGTGGTTGATGCTGTTGCCTTATCGCGCCTTTATACTGGGCGACCAAGGGGGGCCACGCGAGAGTATCTTTTATGTGGTCAGCATGCTGCACGCAGGAGTGGGCTTTCTGGCCTTCTTTCTGGGCAGTTTCGTGGCCTTGCGCGGGCACAAATTGGTGCCCAAATTTCTGCAGTTCAACAACTATAAATTGTTCATGCGTACGGCCTACGGTCTGTACCTCACCACAACCTTCCTGGGCTTAGGCTTGTATTACACCTGGTACGTGGTCATACAAAACCCGCCGACCTTCTAGTCCAGTATGTACACGTTATGCGTCCAGCGCACCTTTAAGGCTACGCACCACCTGATTGGGGGGGATTGGGGTCCAGAAAACTTGCCCCATAGTCACGACTACCGCCTGGAACTGCGCCTGGAAGGTGAGAAACTTGACGAGCACGGCTATCTAGTTGACATTGTGGATGTGGAGCGACACCTGGACGAAATCCTGGGGGAATACGACAATGTGGATTTGAATAAAAAACCGGCGTTTGCGGGGCTCAACCCCTCCCTGGAGCATTTCAGCCACATTATTTGTTTGGAATTGGTGCAGCGGTTGGACGAGAGAGGGCTCGCCTCCGTTAGCTTGCAGTTATGGGAAAGCCATACAGCCTGGGCACGCTACCAGCAGGATTTCTGATTGCGGTTGGGCATAGTTGTTTATGGGGATTTGAGTCAAGGTTCAGGCGGCTATCTGTATGATCGCAAGCTGGTGGAGTTTCTGCGCCACCGAGGTCATGCGGTGGAGGTGGTGTCGATCCCCCGGAGGTCGTACGGCTCAAATCTAAGCGACAACATCTCGCCGTCCCTGTATGCGAAATTACGAAACTTGCCCGTCGATATCTTGCTGCAGGATGAACTCAACCATCCATCGCTTTTCTTGCTTAACAAACAATTGAAGCAAGTTGCCTCCTATCCGATTATTTCTATCGTTCATCATTTGCGCAGCACAGAAGGACATCCTGCCATCACGAATTGGATATATCGTCGCATCGAGGACCGCTACCTAAATTCAGTGGACGGCTTCATTTTTAATGGACATGTTACTCAGAGAGTGGTGGAGATGCGCTTGGCAACGCGGGTGCCTTTTGTGGTGGCGACACCCGGCGGTGATCGCTGGCCCAAGCTTCCCAGCGCCAAGCAGGTGAGCGCGCGCAGCCAGCGCCCGGGGCCTCTGCACGTGCTGTTCCTAGGAAACCTTATTCGCCGCAAAAAGCCACAGGTGCTGGTTGAAGCCGCCGCGCGGCTGAAAGGGCTGGTGCTTTTGAAATTTGTGGGCCGTATGGATGCCGAACCCAAAACCACTACCGAGCTACACGATTTGGTGCGCCGCAGAGGACTTGCCGATCAGGTCAACTTTCACGGGGAATTAGGGGAGCAAGATTTGGCAAAGGTTCTACGATCGAGTCAGGTTTTGGCCCTGCCGTCGTTCTATGAAGGCTTTGGCATTGTTTACTTGGAGGGCATGGGGTTTGGGCTACCCGCCATAGCCACCACAGCCGGCGGCGCAAAGGAAATTATCAAGAATGGACATAATGGCTATTTGATCGAGCCGGACAGTGTTTCCCAACTGGAGGTGCGCCTGGGGGAGTTAGCGGAAAATCGGAATTTGCTCGAAAAATTGAGCCTGGAGGCGCTGGCCACGTTTGAGTCATTCCCAGGTTGGGAAACGAGCCTGACAACTATCGAGACATTTCTTTCTAGCTATAATTCACTAACGTCATCTACCCACAAGCCTCGGAGGAAGCTATGAGCCAAAAGACGATCCGTACGGTAATCACTGTGCTTACATTGTTCACCGCCATGGTGCATCTGTTTTTTTTGAATTTCCGCGATTTTGACAAAATCTTTACCATCGGCAATCTCCATAATTTATTCCTGCTGAATGGCATTGCCTACCTGGTGCTGTTGGGGTGTCTTTTGGCGCGTTTTCCCGGAGGCATGCAGCACCTACTGCATTATGCCTTCATGGCCTTTGCTGCTGTGACCATTGTGGCCTGGTTCGTGGTTAACAAAGGCGATTTCAGCAGCATTCTGGGGGTCAGCACCAAGATAGTCGAGCTGGCGCTTATCGCCTTCCTGTGGCTGGATTTGAAGCACGTGTCGGCCTAGCCGTTTCCGCTTGGCCCCAAAATTAAGCCTGGCAGCCGCCCTGGGGTTGGGGCGCTCGCTGCTGATGTACTACGCCATCCCCGGCCGGGGCCGGGCTTGGCGTGAGTTCTATAAAGGCTCCATTCACCCCGGCGAGTTGTGCTTTGACATTGGGGCTCACGTAGGTAACCGGTCGGGCGCCTTGCTAGACATTGGAGCGCGCGTGGTGGCCGTGGAGCCGCAGCCTTGGTGCAATCGTATCTTGCAGAGACTGTACGGCGCGCGAGGGGAATTTTCCCTGGTCAAGGGCGCGGTGGGAGCGCAAGCCGGCCGGGCGGAGCTGATGATCAGTGCGCGCAACCCCACAGTCTCCACAATGTCGGCGGCGTGGGCTGTTGAGGTAAGCGCGACGCGCGGATTTTCTGGCACTGAGTGGAATCAGCAGATATCCGTTCCCGTGCGCACGCTGGATGATCTTAATCAGTGAATTTGGCCCGCCGACCTTCTGCAAACTGGACATTGAAGGTTTCGAATACGAGGCCTTGCTCGGTTTGAGCTACCCGATCAGGATGATCTCCTTTGAGTACCTGCCAGCGGCATTGGACCGAAGTCTGCAGGCATTAGAGCGCCTGGAAGCGCTAGGTGGCTATGAATACAATTACATGGTTGGCGAGTACCCTCGGCTGGCTCGCAAGGATTGGATGCAGGCTGATTTTATTCGCCAGCATTTAATATCGCTTCCTACGCATGCACGGGCTGGCGAAGTTCATGCCCGGCTAACTGGGTAGAATAGGGCATCCCAAAACAAGGAAATCATTGTGACGGCAGAAATCAAATCTGATAAGCAGCCTGAGAAGCAAGCTTCCTCTCGATTTGAAACTCTATTTGCATATCTGTCCCTGGCTCTGCTGGCCGGGAGCGTGATTTTTATCGATCAGTGGACCAAGGCCTGGGTGCAACATAACCTATCTCTTGGCGAAAGCTGGACCCCATTTCCCAGCCTACTCCCCTTTGCTCGCATCCTGCATTGGGAGAATGCCGGAGCCTCATTTGGCATGTTCCAAAATGCGGGGGGTATCTTTACTGTCCTTGCCGTAATTGTGGCGGGAATGATTGTTTTCTATTTTCCGCGAATCCAACGAGGGGAGTGGTTGCTGCGCCTGGCCATGGGTCTGCAATTGGGCGGAGCTCTTGGCAACCTGATTGACCGTCTTCGTTTCGGCTCGGTAACGGATTTTATTTCGGTTGGCAATTTTGCCGTCTTCAATGTGGCCGATTCGGCCATCACAGCCGGGGTGGTGCTATTGCTGCTCAGCATTTGGTTCACTGGGGACGAGAAACCGCAAACCGAGCAATCTCCAACGCAGGAACACATCACTGGTGAATGAAAAGGTTTATGAGGTAGAGGTTCCCAAGGGCGAAAGCCAACGCCTGGACAAATTCCTGGCGGTGGCGCTGCCCCAACATTCACGCGCCCGGTTGCAAGGTTTGATTAAAAACGGCCAGGTGGAGGTGAACCGCAAGGTAATCGAAAAGACCGGCTTCGCACTCGAAGGTGGGGAGGCTATTTTGGTGCACGTGCCACCGGCGGAGCCGGCCGGTCTGGTTCCTGAAGATATCCCCCTGGAAATCGTTTTTGAAAACGAGGACGTGATGGTGGTGGATAAGCCCGCCGGCTTGGTGGTGCATCCCGCCGCTGGCCACCCCTACGGCACACTAGTGGCCGCAGCGCTGGCCCACGCACCGGAAATGGAGGGCGTAGGCGGGGAACTGCGGCCCGGTTTGGTGCACCGCCTGGACAAGGACACCTCCGGCCTGATTTTATTGGCCAAGAATGAGCGCGCCCAACGGTTTTTACAAAAACAATTCCAAGAGCGCAAAGTGCGCAAGACCTATATTGCCCTGGTTGATGGGCGCCCGCAAACGCCCAGTGGTCGCATTGAGGCGCCGATAGGACGGGATCCGCGCGAGCGCAAGCGCATGGCTGTGGTTCCCGCAGCCAAGGGGCGCGCTGCGGTCAGCGAATACAAGACGCTCGAGAATTTCCCGCAGCACACGCTGTTGGAGGTCCACCCGCTTACGGGTCGTACGCACCAGATACGCGTGCATCTGGCTTTTATCGGCTGTCCGGTGACGGGAGACACGGTTTATGGCAAACGCCATTCCAGCCTGCCTCTGGAACGCCATTTCCTACATGCCGCCCGCCTCAGCCTGCACCTGCCCGGTGACGAGCAGCCGCGTGCTTTCGAAACGCCACTGCCAAATGATTTGCAAGATATTTTGGCCGGCCTGCATGCCAAAGAGGGACAACGCGCCTAAAATAGCCGCATGCGCAAAATAGACCTTCGTTCCGATACCGTTACGCTCCCCACTGAGGAGATGCGCCAGGCCATGGCCATAGCCGAAGTTGGCGATGATGTTTACGGGGAAGACCCGACGATCAATCGCCTGCAGGAAGTGGCTGCTGAGCGCATGGGCAAGGAAGACGCCCTGTTCGTGCCCTCGGGAGCCATGGGAAACCTGATCGCCTTGCTGACGCATTGCCAGCGCGGCGATGAAGCCATCATCGGCGACCTGGCTCATCCGTATTTCTACGAAACCGGCGGCATGGCCGCCCTGGGCGGCATTCAGCCGCGGCCCTTGGTCACCCAGATGGATGGCACACTAGATCTGGAAGATATCCGCCTGGCCATCCGTGATGACGACGTACATTATCCGATCACGCGACTGGTGGCGCTGGAAAACACGCATAACCGACGCAATGGCATCCCACTGAGGCCGAATTACATAACCTCGGTTGGCAAGCTAGCCCACGAAAATCGGTTGGTGTTGCACATTGATGGGGCGCGCATTTTCAACGCCGCGGTGGCATTGGGTGTGCCTGCCGCCGAACTGGCCGCTCCTGCGGATTCGGTAACTTTCTGCTTGAGCAAAGGATTATGCGCCCCGGTGGGCTCAGTACTATGCGGTTCCAAGGATTTCATCTATAAGGCGCGGCGCATCCGCAAGCAACTGGGCGGCGGCATGCGCCAGGCCGGTATCCTGGCGGCTGCGGGTCTAATCTCCCTGGACAAGATGGTAGACCGCCTGGCTGAAGATCATGCGCGGGCAAAACACCTGGCCGAGGGGTTGGCCCAAATGCCCCAGCTAGCTGTGGCGCCCCAGTACACGAATATCGTGCGCTTTCAGTTTGCCGAGGGCGTTACGATGGACCCGGACGAATTGGCGGAAAAGCTAGCCCAGCAAAATGTGCTAGTTGGGCACAGTGGTCCGTGGGGCTTCCGGGCGGTGACACATTACTGGATTAATGACAAGGACATTGAGGACACACTGGCCGCGTTCGGAAAGAATCTGAACGATTAGCTCGAGAACACCCTGCCTAGATGCGGATGTTATAATGATTTTCCTTAGCCCTGTGTTGGGACAATTATTAATTGGAGCCATTAATGGGTGATTTCATCACCATTGACGACATCGAAAAAGCAGCTCAGCAAGTAGAAAAACAAAGCACATATAAACCGCGCGTAGGTTTGATCTTGGGCTCGGGCCTGGGTTCCCTGGCGGAAGCCATCAAAGACGCCGTGTCTATCCCTTATAAGGAGATCCCCGGCTGGCCGATTTCTACCGTGCAGGGACATGTTGGACGACTTCTGTTGGGCAACTTGGAAAATGTGCCCGTGGTGGTGATGCAAGGGCGCACACATTACTACGAAGGTTATGATATGCCCCGCCTGGGATTGCCGGTGCGGGTGATGCAACGCCTGGGTATTGAAATCCTTATCCTAAGCAATGCGGCCGGGGGAGTGAACCCTGAGTTTGAACCCGGGGACCTGATGCTGATCACAGACCATCTGAATTTTCTGGGAATGGCGGGCCAGAACCCGCTGCGCGGGCCCAACCTGGACTCATTGGGGCCGCGCTTCCCGGATATGAGCAAGGTGTATGACCGAGAGCTGCAGCAAGTGGCTCACAGCGTGGCCAGCGAAGAGAACTTGTTATTGCGTCAGGGCGTTTATTGCTGTCTGGCCGGCCCCAGCTTCGAGACCCCGGCGGATCTGCGCTTCCTGCGCACCGCCGGCGTGGATGCGGTGGGCATGTCCACCGTTCCGGAAGCCATCGTGGCTCGTCATGCGAGCACGCGCGTGCTAGGTATCTCCGGCATTAGTAACAAAGCCAATCTGGATGGCAACACCGAGACTACCCACGAGGAAGTGCTGGAAGCCGGAAAGGTGCTGGCGCCAAAACTGACCAAGCTGGTTCAAGGGGTGTTACGGAAACTTAAGTGATGTCGATTAACAATGGCTGAAGTACTACGGTTTTTTGTCCAATATGAAGCAGCTTTGTACTTTGTTTTGGGCCTGGGCGGCATTGTTTATTTTTACCGTTTCTGGATTGCCTGGCAGGAAGTCAGCTCGGCCCTGTACGGCTTGGAGCGAGAAGCTTCTCGCTCTCGTCTCAATCGGGCCACGGCGGCCTTATTGGTCCTGTTGGGATTGGCAGTCGCCGTCTTCATCATGGTCACATTCGTAGCCACGACACTCCCCGCGCAAGCCCTGCTGGCTACGCCCACGCTGGACCTAGCGCTGGCGGCGCAACAGGCTGGTACGGCAATGCCCTCACAGGGGATCGCTACCGGCGCCACGGCGACGCCTCTGGCAACAGTGGCGATTGACCCGGGTGCCTGCATTCCCGACCGGATCAACATCACCGAGCCCCAATCAGGCGACACGATTTCGGGGTTAGTGCAGGTAAGTGGCACTGCAAACGTGCCGGATTTCGGCTTCTACAAATTTGAGGTTGCCCCCGCCGAACAGGCACTGTGGCTCACCATCCAGGCTGGGCGTAGCATGGTGACTGATGGGGTATTGGTAGATAGCTGGGACACATCCCGCCTGCCGCCCGGCGGCTATGTGATCCAGTTAGTGATTACGGATAGTTCGGGACATGAATTGCCCGCTTGTCGCATCCCCATCAACATAGGAACGGCTGAACAATGAGCGAAACTTCTGTGCAGGTAGACATCCGGGCCGCGACGGAAGATGATTACGCGGCCTTGCTGGAAATGGACCATGCTTACTCCACCGAATATGTGTGGCAGATGGAAGTGGATGGACCCACCCCTAATATGGGTGCGCACTTTCGAGAAACGCGGCTGCCCCGCCCAATGACCGTGGGCTACCCGCGCAGCAAAGACGGCTTAAGCGATGAGTGGAAGCGGCGTGCGGCAGTGCTAATTGCGGAACAGACTGGAAAACCTTGTGGATATGCGTCCCTGGCTACCAATTACGCCCCTGGGGCTTTATGGCTGGCCGACCTGGTCGTGGCGGCTTCGCAACGGCGCAAGGGTATCGGCTCAAGGTTGGTAATGGCGGCCCAGACCTGGGCGCGGCAGCACGGACAGGAGCGGCTGGTGCTGGAAATGCAATCCAAGAATTATCCCGCTATCAAGTTGGCTCAGAAACTCGCCTTTGATTTCGCCGGTTACAACGATCGCTATTATCAAAACCAAGATATTGCCCTGTTCTTCGCAAAGCGACTCACTTAATACGTATTGTTCTCTTATTGATTGGACGTTTGGGTGCTGAGTAATTTAGAAACCCTCAACCGAGTCTTCGAAGCCAGCGTTGCTATCACCGCACTTTCTCTATTTTTGCGCGCCCTCACTTTCAACTTGCGCGATAGGGTTTCACGATCTTTTGCCGTTATCCTGGCTTGCGTGATGATTGGCTCGGCGGGGGAAGCGGTGAGTGATTCGCTCCCGTTGACCGCCAACCTGGATTTCTGGCTGGGATTCCAGTGGGTGGGCACCATCTTTTTGCCGGCAGCCTTCTTGCATTTTTCGGATGCCTTGCTGGAAACCACCGGGCGCCCATCCCGAGGGCGGCGGCGTTGGGCGGTACGGCTGTCGTACGGCCTTTCGGCCATTTTCTTGGTGTTGCTGTTTGCTGGCGGTTTGCTGGGGCCGCCGGTACTGGTGCGTGAACCTGTGCCGCATTTCACGCCCACGGCTTTGTCTTGGGTTTTTAGCGCTTATTACCTGCTGTTTATCCTGATGGCTATGTACACCATCTGGCGCGCCTGGCAACGTACGGTGCTTTCCAGCAGCCACCGCCGGCTGGCTTATCTGTTCCTGGGATCGGTGTCATTGGCCTTGGGCGCTTATCCTTTCCTGCTTATTGGCTCCGGCATGGCAGCTTCTCTTCCTGAGCTATTTTTCTTCAGCGCCGCCCTGGGCAACGGGCTGGTGTTCTGGGCCTTGGTGGCTATGGCTTATGCCACGGCTTTCTTCGGTGTGCCTTGGCCAGATCGCGTGGTCAAGAGCCGCCTGTTCCGCTGGCTGATCCGCGGGCCGGTGACCGTCTTCGTGGTTTTGTCGCTTATCCCGCTCGCCAGCCGGCTCAGCCCCTGGTTGGATACCCAGGCGACCATCCTTCTGCCGATCATCATAGCCCTAACCGCTTTGGTCACCGCGCACGCCTTCACTTTGATTATTCCTACGTTGGAGCGCTGGCTGCTGTTTGGCGGCGAAGCAGCCGACGTGGAATTTGTACAAAATCTACAGGACCGCGTGCTGACCGATGCCGACCTGCGCCAATTCTTGGAGGCTCTTTTAGCCGCAGTGTGCGATCGCATGCAGTCCCACAGCGCCTTCGTGGCCGCGCTGGAGGGCGAACACATGGGCACAGTTGTGGAGGTGGGCAGCGCCAGGCTAAGCGGCAGTCAACATGCACCCAACCAACTGCGCCAGGCCGCTGAAGAACGCAGCGATGAACCCGAAGTATTTTCTTGGGGCAAATTCTGGGTGCTGCCATTGCATTCGCCCATTGATAAGAAATTAATAGGCTTGCTGGGTGTTATCCGCCGCGGCAAAAAGAATATGACAGAGGATCAGCATATGGCCCTGGCGGAATTGGGGGAGCGCGCTACTCTGGCGTTGGATAATCGCCGCCAGCAAAGCGAGGCACTGCTCTCGCTGCAAAGCCTAGGCCCCGGCGTGGACTTGATCCAGCGCCTGCGAGCCGCCTCCCGCTTTGACCAGCGCGGGGTGATGGGCGATGCCACTTCCCTGCCTGAATACTCGGATCTGGTGAAGTGGGTGAAGGATGCATTGACCCAATATTGGGGTGGCCCTAAACTGACTGAAAGCCCACTGCGCGGTTTGCAGGTGGTGCAAAAGGCGGTGACAGAAAACGAAGGCAACCCTGCGCAGGCCATGCGCAGCATTTTGCGTACGGCTATCGATCAAACCAAACCTGACGGCGAACCCAAATTGAATGGCGAGTGGATGCTCTATAACCTGTTGGAGCTTAAATTCCTGCAAGGCCGCAAGGTACGCGAGGTAGCCAATCGGCTGGCAATGTCGGAAGCCGACTTGTATCGCAAACAACGCGTAGCGCTTGAATCTGTTGCGCGCAGTTTGCTCGACATGGAATCTCAGGCGATTAAACAAAATAATGGAAAGGAACGCGAAAGATGAGCAGTTACGACCGTTTTGATGCTCCACGAAACGTGTCCAATACCTCTGAGCCGGACGATGGCTGGTGGAAATCGCTGATGTCGGAGGAGTACAAATATGCGCCGGCCGCCGGCCAGAAGAGCCGCGGCAAGCCTGGTCGCAGGCCGGCCACGCCCAGGGCGGCAAAAGAAAACAAAGCCCCGGAGATGGACTGGGTGGATTGGACACGCGTGTTGGAGATCCAGGAAGCTGAGACAGTCTGCTATGCCGAGGTGGTGGGCTACAACCGCGGCGGGTTGCTGGTGCGCGCCCAGGAATTCCAGGGCTTCGTACCCCGTTCGCACCTCCTGGCCGCCGCCGGCGGCCAGCGTATAACTGAGCGATTTCTGGAAAATTATGTCGGCAAAGAAATGGAACTGAAAGTGATCGAGTGTGACCCCGAGCGCGGCCGGATTGTGCTCTCAGAGCGAGCGGCGCAAAGCGCTCCGGGTTCTCGCCAAAATCTACTCGAAACTTTGCATCAGGGTCAGGAATTGGAGGGCATGGTCACCAACGTGACTAATTTTGGCTTGTTCATCGATCTGGGTGGCGTAGAAGGCTTGGTACACATCTCTGAGCTTTCCTGGGGCAGGGTGGGGCATCCCCGCGAGGTGGCTGCTCCCGGAGACCGCCTCAAGGTGGTAGTGTTGCACCTGGAAAGCGACCGCGGCCGCGTATCCCTGAGCGTCAAGCGCGGCCTGGCAAACCCCTGGGAAACGGCAGCTGAGCGTTATCCTGTAGGAAAGGAAACCGAGGCCGAGGTCACTGAAGTAGTGCATTTTGGTGCCTTTGCTAAACTCGAGGAAGGCCTTGAGGGCCTCATCCACATTTCCCAAATGGGACTGAACGAACACCTGGACCCACGCCTGGTGCTGGAACCCGGAATGCGCGTACAAGTATCCGTATTGCAGGTGGAGCCCGAGCGCCAGCGCTTGAGCCTGCAATTGCTGAACGAGCCCTGGAAAGAAGAAGACCCTCAGTGGCTGGATACACCCGGAACCCCTGACTGAATCTATGCCCAGCCGCCCTTCTTTCGTCCAGCCGCCTCGCCACCCCGGCTTCTTCTCCCGGGTTGGTCAACTGCGTCTGCACTTAGGTGGGTACGCCGCGGAGGCCGCCGGGCTTTTGGTATTGGCCCTGGCCTTGTTGACCTTGCTCGGATTGGCAGGGCTGACTGGTGGTGCCTGGCTGGACCCCTGGGTGGGTGTGTGGCGGCGCTGGCTAGGTTGGGGCAGCCTCCTCGTGGTCATTGGCCTGGGACTCGCGGGATGGAGTCTGTTTGCCCAGCGTCGGGTTGGGCGCTCCTTCTCTTTGGGACGCTTAATAGCTTTTGAAGTGACAACCTTTGCGGCTTTAGGAGTGCTTAGCCTGGTAATGGGTCAATCGCTCGAGGTAGCTGAGGCTGGAGACGCAGGCGGGCTGATCGGTTGGGGCATCGCCGAGAGCCTGCGCCTGCTATTTGCCAGTGTATTACCCGCTTGGCTGGCTATTGCCCTGGTGTGGCTGTTACTCCTGGTGGTTCTTGTCTACGCGGGCCTCATCGTGATGAGTCACTCCAGCGGAGGGCGCGGCACACAGGATTCAATGCCTAGGGCGACTGCTGTGGAGCCGGTCCTATCGGTTTCTCCCGTGGCAGGGTCGGCAGGGGAGGCTGCGGGTGCCAAGCTCTCCACTGGCATCCCGCCGCATTATCGCAAGGATCTCCGACTGGAGGAAAAGGCAGCTAAGCCGGGGAAGGCTGCGCCGCGTTCGGCAGACCTGCCGCCCCTGGACTTGCTGCTCTTGGAAAAAAATACACGCCCGGATGAACGCCATATCAACCAAATGGCCGGGCAACTGGAACAGACGCTGAGTGAGTTTGGCATCCAGGCTCGAGTAGTGGGCTTTCAGATAGGGCCCACCGTGACGCAATTTGCCGTGGAGCCCGGTTACCTGCAAAAGCCTGGTGAGGAAGATGACGGCAATCGCCAGAAAGTGCGCGTGGCCCAAATTTCCGCCCTGCAGCGCGACCTTGCGCTGGCGCTCTCCGCCCAACGCTTGCGCATTCAGGCCCCTGTACCGGGGCGCTCTTACGTAGGTATTGAAGTTCCTAATTCGCGAGCTAGCGTTGTGCGGCTGCGCCCCGTTTTGGAGAGCCCCGCGTTCCACAAGCTGGCTTCGCCACTCGGCCTGGCGCTGGGCCGGGACGTCTCTGGAGCGCCCATTGCCGCCGACCTGGGCAAAATGCCGCACTTGCTGGTGGCCGGTACCACCGGCTCTGGCAAATCCGTACTCATTTCCGCGATTGCTGTTTGTCTGGCGATGAACAATACCCCGCAGGATTTGCGCATTGTGATGCTGGACCCGAAGATGGTTGAATTGGTGCGCTTCAACGGACTGCCACATTTATTGGGGAAGGTCGAGACGGAATTGGAGCGCATTACCGCTGTGCTGCGCTGGCTGGTGGCAGAGATGCAGCGCCGCTATAAATTATTGGAAGCGGAGCGCGCCCGCGACTTGGAGAATTACAACCAGAAGGCTGCTCGTAAAGAGGACGGTGAGCACCTGGCGCGCATTGTGGTGCTCATTGATGAATTGGCCGACTTGATGATGGCCACTGCCGAGCACACCGAAAGCACCCTGGTGCGCCTGGCGCAAATGGCGCGCGCTGTGGGCATTCACTTGGTGGTGGCCACCCAGCGGCCTAGTACGGATGTGGTCACGGGATTGATCAAGGCAAATTTCCCGGCGCGCATTTCCTTCGCGGTGGCTTCCTCGGTGGATTCTCGGGTCATCCTGGATACAGCGGGCGCCGAGTCCCTGCTTGGGCGCGGCGATATGCTGTATCTGGCGCCCGAAGCCGCCGCTCCGTTGCGTTCCCAGGGCGTGATGGTGGGTGACAAAGAGATCGAGGACGTGATCGCCTATTGGCAGCAGGCCTGGCCGCAAGATGAAGACGAACCCATCCCTTGGGATAGGCTGATGCAAAAAGAAGCCATAATTGGTGGAAGGGATGAACTCATCGACCAGGCTATCGATGTGATCCGGCAGACGGGCAAATCTAGCGCCTCACACCTGCAGCGCGCCCTACGCATCGGTTATCCACGCGCGGCTCATTTGGTGGACGAACTCGAGGACATGGGTGTGCTGGGACCGGTGCAAAGCGGCGGCAAGGACCGTGAAGTGCTGATCAATCTTGACGAGTATGACGCTGATTCGGCAGAGGAGGAAGAATGAGTCGCGTAGCGACTCGCCCTTCGCCGCCGGTTGCGACTCCCGGACAGATTACTTTTACCGACAGGCTGCGCGTTAATTTCGGGTGGGTGCTGAATCCCATTGTCGAGTTCTTATTCAAGTTGGGAGTTCATCCCAACCAGCTCACCCTGGTAGGCGTGCTAGGCTCCTGCATGGGGGCGGTTTTCGCCGCCCGCGGCTCCTACTCATGGGCCGGGTTGATTATCTTGCTCACCGGCCCTGTGGACGCGCTGGACGGAGCTTTGGCTCGCCGCCGCGGCGAGCCAAAGGCCTTCGGAGCCTTTGTGGATTCGGTGACTGACCGCTATTCGGAGTTGGTTGTTTATGCCGGCCTAGTGTGGGCAGCTTACGCGAACGGTGACTTGTTTTTTACCCTGGCGGTGTACTTTGCAGCCTTCGGGTCGGTGCTTGTCTCCTACGTACGAGCCCGTGCTCAAAGCCTGGGATTCGAATCTAAGGGCGGCTGGTTTAGCCGCGTGGAACGCTTCTTGGTGCTCTCTCTTTTGCTCTTGCTGGGCCAACCCATGCTGGCTGTTGGCATTATCGCCCTGGGCGCCAATCTCACCGCTCTGCAGCGTATCTGGTACGTCCGGAAGACCGCACGGAATTGATTAAGTAATAAAGCTGGGATAGGACTTGGCCGCGCCCCAGATAAGAACTACAGCGGCGATGCCAAGTACTGCGAAATCAAAGCCCAGCCCAAAGCTGCTGGGGCTGCCCACCAGGATCAGCGTGCGCAGGGCGTCCACCATGTAGGTTAGGGGGTTGAACAACGAGATGCCCTGCAGCCAACCGGGCATCAGCGAGATGGGATAGATTGCGTTGCTGGCAAAGAACAGCGGCATGGTTAGTACCTGACCCACGCCCATAAAGCGTTCCCGTTCCTTCACCCAAATGGCAATTTGCAGGGAGAAGGTCGAAAATACCACCGCTCCCAGCATTACCGTGGCAAACACGGCCAGCAGGTTGAGCGGGTTCCAGTTGACGTGCACACCTAGGAAGGCCATCACGATCAGCACGAAAATGGCCTGCGACCAGCCGCGCACTCCGGAGGCCAGGCCCTTGCCCAGCACCAGCGCCCCTCGTGGGGCAGGGCTGGCCAGGAACTTGTGCACGATGCCCAGGTCGCGTTCCCAGATCAGCGACAACCCATAGAAGATGGAAATGAATAGCACGCTCTGCGCCAGGATGCCGGGCGCCATAAATTCCACATAGGTGAACCCCCCGGTGGGGATGGCGCGCACTCCCGCCAATACCTGCCCGAAGATGAGCAGCCATAACAGCGGCTGGATGGCGCGGGTAAGCAGATTGGTAGGGTTGTGGTACAGCTTGCGCAGTTCCATCTCCAAAATGTTGAAGGTCTTGCGCCAAAAATAGGCGACCGCCGCGAAAGGCCGCCACACGGGCACGGAATTAGCCAACTCGATTTGCGTCATGTCTGGTCCTTGAAACCTGGGAATAAGCGCCGCTGGCTTCGATCTCGCCACCGGCATAATAAGTGAATACCTCATCCAGGGTGGCAACACCGCCGTTTAATTTAGCCTTGAGTTCTTCCGGAATACCCCGTGCGGCCACCACCCCTTGATGCATGATGGCAATACGCTGGCAAAGCTCATCGGCTTCTTCCATGTAATGAGTGGTGAGCAGGATGGTGGTGCTGAATTCGTGGCGCAGTCGGCGGATATGCTCCCAAACCGAACTGCGCGCGATGGGATCCAAGCCCACTGTGGGCTCATCCAGAAAGAGCACCCGCGGTTCGTGCAATACCGACTGGGCAATCTCCAAACGGCGGATCATGCCACCTGAATACGTGTTGACCATCTTGTTGGCGGCTTCTTCAATGCCCATCATTTCCAGCAAACGATGGATGCGTTGCGTGCGTGTTTTGGCGGGCAGGTCGAAGAGTTTGGCGAAGACCAGCAGATTCTCATAGCCGGTCAGGGTTCCGTCGGCTGAAAGCAGTTGGGGTACATAACCGATTACGCGCCGCACTTCTCGCGATTGGCGCACTACGTCGAAGCCGCCCACGCGCGCTGAGCCTGAACTGGGCGGCAGCAGGGTGGTGAGCATGCGCAGCATGGTGGTTTTCCCGGCTCCATTGGGTCCTAAGAGGCCGAAGATTTCGCCTTCTTGCAGGCTGAGATTGACCTGGTCGACGGCAGTGAATTTGCCGAAGCGGCGGGTCAGACCGTGGGTTTCGATGACATCCATGAATAAAAAATCCTATCGCTTGACTGTAATGGGTTCGCCCGCAAAAGCTTCCTTGAGCAGGTCTAAGGATTGCAGCAGGGCTTCTTGCTGATCCTCGCTGAGGTGGGCGAGGCGTTGTGCCAGAGAGCGCCGCGTGTGTGCGTAGGCCGCGTCAATGCTGTTTTTGCCTGCCGGCAATATGGTCAGGTGAAGGCGGCGGCGATCCTCGGGATCTTCCTCGCGGGTCAGCAGGCCGCGTTGTACCAGGTGCTCCACTAGCTTGGAGGCTGAAGGCGGCTCCTGGCCGATGTGTTCTGCTATCTCGCCCAGCGAGCAGCCTGGCTTGCGGTTTACAAACGCTAATCCGCGGAACTCCGGCAATGAGAGGTTGGGATCGCGCTGGGAGCGGAATTCCTTGCGAATGACACGCATTACCAGGGGAATGACATCCTGGACTTCGTCGGCTACCGTGCGTTGTGGACGAAATAATTTAGTTTCCATTTGAAATCAATATTAAAACGAAATATAACTGCTATTAAGTTGAATGTCAATATCATGCTGTGATCTGGTCTGGGCGAGAAAATCGAGTTGTTCTTGAGGCGTTAATTCCTTGTGTTCGCCTTGATGCTTTTCCTTCTCAACTTGCTGGCGTTTACGATTCTCGACCGCCCGGTAGATTTAGCCAGATACATTGCATTATCTGCCAGCCGCACCAAAAGATCTGCATCAGTTCCATCTTGAGGGAATAGGGCTATGCCGATACTCGCACTAATTCGCACATCCGCATTCCCGCCAGGTTGGATTACTGCAAGCAAATTCAGAATTCTTTTTGCTACCAGCGCGGCAGCCCCTGCCTTGATGTTTGGCAACAGGATCACAAATTCATCGCCTCCGGAGCGGGCAAAAACATCCGTGGATCGCAAGGTAGGTGTAATTTGATGGGCTATCTCCTGCAACAGGCTATCCCCGGCCGTGTGCCCTAGTTTGTCGTTGACATTCTTGAAACCATCCAAGTCGATAAATAGGACGGCTCCTTTTTCTCCATAACGTTGGTATCTCGACAAGCTTTGAGAGAGGCTTTGCTCCAGAAAACCTCTGTTATATAAACGCGTCAACGGGTCCCTCGAGGCCGCACTCCCAAAAAAGGTGAGCATGACGATCAGGACTAGCATGAAAATCCCAACGTAAATGCCTTCCCCCAAACTCGGATCAATGAGCTGCCGCTGCGTGGTGTACAGAATAAACCAACCGCCGACCAAAGGCAGCAGGATGGCCACACCCAGGGTCTGTCGTCCCCTACGGCCCAAAAGATCCGTAGACAGAAACAGGCTGAGCCATTGGCTGTAGGGAAGTTCCAGGAGAATGACGGAAGAAAGTGCGACTACCAGGAGGGCCGTGTGCAGGGCCATTCCCGTAACGGAACTCACCCTCCCTTCAATCGCAATACTAAAGGGATAACTGAAAGAGATACTGATGCCAATGACCAGAGTAATCAGCGCGGCAGTTTGACCCACGAAGTAGTATAGAGTTCTGATGGAAAGAATACCGATAGAAAATAAAGCCAGGCACAGGGCAGCCAGTAACGACATTTGTCCCGGACGCTCATTTGCGACTATACGCAATGTGTCCTTGGCTAGTATCTGGTCAATGCCAAAATTGAGGCCAAAGATAATTTCAATCGCGGTGAGGAGGGCGATCAATAACACGATTGACGCCAGGAACTTGGTTAGTCGCAGACCATCCGGTTTCCGAACATTCAGTAAGGCAATCGACAGCAAAATGAAGCAAAAGGCTGCGTTGGCCCGCATGGGCGACAACACAGGGATTATTGGTACGAGGGGATGGTTGCCGGTGATCCAGGCGGCCAGCGCAAGCCCGGAAAGCGTGAGGCTGGCATAAATGAGAAAGCGAGACAGGCTCTCTCTGCGGTTCCCTATAGTTGCCATCTTACGGTTGTTTTCTGGGCTTTGAATATTCAAGGTATGTGTGGCAAAACGCTAACCGCGCAAGCCAACAGTATCATAAACGAAATCCGACTCCGTAGCTGTTGCGTTTGCCACGGGCTTGCCAGTCTGGCGCAAAGACTGCGCTAATTGCATTGCCAATTCTGGTTGGGGATACCTCCCAATGGTGTAGGGACCGTCTAATTTCAGGGAAAGTGGATCCCTCACAATCGCCAGGGCAAATTCCCCTTGGAATTGAACTCCGTGTTGATATAGCTTACTGCAGCTTGAAGCTGCAGCTTTCCCTCAGCAGCCGTAATATTACCTGGCTGGAAATTTACGAGCTCAGCCCAATGTGGCCAACTCTGCAGGTGACGATGGTGTTTGCCTGACTCTCGAAACCCTTCTACGATTGCTAACAAATTCTTCTCGAGTTCCTTAGCCTCCTGGCTGACTGCTTTGTAGCTGTAACCGCCGACAGCTATTAACGCGTCCGTAAATAGCTCCCCATCTCGATCTAGTTTTTCAAGCAGTCCGAGGGCTGCGGGGGAGAGGCGCTCCATCTGCCAATCTTCGCGCGCTGTTCCAATGCTGTAAATGGCTGGCCACAATTTGCGGTGCACGAAAGTGACCTTGCCCGATACAAGCTTCAACACCTGTACGTCGTAGTGAGCCTCGAGCTCATTTGCAATCTGGTAGATCAGCTTCCCTTCTTGTGCGCCCCACCAGGAACCCGGGATGGGACGCCCGACCAGCACACTTACCAGAGAGGCGAAATGGTTATCGGCCAGCATGAACAGGCCCAGCCTCTCAAGCTCGGCCAGGGCCTTTTCTAAGGCTTGCGCAGCGTGCATGCCTCAGCTTATCACAGCTATCTCGCCCTCATATACATGGACTAAAATAAATATATGCTCGTTTCGCCTACGTTCATCAATCCCATTGTCTGGAAGCCCAATCAGGACTACATCGAAAACGCCCGCCTGACCGAGTTCATGCGCAGCTACCATATTGCGGATTTTAAGGAACTCATGCAGCGCTCCACCCGAGATGTGGCCTGGTTCACCGACGCGGTACTCAAATTTGTGGATATACAGTTCTACGAACCGTATCAAAAAGTGCTCGACCTATCCAAAGGCATCGCCTGGCCGCTTTGGTGCGTAGGCGGCCAGATGAACATCGTGCATAACTGCCTGGATAAATATATAGGCACTCTCACCGAAAGCCAGCCGGCTTTGATCTGGGAGGGTGAAGATGGCACCTCGCACACCTTAACCTATGGCGAGCTTCATCGCCGGGTCAACCAGGCTGCCAATGCCCTACGTTCGTTGGGACTGGGCAAGGGCGACGCGGTGGGCATTTATATGCCCATGGTTCCCGAGATCGCCGTGGCTTTGCTGGCCATCGCTAAGATCGGCGGCGTCATCCTGCCGCTCTTCTCCGGCTACGGGGTGGACGCGGTCGCCAGCCGCCTGGCGGACGCGGACGCCAAGGCGCTGTTCACCGCCGACGGCTTCTCCCGCCGTGGCAAGCCAGTCGAAATGAAATCAGTGGCCGACCAGGCTGCCGATAAGGTGCCCAGCTTGCAGCACGTCATCGTGTTGAGTTACGCCGGTATTGAAGTACCCATGCTTCAGGGGCGCGACCACCTATGGCATGAGTTGATCAACTCGCAGTCCGCTGAAACGGAAACAGAGCATACGGCCGCCGAAGATCCCATCATGATCATTTATACCTCTGGCACCACTGGCCGACCTAAAGGGGCGGTGCACACCCACTGCGGCTTCCCGGTCAAGGCCGCCCAGGATATGACTTTCGGAACCGATGTGCGCCCCGGCCATTGCATTTATTGGATGACCGATATGGGTTGGATGATGGGCCCCTGGTTGGTATTCGGATCGCTTTTGCTGGGAGCTACCTTCTTTTTGTACGATGGCGCCCCAGATTTTCCCGAGCCAGACCGCTTATGGGAACTGGTTGAGAAGCACGGCATCACCACCCTGGGCGTTTCGCCCACACTAATTCGCGCCCTCATTCCACACGGTGAAGAATTGGTCAAAAAGCACGACCTTTCTTCGCTGCGTTATTTCGCTTCCACCGGCGAACCCTGGAACCCCGATCCATGGAACTGGTTATTCGAAGTCGTAGGGGAATCCAGGCGGCCTATCATCAACTATTCCGGCGGCACCGAGATCTCCGGCGGCATATTGATGGGCAACCCCATCCTGCCGTTGAAGGCCACTGCCTTCTCGGGTCCTTGTCCTGGTATGGCCGCGGATGTATTCGATGAAGATGGCCAACCCATGACCGGCGCGGTGGGTGAATTGGTCATCAAGGCGCCCTGGATCGGCATGACCCGCGGCTTCTGGAAAGACCCGCAGCGTTATATCGAGACCTACTGGTCGCGCTGGCCGGATGTGTGGGTACATGGCGACTGGGCGGCTAAGGACGCCGACGGCTCGTGGTATATCCTTGGCCGCTCGGACGACACCATCAAGGTAGCTGGCAAGCGCCTAGGCCCAGCCGAGGTCGAATCCGTTTTGGTCGGTCATCCCCTAGTAGTGGAAGCCGCGGCTATTGCCGTCCCGGATGAACTTAAAGGCAACCAGGTGGTGTGCTTTTGCGTGCTGACCGCCCAGGCGATTGCCAGTGAAGATCTGCGCTCCGAGCTGCGCCGACTTCTGGTGGCCGCCTTGGGCAAACCCCTTGCCCCTAAGGCTCTGCTCTTTGTCAGCGACCTGCCCAAGACGCGCAATGCCAAAGTCATGCGCCGCATGGTGCGTTCCGCCTATCTGGGTGAAGCCCCCGGAGATACTTCCTCGCTGGTTAATCCTCAGGCCGTAGAAGAAATAAAGAAAGCCAGTTAACCGGGCTCGCGATTAAATAAATTCACCAACACGCATTCACGCGGGGTTTGCCATATAAACTTTGCAAAAAGCCCAAACCAAGTTAGTTGGACTTATGTGGATTGGCAAAAATCGGCTGAGTTCTTTAATAAAAATCAGGCGTATCTATTTCCCCACTGGGATCTTGAAATCGACGGTAACATCATTGAATCCTGAACGCCGCAGGATGACCCTGGCGTTCCAATTTCCCGGCAATGAGAAATAATTGCCTTGCGCCGTAAAGCGCCCATTTTCTTGCTGGTCCATGTCGACCTGTAGCATACCCAGGCCGCTGTTGCTCAAAGTGAACCGCACCAGCACGTTGCCCTCAATCGCATTCGCCCCGGGCCGCGGGTCGTTCACATCGACGGCGAACTGATTGTTCCCCACCTTGGCGGGCGCAACCTGTAAAGTTAGCGTCGCCCCCTTGTCGCCGGCTTGCATCCGCTGCACGTTACCCCATAAGGATTGATGTTCGATCCAGGCTGTTTGGCTGGGCGCTACGCTGGTGAGTGCCCCCACTGCCAGTAGCACCAGTGCCCCCAGGGTTATCTCAGTGCGTACGGTGATGCTAAAGGGTCGGGCCATGCGATTGCCTAGCTTTTTCAAGCGAGGGCTGAGGATTTTTAGATTCACAGCGCCCATGGCGAACAGTAAGCCAAACAAGCCGGTTTTAACCAATATGCCAATGCCGTAGCTGGTGCTGGTAAGAAACGCTAAATTGCCCACATGGACTAAAAAGCTATATAGACCACTGACGGCGATGGCTACTACACAAATGATCGCCATGGTTGAAAATCGCGGAATGAGCGCCTTTAAGGCAATGGCTTTAGGTTCTTTGCGTACGATGAACACTGTGCCGGCCAGGGCCACTAGGCCGCCTAGCCAGCACACCGTGGCGGCCACGTGTAGCCAATCGATAGGAACCGCAAGCAGCGCCCCAGAACCCATCGAGGCGCCATGTCCCAGGAGGCAGAAGGTCACCACTGCGGCTGCCGCGAGGCCCAACATAATCCACCAGGCCTTTGCGTCAATGTGGTTAACAGGCTGCCGCCAGGCGATGGCTCCTACGGCGATTGCCAGCGCCATCCTTATTATCAATATCCACCCCGTATAACCGCTCAACAGGTTGAGGGTGGTATCCCCCAACGACAGGTCGGGGTCACCCCCAGATATCGAAAGTGCCTGCACAGCAACAAAGGCCAGCGTGGCAAAAACGAGGCCTGTACAGCCAATCACGATCAAGCGGCGCAGCCAAGCGATGATTCTGGTTTGCGGCTTTGTCTTCTTCTCCTTCTGTCCCAGCAGTTGGTTTAGCGCGAACAACTCGAACGGGATGGCCCCGAATGCCACTGCCGCTATGGCGATGTTCAGCCAGCGGGCGGCTGTCTCCGCGTTCGAAGGGACTTCCAGCGCCGGGTCGGCGGTGCCGAGGGGCGGGATCAAGTCCATCGATTCCGGAGCGACGCCAATGCCAAACGGGATGGTGCTGGAAGTCTGGTGCCCATCCACAGCGGAGAGCGCCCACCAGGTGAGGTGGTAATTGCCATCCGGTAGGTCATCCAAGCGCAGACGCAGCACGCTGTGGTCATCCGGGTCCAGGCTGCCCGGGCCGGGATTGACCACGTCGTTCTTGTCGTTGAACAATTCCACGCGCGTGTAATCTGTTTGCAGGTCTTCGTTGAACTGCAGCACGATCTCAGGCGGTGCCTGCGCCAGGATCTCGCCGATGGCCGGGATGGACTTGACCACCACGGCGTGCGCCTGGGCGGTCCCTACAAGTACCAGGGAGGCCAGCAAGATCCCCAAGAAGGCAATCCGTTTCACTTTCGGTCTTTCATATTGTCAGAAAATCCGGGTTTTTACCACAAAGACACAAAGCTGATATTTCTCTTTGTGTCTTTGTGGTGCGTTCCCAATTGCGAATTACTTCTTTTTCTTCTTATTCAGCGCCATAACACCTGTGGCTGCGCCAACCGCGCCCAGCAGCAGTCCGCCAATGCCTGCAAACAAAGCGATTTGTGCCTGGTTGCCGCCGTTCCGCCTGTTCCCGGGAAGGCGATGGCGTCTTCGGTTTCGACCGTGTCGAAGGTGCCGGGACCGCTGATCATGCTGATGTCGACCGCGGTACCCTCAATATCGCCGGTTAGGTGCACCGTATAGTCACCCTCTTCAGTTAGCAGCACGGGAGAGAAGTATGCACCTTCCTCTTCATCCGAGGCCACAATGGGCAGTTCCCGCGACGAGGCTCCAAAAATGAGCTCCATTTGTAAGCTGTCTTCCAATCCATTTACGGGCTCATCCGTGGCCGTGTTGGTGACGAAGAATTCCACTGCATTGACCTCACCAACATATGCAGGCTCGTTATGCCAGCCAATCTCGATTTCATAGTCGCCCACTTCGGTAACGCCATGTGCATACGCCACCCCAGCGGATAGAGGGCTGAACAAGGCCACCAACAACCCTGCCAGCGTAACCACGCGTCTCCAAACGTGTTTCTTTGACATTCTCTGCTCCCTTTTTTGACAAGATAATTTAGTCTAGCACCATGCGAGGGTATCGGCAATGCAACTTCGAGTATCATGCCTGCGCTAATGGATACCACCTCGCTGGCTGCATTGTTCTCAATCTCCGCCGCTTTGGTTTGGGGTACCGGTGATTTTTCCAGTGGCCTCGCCGCCCGTCGTATTGGCGCATTTCACGCCTTGCTGGCCTCTTATGCCCTGGGTCTGTTGGGGCTCACTGTTCTGGCACTGGTCACCGCCGAGCCGTTTTCCAATCTGCGAGATATAGGCTGGGGGGTGCTGGCTGGCCTTTTCGGCATGGCGGGCTTTCTGTTCATGTTGCGCGGCTTCACCGTGGGCCGCATGGGCATCGTGGCTTCGGTTTCGTCCTTGCTGGCCTCGGCCATCCCCGTAGTAGTGGCAGCGCTAACCGCCGGCCTTCCGGGGCCGTTGCAGCTATTTGGTTTTGGACTGGCCTTTGTGAGCATTTGGCTGCTTTCGTTTCGAAACCAATCCCAGGAGAGACCCAGCGGATTTTGGCTGGCTGCATTTGCGGGCCTGGGATTTGGCGCCTTCTTCACTGTTATGGGCCAAATCGGGCAAGGTGCCGTCTTCTGGCCGCTGGTTGCTAGCCGCCTGGTGGCCTGCCTGCTGATGGGCGGATTTGCCCTGGCGACGCGCAGGCCATTGGTGCCCGCCGGGGCGCCTGGGCGCTTGTTGCTTCTGGCTGGCCTGATGGACGTATTTGGCAACTTCTTTTTTTTGCGTGCCGTGCAGACCGGACGCCTGGATGTGGCCGCTGTGCTGGTTTCTTTCTATCCAGCCGTCACGGTTACCCTGGCCCGGTTGATTGCCAAGGAAACCATGTCGCGTCTGCAAACCATCGGCGTCATTGCCGCCCTCGTTGCAATTGCTTTGATAACCATATAGGCCGAGTCGGTCTGCAAATTAACTCAAAAAAAGTGACCGCATTGTCACATACCTTTATCTACCAATCTATCGGGGTTTTTCCCTGCTGCACCAAATACGCGTTGGTTTTCGAGAAAGGCCTGCTCCCAAAGAAACCGTTGTGGGCGGACAGCGGCGAAGGGTGGGCGGATTCCAAAACCAAATGCTTGCTGCGCTCGATCAAAGCCCCTTTGCGCTTGGCGTAAGCACCCCACAAAATGAATACCAACCCCTGGCGCTGCTCGCCGAGGATGCGCAGAGCAGCATCGGTGAATTGCTCCCAACCCCTGCCTTGGTGCGACCCGGCTGCCCCGCGTCGCACAGTCAGGGTGGCATTCAACAGCAGCACGCCTTGCTGCGCCCAACGCTCCAGGTTGCCGCTGGCCGCAGGCTCTACGCCTAAGTCATTTTTCAACTCCTTGTAGATGTTCATCAGCGAGGGCGGAAAAGGCACCCCGTCGTTCACCGAAAAACACAATCCGTTGGCCTGGTTGGGTCCGTGGTAGGGGTCTTGCCCCAGGATGACCGCTTTAACTTGGTCGAAAGGGCAGCTATCAAAGGCGTTGAATATCTTGCCGCCAGGCGGGTAAATGGTGAATTTTTGATATTCTCCTCGTACGAAGGCAGCCAGGTTTTGGAAATACGGCTTCTCGAATTCCTCCGCCAGCTTGTCTTTCCAGCTCGCTTCAATCCTTACTTCGCTCATGCTTCAAACTATTCTAATCGGCATCGTTTATACTCACCCAACCTGTAGCTTTAAAGCCCCCTTACCAAGGAACGGAAATGGATTTCGACCTGACCAAAGAGCAAACCGCCTGGCGTGATACTGTTCACGATTTTGTTGCCAACGAAGTAAAACCCAAAGCCAAAGAAGTAGATGAAACCGGTCAATTCAATTGGGATGCGGCCCATAAGATGGGACCCTTGGGGTTGTTGGGCATGACTGTTCCGGAGGAGTATGGCGGTTCTGGTGTCGATGCAGTCAGTGCTGCATTGGCCATCGAGCAATTAGGCTGGGGCTGTGGCAGCACTGCGCTGGCCATCGCCGCCCACAACGGCCTGGGCTGTGCGCCGGTGGCCATCTACGGCTCCGAGGAATTGAAGAAGAAATATCTTCCCCCAGCAGCCGGCGGCAGCGGCCGCCTGGCAGCCCTGGCGCTCACCGAACCGGGCGCCGGCTCAGACCTGAAGGGGGGAGTGCAAACCAAGGCGGAGCTCGAAGGCAACCAGTGGGTCATCAACGGCGCCAAAATGTGGTGCACCAACGCTTCCATTGCGGACTTCATCGTTACCCTGGTGCGTACAGAAAAGGGAACCGGCTCAGGAAGCCTGAGCTTGATCTTAGTACCCACTGACTCGGAGGGCTTATCCATTGGCCCGGCTGAAAAGAAGATGGGCCTGCACGGCTCGCCGACCCACGCGGTCAGCTTCCAAAATGTGCGCGTGCCTGCCACCAACCTGGTAGGGGAGCGTGGGAAAGGATTGCAATATACCCTGGCCACCCTGGACGGCGGTCGCATCGGCATCGGAGCGCTTTCGATAGGCCTGGCGCAGGCTGCTCTGGATGAGGCACTCAAATATGCCAAAGAGCGCCAAACCTTCGGGCAACCCATCGCTAACTACGAGGCCATCCAGTGGATGCTGGCGGATGCGGAAACCCGCATCCAAGCTGCCCGCTTGATGGTGTACAAGGCCGCCTTCAATAAACACAATGGCCGCCCTTTCACTAAAGAGGCAGCCATGGGCAAGCTCTTCGCCACCGAAACGGCCGAAAAAGTTTGCCGCGATGCCATCCAGATCCATGGCGGCTACGGCTATTCCAGCGAATATCCCGTCGAACGTATCTATCGGGACGTACGCCTGATGACTATCGGCGAGGGCACCAGCGAAATCCAGCGATTGGTGATCGCGCGCGAGCTTCTAAAATAGGTTTTGAAGAGGGGAAAGAAACGGGGCTTTACCAGCCCTCGATGTAGGTCGACCAGGTTTGATTAACGTTTAGATAACGCCCGAAAATGTATTGCGCCGTAGCGTTGGGAGTGTGCGGCTGGCTGAGCAGCGCCATCCCGGCGCTTTCGGCCATGCGACCGCCCTTGCGGTGATTGCAACCGCGGCAAGCCGTCACCAGGTTATCCCAACTGTGTTTGCCGCCCAGCCGGCGGGGGATGACGTGATCCAGGGTAAGGTCGTCGCTCTTACGGCCACAATACTGGCAGGTGAAACTGTCGCGGCGAAATATCTCTTGTTTGTTTAGTTTTACGTGGGGGCGGGGCCGCTTGATCATGCGGTCCAGGCGGATTACTGAGGGAGCGGGGAAAATGGCTTGCGACGTGTGTACTTCGCCACGGCCGTTCATCAGCATGGAGGCTTTATCGGCAAAGATCAGGCCCATGGCCCTGCGGATCGTGCAGACGTTCAGAGGCTCGAAGTTTGCGTTGAGGACAAGTACGGGTTCCTTGAGATCACTTTGCATAATAGCCAAACTTGTGACGATTAGCGCAACAGGCGGGATTATAGCATACGGACATGCGTGCTATAATCCGCGCCGATGGGCGCACTTACGACCGCTTACCTGTACGCTGAGCTTCGCTAGACTGGCGGAGGTTTTATTGCGCGCCCTCGCCGACGAGGGCGTGTTTGTTTAATCACCATGGAGGATGGTGTATGAAGATCGATGAGCAGGTAGCCACCCTAATGCAAGGCACCGAATACGGTGACCAGAAACTGCATGACGCCATGCAGGCCGAACTGCGCCAGCGTCTCCAGGAAGCCGAAAAAGAGAGCCGCCCCTTGCGCGTGTACTTGGGCATCGATCCGCGCACCACAGATTTACACTTGGGGCACACCATCCCGATGCGCAAGCTGCGCCAGTTTCAGGAACTCGGCCATCACATCATCTTCGTGGTAGGCACGTATACTTCCCTGATTGGCGATCCATCCGACAAGGACAAGCTGCGCCCGCAACTTACTGCTGAGCAGGTGGAAGAGAACGCCCGCACCTATGCTGAGCAGGCCTTCCGCATATTGGACCGTGACAAGACTGAGGTGCGTTACAACGGCGAGTGGCTTTCTGAGGTCACTTTCGCTGACTTGATCAAGTATGCTTCGAACTTCACTATCCAGCAGTTCCTGACCCGCGAGAATTTCCACTTGCGCTGGGAAAAGGGCGACCCGATCTACCTGCATGAGACCTTCTACGCCATTATGCAGGCTTACGACGCTTATACGCTGCGGGCGGACGTGCAGGTGGGCGGCACAGACCAGTTGTTCAATATCATCACTGCAGGCCGTAAACTAATGACCGCCTTGGGCGCCAAACCCAACATCGGCATCATCATGGGGATCTTGCCCGGCACAGATGGCGAAGTGCGCATGAGCAAGTCATTGGGCAATCACATCCCCATCAACACCAGCGCCGAGGATATGTATGGCAAGGTGATGAGCGTGCCCGACAAAGCCATGGCCGCTTACATGCGCTTGGTGACGCGCTGGAGCGCCGGTGAGATTGCCGCCAAGGAAAAGGCCGTAGGGGACGGCAGGCTGCATCCACGCGATGCAAAAGCCGAGATCGCTTTCGAAATCACGGACATCTTCTACGGCACAGATGCTGCCAGGGCGGCTCAGGAAAACTTTGCACGTGTCTTCCAGCAGGGAAATGTACCTGAGGACATGCCTACCCATAAACTCGCTTCCAGCCAAAACGTGCTGGATGTACTCCTCACGACGGGGCTGGCTACGAGCAAGAGCGAAGGTCGCCGCCTGATCCAACAGAAAGGCGTGAAGCTGGATGGAGAGATACTCACCGACCCCACCCAACCGTTCCCCGGCCCCGGCGTGCTACAAGTGGGCAAGCGTCACTTTGTAAAGATCGAAGATTAATATACTGCGCCCGAGAGCAGTTCTCGTCCGGTAGCACGCGCTAAGGGGATATTGTCGCTTTCCAACAGTATGGCAGCACAAAGGCCGTTCTGACCCTGCGCAGCCAGGCTTCCGCCCAGATACCAGGTGTACGTTTGACCCTGGTTGCCCACAGCCTTACCCACCACCTCCCAAATAGATAGGGGGGCATAAACCAGATTTTGTGCCACGCTGGTGGAGAAAGCGCCGCCCAGCACCTCAGTCGCCGAGCCGCCGTTGTCTTCCGGCTGCCAGCCGCCGCCGGCTTTCTCTATCTCCAGCACCACCCTGGGGAAAGGTAACTCCCCAAAATTGGTCAGTGTGCAGGCTGCCCGGGCCATCTGCAGCGGGCTAACCAGCATCCCGTTCTGGCCGATAGCGGCAACAGCCGGCCGGCTCAGGCTGGCGGGCATGCTTTGGGCGTGCAAATCCATGGGCAACGGGGGGGCATTGTAGAGACCCAAGTCGGCATACAGCGTAAGCAGGCGGTCACCGCCCAGGGCTAAACCTAATTGGGCCAGTGCGCCCGGGCAGCCCTCGGCAACCAACTGGTTCCAGTCTGAGGTGTCACTGGGCTGGTAAACACAATCTAAACGCTGATCCTCGAGTTGGTAGCCAGTATCGGCTGGCAGTTCCAGGGAAAGCCCCGCGGCGCGCGCGGCTGCCAGCAGGAAGGGCCCCAGCGCCGTACCGGGAGGGTAGGCTCCCTGCGCGGCCTTGTTCAACAAAGGTGCATCCTGGGATGTGGAAAGAGCGGACCAATCCTCGTCCAGGGTGTTTGGGTCGAAGCCCGGCTGCGAGGCCATAGCCAGGATCTCGCCGTTGGTTGCGTCCATCACTACAGCAGCGCCTTCTTGCCCTTCAAGCAGTTGCTCGGCTTGCTGAGACAGGCTAGCATCCAGGGTCAGTTTGACAGCCAACCCAGGGGAAGATTGTCCGTAGAGTGCGTGGTTGAGCCACAGCGACAAGGCGGGCTGGTATTCCTCGCCGCGCAGGATGGGATCCAGCCCGGCCTCCAAGGCTGATTGGCCGAGGTTGGCATGCGAATAACCCAACACATTGGCCAGGTCGGGGAATACATATTGGCGCCGATAGTCGCCCACCAGGCCGACAGTCTGGTTGAGCACCACGCCGTTGCGGTCCAGCAGCGCACCGCGGGGTACGTAAAGATCGGCGCGGTCGCGGCGCACGTTATCCACACGGGTGAGCAAGTCTGGGCCGCGTGCCAGGCTCCACCACCCGGTCAGAAGGGCGGCTGCGCCAAACGCACCCATCACCAGGACAGACAGCATCAACGTGGAACGCACATGCCTAGCAGGTGTGGAGCGGTTAACAGCCTCATTGCTTACCAGACACAGCAGCAGGAGTGCAATGAAGGCGGCCAACATGGAAGAACCGCCATAAGAGACAAAGGGCAGGGTGACCCCGGTGAGCGGCAGCATACGGATGTTGCCGCCGATGATGAGCAGGCTCTGGCTGGCCAGATAGGCGCCCAACCCGATGGCCAAATAGCGCTGGAAGGCATCCCGCGCGTTGACTGAAATACGCAGGGCACGCAGCACTAGGAAGGCCACCAGGGCCATCAGGGCGATAGCGCCTACCAGTCCGGTCTCCTCAACAAGAGACGTGAAAATGAAGTCGCTATGTGCCACGGGTACCACGCCCGGACTGCCCATGCCCGGCCCGCGCCCCAACAACCCTCCCGAGGCGATGGCCAACAAGCCCTGCACGATCTGATAGCCGCTGCCGCTTGGGTCGGCCCAGGGGTTTAGCCAGATATCCACACGCTGGTGTACCAGGCCAATCAGTTCATACCCGGCGAAAAGCGCCAGGACCAGCAGGGGTAGGCCTATGAGCAGCACACGCCGTTTGCCGGAGGCGACGAACATAAGGATCATGTAGATGGAAATGAAGACCCAGGCGGTGCCCAGGTCTCGCTGCACAAAGAGCAACAGCAGGGCCACACCGGTCATCAGCGCCGTGGGCGCCAGTAACGGCAGCCAACCGGTTGCTAGCGGCTGGCTATCTGCCAGATAGGCTGCCAGATAAATGACCAAAAGCAGTTTAAGCAGTTCCGAAGGCTGGAAAAAAAATCCGCAGCAGCCCAGCCATAGGCGCGGCTCTGGCGCAGACGGGTTGGTGCCGAACAGCAAGGTTAATGAAGTCAGTATAAAGCCGCCCAGCAGCCATAAATACTTATAGCGTCGCAAAGTGGGCAGGATCAGGTCTTTGAACTTCAGGGCCAGGATGAAGAGTGTGGCGCAAAAAACGATCCACAGCGTCTGGCGCAGCCCGAAATACGTGGTCAGCCGCCAGATGGTCAGCAAACCCCAGCCGCTGAGCAGCGCCGCCAGCGGCACCAGTAGCGGGTCGCGGTTAGGCAGCAGTCGGCGCGCCTGGCGATCCAGCACGAAGAAGGAGACGCCCCAAACCACCAGTCCTAGCCAGTGAGCCCAACGCAATCCAAGCAGGCCTGTAAACAAGCGTTGCCGCACTGCCGGGGAGAGGGTCAGGCCGATGGCGTAGGCAGCCAGGAACAAAGCCGCCAGCCTGAGTAAGCTGGCGGACAGGCTAGCAGGTACCAGCCGGTGGAAGGGTCGGGAGATTTTCACGGTTCCAGGTATTTATCTACCAGCACACCCAGCTTTTGGCGTTGGGCTGTGGAAATATGCTCTTTGTGGGTGGCGATGGCGCCTTGCAGAGCGGTGTCACAATCGCAGATTTGCTCGCCGTCCAGGTTGGCAGCCAGGTTGCGCACCGCCTGTTGGGCCATGCTAAGGTTCTTTTGCATCGTTTTTATCACCATGTCCACATTGACCGGTTCTACGTGCCAGACGTCGTAATCAGTAACATGGGCCATTACGGCGTAGCACAACTCAGCCTCGCGCGCCAAAAAGGCTTCGGGGGAGGTAGTCATGCCGATGATGGAGTGCCCCCAAGCGCGAAAGTTGTTGGATTCCGCGTGGGTGGAAAACCGCGGTCCCTCAATGGTAATGTAGCTGCCGCCCTTGTGCACCGTGGCTCCGGCTGCCAGGCAGGCGGCGTAGAGCTGCTCCCCGAAGGGATTGCAGAACGGGTCGGCCACACCTATATGGGCCACCAACCCCGCGTCGTCAAAGAAACTGCGCGGCCGGTTGCAGGTGAAGTCGAAGACCTGGTCGGGGATAACCACGTGGCCGGGAGCGTAATCCTCCCTTAGAGAGCCGCAGGCGCTGACCGCGGCCACGAAGCGCACTCCCAGCTTTTTGAGGGCGTAGATGTTGGCGCGGTAATTTACCTGGGTGGGGGGGATAGTGTGGCCGATGCCATGCCGGGCAAGAAAGGCCACCCGGCGACCGGACAACGAACCCAAGATGATGGGAGAGCTGGGTTCTCCAAAGGGAGTGTTGACACTTTGCTGGCTTACGTCTTCCAGCCCAGGAATGGAATATAGCCCGGAGCCGCCAATGATGGCCAGAGTGGGTTGGTCGCTCATATTTCCTCCTCGGGACTGGAACTCGATGCCAATTGTAAAACTCACCTGTCCGCAGCGTATCTGGTCCTGGTCGGCCAGCACGACCGGGGCATGCAGCGTCTCTCCGTTGAGGAAGGTGCCGTTGCGCGAGCCCAGGTCTTCCAGCCACCATTGGTCGTGATGGAAGGTAAGGCGGGCATGGCGAGAGGAAACCGTCTCGTCGGCCAGCAGCCACTCGCAGCTGGGGTGGCGGCCGATGGTGATATCGGGGACGGTGAAGCGCACAGATTCGTTTCCATTATCCAATGAAACGATGAGGGCGGGCACATGTTGCTGGGTAGCGTTTTTGGCTTGCTGGTGCAGATCGCGCCACAAAGTGAAAAACCCCCAACCCAGGAAGGCGTATAAGGCCAGCGCCATAAACCAGCGCAGGCCCAGCAATGCATAAGCGCTCAGGTTTTCCATGCGATCAAGAACTTGGTTTGGGGTGATATTCCTGAGTTTCCGAGGCTCCCTGGGTGCTTTCCTCCCCATATATCAGGGGCACGCCCGCCAGCGAAATTACATCACCGGCCAACAGGGCGGCATTCTTCACTTCCACACTGTTCACTTTGGAGCCGCCGGTGGAACCCAGATCGAAGAAGTGGTAATGCCCCGAAATAGCGCGCAGTTGGGCGTGGCGGCGCGAGACGGCGGGGTTGTCGATCACCAGCTGATTGTCCTTTTTGCGGCCAATGTTCACGATGGGTAGGGCCAGGGGGAAGATCTCGGCGCCGCCAACGATCAGGAAGGCACCCACGGGCACCTGGTGCGGCTCAGCCTTTGCCAGTGGGCGCAATGCCTGGGTCTGGGTGAGATTTTCGCCCAGACCGGCGCAGCGCACGCGGAATTCGCCGGGGTTCAGGTCCGGCTGAGGGGCAATATGCAGCACCGGGTCGCAGTCTAGGGTGATGCTGGATTCGGCTGCCGCGCTCAGCAGGGCGCCCTTGAGTTCGTCCTGCAATCCCTGGTTGGCTTTGAGCTCAACCGCGTGTTCGTCGCTGACCAGGATGGTATAGATGCCCGGGGCGACCAGGGCGTCCCCTTCGGCAAAGTGCACTTCCATTTGCATAACTTCAATTAAGCTGGCCGCCAGCTGGCCCTTGGCGTTTTTGGATGAGAATAATCTCGAGGTGCCTTCCTCAATCAGGCGTTGTAAACGAGCTTCAAAACGATTGAGGGACTGGTTCATCGATTGTATTTTATCGTTTTGTGGCTGCCCACGCAGTGAGGCATGCGCCCTTTATCTAAAACTAATTCACAATTTGTTTGCGGACTTTGCCCGAAATCGCCAGAAGCACCTCGTAGGTCAGCAGAGTCAGCAGCGACATCACCGCAATGGACACACCGATGGTCTCCAGGTTTATGGAGGCGGCCAACACACCCACCAGGCTGCTCAATGCCGTGCCGCCCACGCCCCCGGCCGCCACTTGGAAACCGATACTGTTGGCGGCGTGCTGGCGGCCCACGCGGGCGGGTGTGTGGGCGATGAGGCTGGGGAAGATGGGCGCCTCGGCCAAGCCCATTACAACCAGACCGGCCAGCCCAACCCAGCTAATGGGATCCCACCATAGCAGAATGGCGCCCAGGCTGGTGGCTACCAATGCAAAGCGCAGGAATTTATCGAGCGAGATGCGATGAGCGACGAACCCGAAAAGAATGCGTACCAGGGTGAAGCCGCCCCAATAGATGCCAACCCAGAACTTGGCAGCCAGATCCGGAAGCCCGCGGCTCAGTGTGAACAGGCTGAAACTCCATTCCCCTGCGCTTACTTCGGTGCCGACGTAGAAAAAGAATAGGATGGTGCTGATCCAAACCACGGGAAGGCGCAAGCTGTTCAGCAGCCTTGTTGACGGCGTGCCAGCCGCGTTTTCGGCGGGGGAGGGCGCTTGAACCTGCCAATAGGGGGCTGTGCGCCAAACCAGGAATGCCACGCCCGCCAAAAACATGGCTACGACGGCGAAGTTCCAGTTCCAATTGCCGCCCGCGGCCTGGACCCCGGCAGCCAGGAAGGGGCCGGACGTGGCGCCGATCCCGAAGCTGGCGTGCAGCCAGTTGATCTGGCGCGGGCTGCCGTTTTCGGAAATGAAGGTGTTCAACCCGCTGTCAATACCCCCGCCCCCCAGGCTGATGAGAAAGACCATGGCGATAACCATCGGCCAGGACGGAAACAGCGCTAATCCGGCAAAGGCCAGTGCACGCAGGGCCAGGCTTCCGAGGAGTAACCAGTGCAGCGACTTGGCGCGGATCAGCGAGCCACTGTTGAAACTCACCAGCACGAAGCCGGCCAAACCAGCCAGCAAGAGGACCCCGAGGGCTTCCAGAGGAACGCCCAGCGACTGGCTCATGGCGGGCCAAACCACGCCTATGAGGCCGTCGTAGATTCCCAGCCCTATATAGCTAAGGTATGCAATCCACATGACCTTATCTTTGTGCTGCATTTCACCCTCGCAAGAGAAAGGGTGCAGCATCCAGACACCCTTTAAAGGATAAACAGGGCTTACTTGTTCAGGCGTTCTTTGAACGCCTTGGTTAAAGCAGGTACGTAATCGTAGAGATCGCCCACTATCCCAAATCGCGCCACCTTGAAGATAGGGGCATCGGCATCCTTGTTGATGGCCACGATGACCTTGCTGGTGCGCATGCCGGCCAAATGCTGGATGGCGCCCGAGATGCCGGCGGCGATGTACAGGTCCGGGGAGACCACTTTGCCGGTTTGGCCAACTTGGTGGGCATAGGGTACGTAGCCGGCGTCCACGGCGGCGCGGCTGGCTCCCACCGCGGCGCCCAGCACCCCAGCCAACTCGCCAATAAGGGTGAAGCCTTGCTGAGCGCGCCAGATCTCTTTTTGCTTTTCGTCGCTGATTTCCGCGGGCGGACTCAGGTTGGGATTATTGGAGGTGCCGCGTCCACCTGAAATAATGACAGCTGCATCGGCCAGGGAAACGCGGCCTTCTCCAGTGATGGTATCAACCACCTTGGTCTGGATGTCGCTCTCAGCCATGGCGGTTTCCACCTTGGTGACACTGCCCGATCGGCCAGCGTCTTCCACGGGCTTGCCGAAGGCACGCGCCCGCAGTGTGAGCAGCTGCGGTTTGCTGCTGCAGACTACTTTGCACAACAGTTTGCCGGCATAGATGGGGCGCGTGGCCACCAGTTTGCCGCCTTCGCTATTTATCTCGATCACATCCGGCATCACTCCGCTGTCCAGGTCGATAGCTAGCATGGCGGCCAGCTCGCGTGAGCGGGTAGTAGTGGGAAATAGAATGATTTCTGCGGCGTTGTCTTTGGCCAGTTTGGAGAGCAGGCCGACGAAAGGCTCCGGGCGATAATCGGTGAGACTGGCGTCGTCCGCCACGAGAGCTTCATCGGCGCCGTAATGGATGGCGGTCTGCCCCAGGCTCTCGGCCTGCAGGCCCAGTACAACAGCGCTGACCGAGGCGCCCATAGAATCAGCCAGCTTGCGAGCGGCGCTGACCGCCTCCCAGGAGGCAGGTAGGACGCTGCCCTTGAATTGGTCGACATAAACCAGGATCTTGCCCGCCATTACAGCACCCCCTCTGCGATGATCTTGTCGGCCAGCTTGGCGGCAATTTCATCCGAGCTTGCGCCGTTGATGATCTCGTTGCTTACTTCACGCGCTGGGGGGCTCATGATCTCAGGCCATGTAACCTTCGTTTCCGGCACCGAAATGCCCAGGTCGCCCAGCGACCATACCGGGATCTCGGCCTTGGAGGCCTTGCGAATGCCCATAAAAGAGGGGTAACGTGGCTCGCCAAAATCCTTGACGATGCTGAGCACGGCAGGCAGCTTGCCCTCAACTACCTGGCGACCTTCTTCAATGCCGCGCTCCACTCTGATGGATTTGGCGCTCGGGTCCAGTTGCTGGATAGCGGCCACCAAGGTCAGCGCCGGCCAACCCAGCACGCGGGCGGCCATGGCCGCCATCACCCCGGTGTCCGAATCGATGGCCTGCTTGCCAAAAACAGCGATATCCACATCCCCCAGCTTCTGGATGGCAGCCGCGGCAACTTTGGCTGCCGCAGTCGCATCTGGGGTAACCAGGGCTGGGTCGGAGATGAGTGTGGCTGCGGCGCAGCCCATTGCCAGGGCGTGCTTGAGCGCCTCTTTGGCGCTTTCGCCGCCCAGGCTGAGGGCGGTGACTTCGCCGCTGTGCTTTTCGGCTAATTGCAGGGCTGCCTCGACGGCGTACTCATCCCAGGGATTGATCACCAGGGGAGCGTCGCCCCAATTCACCACACCGTTCTCAACCGTGATCTTGGCGGCTGAATCGGGCACTTGTTTGACAAAGACTGCAATCTTCAATACATCCTCCGATTAGACTATTTTTCGGCCTGCCAGAATTCGGCATCGTAAGCGGGCAATTCACAGCGCAGCTCAGCATCATCGCGATAACCCAGGGCATAGCCCGCTTGCATCAGTTGGTGGATTTCACTGGTGCCTTCGTAAATGACCGCGCCTTTGGAATTGCGCAGATAACGCTCCACGTCGTATTCGTCGCTGAAGCCATAAGCGCCATGAACCTGGATGGCTTCGCTGGCCGCCTCAAACGAGGCGTCCGTGGCGAACCACTTGGCCAGCGAAGTCTCACGCGTATTGCGCTGTCCCTGGTTCTTCATCCAACCCGCCTGCAGGTACAGCAGCCGGGCAGCTTCGTAGGATTGCACCATGTAGGCGATCTTCTGCTGCACCAACTGGAACTTGCCGATCTCACGGCCGAAGGCCTTGCGGTCATTGGCATATTTCACGCTGGCTTCCAGACTGGCGCGGATCAGACCCGTGGCCCCGGCCGCTACGGTGTAGCGGCCGTCGTCCAGGCAGGACATGGCGATCTTGAAACCTTCGCCCTCTTCGCCTAGCCGGTTCTCGATGGGTACATGCACATCCTGCATAGAGATCCAGCCAGTGGAACCGGCGCGCACCCCCATCTTGCCGTGGATGTCACCGGTCTTCACACCCTCACGCTCCAGCTCCAAAATAAAGGCCGAAAGCCCTTCGTGCGGGTCTGCGGCCTCCGAGTTGGTGCGCATCACCACCAGGGCGTGGTGCGCCTTAGTGGCCAGCGAGATCCACATTTTCTCGCCATTAAGTATGTACTCATCACCGACCCTCTTTGCTGTGCCCTTCATGCCAGCCACATCGGAGCCTGCGCCCGGTTCCGTTAGGCCGAAGCAGGCGTATTTCTCGCCCTTGGCCTGCGGCACCAGGAATTTCTGCTTCTGCTCCTCGGTGCCCCATTGCAGCAAGGCCATGCTGTTGAGGCCCATGTGTACCGACATGACCACGCGGCAGGGTGGTATCGGCAACTTCCAGCTCCTCGCACACCAAGCCCAGGCTAATATAATCGAAGCCCTGCCCGCCGTAGCGTACAGGGATATTGATGCCCAGGATGCCCAGTTCGGCCATGCGCGGCAAAATAAATGGGGCCATTTCCTGCTTGCGATCCCATTCCTTTATGACGGGAATCACTTCCTTTTGGGCAAATTCCCGTACCATGTTTTGCACCATGCGATGCTCGTCGCTTAATTGGAAATCCATGCAACCTCGAGGGTGAAATTTAAGGGTGGCTCGACGGCATTATACCGCGAGGGTTTGAACTGACATTTGTCGCCCAAATTTCAGCTATTGTTCTTTATGCGCTTTGTGGTTAATCTGGTGTAGCTACGGTCATGACACGTTTCCTCATCAGCCACGCCTGGATGGGCGTCCTCGCAGGCTTGCTGCTCCTGTTGGTTGTTCCCAACGCCCTGCTGCGTAAGCTTTCGCCGGTGCAGGGGGCTATTCCCACGCTGACGCCGCAGCCCACCGCGGATACCTTAGGGCAATCTTTCCAGCACGGCCTGCAGCTAGCCGCCACGGACCCTGCCGAGGCGCTGCCCCTGTTACAGCAGGTCATGTTTTCCGATCATCCCGACGCAGAAAAGGCCCGCACCCTGGCGCGTGGCATCCAAACCGGCCAGTTGGACGACGATCCGGCTTACCTGTACACCGCCACTGGGCGCTCCCTGGCCGCCATCGGCGAGTGGGAGCTGGCCCGCACGGCTTTGCTGCAGGCGGTCCAACTGGACCCGCAATACGCCGAGGCCTGGGCCTACCTGGGTGAGGCGCAATACCAGACCGGGGAGGACAGCCAGGCGTCTTTAGAACATGCCTTGGAGCTAAACCCGGATTCGATGGCTGCCCAGCTCTTCAACGCCTTGTATTGGCAGCGCAAAGGCGACTTTGACCAGGCCACCCTTCATTATTATGTGGCCGCCCAATTGGACCCGGAGAACCCATCTATATACGTCCAGTGGGGCCAGGAAGCCATGCTGGCTGGCGACCCGATAAATGCCAAAGAGCACTTCGAAAATGCGGCCAAACTGACCCCAGATGACCCGCAAGTTTGGGTGCTCTTGGCGCAGTTCAGCGTGGATAGTGAGCTGTATGTCGAGGAATTGGGAATTCCGGCGGCTCAAAAGGCACTGCAGATCAGCGGCCCCACTTCTCAGATCCTGGTCTTGCTGGGGCGGGCATCTGCTTCGCTGGGATATCCCCTAAGCGCTGAAGTCTTCCTCAACCATGCACTCGACATGGACGCGGATTACGTCCCCGCCCACTTGTATCTAGGTCTATTTCTTTTGGGACGCGAGCGTACGTCAGAGGCACTCGGGCATTTCAACCGGGTTATAGCCTTAGCTCCGGATAGCGCCGAAGCCAGGTGGGCCACCGACCTGATCGTGCAATACTCTCCCTAGGTCGCTACGCCCTCGTGCTAAAATCAATTTCGAGGTGCCTATGCCAGATGCGGAGTGTATTTTTTGTAAGATCGTGGCTGGAGATCTGCCTTCTGAAAAGGTGTACAAAGATGAACACATTACTGCCTTCCGTGATATCCACCCACTGGCGCCCGTGCACATCCTCATTATCCCTAACAAGCACTTCACCAATACTAACGAATTGACCCCGGACGACGGACCCGTGGTGGGCCGCATGCTTACTGTGGTCCCCGAGATTGCCAAGGCGGAAGGCATCGCCAAGAGCGGCTATCGCCTGATCATGAATACGGGTGCGGACGGGAACCAGGTTGTGCAGCACATGCATCTGCATGTGTTAGGCGGGCATCCCATGCAGCACCCCATGGGGTAGTCACGGTATAATTTTTCGGTTATGGCTATCAAGCAAGAATTGGAAGCTGCCCTCAAGGATGCCATGCGCTCCAATGACATCGTCAGCAAGAACACCTTGCGCATGGCCTTGGCCTCCATAAAAGAGGCCGAAGTCCAGAAACACGGTGATTTGGAGGATTCGACCATATTGGCCTTGTTGCAAAAAGAGGTCAAGAACCGGCAGGAGGCGCTGGATGAGGCTGGTAAAGCTAATCGCCCTGACCTGGCAGAAAATGCCAAGGCGGAAATGAAAGTGTTGGAAGCTTACCTGCCTCAGTCCCTGAGCGCCGAAGAGATTGAGGCCTTGGTGGATGCCGCCATCGCCGAGGTGGGCGCCACAACCCCGTCCGACATGGGCAAAGTTATGAAGGCAGTTCTGCCCAAACTGCAGGGCAGGGCGGACGGGGGGCAGGTAAGTCAACTCGTTCGCAATAAACTGCAAAGCTGAACCACCCTCAAAACTTATGGCAGAAGAACTGAAACCCCGGCGCATTTCGCGCTGGACAACCCGTCGCCTTCTTTTCTTTGGAGTGCTTTGGCTGCTTGCCCTGGCTATTTCGCTGGGTGTACTAGTATTGCCTTATTCAGCGCGGCAGTCCAATCTGCGCCTGCAGTCCGGGGAGGTCGCCGGCCAGGATGTGCTGGCTCCCTATACGCTCAGCTACCAAAGTGAAGTCCTCACCACCCAGGCGCGCGAGGAGGCTGCCGATGCGGTGGCGGCCATTTACGGCCCACCGGATGCAGCCGTGGCGCGCGACCAACTGCAATTACTGCGCAATGCTGTCACCTTTATTGATAGTGTGAGGCAGGACAGCTATGGCTCGCTGGATCAGAAAATTAGCGATCTTTCCGCGCTGCAATCCGTCAACCTGGACCAGGAGGCCTCCCAAAGTATCCTGCTCCTGGACGAGACCGCCTGGCAAAACGTGCAGCAGGAAGCCATCGTGGTGCTGGAGCAGGTGATGCGCAGCAGCATTCGCCAGAATCGCCTGGACGAATCCCGTCGCAGCGTCCCTGCGCTGGTCACGCTTTCCCTGCCTGAAGATCAGGCCAGCATTGTGGCTGCTCTGGCGGCCGCTTTTGTGGTGCCCAATAGTTTCTATTCCGAAGAACTCACCGTTCAGGCGCAGGATGAAGCCCGAGCCGCCGTGGAGCCCGTCACGCGTACCTTCTTGAGTGATGAAGGGATCGTGCAGCGTGGCCAGGTAGTTTCCGACGCCGATATTGAAGCGCTCCAGCAGTTCGGCCTGGTACAGCCCGAAGCACGTTGGCAGGATTACGCCGGTGCGGCAGCCCTGGCGCTGGCCATTTTCGTGCTGGCGGCTTTGTTCCTTTGGAGCCGCCCCAAACTAATCAATGATTTACGTGGCATCATGCTGGTGGCTGTTCTTTTTGTGGTTTTCCTTGTCACGGCCCGGCTGATTGTCTTGGACCGTACCGTCATCCCGTACATCTTCCCAGTAGCCGGCTTTGCTTTGTTGGTTGCCACACTCTACGATTCGCAAGCCGCCATTGTGTTTGCTTTCGCGCTCAGCGTCCTGATCGCTTATGACATGCCCAATGGCTTTGACCTTACCCTGTACTATTTTGTAGGTTGCTTATTTGGCATTTTATTGCTCAGGCGCGCCCAGCGGGTCATGGCCTATTTCTGGGCCGGGGCGGCCATAGCTATTTCCGGGTTGGCGGTCTTGCTGGCCTACCGGCTTCCCCTGGCCACCACGGATTTGCTGGGCATCCTCACCCTGGCCGGAGCCGCGGCGTTGAACGGTTTCGGCTCGGCCAGTCTCACCATCGTGTTGCAGCTGCTGTTGTCGCAATGGCTGGGTCTGACCACTACCATCCAGTTGTTGGAACTGGCCCGCCCCGACCACCCGCTCTTGCAATTCATCCTGCGCAACGCACCCGGTACCTATCAACACAGCCTGCTGCTGGCGAATATGTCGGAACAGGCTGCCGAGGCCATTGGGGCTGACCCGGTGCTCACCCGCATTGGTGCCCTGTATCACGACGCAGGCAAGGCCCGCCAACCAGCCTATTTCATTGAGAACCAGGTTCCTGGCAGCCAGAATCCGCACGATGCCTTAACGCCACAGGAGAGTGCCAAAGTCATTTTGCAGCACGTGCCGGACGGCTTGCGCCTGGCTGGCAAATACCACCTGCCCAAGCGCATCCAGGATTTCATTTCCGAGCACCATGGCACCCTCATCACCCGCTATCAGTACGCCAAGGCGTTGGAGGCGGCAGGTGGTGACGAAAAGAAGATAAACATTGCCGATTTCCGCTACCAGGGACCCCGCCCGCAATCGCGTGAGACTGCCCTGGTGATGCTGGCGGATGGCTGCGAAGCGCGCACGTGTGCCGAGCGTCCCAAGACGCGCGAGGAATTACGCGCCCTGGTAAAAAGTGTCATCGACAACCGCCTGGCCCAGGAGCAGTTGGATGATACCAACCTGACCATGCAGGACCTCAGGGCCATTCAGGATGTATATGTTTCGGCGCTGCGCGGCGTTTACCATCCCAGGCTGATCTATCCCGAACTGAATGAAAGCACCATCAGCTCCCTGGATGCCCAACCTAATTTGGGTGCTATTAAGCCCGAATGACGCTGCAATTAGTTGTCGAGGAAGGTGTTCGGGCGCCGGACGCTGGAGATCTTTTGCGCCGGGCCGTGGAGGCCGCGCTGCTCGACCAGGGACAAACCCTTTCCAGCGAATTGAGCCTGATGCTGGCAGGGGACGCCAAATTGCAGGACTTGAATATACAGTTCCTAGGTGAGAACCATATCACGGACGTGCTCTCTTTTCCCTCAGGTGAGTTGGGAGTTGAAGATTTGCCCTACCTGGGCGATATCGTCATATCGGTACCCAGGGCGCAAGCCCAGGCGCAGGTCGCCGGGCATCCACTGGAGCAGGAACTGCAATTATTGACCGTGCACGGCGTGTTGCATCTGCTAGGACACGACCATGCCGAGCCTGCCGAGAAAGAGCGCATGTGGGCTGCCCAGGATCGTATTCTGGCCAGCCTGGGCGTATCCATCCATGTCGCGGAGTAAGATAGCTCAATGATGAAATTCGTTCGCGGACGCCTGGCTTCATTTAGGCCTGCCTTTGCCGGCATGGCACACGTCCTGCGTACGCAGCCCAATGCCTGGGTGCACACCATTGTCAGCGTGTCGGTGATTGTTGTAGGCCTGTGGCTGGGTGTCGATATCGGCAGTTGGGGGCTGTTGATTCTGGCCATGGGGTTGGTGTGGGCCAGCGAGTTCTTCAACACCGGTATGGAAGCCATCGTCGACCTGGCCAGCCCCAGCCAGCACGAATTGGCCAAAGTTGCCAAAGACGTGAGCGCAGCCGCGGTGGTCGTGGCCGTTATTATTGCAGTTGTCATTGGTTTGTTGGTTTTAGGTCTGCCCCTTTGGGCCCGTTTGTTGGGTCAGTAAAACATGTCATTCTGAGCGGGGTAGAGGCCTTACCGGCAAGGAATATCGAAGCACTTTGTTCCGCCAGCATTTTTGCCGCCAAAAAAACTTTAGATTCGGGCCAGTCTATTGAAAGAACAAGCACAAGAAGGCAACCAATCCTTTCGCTTTGGAACCGTTGGTTCGCCGCGCAGTAACCCCAAAAAGCCGGGCGGCAGCCTGGGCGCTGTGCTGCATATGGCCTCGCTGGGTCTGGGCGCGCTCGAACTGGGGTGGGTACAGTCGGTGCGCGTCAGTGAGGCCACCTGCGCCGCTATCAAGTCCGCCGTGGACCAAACCGGCGTTTGGCTGAGCATCCACGCCCCCTATTACATCAACCTGAACGCCAGCGACGACGAATGGCCCAATGCCCGCCGTCGCCTGATGGACGCCGCCCACTACGGCAATCTGGCTGGGGCCACTCAGATCATCTTCCATCCCGGGGGCTATCAAGGCAAGACTCCTGACGAGATTATGCCGCTGGCTCTGCACAGGCTGGCGGGCTGCGTGGAGCAATTGCGGGCAGAAGGCAACCCCGTCACCCTGCGGCCCGAGACCATGGGTAAGTCCGGCCAGTTGGGCACCTTGCAGGAAACCCTGCTAATGGCCAAAGGGATACCCGGCGTCCAGCCTTGCTTGGATTTTGCTCACCTGCATGCCCGCAAGGGCGATGGCAGCTTGAATAGCTACGCCGAGTGGATGCAGGTGTTCAACCAGTATGGGCAAGCGCTGGGTCAGGAGGCGCTGCAAAATTTGAGCTGCCACCTCTCCGGCATCGCCTACACACCCAAGGGTGAGAAAAATCATCTCGCCATGCAGGAGTCGGATTTCAACCTTGAAGAGTTATTCAAAGCCCTGCATGCTTCGGGCTGCCGCGGCCGCATTCTGTGCGAAAGCCCCGTCATGGAAGAAGACGCTCTGTATTTCCAAGGTACCTGGCGCGAGATTTCTGGAGAGTAAGGCGTTGGCTTCGCGAACCCAGCAATTTGAACACTTGCAGCAGGAGATGCGCGCTTGCCGTGCCTGTCTGGCCTCAGGCTATTATGTGGTGCCGCCGGCTGTTACCCAGGGGAAGTTGGGCGCCAACATCATAACCATTGGTCAGGCGCCGGGCGTCACCGAGGTGGAGGCCGGGCGGCCCTTCAACGCCGGCAGCGGCAGGCGCCTGTTCCAGTGGTTGGCCGCAGCCGGCATCGATGAAATATGGTTCCGCCAGACTCAATACATGACCGCGGTCACCAAATGCTTCCCCGGCAAACAAAAATCCGGTGGAGGTGACCGTGTTCCCACGCGAGCAGAGCAGGACCTGTGTCACCCGTTCCTTGCGCGTGAAATCGAATTGGTAAACCCCGAACTCATTATCCCTATCGGCCGCCTGGCCATCCAGCAGTTCTTTTCGCCTAAACTGGCCCTCGAAGACTTAATTGGAACCGAGCACGAGCAGGGCGGCCGCTGGCTGGTGCCGCTGCCGCACCCCTCCGGCGCCAGCCGCTGGCACCAGCTGCCCGAGAACCGAGCGCGGCATCGACAGAGCCGTGGCTCTCATTTCCACGCATTACCGGCGCCTGTTTCCAAGCCGATGATAGCGGCTGTTGCGGAAGGCATAGTAGATAAGTCGATGCCTATTATTCTTATTGAGAAGACAATCCTGATGCAAAAATGCCCCGATTACCCAGAAATAAAATTGGGTAAGTCACCTTGGTTAGTTTTCACACCGCGATAATTAAGAATATTTATAGATTTTGTTGGTCCGGATTCTATGGGCGATTTGACTGATAGACAACGGTTTGGTTCCCTCCCTGGCTTTTCGCGGAATAAAGCGCCTCATCGGCTTTCGAGATCATTTCTTCAACCGTAGGTGGATTTGATACGTGGTCAAGGACGCAAATACCTATGCTCATGGTCAGTCCAATATCCTGGCTGTCATCCGTATGTATTTTTTGGGACGATATCGAGTTGCAAATACGGGTCGCTATTTTTCTAGCGGTTTCACTATCAGCCTTCGGTAAAATCACCAGGAACTCATCGCCACCCCAACGACCAACTCGGTCATATTTTCTAGTATTGACATTAAGTTCATTTGCCACAAATTTCAATGCTTGGTCACCGGAATTATGGCCGTACGTATCGTTTATTTGCTTGAACTTATCAATGTCAACCAGGGCAATAGCCAATGATGTTCCTTCTCGTGTTGCCCTCTCAATTTCCGTGGCCAGGTTATCCGTAGTAGCGCCTCTATTTAACACCCCGGTTAAACCATCCGTAAGTGCTAGAACTTCCATTTTGCGAAGCGCCTCGGCCAACTCATCTTGAAGGAGTTTAGTCTCCGTGATGTCTAAAGCAGATAAGTAGATTGTTGCCCACGTGTTACTTGTTAACGGAGGAATGGAAGCTAGCATTGAGAACTTTCTTGCCTGGCCGTTAAGCGTTAACATTTCGGCCTCAGCCATCCATTTGGATTCTCCTAAAAAAAATGCGCAAAGCGCACCAATAAAAAACCGAAAGGAATCATCTGTAAATGTTTCATGGAATTTTTCAACCAACCCCCGACCTGATTTAGCTGAAAACAATTGCACGGCTGCACGGTTGAAGTCAATGGCCCGCACTTTTTTCGCGAATTTCGTAGTTTGACTTGGATTCTCATGAAAATAGGCAGATAGATCTTTGACTCCTTCTTGGCGGAGACGTTCTATTTCCTTTTTTGCATAACTCCAGTCCTCTTCCCAAAGAGCTATGGGTGAGTAATCAAATAGGCTCCTGAACCTGAGTTGGCTTTGTGCCAGCTTCCTTTGCGTGGCCAGTTGTTCAGTAATATCAATGTACATACCAAGTGCGCCGACTTGTTTCCCCTCAACGATAACGGGCACCCCTCTGATGGCGACATCAACAAGGCCTCCACCCTTTCTTACTCGCTGAGCTTGTTCAGAGATAGTCCCCCCCTTCTGAACCGCCTCGGTATAAGACTTTGCTTCTTGTCGTGTTGTCGGGTTAGAAATGAAATCGTCAATGGTTTTACCGATTAACTCTTCTTGCGAGAAACCAAATAACTTTTCGAAAGATGAATTAAGCGAAACCACCTTGTGGTCTGAATCAAGCGTTACTATCGCAATGGGGGAATTTCGAAACAATGCCTCAAAATACTGACTTTGAATTGCAGAACTGCTGTTCATTTTTGTTACCGCGGCTGGGGCAGGCAAGCGGTTAGGTAGGCAAATTCCGCAAGAGAGACAGAGACTACACTCGGGTCAAAATATTTTCCGGATTGCCCCTTTATAGTACCCCAGGCCTTTTTTCTCGACGCAGCTTCGTGGTAGGGTCGATCAGAGGTTAGCCCATCGTAAATATCTGAAATTGCAAAGATACGTGTCGCAGGTGGAATTGATTTGCCTTTTATCCCCATTGGATGTCCGCGCCCGTCGCATTCTTCATCGTGGTAACAAGGAATATCCAGCGATTTCCTCAGGTACACAATCGGTGGCCTCGACAGCTTTTATGGTAATTGTCAAGAGGTAATACCGATTATATACCCAGTCATTTGGCCAGCAGCTCCCCGTACCTGTCCGTGAACAGCGCCGGCGTGCCGCCGGTATGCCAGAACAGCACCGTCTTGGCCTGGTTGAAAAAGCCCTTGCGCGCCAGGTCGATCAGGCCCGCCGCTGCCCGACCCGTGTACACCGGGTCCACCAGCAGGCCTTCGTGGCGGGCGAACAGCCGGATGGCCTCGGCTTCCGCCTTGCCCATCACCGCGTATCCCCCGCCCAGGTACTTGTCGTTCACAAGTACTGCGTCCTCACCAATGGCGATCTTTTCGCCCAACAACTCCGCAGTTTCCGCGGCCAGTTTCGCCACATGCGGCTTCAGTATCTTGGCAGTCTCGTCCACGCTAATGCCCAGAATCTGCCCTTGGTAGCCCAGTAGCCTGGATCCAGCCACCAGTCCGGCCTGCGTTCCGCCGGACGAGCTGGCAAACACGATCCAGTCCGGGTCCAGTCCCTGGCCCAGCAGCTCTTCCAGTGCGTACGCATACGCCGCCGCTCCCAACGGGCTGGAGCCGCCATATGGGATCAGGTAGGGCTGCGCCCCGGCCGCCTTGCGCTCGTTGTAAACAGCCTCCAGCGTGACCTCGCGCTGCTCCTGCGTCACCCAGCGGATTTCGGCGCCCAGCAGGCCGTCCAGCAGCAGGTTGGCGGAGGGCTGCCTGGGCGGCTCCCCGACCAGCACCAGGATGCAGTTCATTCCCAACTTGGCCGCGGCTGCGGCCGTCTGCCGGCAATGGTTGGATTGGATCGCTCCGGCGGTGATGAGCAGTTTGGCGCCTTCGTCACGCGCCGCAGCGCACAGCAGTTCCAGCTTGCGTGTCTTGTTGCCACCCAACGCCAGCCCCGTCTCATCGTCGCGTTTGACCCACAATTGCGGGACGCCCAACTGAGCGGAGAGTCCCGCCATCATCTCGACCGGCGTGGGGAGTTGCGCCAGTTTGACGCGCGGCAGCGATTTCATCCTGGCTCCCCTGAAAGCACCTGCCGGCGCGTCTGGCTGCGCCCGCGCCAGCGCATCACCGCGATGAGGCGCGGCAGGATTTGTGTATAGGCTGAATAGGCTAGCGACTGCACGGGCAGGTCCCAGGCGCCGATGTGGCGCACGGCTGTGGCGCCCAGGCCTTGCTTGAAGCGATAAACGCCCCACATGGGGTCGCTCTCATTGAATTCAGTCGGCGCGCCCCATAGGTCATAGGTGTCGCAGCCTGCCTCCTGGCTGGCCTTGATCGCCTCCCATTGCAGCAGATAATTGGGCATCCACTCGCGGGCCACATTGCGCGACATTCCGTAGATGTACCAGGATTGTTTCTGGAACACGAATAGCATCAGGCCGGCCACGGCTTCACCGTCCACCTCGGCCACCAGCGGGATGAGCAACCCGGCTTGATAGAAGGAATCCCACACTGCGCGGTAATACTCCTCGCTGCGGATAACGAAGCCGTCCCGCACCGAGGTCTCGGCGTACATTTGGTACAGCGTCGGGAAATCCTGCGGCCCGCCCCGGCGTAGTACCACGCCCTTGCGCTCGGCCAGCCGCAGGTTGTAACGCGTTTTCTGCTTCATCTCCGCCAGCAGCTCTTCCTGCGACTTGCGCAGGTCTATTACCATGGTATTGGGCATTTGCACCTGCTCGTTGGAAAAGCGCCAGCCGGCCGCTTTCATTTCACCGATGAATTCTTGCGCCCGGGGATTTTCCTGGCCATCCTCGCCCGGAACCCCCGTGCCCAAATTGAGGTCTGGATCTATCTTGATGAAGAAAGCGCCCAGGGCGCTGGCTTCGTCGCGCAGGCCGCTGAGCACGCGCCGACGCAAACCGGCGTCGTTCCAATCCTTCAGCAGCGGCCCCTTGGGGACGTACAGCATGCAAAGCTCACGGCTCAGTATTGGGATGCGCACACTGCGCTGCAGGATCTGCGCCGCGGCTTCCAGCTTCCCGGAGGAATCCTCCCAGGTGCGATAATGCGCCGTCCAGCCGAAAGGCTGCTTGGCTTGTGCCCATTCTGACGTCTGCAGCAGGTGGGGGTTGGGCAGCTGCGCGATCAGCTGGTTCCAGTTGGCTGGGGCGGGATGGCTTGCTGACATCAGGCTACGGATATGAAGTCAGGCGGCGGCGCACTGCCCACCTCGGAGCCGGGCAGCAGTTGCTGCAACTGTTTGATGAGGTTTTTCTGATTGGGCGCACTGGCAGCGGCCAGAAGCTTCTTGACCGCGTCTTGTAGTTTTTTTCCGCTCAGCTTTTCGGGCTCGATGACGCGGCGGATATCCGGGTGGGAGGTGCTCTCATACTCCGCTCCATCTTCCCAGAGTTGCTCCTTTAGTTTCTCGCCGGGCCGCAACCCGCTGAACTCGATGCGGATATCGTCCCCCGGCTTGAGGCCGGAGAGGCGAATCAAGTCGTTGGCCAATTCAAGGATGCTTACTGGCTCTCCCATGTTAAGCATGTACACCTTGCCGTTTTCCTCGAAGGCGGCAGCCTGCAGCACCAAATGCACCGCCTCCGGGATGGTCATGAAATAGCGCTCCATTTCCGGGTGGGTGACGGTGACGGGTCCGCCCGCAGCGATCTGCTGCTTGAACAAGGGCACCACGCTGCCGCGGCTGCCCAGCACGTTGCCGAAGCGCACCACCGAATAAGCCTTGTGCGAGCGCGCCGCGGCGTCCAGCACGATCCACTCGGCGATGCGTTTGGTGGCGCCCATCACGCTGGCGGGCTTTACCGCCTTGTCAGTGGAGATCATCACCAGGCGCGGTACTTTGGCGTGCTGAGCGGCGACCACCACGGTCTGGGTGCCGCCTACATTGTTGGTCACAGCGTCGGGCACGTTGGCTTCCATCAACGGCACATGCTTGTGGGCGGCGGTGTGGAAAATAACGTCAGGTTTGGCTTGTTTAAATACCGCCTCAATGCGCTCGGGCTCGCGGATATCAGCGATGATTGGTTCCAACCTTAAATTGGGATATTCGCTGCTGAGTTCCAGCAATATCTCAAAGATGCTGTTCTCGCCATGGCCCAGCAGAGTAATGCCGGCAGGCTGCCAGCGGGCGATCTGCCGACACAGTTCGCTGGCTATGGAGCCGCCGGCGCCAGTGACCAGGATGCGTTTGCCGCGCAAGCTCTTGCCTACACTTTGCCGGTCGATCTGGGATGGCTTGCGGCGCAAAAGATCGGTAATGTCCACTTCGCGGAGGCGGTTCACACTAACTTTCCCGCCGATAAGCTCATATAGACCCGGCATGGTGCGGAAGGGTAAGCCAGCTTGCTCGCTGGCCTCGGAAACCTGGCGCAGCACAGTGCCGGGTGCGCTGGGGATTGCCATCACCACCTCTTCGGCCTGGTGCATCTTGGCAATGCGAGCCAGGTCTGCAATGGCGCCCAATACAGGAACTCCATGGATGCGCTGGCCGCGCTTGGCCGGGTCGTCGTCCAGCAGGCCTACCGGCGCCAGACCGGCCTGGGGGTTCTTTTGCATCTCGCGCACCACCAGCGCTCCGGCATCTCCGGCGCCCACCACCAGCACTTTGCGCAGCCGGGCGCCGGATACACGCTCGATGGCGCTGCGATTTTCGGCCAGCAAGCGCAAGCCGAATCGCAGCCCACCCACGACTGCCAAGGACACCAGCCAATCGAAAACTGGCAGGGAAAGCGCGAATGGGGCAAATACACGCAGGAAGTACAGGGAATAAATCACCACAGCCACGATCAGGGAAGCGACGCTAACCGCAATGATGATTAGTTTCATCTCGGCGATACTGGCATAAGCCCACACGCGCTGGTAGAGCCCGAATTTGCGGTAGACCAGAGGCTTTACCAGCAATGCCACCAGGAGCATCCAGAAGAAGGCCGGCAGATAATCCAGGAAGAATTGTTCGAGGTTGAGGCGCAGGAAGAAGCTGGCCACCACGCTAAGCGCCACCAATATAACGTCGGCGATGAACAAGCGGTTGCCTCTCAGCCAGGAATTGACTTTCATATCTGCCATTCATCCACGCACTGTTTAAGGCCGGCGGCCAAATCTACACGGGCTTTGAAACCCAACTCTTTGGCGGCCAGCCGAGCATCGCCCAAGGAACGGGGTACGTCCCCGATGCGGGTGGGCGCAAATTCAGGTTGTGGAGCGTTCGGAAAATGCGGGTATAGCCCATTCAATACATCCAATACAGTCGTCTCCACCCCGGAGCAGACGTTGAACACTTTACCGGAAGCACCAGCTTGATCACACGCGGCTAGGTTGGCCTGGACCACATCCGCCACATGGATGAAGTCCCGCGTCTGTTTGCCATCACCGAAAACCAGCGGGGCCTGGTTAGATTGCAGGCACTGGATGAATTTGGGAATGGCTGCCGCATATTGCGACGTGGGTAATTGGCGCGGGCCATATACATTGAAATAGCGCAGGGCTACCACCGATAGCCTATAACTGGAGGTATAAAGCTGGGCCAAGTTTTCATTGAAGAGCTTCGACGCCGCATAGGGCGAGAGAATCTGTGTCGGCTGCGCTTCGGCCAAGGGTAGCTGCGTGTTGTCCCCGTAAACCGCGGCGCTGGAGGCCAGCACCACGCGGCCTACGCCTGCCGCCCGCGCCGCCTCCAGCAATTCGATGGTGCCGTTGACGTTGACTTCATAGCAGAGGCGCGGTTTCTCAATAGACTCGGGGACGGATACAAACGCGGCCTCGTGGAAGATTAGCTCAATCCCCGCGACCGCCTGTTTCACATCTTCCGAATTGCGTAAATCCCCCCGCAGGATGTCGATATTTCCTTTGGCGCCCGCAAGGTTGGTTTCTTTCCCGGTGGAGAAGTTGTCAAAGACTCGCACCTGATCACCACGGGCAGCCAGCGTGCGAGCTAAGTGTGAGCCGATGAACCCGGCTCCTCCGGTGACCAGAACGCGAGCCAATTAGCGCCCTCGAAAGCCGAAGATGGTGCCGATCGTGCGCAGGAGAATGACGAAATCCAGCATGGGGCCACGGTGCTTGATGTAGTACAAGTCATATTCCAGCTTGATGGACATTTCTTGCAGGGTGGCGTAGTAACCGAAATTGACCTGCGCCCAACCTGTGATGCCAGGTTTTTCAAGCAAACGTGCCCGGTAGAACGGGATGTGTTTTTCAAAGTGCTCCATCAACTCGGGACGTTCGGGGCGGGGTCCCACGATGGACATGTCACCCCGCAAAACATTCAAGAATTGCGGCCATTCGTCCAGGCGGGTCTTGCGCAAAAAGCGGCCCAGACGTGAACTGCGCGCGTCGTCTTCTTTGGCCAGCTGGGGCTTGCCGACTTCCTCGGCATCCACGCGCATGGTGCGGAACTTGATAATACGGTAAGGCTTGCCGCCTTTGCCGGCCCGCGTTTGGAAGAAAACGACGGGGCTTCCCGAAATCGATGGAGATGGCCAGCGCTACGAATGGAGTGAGGATGATGAGAATGGCTACACCAAGCAGCCCGCCGATAATGTCCATCAGGCGCTTGCCCATCTGGTAGAAGCGGTTAATGCGGGCGTCGTCCACGAAGGATCGCACCAACCAATCCGCCTCCAGGTAGTTCACGGGGACGCGGTCAAGCAATTCCTCATAAGCGACAGGCATACGAATGATCTCGATACCCTGCTCCTGCGCTTCCAGCAGAGCCCGGAAGGTGGGTTCTTGCATGCGCCCATTAATGGCTACCAAAATGTCGGTTACCTCGCTCTTGTCAACCATGGGGAGCAGCATGCGACCCCCGCCGCGCACCAGATGGCCGGCCAGCTTGCGGCCCTTCTTTTTGGGGTCATCATCGAGCACACCCACGATGTGATATGGCGCGGGTTTGATGCTGTCGATCACTCCCAGCAGAGCTTGGCCGCTGGTGCCGGCGCCCATAAGCACAGCGCGGCGGGTAAAGCGCGGCGAGGTGAAAACGCGGATATAGATCAGCCGCCATCCTGCGGTCAGAAACCAGGCGAGCAGCGCGAAACTGGCTACTCCGCGGCGAGGCAGAGAGCCTGGGTCTGAGGTGAAATAGAAGACCACGTAGATACCCATGCCGATGATGGCGGCGGCCAGCAGTCCGGTAAAGGTTTGGCGCCAGTTCAGGGCGCGGTGCGGGCTGTAGGTCTCAATCAGCAGGACCAGCCAGAATAGAGGCAAGAAGTAGAACCAGGTGGGGGGTCGCAGTTGCAAGAATTGCACAGCGTCGCGGGCATTATCAATGTTGAGACCAGCCGCCCAAAAATAAAGAGCAAATCCCAGAGCGATGCAAGCCATCAGGAAATCGCCCAGGATAAGCGTGACGCGCCGCTCCCCAATGCCGAGCCGCCAGGCCTTGGCGGTGGTACCGCGTTTCACTTGTGCCATGCGCGTGGAAATTAGACCATCCTTTTGTTTGGGCTAAAGAAAGACCACAAAAATGCACCCCCCCAGGAAAGGTGCATGGTGGCCATTGCTAAAGGAATTCCTACCAATAATCCTAACTGCCCGTTTTCGAGAGTAATTTTCCCGGCTACTACGAAGAGCAACGTAACGTATGATACCACCTCGACCCACAGCAAAATGTGCAGCCAAGGCCATACAAAACCCAGCCCAAATAGCAGAACGAGGCTGAGGGTAAAGAGCGGTGGTACAGCCTGCCGCAGGCGCAAAGAGGCCGGATAGCGGCGCAGCATTTTGCGCTTCCAAAAGCCATAGCGGGCATACTGACGCGCCAAGCTCAGCAAGGTGGGTCGGGCGTAATAAACCGATTTGATCTCGGGATCCAGCCAGATGGTCCCCCCGGCCTGGCGGATACGAGTGTTGAACTCGTAGTCCTCATTGCTCAGTAGCGTCTCGTCGTATCCACCGATTTTGGCTATCATGCCTTTCTCGAAAGCCCCGAACGGGACGGTGTCCACCCTTTGGGCGCGCTGGGTGAAGCGATAGAAGGCGTCGCCTACGCCAAGTGGGTGGCTGGCGGCCTGTACGATGGAGGCGGCTATCCAGGTCTGAGCACCCGGCTTGATCTCCCACACACCACCTACATTCCAGCCCTTGCCAGCCTCAAGGTTGGCGATGCTGCGCGAAATGTAGTTGGCCCGCGGGACGCAATGAGCGTCCAGGCGCACAATGTATTTCCCCCTGGCAGCCGCGATGGCTTTGTTTAACCCGGCTGGGATGACACGTTGGGGATTTCCGACAACTCTTATAGGCAATTCAGGATGAGCTTTTTGGAAAGTCTCTATCCTCGCCAGGGTGCCGTCAGTAGATTGTCCATCGGCTATGACAACTTCGAGTTGTTGCTTGGGAAAATCCTGGCCATAGATGGCTTCCAGTAGCTCCTGGATAGTGGCTTCTTCATTAAAGCAGGGCACCACGACGCTCACAGCAGGCATATGGTGGAAATTCTATTCGATTACGAAGAATAGTGCTTTTTAGCTGGCTGGTAATCGCACGATAAACGTGGCACCCTGACCCGGCTTACTATCCACGCGGATGTTCCCGCCATGCGCGTCGATGATTTGCTTGGCGATGGAAAGGCCAAGACCTGCGCCGCGCCCCGCGCCGGTTTTGCGGGACTTATCCACCTGGTAAAAGCGCTCGAAAATCCGCTTGGCCTCTTCAGCCGGGACCCCAGGGCCGCTGTCGGTGATGCTCACTTCGATGTTCTTCGCGGTCTTACTGGCAGACATGATTACTGTTCCACCCCTGGGACTGTACTTTAGGGCGTTATCCACCAGATTGGAGAAAACCTGTACCAGCCGCTCGTAATCGCCGTTGACTTTCAAATTTAACACTTTTTGGGATATCAAGAAGCACCCCTGCATTAGCGGCTATTGGAGTGAATTTTTTTCCAACCTCGCCAATCAAAGTGCCAAGCTCAATGATGTGCCTTTCTAAGGGACGGCCTCCGCTTTCGAGGCGAGCCAGTTCCAGCAAGTCCTGCACCAGCCGCTGCATGCGATTGGATTCATTTTGGATAACCTGCGCTGCATTTTTTACAGCTTCTCCTCCACGGGCTGTGCCATCTAGAATGGCCTGGGCAAAACCTTGTATAGAGGTCAGCGGGGTGCGCAGCTCGTGTGAAACATTGGCGACAAAGTCGCGCTGGGATTGCTGCCCGGCGATCACTTTGTCGCCCATCTCATTGAAGCTGCGCGCCAGCGACCGGATCTCGGTGGGGCCCTCGGGCTTAACTTTATTCAAGTGACCTTGGGCCAGTTCGTCGGCCGCCAAAGAGACGCGTTGCAAGGGTGATGTAATCGACCGAGTCAGAAGAAAGGCGAGAAAAATGGAGAGCAAAAGCGCCACGACGCCCGCCCTGGCAATCGGTTTAAATCGCTCGTCCGAAAAAAAGGCCAGCAAGGGCGCCCGCGGCCTGGGGACAGCTACCAACAGGGTGGCTCCGCCGGCAAATTGTCGTGCCGTGTACAGCCAGGCCTCCGCATTGGCATCTTGAAGTTCTGCAGTTCCAACCGCGGCACCGCGACGCAATTGAAGGGAATCAATTTGCAGAGCTGGGGCAGTGTCGGCACGCGAGTCGGCCAGCAACTCCCCGTTCTGGGCGAGTACGATGACGCGCACATTAAGCAATTGGTCAGCTTCTTGGGCTGTCTCAGCCAGATTGTTAGCGTCGACGGCTCTGGGGCCCCCGGCGCGTTGCCTGACCAGCGCGTCGGCTGCCAATGTCAGGTTGGTTTCGGCCTCACGCGCCAACCGGGGGTTGCTAACCAGGTAAAGAATCAGCGCCAGGGTAACAATGCCGAGGATGACTGCGATAAGCAAAAAGTAGGTCAAGAGCAGCCGGGAGCGGATAGAGCTAAACATCAGCAGGTTAGCTTGTAGCCAATGCCTGTAACCGTTTCAATGCTTACTTTGCTTCCGGCCAACTTTTTGCGCAACTGAGCTACGTGAACATCCACCGTGCGGGTTTCGCCGAAATATTCGTAGCCCCAGGCTTGCTGTAATAACTGCTCGCGGGTGAGCACCAAGCCTCTATTTTGGGCAAAAGCAACCAGCAGGTCGAATTCCTGGGTGCGCAGGTCGACTTTTTGGTCCCCGACGTGTACCTCGCGCCGCGGGGGGTCAATAGTCACATCCGCAATTTGCAGAGGAGCGGCAATTTTTATTGGATTGGAACTGCGCCGCACCAAGGCCTTCACCCGCGCCACCAGCTCGCGCGGGTTGAAGGGCTTGGTCAAATAATCATCGGCGCCCATTTCCAACCCCACGATCTTGTCTACGTCGTCGTCGCGAGCGGTGAGCATCAGGATAGGGGTGGGGTCGTTGTCGGCGCGCAGGCGGCGGCACACCTCATAACCGTCAACCTGGGGCAGCATCAGGTCCAACACCATCAGGGCTGGGCGCGTCCGCTGCACTGCCTCCAACGCGGCGGCGCCATCCGAGACCGCCTTGGTGCGATACCCTTCTTTCTTTAGGTAAAGGGCTGCCAGGTCGGTGATATTGGGTTCGTCATCGACCAACAGGATTAGTTCGCCGGACATGTTAAAGGGCAGCGATAGCTTCAATCTCCACTAAGGCGCCGCCAGGCAGCGCGGCCACTTGCAGGGTAGAACGGGCAGGTGGTTCGGCAGAGAATTGTTCGGCGTAGATTTGATTGACAGTGGAAAAATCGGCGATATTTGTCAGGAAGATAGTGGTCTTGATGACCTGATGAAAATTGGCGCCCCCGGCTTCAAGCAGAGTCCCCAGGTTTTTCATTACCTGGCGCGCCTCGGCGGCTACACCACCCGGGACCAGTTTGCCGGTTTGCGGGTCCAGCCCGATCTGTCCGGAAGTGAACAAGAACTCGCCGATGCGCATGGCTGGCGTATACGGCCCAATGGGCTTGGCTCCATTCTTAGGAAAAACGGCTTGCTTGGGGGTTGACATATATATCTCCTCGCTTTAGGGATAGTTCCCTTCATTCATTGTACTTGGGGCGTGTAACCGAATTGTAAAATGGAGCTACGGGTTACAAGAATGTGTTGCGCGCCCTGTATTGCAATGCTTCAGCTAAATGGTTGGGAGCAATACTGACCGAGCCGGCCAGGTCGGCAATGGTACGGGATAGTTTCAAAATGCGGTGGTAAGCCCGGGCGGTAAGCTGCATTTGGGTCATGGCGGCTTTGATCAGCGCCGCGGCCCTCCTCGTTCAACTCGCAAAACTTGCGCACCTCAGCTACACCCATGTCCGCGTTGTGATGCACACGCCCCCCGGCAAAGCGTTCGCGCTGGAGCTGCCTTGCAGCTTCCACACGTTGACGCACGACCTCGGAAGGCTCCCCCAGGCGGGCGTCGCTCAACTTTTCATATTCCACGCGTGGCACCTCCACATGGATATCGATGCGATCCAGCAGCGGCCCAGACAGCCGTTTTTGATAGCGGGTGATTGACGTGGAGGAGCAAGTGCAGGCTTTGACCGGGTCGCCGTAGTAGCCGCAAGGGCAGGGGTTCATAGCGCCCACCAATTGGAAGTTTGCCGGGAAGGTAAGCGACCCCTGGGCGCGACTGATGGTCACCACCTTGTCTTCAAGCGGCTGGCGCAACACCTCCAGCACCCGTGGGGCAAACTCCACGATCTCGTCGAGGAACAGCACGCCCATATGAGCCAGGGAGATTTCGCCAGGCTGGGGCCAGTGTCCGCCACCTACCAACCCGGCGTGCGAAATTGTGTGGTGGGGGGAGCGGAAGGGTCGCGTGCGGATCAGCGGCCGCGAACTCCGATAGCTGATCAGAAACGGAGTATATGCCGCGTGACCTCCAACGCCTCGTCGATGCCCAGTTGGGGCAGGATGCCTGGCAGGGCGCGAGCCATCAGCGTCTTGCCGGCGCCGGGTGGGCCCACCATCAATATGTTGTGCCCGCCGGCCGCAGCCACCTCCAGAGCGCGCTTGACCTGCTCCTGCCCCTTTACCTCGCTCAGGTCCGTGTATACATGCTCCTCGGAGAATATCTGATCCGGCTCTGCATCAAAAGGCGCTAGGAGCTTTCGGTTGGTGAGGTGGGCGATCAAATCTCCCAAAGTGGCAACTGGAAGGATTTCTAGATCTGGGATTAAGCGTGCTTCGGCCGCATCGGCCTGGGGGACGAAAAGGCGCCGGATGCCTTGTTCGCGAGCCAAGGCAGCCATAGGCAGCACCCCGCGTACATGGCGCACACTCCCGTCCAGGGATAATTCTCCTAAAATCAGCGAGCCATCCAAACCGGCCGCCGGGATCTGCCCGCTGGCGGCCAGAATGCCGAGTGCGATGGGCAGGTCATATACTGGGCCAGCTTTGCGCACAGAAGCTGGTGCCAGGTTTACAGTGATGTGCTTTCGCGGAAATTCCATCTGAGAATTCTTGATGGCGGACTGGACGCGCTCTTTGCTCTCCTGCACCGCGGCATCCGGGAGGCCAACGACGATGATTTTCGGTAAGCCGCGGCTGGTGTCCACTTCGACTTCAACAATGACCCCATCCAGGCCGAGGACGGCACACGATTGCACCCGGGCAAGCATTTGCTTAGTTTAGGTGGATGGGTTTTCCTTGTCAACGGCCATATCAGGCTCCTCCCACTGGCGGGTATGATGGTATAAATCCAAATATGGTTGGAGTCTGATTCAGTTGGGATTCTTGGGGAGTTTGAAGTATGAAGAACAATTTGATAATCGTTGTGGTCACGGTCCTGGTCTTCGTTGCCGGTTTTGCGGCAAATGCCTGGTTGGTTAAAGGTGTGCCTGCGGGTGACCCTTGTGATCTTTCCGTTCTGCGTAACACCATAGCTCCATTCGATTCGCTATTGCGCGCCTTTGACGACACATCCGTCGTTGCGCTCAACCTTCCGCGCAATGCAGTCACTGACCCCACCTTACGCCTGCAGGAATATCGGCGTGATGTGCAAGACCTGGAGGCTCCCGTCTGTGTAGCCACCCTAAAGCAGGACATGCTGAGTTATATGGATACAGTTATTAATACTTTAGTTGGCTTTATCGGTGGGGTAACGCCAGCTCAAGCCCAGGCCAGCCTGGAGGGCGCCGTGCCATTTCGCACTCGACTGGAAGAACAACTTGGCCAATTGCTGGAAGCCACGATAACGCCTTCCGCGACCCTGCTGCAGCAGGCAAGCATTCCGGTTACTGGAAATTCCCAGGTGGCTAATGCCACTCCCTCGCCTTCCATAACCCCGGTCCCATTGGGCAGTGTGCAGAACCCCAAAGGGGCCAATGTGCGCTTTGGACCAGGGGTTGATTATTCGTTTCAATATATTTTGGAGGAGGGGGCTGCCGTGGAATTGATAGGCAGAAGCGAGGATGGCCAATGGATCCTTGTTCGTGTCCCGGATCGCCAAGAGGTGACTGGTTGGATCTTGGCCCCGTTGCTTTCCACAGATATCGATCCTGGGTCCCTGCCAGTTTTTACAGAAACTGTTCCCTAACCCGTTTCATACTGAACAAATCCCCAATCTCCAATTACGCCTCGCCTATAAGTGACATTTGTCCTGAAATCGTCAGGACAAGACCGGACTACTGTCACTGAGCCCTAAGGGGACAATAGATTAACATTCGCCTTGCATTAATGTAAGGCACTTTTTTTAGGTATTTACCTGGGGGTTCCCGCAAACTCAGCCTCCCCCCAGGGGAAACATTAAGAAATTCAAGAGGAGATCTATGACTAATAAGAAGTATTCCAACTTAGTGCGGATCTGTGCGGGGCTGGCCATGCTTTCCATGGTCCTGGCGTTACCCGCGCCGGCCTTTGCCGATCCGGGAGATAATCCGCAACCCACCGCAGAAGTGGTGGAGCAACAAGATAGCTCGACTTCCACCGAGGAAGCTGCAGCCCCAACAGACGCGGCGACAGTGGAAGAAGCAACTGCAACAGCAGAGAGCGGCGACGTCGCAATCGAAGCCACGGATGAACCCATCGTGGAAGAGAATGTGGCCGATGTGGCCGTTGCGCTCGCCGAGACCGATTCCGTGCTTGTGGATGAAAGCGGAAATCCCGTTTCCATGGCTTCGCAAGCAGCGGAAGATGCAATAATCAACGCTGACCCTTGGTACGTGGATGCCGGTGTAACTCATCGCTTCTTTGGTGCCGGTGGCTGCGCTGGACAACCAGTGGATGCTTTCAATACCTGCACCGAATCGGCTACCCCAGTTCAGGCGGCAATTAATGACGCGCCTGCCGGTTCAACGGTACATGTTGAAGCAGGGACCTTCGAAGAACAGGTTACCATCGACAAGTCTCTCTCGCTCCAGGGTAGCGCTGGCGCAACGATCCAGGCCCCCTCTGTACTGGTCAATAACCCCGATGGTACCAAGAGCATCATCGTAGTCACGGGTGGTTCAACCAGTGCAGAAATCAGCGGCTTTACCGTTACCGGCCCCGGCCCTACTGGTTGTGGAAGCATTCATTACGGCATTTATGTCCGTGATGGGGCTTATGCCTACATCCATGACAACACGATTTCTGATGTACGCGATGATCCCTTCAGTGGGTGCCAGAACGGCGTAGCCATAGAGGTTGGTAAATCCTCTGCAGGCCAGACCGGATATGCCACCATCGAAAACAACGACATCAGTGGTTATCAGAAGAATGGCATAACGGTGGATGGCGCTGGATCATACGCGGACATCGTCGACAATACTATTACGGGGGCTGGCCCCACATCCACCATCGCCCAGAATGGCATCCAGATATCCAGGGGAGCCACAGGGCGGATTTTGGGGAACACAGTAACGGGTAATGAATACACGCCTGGTGGAGATACCTCAACCGGTATCCTCATCTATCAAGTGGGCGATGGCGTGGTGATAGCCGGAAATATCGTTGAAGATAACCAGACCAACGTTTATTTGTATTATGCAAATAACGTGGAGGTCACAGATAACACGATCAGTAACTCCATCGACTTTGATAACCTGGATGTCTACTATGTGGATGGTGCCACGATCAGTGGCAACTATATCTCAGGTGCCACAATGGATGGTGTTTGGGTGCGGGAACTCGGCTAACGTTTCGATTGAAGGTAACACGATCTACTACAACGGCGTCAGTGGCCCTTATCCTCAGGCTGCTGGTGTTCATCTGTGGAGCAATGATCTTACTGGTTTTTCCATCACAGGTAATGCCTTTGCCGGGAACTACAATGGCATCTACAACGAAGATGCCAATACGGTTGACGCTACTGGAAACTGGTGGAATGCTGCGAGCGGCCCATATGAGGATTCAGGCGTTCCTGACGCCTGCGGTCTGACCCTCCAGAATGCCTCTGGTTCCGGAGATCCTGTTAGCGAATGCGTGCTTTACAGCCCCTGGCTAACCGCGGATCCGTTCGGAACACCGTCTAGCAGTGAAAGAGAACGCACACCCTATGTTCCGCCGTCCTCCGCGACGGGCGGCTTAATCCCGGTGACGGGTGGAACCACCACCACAGCCGTAGTGACTGATGCCGACCTGGAGCAGTTCGCCAGCGGACAATTCCCGCTGACAGCCGATGAGAATGGTGCCTACCAATTTGCCTGCGTGCTCGAATCCGTGACCACTTTGGACGAGGCGGGCTACATCACCGTCGGAGATAAGGTGATTACTTCTGTTGGGCAGTGCAGCTACCTGGTCAATGGGGTCAAGCAAACAGTCACCGTGGCTTTGAGTTTCCTGGGCGGCGAAGCCAGCTTCGTGCCCGGCGCTGTGCTGACCATTGGTCTGAACAGCGAGGATGCGGGCCAAATGAGCTTTGCCGTAAGCGGCGATCCGCTTGACGTAAATAACTTCCTGGTACCGGCCTCGATCGAGGAGACTGGGAATATCACCGAGTAGTTAATGGAATAACCTATGCAGAAAGAGGGCGGCCTTACGGCCGCCCTCTTTTATTTTCTATCTATCCATGAAGATATCCCAGAGGGGAACTGCCGTGGAATTGATAGGTCATACGAGGATGCCAATGGATTCTTTGTTCGTGCCCCTATTGCGGTGAAATGAGTGATTGGATATTGGCGCGGCTGCTTTCCGCAGATATCGACCCTGGCCCCCACCAGTTTTTCACAGAAACCCATCCCCCCACCTAACTCACACCGAAAATAACTTAATGGACAGGTTAAGTATTATGTGGTAATCTTAACCTTACATTAATGTAAGGCACTACTTAGGTATTTACCTGGGGGTTCGCGTGAACTCAAATCTCCCCAGGGGAAGAAATTTAAGAGGAGATCTATGAATAATAAGAAGTATTCCAACTTAGTGCGGATCTGCGCGGGGCTGGCCATGCTTTCCATGGTCCTGGCGTTACCCGCACCGGCCTTTGCCGATCCGGGAGACACTCCGCAACCCACCGCAGAAGTGGTGGGGCAACAAGATAGTTCGACTTCCACCGAGGAAGCTGCCGCCCCAACAGACGAGGCGACGGTAGAAGCTGCCGCCACGGAAGTGGCTGATACCGATGGGGCACCCCTGGAAAGTGCAGCCACCGATGAGCCTGCTGTTGATGAGGCCACGGACTCGGCGGTGGAGGCAACTCCCGAAGCTACCTCGGTAAGCGGAGCTGAAGCCACGGCAGAGAATAATGACACTGCGGCGGAAGAACCAGCCGTTAGCGAGGAAACGTTGGCAGAAGCCGTAGAAGCATTGGACGAAGCAGGGGCGGAGCTTGTGGATTCCAACGGAGAAGTTTTATCCCTGGCCAGCGAAGCTGCTGCAGAGGCGCTGACCGCGCCAGATCCTATCGGGTGCCCTGCTGGAGTGATGCCCGTTTCTTGGGGAGGAACCGGAACGGGTTGCACTGCGTCGTATGCATCGATTCAGGCAGCCATTGATGATGTTGCCGTTGTTGCTGGTTGGACTATATATATTGATCCTGGAACCTTTACAGAAAACGTTCAAGTTACAAAGTCGGTTACCTTGCAAGGGTCGGGCCAGGGCATAACGATAATTCAACCCGCGGCTATCGACGCAAATACGTGCCCAGGTTCCTGCCCCAGTGCAACCAATACTGTTGTTTGGGTATTGGCCGATCATGTCTCAATCTTTGACCTTACCGTTGACGGCGACAATCCTGGCTTGACCAGTGCCTACAATCTTGGCGGTGCAAATGTGGATGCCCACAACGGCATCGTCACTAACACCAATACTGATCTTAAGTTCAGGATGTCACCGTGAAGAATGTGTACGCCCGCGGCATCATGATGGGCACTTCCGGGGGAACATTCGATTTCAGCGATAACACGGTTGACAATGTGCAAGGGGATTATTACTCGATTGGTATTTTCAATTACGAGAGCGGTGGCGTTATCGCGAATAACCATGTCAGTAATGTGGGTGACGGAATTGCCGCCAACTGGTCGACCGGTACTCAAATAACAAACAATCATGTCGACCATGCTGCTTCCGGCATTCATACCGATAACATGCAGGGCGTTGATGTCATCGATGGCAATACCATCGAGGATGGCACCACCAACTCCTATGGGATCTTTGTATTTGCCCCCAGTCATGCAATGACTGTCAGCAACAACACGATCTCCAATGTGGACTACGGGCTGACGCTTTCTGGGAGTTATTCGGGTTCGCCCAACAACACGATCACGTTTGATGGAAATACTGTCTCAGCCAACATCGCTGACGCATATGTGACCACCGATGTATGGTGGTACTTCAGCATAGACACACATGCGAACTTCACCAACAATGAATTCACCGGCGGCGACTATGCCTTCTACCTGGAGTCTCAGGGCGCGGGTACTTATCCCGGCTACACGAACGAATGCTCCGGCCCATGCACGTTGACAGTGGATTTTGATAACAACGATGTGTGCGGGCAACTTGTTTCCCAGATATATGAAGCGACTTCGGATACGCCCTACTATGTTGATTACGGCTTTGGGACGGAACCTCTCTACGACGGCTTCTACATCGTTGACTCGACCGGGAACGTGTGCGTGGTACCTCCGAGCTCCGGGGGCGGTGGCTCAGGCGGCGAACGCACACCTTATGTTCCGCCGTCCTCCACGACGGGCGGCTTGATCCCAGTGACCGGCGGTACCACTACGACAGCCGTAGTAACTGATGCCGACCTGGAGCAGTTCGCCAGCGGACAATTCCCGCTGACAGCTGATGAGAATGGTGCCTACCAGTTTGACTGCGTTTTGGAGAGCGTTACCACGCTCGACCCGGCTAGCTACATCCAGATCGGGGATAACGCCATCACTACGGTTGGCCAGTGCAGCTATCTGGTTGACGGAGTAAAGAAAACGCTCACTGTAGCCTTGGCAATGATCAGCACGGTTGACGGTACCGTAACAGGTATCCCTGATGTTGCCCCTGGCACAGTGATTACCATAAACTTCGGCTCGGCGGACAACCTGGATCTGGTCGGGGATGCTTTCACTGCGGATGAGTTTGTCGCCTTTGCGGCAAGCGGGAATCCGTTCGACCTGAACAATTTCCTGGTCCCGTTCTCGGTTGAGGTTTCTGGCAGCATAGGGAGTTAAGTTTTCCAACGCTCACAAAAGAGGGCGGCCGAGAGGCCGCCCTCTTTTTTTGTTCGGATACATTTCCCTCGGCCGCGGATAAAATTACCCCATGAGCCGGGAATTTTCGCGACGGGATTTCTTGCGCCTTGCTACGCTTTCTTTGGGCGGTTTGGCCTTTCGCTCGGTAAAGCTGGCCAAGCAGGATACCCCAGCGGCCATTGGCAGAGTGGCTTATGAATTTGTCAGTGTTTTCGATGCCCCCCTGTTGGAAGCCAATACCCTGGGTTATCGCTTCCGAGATGAACTGCTGGATTTCCGCTACGCTTTGCATCCCTTGGCGGGCCCCGCCTATAACCCGCTCTGGTACCGAATTGATGAAGGCTATGTACATTCCGCCTTTATTCAGCCGGTAAAAAATCAAATTAACCAGGTCATGGCAAATATTCCGGAGGCTGGGCAGCTTTGCCGGGTCACAGTCCCGTTTACGCAACCTTACAATTATTCTTCGCAAACTGGCTGGCAGGTCGAATCGCGTTTTCGTCTGTATTACGAATCTAACCACTGGGTAACGGGAATCGTTGCGGGACCCGACGGGGAACCTTGGTATCAGATCACAGAATCTTGGGAAGGCACTCAATATTATGCAAAGGCTAATCACCTGCAGAAAATCCCGGATGAAGAACTGGCACCCATTTCGGCAGGGGTTTCCCCCGGACAGAAGCGCATAGAGATTTCATTGAAGCAACAAACCCTGACAGCATATGAAAATAACCATGTCGTTTTGCGAACACCCATTTCATCCGGCATTCAGAACTCCGGGGCCGCCGGGCTTCCAACAGAGACGCCCAAAGGCGACTTCAATATCTATTCGAAGTTGCCAGCCAAATACATGGGGGATAACCGCCTCACTGATAATCTGAGTGACCATTTCTTGCCGGGGGTTCCCTGGACCGCCTTCTTCCACGAGGGGGGCTACGCCATCCATGGAGCATATTGGCACGACAATTTCGGGGCACCCATGAGCAAAGGCTGTATCAACGTGCAGCCGAAGGTGGCCCAGTGGTTGTATCGCTGGACAACACCTGTGGCCGGCCCTGGAGTTTGGGAGGTGCCTGGAAATGGCACTCGCGTGATAGTGAAATAGGTTTCAAGGTGCCACAACTAACTGATGTTCATCTCAGCCGGGGATTGACCGGCCTGAACCCCGGTGGGATAATGTAACCGGTTTCACAATCCAATGGCCCGTAAGTCTACATCTTCCTCCATCACTATTCGTGATGTTGCCCGCCAGTCTGGGGTTTCGGTGGCGACAGTAAGCCGTTATATTAATGAAAGTGCCCCGGTTTCCGAACCAGTAGCTCAGCGAATCGAAGAAGTACTTACCCGCCTGAAATATCAGCCCCACTTAGCCGCGCGCCAGCTGGCCACGCAGAAAACGATGGCAATCGGCCTGTTGCTCGACAGCATATACAATGATTTTTTCGGCCCCTTACTTTATGGCATCGAGGGGTTGGTGCAGCAGCATGGCTACCACCTTCTGGTGGCGACCAGTCGGCCCGAGCGTCGCAAAAGTTCTCTTCCGCCCTTAGGGCCCCATAATGTAGATGGCCTGTTGGTCTTTGCCGACAGTTTGAGCGACGCAGAGTTGAGCAGGCTCTTTAAGCAGAATTTGCCGATGGTCTTGATCTATCGCTCCAGCCCCAGGGGTGTGGATATTTCCAGCGTCACTATTGAGAATAAAGTCGCCACGTTCAACATCATCGAACATCTAATTACGGCACACGGAAGAAAACACATCGTGTTTATGCGTGGAAAAGGGAAGCAGGAAGATTCCTACTGGCGCGAGATTGGTTATAAAGAGGCCTTGGCTGCACACGGCATCAAATTCGATTCGAGTTTGATGCTGGCGGGTGACTTTGAGCGCCATATTGCCTACCTGTCCATGCGGGATTTCCTGGCGCGGCCCAAGCGTAAGAAATTCGACGCCGTATTTACTGGTGACGATTCGGCGGCCATCGGCGTAATGGAAGCCCTCGAGCAGAGCGGATTACGCGTGCCTGAGGATGTGGCTGTGGTGGGATTTAATGATTCGAAGCACTCGGCCTTTCTCAACCCCCCGCTAACCACTATAAAGGCACCCACCCATGAAGTCGGCAAGATGGCTGCCAGGAACTTGTTTAGCTTGATCAATCATCAACCTGTCGAAAAAGTCACCCTTCTTCCTACCGAGATCATCATCAGACAATCATGCGGATGCATTGGTTAGTAACCGGTGCGTTTTCCCTTGACCCAAATAAAAAGATGCAATTGCTGCTCAGCATGCTGGTAATAGGAGTCGTAAACCCCGAGTTGAAAATCACCCCCCATTGGACCCCTCTATGAAGTATGGCAACTTTGATGATGAAAATCGCGAATATGTTATCAATCGGCCTGATACCCCTCTGCCCTGGATAAATTATCTTGGCAGTGAAAATTTCTTCGGATTAATTTCCAACACAGCTGGCGGTTATTCCTTTTACAAAGACGCGCGGTTACGCAGGCTAACGCGCTATAGATACAACAACGCTCCTCTGGATGCCGGGGGGCGTTTCATCTATGTTCGGGATAATTCGGCTGAAGATTTCTGGTCCCCAACATGGCAACCTGCTCAGCGCGAATTGAAAGATTACTCATGCCGACATGGCATGGGTTATTCGATCATTGCTTCGCAATATTCGGACATACGGGTTGAAACCCGGTTTTTTGTACCCCTGGGCGAAAACCTCGAAATTTGGCAACTTACACTAACTAATCTGCGTGAGAAGACAGCCGATCTCTCCCTGTTTGCAGCTGTTGAATTTTGCCTTTGGGATGCGCTGGACGACGCCACGAATTTTCAGAGAAACTATTCCATCGGCGAGGTGGAAGTAGAACCCGGGGTCATTTATCATAAATCCGAATACCGCGAACGCCGCGATCATTTTGCCTATTTTGCTTCATCTGAGAAGCCGGATGGTTTTGATACGCAACGCGACGCCTTCCTGGGGGCATATCGGGGTTGGGACCGACCTACGGCGGTTCAAAATGGCAGGTCATGTAACTCGATAGCTCATGGTTGGCAGCCTATTGGGGCGTTTCAAGTGCCCGCCCTGCTCAAGCCCGGCGAACAAAAGCAGGTCCGCTTTCTATTGGGGTACCAGGAAAATCCAAAAGGAGAAAAGTTCGATCCGCCCGGCTCCGAAAAAATCAACAAACGCAGGGTTCACCCCGTGATTGATAAATATGCAGGGCAGACAAATGCAGATGCAGCCTTTAAAGAGTTGCACTCTTATTGGGATCGGCAACTCTCCATGCTGACCGTCGAAACCCCGGATGCACATGTGGACCGCATGGTTAACATCTGGAACGCATACCAGTGTATGGTGACCTTTAATCTGTCGCGCTCGGCCTCTTTGTTCGAATCGGGAATTGGTCGCGGCATGGGTTTCCGCGATTCCAATCAGGATTTGTTGGGTTGCGTGCACATGGTCCCCAAGCGAGCCCGCCAGCGCTTGCTGGATTTGGCCGCCACACAGCTTCCGGATGGAGGCGCCTATCACCAGTATCAACCTCTGACAAAACGCGGCAACAATGAGATTGGCTCTGATTTCAATGATGATCCCCATTGGCTGGTGTTGGCTGTATCCGCTTATATTCGCGAGACAGGCGACTGGGCCATATTGAACGAGCCTGTTCCTTATGATAATGACCCCGCAAGCAGTTCACCCTTGTTTGAACATTTGCAGCGCTGCATTCAATACACGTTGGACCGGCTGGGACCCCACGGCCTACCCCTGATAGGTAGGGCCGATTGGAATGATTGCCTGAACCTCAACTCCTTTTCTGAAGCCCCTGGTCAAAGTTTTCAGACTGCCGCAAGCAAGAACGGAAAAGTGGCCGAGAGTGTCTTTATTGCAGGGCTCTTCGTGGCCACCTGTCGCCAAATGGTTTCCCTGTCTGATCGATATGCCTCCGAGCTAAAGATCAAATCCGGCAAAATTTTGCCCGGTTCTTATTACACGGACTTGGCTGACGGCATGACCCAAACGATTTACGCAAATGGTTGGGATGGCAAATGGTTTCTGCGAGCATACGATGATCAGGGGAAGGCAATAGGTTCCAGCCAGGCGACCGAGGGCCAGATTTTCATTGAACCGCAGGGGTTTTGTCCGCTGGCTGGGATAGGTTTGGAGAACGGCTTTGCTGAAACTGCATTGGATTCAGTAGAAAAATATCTTTCTTCGGAGCATGGTCTGGTTCTGATTGAGCCGCCCTTCTCTAAATACGATTTGAACTTGGGCGAGATTTCCTCTTACCCCCCCGGTTACAAGGAAAATGGGGGCGTTTTTTGCCACAACAACCCTTGGGTGATGATTGCGGAGACCAAGGTGAAAAATCCCGATCGCGCTATGGATTACTATCTACGCATCAATCCGTCAGCTCGCGAGCATCTTGCGGAAATCCATCGCTGCGAACCATATGTGTATGCTCAAATGATTGCTGGCAAGCGTGCGGCGACACCAGGGGAAGCAAAGAATTCTTGGTTGACGGGAAGCGCTTCTTGGAATTACGTAGCCATTACCCAGCACATACTTGGTATACGACCCACATTTGATGGCTTGGCCATTGAACCTTGCTTGCCGACTGCCTGGAATGGTTTCAAGATGACGCGACATTTCCGCGGGGCCATATATTCCATAGAGGTCGAAAAGTCAGGGCCGAGTGGGGCAATCGCTATTTCGGTGGATGGCAAACCCATCCTTGGCAACGTTCTTCCAATTGCTCCTGCGGGGAGCCATGTAAATGTACACGTACTAATAAGCTGATTCACTGTGGAATTCGATTCCATATGCAAGCTTTACAAGAGTTGGCCTGAGCGGTAAAATACTTGCTTGTTGTGAAATCAGTAACAATATATTTTCGCGGAGCCTGAAAATGACCGATAACCCAACTACCCTCGATCAGCTTACCAAAAAAGACCACGTAAACGGCAAAGTGGTAAAAACCACTCTGGCCGGAGCGGTCGTGGATATCGGCGGGGGCAAACTGGGTGTAGTGCCTATCTCGCAGTTGCGCAAAGAACCTGTCCGCAAGGTAGAAGAGGTCTTGAAAGAAGGCGATCAAGTAGAGGCCTGGGTGCGTCGTGTCGATCCCCAAAATGGCCGCATAGAGTTAACCATGATTGAGCCTCTCGGCCTGGAGTGGCGGGAGATCAAAAAGGACATGGTGCTAAAAGGCACCGTCACCAAGTTGGAGAAGTTCGGGGCCTTCGTTGATTTAGGGACTGAGCGTCCCGGGCTTTTGCATGTCAGTGAAATGTCGCACGATTACGTACGCCGTCCAGAAGACGTCGTTAACCCAGGACAGGAAGTGGAAGTAAAGGTTCTGGAAGTAAATCGTCGTAAGAAGCAGATCAAACTGAGCATGAAGGCTCTTCAGCAGGAAGCCGCACCCGAACCTGAACCAGAAGCCGAGCCGGAAAAACCGGCACCCACGGCTATGGAAAGTGCCCTGCGCAAGGCTATGGAGGGAGACGACAACTCGGCTCCTTCGGCCCATCGAAAGGGCGCTGCCAGGCGTCAATCTTCAGCCGTTATGGAAGATATCCTCGCCAGGACACTGGAAAACAGACGGCAATAAATTAGGATCGTTTTTTGTGTTCTTGTTTGAAATAAGGACACAGGGACCCTAGCCATCAAGGGTTTTCCCTGTTTTCCAAAGCAAGCTTGTTTCATAAACTCACCAGCCCTGGTCTGATATTCAAAAAATTCGCTCAGGCCTCAAATAGTCCTGCAACACAGCCTCGGTAATTCTTAATAATTTCAAAAGGTCAGTTGATTTCCCATTCAATTCGGTGTAAATTAACTGGAAATCATCTATCCTTGGAGGAAGAATGAAAAAGTCAAGAATGCTTTTCTTTGTATTGACGGCTGGCAGCCTTCTGCTGGCCGCCTGTGGAGCAGCTTCTACGCCGGCTGCCCAAAGCAGTTCGTCCAGCTCTGCAGGCATGCCCGACCTTGGTGGTCGTGAGGTGACCGTAGCCGTTGAAAATGCCTACCTGCCGTTCAACTATATCGACGAAAATACGGGCGAGCCTGGCGGCTGGGATTACGACGCCTGGGATGAAATTTGCGCCCGTATCAACTGCAAGCCGGTATATACCGAAGCGGCTTGGGAGGGTATGATTCAGGCCGTGGCTGATGGCCAATATGATGCCGCCGCAGATGGCATTACCATCACGCCTGATCGTGCGGAAATCGTTGACTTCTCCATTGGGTACGTAGCTATCGACCAACGCTTGCTGGTTCGCGCGGACGAAACTCGCATCAATAGCATTGATGACATCGTCAATGATAGCAGCTTGGTTTTGGGCACGCAGACCGGAACGACCAACTACGAAACCGCCCTCAAATACCTGGACGCTGAGCGCATCCAGGCCTTCGAGCAGTTCCCCTTTGCTGTTCAGGCGCTTGTGGCTGGCGACATCGATGCGGTGATCATTGACGAGACTGCCGGCCAAGGCTACCTTGGCGCCAACGCCGATCAGCTCAAGCTGGTAGGTCCTTCACTTTCCAGCGACCAGCTCGGCTTCATCTTCCCGCCGGGAAGCGATCTCGTGGATCCCGTCAATCAAGCGCTGCAGTCCATGATGGACGACGGCACCCTGAACACGTTGAACGCCAAGTACTTTGGCGCCAACTTCAATTGCGACTACACGGATACCGGCATTAGCTGCGGTAGCTAGTAAATAGTCTGCACTTTGTAACCAAACGCGGTGCAGAACTTAAGATTCTGCACCGCGTTTTCTACTCACCAAGGAGTTTACGTTGGCCCAAGACACCCTTGCTGAACCGGTTGGAAGCGGCCCCCCTTCGCTAGAAGAAATTAGCCCCTCGTTTGCCAGCCGGATATCCACCTATCCCTGGTGGCTTTTTGCCATTATCTTGATCCTTGCCCTCGCAGGGTATTTTGTACTTACCAACGACACGTATAAAGAAGCCTTTGATTTCATAATAAAGGGCATCGTAATTACGGTTACCACCACCCTTTATGCTTACGCTATTGCCCTGGTAATTGGCTTGATCATGGGATTGGGCCGCGTTTCACGGAACTTGATTTTCCGTAATGTTGCTCGTTTTTATGTGGAAGTGGTTCGTGGCATCCCTATGCTGGTGTTGATTTTCTACGTAGCCTTCGTTGCTGTAGTAGACGTAGCCGGTATGGTAGGCATTGATGGCCGTGACGTTTCCATGAACTATCGCGCCGTGATCGCTTTAGCCATCACCTATGGCGCCTTCCTGGCGGAAATATTCCGAGCTGGCATCCAGTCCATCGGGCATGGTCAAATGGAGGCTGCCCGTTCTTTAGGAATGAGCTACGGCCAAGCCATGCGCTACATCATATTGCCCCAAGCTGTGCGCAACGTGTTCCCAGCCCTGGGCAACGATTTCGTGTCTATGCTTAAGGATTCATCCCTGGTCTCCGTGCTGGCGGTTAGGGATATTACTCAGGTGGCCCGTTTACATGCGGGCTCCACATTTCGTTTTCGTGAGTCCTACACAATCTTGGCTGTTCTCTACTTAGCCATGACCCTGCTTTTGTCCGGATTCCTCCAATGGTTGGAAAGGCGCATGCATGTCGGCCGCACATAACCACATCATTGAGGTTAAGCATCTACATAAACACTTCGGCAAGGTGGAAGCCCTTAGGGGTGTCAGCCTTACGGTTGACCGCGGCAAAGTCGTTGTGATAGTCGGGCCCAGTGGCTCGGGGAAATCCACTTTGCTGAGATGTATTAACCATTTGGAAGTGGAAACAGCGGGCGAAGTATGGGTAGATGGTAAACGCTTGAACGAAAAGAACAAGAATATTAATGAAATTCGCGCCGAGATCGGCATGGTGTTTCAATTATTTAATTTGTTTCCGCATCTCTCTGCGCTGGAGAATATCGTCCTCGCCCAGCGCGTTGTAAGAAATCGTAATCGAGCTGAGGCTGAAAAAGTGGCCCGTAGGCAGCTGGAACGTGTGGGCATCGCAGAAAAAGCCCAGGTATTCCCGACACAGCTCTCCGGTGGACAGCAGCAACGCGTGGCCATTGCCCGCGCCCTGGCCATGGATCCCAAGATCATGCTCTTTGATGAGCCGACCAGTGCCCTGGACCCGGAGATGATCAAAGAGGTGTTAGACGTGATGCTGGCCCTGGCCAAAGAGGGCATGACCATGGTCGTGGTCACCCACGAAATGGGCTTTGCGAGGGCGGCAGCTGACAAGGTCATCTTTATGGATAACGGGCTGATAGTTGAGGAAGGGACACCCGAAAGGGTTTTTAGCCAACCAAAAGAGAAACGTACCCAATTATTTCTTTCTCAAATTTTGAAACATTAACCGGCCTAAGGAGTAATGAAATAATAGGCAACATTAAGGCTGGTTGACCGCTTTGTGACCTGCCTTTATAATTTTGATTTAAATATCTATCGCCTTATATAAAAAAATAAAGGAGGTGAGGCGCGCGTCACTGTTTACCGGCAGTAACAAATTTTCGGACGGAGAAGCAATAGGAGACGATATGTATAAAAGCAAATTTATGAAGTTCTTTTCGCTGGCTGTCAGCGCGGGCCTGCTCTTAGCCGCCTGCGGTCCGGCGGCCAGCAGCGGTGGTGGCGGTGGCGAATTTGTTTTCGCCCAGTCAGCCGATGCTGGATCCCTTGACCCTGCACTGGAAACCAGTGCCAACAGTCTGGCCCCGGCCACTCACATCTATGAGGGCCTGACTGATTTTGAACCCGGTAGCACCACGCCGGTTCCCAAACTGGCGACTTCCTGGGAAGCTTCTGATGATGGCCTTGAATGGACCTTCCATCTTCGCGACGGTGTAACCTTCCAGGATGGTACCCCCTTCAATGCTGACGCAGTTGTGTTCAACTTTGAGCGCTGGTGGGATGATGCCAACCAGTACCACAATGGCGACTTTATCTACTGGGACTATATGTTCCAGGGCTTCAAGAGCGCCGGCACCAGCGTGGTGGCTGATGTTCAGAAGGTTGACGACATGACTGTCAAGTTGGTCCTCAGCCGCCCGAATGCCAGCCTGCTTAACACGCTGGCCATGGAAAACTTCCGCTTCGCCAGCCCCACTGCTGTTATGGCGCAAGGGGATGCTTATGGCACGGCCGAAGGCCATGCCGTCGGTACTGGCCCCTTCATGGTGGAGGATTGGGTGAAGGATGACCATATCACTCTGGCTCGCTATGATGGTTACTGGGGCGACAAGCCCACTCTGGACAAGATCACCTTCCGTGTGATCCCCGATAGCTCTGCCGCTTTCCTGGCCCTCCAGGCTGGCGAAATCGATGGTATCAGTGAATGGAGCAGCCCCACCTCTGACGAGGTTGAAACCGCCAAGTCTGATCCCAATCTGCAGGTTGTATACAACCCGGCCTTCAACGTCGGCTACTTGGGGATTAACCAGGGCAAGGAATGGCTGCAGAACAAGAATGTTCGCCTGGCTATTGCCCACGCCATCGACACCCAGGCCATCATCGACTCCTTCTATGCCAGTGATGGACAGGCTGCTACGCAGTTCCTGCCCCCCAGCTTGTGGGGTTACAACGACAGCGTCACCGGTTACGCATTTGACCCTGAGATGGCCAAGCAGTATCTGCAAGATGCTATCGATGAAGGCGTACAGATCCCCGACCCGGTGATTTTCTACGTCATGCCTACCCCGCGCGTGTACTTCCCGCAGCCCATCCCCACTGGTGAGTTGATCCAGTCCCAGTTGGCTGATATCGGTCTGAACACCGAAATCCAGTCGCCTGCCTGGCCTTCTCCCTACCTGGATGATCTGCAGTCGGATGGCACCAAGGCGGATATCTTCCTGCTAGGGTGGGGTGGTGACAACGGCGATCCCGATAACTTCCTGTGTGTGTTCTTCTGTGGTGGCGACACCCAGTTCCAGAACGACGGGAACGGCGGCGGCGTTGCCCCGGATGCTGATATCGCTCAACTGCTGCAGAATGCAGTATCTGAGACGGATTTCGCTACCCGCGAATCCATGTACCAGCAGGCGGATCAGATGATCTTCGACGCGGTTCTGGGTGTACCCATTGCCCACCGCACCGCTCCCACGCTGCTGCGTGCGAACGTAAAGGGTTACGTTCCCAGCCCCATCCGGGAAGTGCTAACCTACCTGACCAAGTAACTTGTAGAACATTGGCTGGGGGGATTTCCCCCCAGCCAATGGCTTTTCTTTTGGGTCGCCGAACCCAGGAAACCTCCAAGAAGCAGGTTGATAGTTGAAACAGTACATTTTTCGACGTTTGCTCCTACTTATCCCTATCTTGCTTGGAGTCACGTTCCTGGCCTATGGAATGTTGCTTCTCACCGGCGACCCAACCCGGGCGTTGGCCGGCGAACATGCCACTGCAGAGATGCAGGCCCAGATCCGCGAACGGCTGGGCCTTGACCAACCCCTCCCCGTGCAATATTGGCACTTTTTATCCGGAATTGTTACTGGAGACTGGGGCATCTCCGTTACCACACGCAGCCCGGTCCTAAATGAATTGGGTAGCTATTTTCCGGCTACAGTAGAGCTTGCGATTGCCGCCATTATCATCGCCATTTTTGTAGGCATTCCCTTGGGCGTTGTTGCCGGATACAAACACAACACCTGGATCGACCTGACCAATACTTTTGGCGCCTTGGTCGGCGTCTCTATGCCCATCTTTTGGTTGGCGCTGATCCTCCTCTACGTGTTTGCCCTCAAATTGAGTTGGTTCCCGACGACAGGACGCATCGACAGCGGTGTAAACCTTGCTCATATAACTAACTTTTACGTGCTGGATAGCATTATCACGTTGAATTTTCCGGCCCTGTTTAATGCCCTGCATCATTTGGCACTGCCGGCGATTGCCCTCGCCACCATCCCTACGGCCTTCATCGCCCGAATGACGCGCTCCGCCATTCTAAATGTACTGGGAGAGGACTACATCCGGGCCGCTCGGGCCAAGGGTATCCGTGAGTTCCTGGTAGTTTCCAAGCATGCCCTGCGCAATGCCATGCTCCCCGTAGTCACAGTAATTGGTTTGCAAGTTGGCCTGCTTCTTTCCGGCGCTATCCTAACCGAAACGATTTTCGCCTGGCCAGGTATGGGGCGCTGGATAGTTAATGCCATCGTTGCCCGCAATTTTCCTGTGGTTCAGGCAGGGGTCCTCATCTTTGCTTTGATTTTCGTTCTTGTGAACCTGGTTATCGATATCCTCTATGCGTGGCTGGACCCGCGCATTCATTACACCTAGGATTGTCGTATGTCTATTGGAAAACAAACTCTTGAACTGGAGCCATCGGCGATTGAGGAAGAACTGACCACCGCACGCACGGCACCCCGCGCCCCTTTGGTGGAAGGATTTCGCCGTTTGCGGCGCAACCGGTTGGCCCAGGTGGGCATTGCCGTTATTGGCCTTATTGTGTTCGTTGCTCTGTTTGCCCCTTGGTTGGCTAGCGAGCACCCCAACGAGGTCGGAATTTTCCAGGCGCACACTGAAAGCATAAAGCTTTCACCCTCTTTCCAGCACCTCATGGGCACGGACGACCTGGGCCGTGACCTTTTAAGCCTCATCATGTACGGAGCCCGCGTATCCCTTCTCGTGGGCATATTCTCGGTAAGCTTTGCGATCGCCTTGGGCACCTTGCTGGGTGCCGTGGCAGGGTTCCTTGGGGGCCTGGTGGACAGCGTCATCATGCGCCTGATGGACATCGTGCTTGCATTCCCTTCCATATTGCTGGCGCTGGTCATCGTGGGCAGCATAGGCCCGGGCTTGTTCAACGCCATGTTAGCCGTTGGTATTGTCTCAATTCCTACTTACGCGCGCATTACCCGCGCGGCTGTGATGGGGGAAAAATCAAAAGAATATGTTTCAGCCATCCGCGCCCTGGGTGCGAAGCCCATGTCGATTTTGTGGAAACATGTTCTGCCAAACTCCTTGTCTCCACTCATTGTTGCGGCTTCCCTGGGGATTGCTTCGGCTATCCTGGATGCGGCTGGCCTGGGGTTCTTAGGCTTGGGCGCCCAACCCCCCAGCCCCGAATGGGGCTTAATGCTCAGCCGCAACAAAGCTCACATTTTCACTTCCCCGTGGATGGTTTTCTTCCCCGGCATCGCCATCATGGTGCTGGTTTTGGGTTTCAATTTATTGGGCGATGGCCTACGGGATGCTTTTGATCCCAAACTGGACAGGGGAAAGTCCAATGGCTAGAACTCCAGCCAGGCCGAAAAGGTCAAAGAACGGCTCTAGTCCCTTGCTGGATGTAACTGACCTGAAGACCTATTTCTATACCGAGGATGGCGTCGTCACCGCAGTAGATGGCGTCACATTCCATGTCCAGCGTGGGGAAGTATATGGCTTGGTAGGCAGAGTCCGGTTCAGGAAAAAGCGTCACCTCGCTATCCATCATCCGGTTGGTGGACTCGGCTGGCAAGATCGTGTCTGGCGAGATCTTGTTCGAAGGGGAAGACCTGATGAAGAAAAACCCTGCCGAACTTACTCAACTGCGTGGACGTCAAATCTCTATGATCTTTCAGCAGCCCAAGACTAGCTTGAATCCAGTCTTTAATATCGGCGATCAAATCGTCGAGGTGTTTCAATCCCATGAGAAGATGGATAAGCACGAGGCATGGGATCGCGCCGTGGAGCTGCTGCATTTGGTGGGCATCCCGGACCCTGAGCGCAAGGCAAAGGCCTACCCGCACGAATTATCGGGCGGCCAGGCGCAGCGCGTGATGATCGCAATTGCCTTGGCCATGAAGCCCAAACTATTGATAGCAGACGAACCCACCACTGCCCTGGATGTTACTATCCAGGCCCAGATTCTGGACTTGCTGCGTGACCTGAGTTCGCAGACAGGGGCTTCTGTCATATTAATTACCCACGACCTGGGCGTGATCGCCGAAATGGCCGACCGCGTTGCCGTTATGTATGCGGGCCAGATCGTCGAGGAGACCGACACCCAAACGCTTTTCAATAAACCCTTGCACCCATATACCTTAGGCTTGCATGACTCCATTCCAGTCCTGGGAAAGGTAAAGCAACGCCTGGAAGCCATCCCGGGTAATGTTCCCAACCTGATTGGCCTGGGAGGACACTGCCGCTTCGCTCCTCGCTGCCAGGCTCGCGAAAAATACAAATTGGATATTTGCTTTCAGAGCGAACCCTCCTTGATTGAGGTTGAACTCGGCCACAAAGTTCGCTGTTGGCTGTACGAAAACCACGCAGGGCACCGGGCGCCTTTGCGCCCTTAACCGGAATCTTCAATGAATGCAAAACGCGTAGATCCCAAAAAGTCGGCCGATAACCTTGTGGAAGTGCAGCACCTGGTCAAATATTTCCCGGTCTACGAAGGAGTTTTTCAGCGTCACGTTGCCGATGTAAAAGCCGTCGACGATGTGAGCTTCACCATCCGGAAAGGTGAAACCTTGGGTCTGGTGGGGGAATCCGGTTGTGGGAAGACAACCGTCAGCCAGACTATGTTGCGTCTCGTCGAGCCTACGGCCGGCAAAGTGCTGTTCCGTGGGAAGAATATTTTTGATGCCACTGGCGAGGAACTTCAACACATGCGCCGCAAGATCCAGATCATTTTTCAGGATCCGTATGCCTCGCTGGATCCACGCATGCCAGTGGGCAACGCTATTGCCGAAGGGCTGGTAATTCACAAGATCGGCACTCGCCAGGAACGCCTGGAAAAGGTCGCCCAGGTGATGGCTCTGGTTGGGCTGGAGGAATACCACGCCAATCGTTTTCCGCATGAATTCTCTGGCGGCCAGCGCCAACGTATTGGCATTGCCCGCGCCCTGGTGCTCGACCCCGAATTCCTCATCCTGGACGAACCCGTCTCTGCGCTGGATGTGTCTATCCAGGCCCAGGTGCTGAATATCCTCAAGGATTTGCAGGAAAAGTTAGGCTTAACCTACATGTTCGTGGCCCATAACCTGGCCGTGGTTGAGCATATTTCCGATCGGGTCGCCGTGATGTACCTGGGCAAAGTGGCTGAGATCGCCTCGCGGGAGGAATTATTCGCGCACCCGCTGCACCCCTACACCCAGGCGCTTATGTCCGCCATCCCCGTCCCCGACCCTTCTCGAAAGAAGGAGCGCACCATCCTTTCCGGTGACGTGCCCAGCCCGCTGAACCCGCCCAGCGGCTGCCGTTTCCATCCCCGTTGCCCGGTGGCCCGCCTGGCTCTTTGCTCGCAGGAAGAACCGCAATTGCGCGAGCTGCGCCCCGGCCACTGGGTTTCCTGCCATTACGCTGAAGATTTTCTGTAACCGGAACTGAACTTTATTTGGGGGCAACAGCAAACCGGGTCGTTGGTAGAATGACCCTGGCCCATGGTCTATAGACTTAAATGACAAACGTACTCGAAGCCATTTTCCCTATTTTGATCATTACCGGGGCGGGCTATTTTCTGGCCCTTAGGAATATCCTTAGTCCCAGCGACACAGATGGGCTCTCGCGCTTCGTGTTCTCCGTGGCGCTGCCCATGCTGCTCTTTGATTCGCTGACCTCCTCCAGGTTTCCCGATTCGTTTAGTTGGACGTTCTTCATTGCTTTTTATGCGGTGGCTTATTTGGTTTTTGGCTTGGGAGTCCTGGCCGGAAGAAGTTGGTTTCATCTTGTTCCGGGGGAGCAGGCCATCCTAGGCCTGGGCTCCAGCTATTCGAACCTGGTACTTGTTGGCCTGCCTATTGTCGTGGCCGGCTTGGGGAGGCAGGCCGTACTGCCCTTGCTGGCCCTGGTGTCCGTGCAAAACTTGCTGCTTGTTCCGCTGGTGTCGATCATCTCCAATCCCAAACGCTCGCGTGATTCCAAATGGCAGCGCCTGTTATCTACAATTGCCCGGGTGGCCGGGAATCCCATTACCGCATCCTTAGCCATCGCCTTTGTGTTCAAGGTGCTTGCCGTGCAGCTGCCTGTGGTGCTGACTTCCTCCATCCAATTGATCGGGGATGCGGCCCTGCCTTGCGCGCTTATCGTGGTAGGGGCTTCTTTCCATAAGTATCAGCCGTTGCGTGTGGGGCGCGAAGTATGGGTGCTGGTGGCCTTGAAGATGCTGCTGCAGCCCCTTTTGGTAGGCGTACTTACCCTGGTCGTTTTTCCTATTGATCCCCTCTGGGCGGCGGTGGCGGTCCTGGCTGCCGGCATGCCTACCGCCGTCAATACCTTCGTGTTGGCCGAGCAGATCCACAGCGGCCAGCGGATTGCTTCGGCTGCTATTTGGCTTTCGACCTTGGTTACCATTTTCAGCCAGACTGGGCTGCTGCTTTTATTTACGGCCAGGGGCTTGGTGTGAGCGCTAAAAAATTGCGCGCCGCCACCGCGGTTGCCCACCCCAATATTGCCTTTATCAAATATTGGGGCAATCGCGATGAGAGACTCCGCCTGCCTGCAAACGACTCGATCTCTGATGAACCTGGCTGATCTGCATACGCAAACCACGGTTCGCTTTGATCCGGTTTTGAAGGAAGACAGCTTGTCGTTGGCTGGCGCTGTGGCCACCCGTGGACAAACCAAGCGCGTTTCCGCCTTCCTGGACTCGGTGCGTCAAATGGCTGGGGTGGCGGCGAAGGCCGCGGTGGAAAGCGCTAACAACTTCCCTGCCGGAGCTGGCCTCGCCTCCTCGTCTTCGGCCTTCGCTGCGCTCGCGTCTGGCGGCCAGCGCCGCTGCCGGCCTGGAACTGGACGAATCGGCGCTTTCGCGACTGGCCCGCCGCGGCTCAGGCTCCGCCTGCCGCTCGGTCCCCGGCGGCTTTGTGGAATGGCGCGCCGCAGAGCGGGATGAGGATAGCTACGCCAGCCCGATAGCCCCGGCAGACCATTGGGCCCTGGTTGACTGCATCGCCGTGGTAGGCGAGGAGCACAAGGCTACTGGCTCCACGCAGGGGCACGCGCTGGCTGGCACATCTCCTCTGCAAGCGGCCCGTGTTCACTCCGCCCCGCAACGCCTGGATATTTGCCGCCAAGCCATACTGACTAAAGATTTTGCCGCCCTGGCTGAAATCATCGAGCTGGATTGCCACCTTATGCACGCCGTAATGATGACTTCCCAGCCGCCTTTGTTCTACTGGAAGCCGGCCAGCCTGGCCGTGATGGAAGCAGTACGCACCTGGCGTGCCGCTGGAGCGGCGGTTTGCTACACCCTGGATGCAGGCCCCAATGTCCATGTACTTTGTCCTCAGGCCCAGGCGCCAGGCATTAGCGCTCGCTTGGCTGAAATTCCCGGCGTTATGCGCGTGCTCAGTTCTGGTCCTGGCGGCGCAGCCAGGTTGCTCGACTAACTGCGCCTTTCTTATTTTGCCCTCAAATTTGGTTAGTCCCAAGGCGATATAATCCTTTGAGCCTCACATAAAACAGGAGTTATTCTTGTCGCTGATTCTTTTTATTGTTGCTATTGCCCTGCTGATCCTCTTGCATGAATTTGGTCATTTTTTGGCGGCCAAAGCTTCAGGCGTGCAGGTGGAGGAATTTGGCATTGGATTCCCGCCTCGGGTCTTGCACTTGTTCACCTGGGGCGGTACCAATTTCACTCTCAACGCCATCCCCCTGGGCGGCTTCGTGCGCCCCAAAGGGGAAAATGATCCCAGCGTGCCGGGTGGCCTTTCCTCTGCTAGCCCCTGGGTGAGGATTTTCGTGTTGATATCCGGCCCGGCCATGAATGTGCTAATTGCGTTGCTCCTTTTTGCCTTTATATTTCTTCAGATCGGCAAACCGGACCTGAACACTGTGGAAATCATGGACGTCTCTGCCAATTCGCCGGCACAAATCGCCGGGCTTGAAGTCGGAGATATCATTCTCAAGATCGACGACCAGGAAATCCACAGTACCCAGGAATTGCATGATGCCATCTATGCTCACCTGGGTGAGACAGTGCAGCTGACTTATCAGAGGAATGGTCAAGAGAGCCGCACACAACTGGTGCCGCGCCAGCCACCTCCTGCCGACGGAGCCATTGGGATAGCTATGGGCAATCCCAGCCTTCCCATAGGCCCGGGTGAGGCTTTACTCGTAGGCGGCCAGGCGGTTTGGGAGCAGGTAACCGCTTTGGTGCAATTGCCGGCTACGCTCCTTAGCGGCGACGCCAATCCCAACGAAGGTCGCTTGATTGGCTATAAAGGGATGTATGACATCTATACGGAGGTCCGCGCCGCTGACGCGGCTCCCACTAACACGCTGCCCGCAGGCATCAATACCTTGTCCTTCTTTGCCTCCATTTCCATATCCTTGGGAATTCTGAATTTATTACCCATCCCCGCTTTGGATGGTGGCCGCATCCTCTTCACCCTGCCCGAAATCGTACTGCGCAAACGCATTCCGCCTGCCTATGAGAATATGGTCAATCTAATTGGCTTTGCCCTATTGATCGTGTTGCTGGTTTACGTGAATATCCAGGATTTTGTGAATCCAATTGTCCTTCCGTAAAATGGAATCCGAACAAGACCCCGGCTCCTCTGAAATCTCATTTGACGAAGTCGTCGCAGCCCTTCGTGATGAGACTTACCCTTTTCCGCCCCGCTTTCTTTATCGATTATCGGGCTTGGAAGGAGAGGACCTTGGGTTGTTTCGTCGCATCTGGCTGGGCCTTGGTGCCCAACGCCGTCTCGGCCTTTTGGAAGACCTGGAAACTCTGGCAGATAGCAACAATATGATGCAATTCGACGCCGTTGACCAGATTGGCCTTGAAGACGAGGACCCTCGCGTGCGCGTCACTGCTGTTAGGTCCTTATGGCCTTCCGAGGACGCCGCTTTACTGCCCGCCTTCTACGTTCTGTTGGAAAATGACCCCAGCCCTGAGGTGCGCGGCACAGGCCGCCGCAGCCCTGGGCCGCTTCGTCTATTTGGGTGAATTGGGCAAAATCCCGATGGAATCTTTGGACGTTGTCGAGGAACACTTGCTTAAGGCATTCGAGCAGGATGATGACTCGCTTGTACAGCGGCGAGCCTTGGAATCCTTGGGATACTCGGGCCGTCCCGAGGTTCCCAATCTCATTGAGGCTGCCTACGCTAAGGATGATGACGAATGGGCAGCCAGCGCTCTGTACGCCATGGGCCGGACGGCAGATGACCGCTGGGCACCGCTGGTCATGGATCGCCTCAAGGATCCCAATACTGATTTAAGCCGCGAGGCGGCCCGCGCCGCCGGGGAGCTTGAGCTAGAGGATGCCATACCGGCTCTCGCTGAATTGCTGCAGGACGAGGACTCGGAATTGCGCTTGGCTGCCGTTTGGTCGCTTTCCCAGATCGGCGGCCAGGGGGTCGAAGAGGCCCTGGAAGAATTATTGGAGCGCACCGAGGATGAGGACGAGATCGACCTGATCGAGGATGCTTTGGAAAACCTGGCTTTCACCCACGAAATGGCGGATATGAACATCCTTGACTTTTCTCCCGAAGATCTGGAGGATATGGCCCACCCCGATCTTCCCGATACCGGCCTGGACGAAGACCCGGCTGCGGAATAGCCCCTCGTTGTCTCCGCTGTCCGGCTCCCGTTTCCTAATCGTATTTTTTTTTCTTGTTTAGTTTGGGGGCTGTATCTGCGTTCCCTGCCCAGGCCCAGGCATCTATCGAGATCTCCCAACCATCCGTCGATTATCTTTTCAATCATCATTTGCATTTCAGTGCCGCCTATCAAAGTGACAAGATCATCCAGGAAGCCTACGTCTACTTTCAGTGGCCCGGGAGCCAGCGCTCCTGGTTTTACATGGGCGAATTAGAGGACGCGCATACTTTTGACGTCAGTGTGACCCTGGACGGCAGCAATTCACCGCCTCCGTTTAGCGAGGTTACCTACTGGTTTCATTTAACCACTGACCACGGGGAGTCCTTCGATAGCCAGCCTTACTCCTTCTTTTATGACGATAACCGCTATGCCTGGAAGCACGTGCAGGATCCGCCTTTTGACCTTTACTGGCATGCGGGTGACGCGGCTTTTGGCACCTCCGTACTGGCTGCCGCCCGCCAGGGAGTGCAGCGCTCGCAGCAGTGGCTGCCTCTGGCAGATCCAACCGAAGTGCAGTTGCGCGTATACGACAATGCTGCTGACGTCCAGTTGATTGCCGGGCAAGCCGGGGTCGACTGGCAGGCCGGGCACACGGACCCACAAACTGGCATTCTTCTATTCTCATTACCTGTCGGCCCACAGCAAAGTCTGGAGGTCCAACGCCAGGTACCCCATGAGATAGCCCATCTTATGCTCTACCAATCCTTGGGTGCCGAGGGTTATGCGAATTTACCGGCTTGGTTGAATGAAGGCATTGCCTCCAACGTGGAGGTGTATTCAGATCCGGCCAGGGATGCTTTGCTTGAGGTAGCTAACGGGCAGGATGGCTTAATTCCCCTATTTTCCTTATGCTCTGCCTTTCCCCAGGAGGACGCCAGCGCCCGCCTGGCTTACGCCGAGTCGGCATCTTTCGTTCACTATCTCTACCAAACCTACCATGCAGCCGGCTTTAGTCTGCTTGTGAGCGATTACTCCCAAAGTGGGGACTGCCTCGATGCTTCTCTTCAGGATTTTGGCAAAGACTTACTTGCCTTACAGGCTGATTGGCAGGCCACTACCTTTGCCCATCGCAATGCCTGGCTCACCTGGCTGCTTTCCCTGCCCTGGGAGACTATATTGATCTCGGCTGCCTTGGCCTTGAGTATATTCTTACTAGTCCGCCTCTCTGCCCATGTGAGAAAATAAAATCGACATGGATGAGCAAGTTCAACTTCACACGTGGGTAGAAGGGCGTGTCCAGGGGGTGGGGTTTCGCTACTTCGTGCTGCACAACGCTGGGGAAGCCTTGGCTTCCGGTTGGGTGCGCAATTTCCGCGATGGCCGTGTTGAAATGGTTGCAGAAGCGCCCCGGCAAGCATTGGAAGGCTTGCTGGCTATCGTCAGGCAGGGGCCCACAGGAGCTTTTGTTTCGGATGTGCGTGAAGAATGGGGGCCTGCAACCGGGGAGTTTGACGCATTCCGGGTTCGTTCAACGCTCTAGGCGAAAGCTGCCCCGATCCCGCGTTCTTGCTGGATTCCCTTGTAGAAGTCACTCCACTCGCGTTCTTTGGTGCTTTTATCGTTCAACGCATCAACATTGCCCCCCTCGGTAATGAACAGCAGTTTGTCAGGATACCAGCGACGCATCACTTGATGGCGGGCCCCTCCGTTTTCGTCTTCCATATTGCTGCGGTCTTGCCAATAGGCCTGCACAGCGATCCAATCTGCCGCCAGCAAAGCTTCATCAGCTTGTTCCATGAAGACGTCCGCCTCCATGCGCTGGCCCGGTACCTGCGGTCCGGACGCCAGAGACGGGAATCCAAACTTGGCCTGCGGGAAGCGCTCCTTCAACAACGCCACCACATCTATCCACCAGCGCCCGAATTCATGGCCTGATTGCCACCCCTGCGTCCAACCCCCTGCAGCCAAATTAGGCGCCCGTTGGATGCCAAAATAGGCAATACCAGCCTCTATATGTTTTTGCAGGGCAGGGCGCACCCGCGCCACCCATTCTGACGGCTCCCAGGATGTTTCCGTGGCGGTCAAGTGCAACTCCGTCATTAGGAATAGGTTGGGGACCTGTTTGCGTAAAGAGCGAATTAGCCCTTGATCGGCTGAAATACCCAGCTTGATCGCCTCAATATTAGATGGAACGACTGCCTCGCCAGCATTTACGGTTTGTCCACGTAGGCAGTGGCCCAGCGGCCAGGGAAAACTAACCGCATTATGCGATTGAGCGCCGGCGAAAAAGAACGGCGTGGGGTCCAGGATGTCGTCAGCATAATGTGTGGCTCCCGCCGCCGTGGCCCCGCTTTGCGTCAAGCCTAAGTGGATGTGTCCGCCTCCGGTTTCTCCCGTGGGTCCGGCCAGGCCGATGACCTGGCCCGCTTTTACCCGGCTGCCTCTTGCTACCGAAATCTTGCCCAGATGGCCGTATAGCGTACTGTAACCCTCCCCATGCCTGATACGCGCCCAACGGCCGTAGGGGTCACCTTCAACTATTCTTTCCTGGACGTGCTCCACTACGCCATCCGCGCAGGCATATACTTTGGCATTCATTGGTGCGCGGATATCCAGCCCTTCGTGACCGGGCAGACCGCGATCTAAGTACAGTTCCGGGTTGGTACCAAATCCCTGTGTTATGACCCTGTAATCCGTGGGCCACTGCAGCTGCAATGAGAAACTTGCGGATTTCGGCTCCGGAAGTTCAGGCGTAACCTTGCGCCAGTCTTCCATGGCTTGTTCTTCGAAGGAAATTGAACTTTCCACACGTTATCCGAATCCCAACTTTCGTTCCTTCATGGAAACGAATTGCCCGCGCCCTATAACCAGGTGATCCAGTACGTCAATTTCCAATAGGTGGCCCGCTTCGCGCATCATTCTGGTCAGGGCTAAATCGTCGGGGCTGGGAGTCGGATCCCCACTGGGGTGATTGTGCACCAGGATGATAGCCGCGGCATTCTTGCGAATAGCATGCTTGAATGCCTCGGCGATGCGCACTTGGGCCGCATTCAGTGTTCCTTGCGAAATTTCTTCAATCCCCAAGACCTTATTGCGCGTGTCCAGCAAAATGACGCGCAAATGCTCCTGCTCCAGACCGCTCATTTCGTATTGCACCAGGGCAGCCGCGTCTGCCGGGCTGCTAATCGCGCTTTTCTGCCCCGGCTCCTGGATGGCCAGCCTCCGGCCCAATTCGATGGCGGCCTTCACCGCCGCGGCCTTGGCTTCGCCCATGCCGTGCTGGCTTTCCACCTCATGGAAATCTGCTCGCTGCAGTCCGGCCAGCCCTTCAAATTGGCTGAGCAGCCGTTGCCCCAATTGCACCGCGCTTTCACCGGTTACTCCTGTTCGCAGCAACACGGCCAGCAGTTCCGCAGTATTCAGCGACTGAGGCCCTTGGTTTTTCAGCCGTTCGCGCGGCCGTTCGGCGCTTGGTAAATCTGCAATACGATATTGATTCTTCATGCTTACCTTCTATCTAGTCTACAAGATTTGTGCCAGCCTAGTTTTGCATTGACACCCCTTTTTGCGCACGGTATAGTCCCCGCATAAATCGCCACGCCTGGTTGCTTATGCTGGCCGCGCTTGCCCTGGCCGGCCAGGCGTGCAACCTGCAGCGGGTTTTAAATCCTTCGCTTCCCACCCCTACCGCCCAAAATACATCTGTTCCCTCTCCTACACCAACCACTCCGGTTACACCAACGGCTACTCTCACGAATGAGGCCCGAGTAGAGGAAGGAGACCAGCTATTCTTTTACGGCGATTGGGAGGGAGCCCTGAGGGCTTACCAACAGGTTGCCGATGGGGGCGAAGACCCGGAGTTGCGTGCTGCCGCCCTTTTGGGTGTGGGCCGCACCTACGCGGCTATGCACAACCCTTCCCAGGCGCGCTCGAATTCTCCAATCCCTCTTGGACCAATATCCAACCACCCAGGCGGTGGATGGGGCATATTATGCTTTGGCCCAAATCGCCGAGCAGTTCGAAGATTGGCCGGCCGCCACACAAGCTTTCCAGGAATACTTAAATTTGCGCCCGGGGATAATTAATTCGTACGTCTATGAATGGATGGGCGATGATTATGCATCTGCCGCTGATTATTCGGACTCCATCACGGCTTACCAGCAAGCCGTGGAGGCCCCTCGGGTGGGCGATACATTTCTAATTCAAGTCAAGATGGGCAATGCCCAATCCAACAGTGGGGACCAGACTGCGGCTATAGCTACCTATCAGGCAATCTTGGATGCTACTGCCAACGATTATCTAAAAGCCGATCTGGATTTGCTCATCGGGCGCACCTACGAGGATTTGGGAAATACAACCTCTGCTTACAATTATTTTCAGGACGCGGTGAACAATTATCCTTTGGCTGGTTCTGCCCACGACGCTCTGGTCGAGCTGGTCACGGCTGGGGTTCCAGTGGATGAGTTCCAACGCGGCCTGGTTGATTACTATGCCGCAGTCAATACTAAGTCGGGAGCTTGCGAGGTCAGCTCTGAAATCGGCCCAGGAACTTTACACTGTTGCCGTCCAGGCCTTTGACCGCTATCTGCAAAATCCACCTGAAGGCGCCGATGATTCGGCCCACTATTATCGTGCTCTCTCCCTTCGCGCCCTGGGGGATTACTCGTCCGCACTGGTTGAATGGGACACGATGATCAACGATTTCGCCTTTAGCACGCATTGGGTGGACGCCTATGACGAGAAGGCCAACACCCAATGGCGCTGCCAGGATGATTACGATAGCGCTATCGATACCTTGCTCTCGTTTGTCGCCCGCACGCCCAGCCAGCCGGCCTCGGCGCAGTTCCTGTTTACGGCCGGCCAGATCGCCGAGGATGGTGGCCGTCTGACCCGCTCGATAGAGATTTGGCCAGCGCGTGGCTGACGAATACCCTTCCTCTGAATATGCTTACAATTCAGTTTTCCTATCCGGCATCAGCGCCTATCGCCTGGATGACTACGCACAGGCCCAATCCTTGTTCTTGCAAGCCAGCCAATCCGCGTTGAGCCTCGAGCAGCAGGCCCAATCCTTGTTCTGGGTCGGCAAAACCTATCAGGCCCTGGGTGACCAGGAACACGCCGACAACGCCTGGCAGCAGGCAGCTACCAAAGACCCCACTGGCTATTACAGCGAGCACGCCGCCGATATTCTTGCCGGCTTGGCCCCCTTCCAGCCGCCAGCCTCCTATTCGTTCGATTACGATGTGCCGGCGGAGCGCCAGGAAGCCGAGGATTCGATTCTTTCCACCTTCAACCTGCCGGGTGATACCGATCTGAGCAATCCCGGCCCGTTGGCCGCTGACCCTCGCTTTCAACGTGGCACCGAGTTTTGGAGCCTTGGAGAATATGAACTGGCCCGGACTCAATTTGAGGATTTGCGCCAAAGCCTGACCACGGATCCGGCCAATTCCTTCCGCCTGGCAAATTACTTGACCGACCTGGGCTTGTATCGCAGTGGTATCTTTGCGGCACGCGAGGTGCTCAACATAGCCGGCATGACCGATGCGGGAACTATGAACGCTCCCAAATATTTCAACCGCATCCGCTTCGGCGCCTATTACAAAGACCTGGTCATCCCGGATACTGCCCAGGAGGGTGTAGACCCGCTGTTCTTCTATGCCATGATGCGGCAGGAGAGTTTGTTCGAGGGCTTTGTCACTTCATCTGCGGGAGCGCGCGGCCTGATGCAGATCATCCCCGCTACCGGGCAGCAAGCTGCCGATTTGGCGGGTTGGCCGCCGGATTTCACCGCCGACGATCTTTATCGCCCGGTGGTCAGCATTCGATTAGGTGCCAATTACCTGGCTTCCCAGTTGAATGCCTATAACGGAGACGCTTACGCCGCTTTGGCTGCCTACAATGCCGGTCCCGGCAATGCTTCCTACTGGCAGAACCTTGCCAAGGGAGACCCTGATCTGTTTCTGGAGGTTGTGGGTTTTGCTGAGACCCAGAACCACATCCGCAGCGTGTATGAATTGTTCGATATTTACCGCGACCTGTACTCCACCCAGGGCCAATGAAAAACTCCGCCGCGGCGGAGTTTTTTATTGGGTAGGCACGGCAGTGGGTTCTATGTTTTGTGGGACAACGGTGGGGTTCAACTCTTGGGCGGCGCTGGCCGTGACCAAATACCACTCATTGATGGTGGCAAAGCGGTCACTGGCTTGATACAGGGGTCCCATGGAAACGCCACGCACCCGCGTGGAAACCGCATAGTTGTAAATGGGGAAGTACAAGGGCAGGGCGGGCATTGCGTCGGCGAACAGGTTTTGAAAATTGCGGTACAAGCGTTCGCGCTGCGCCTGGCTGATGGATACCCGCGCTTGCTCGAGGTATTCGCTGGCCCGGCGGTCATCCCATTTGGAGTAGTTCTGCCCGCCGGTGATCTCGGCCTGGTGCCAGAAGGGGTAAGGATCCGGATCTGGGGAGTGGGTAAGGTTCAAATCCACCAGGGCGGCCTGATAATTGCGCGGCGACAGGTAATCGTTGACCAATTGGTCATAAGGCACCGCAGTAAGCGTGACCTGTACGCCCAGCATGGACAAGTTGTCGCGGATGCTCTCGGCGATCTGCGTATAAGGCGGGATGTCCGGATGCACCAGTTCAAATTCAAGCGCCACGCCATCTTTACTGCGCACCTGGCCGCCTGCGGCAGGGATGGTATAACCGGCCGCCTTCAGGTCTGCGACGGCCTTGTCGGGGTCATAGGCGACGGTAGGCAGATTTTCGTTGTAAGCCCAGCTACCAGGCAAGATGGGGCCATTGGCCACAATGGCCTGACCGCCCAGGTATTGGTCGATGATCAATGGTCGATTGATGCCCTCCATTAGAGCCTGGCGCAAGGCTTGATCCTGAAAGAACGGCGCCGATGAGTTATCCAGGTTCAACAGAACCAGGCTAAGCCGGGGAAGCCTGGAACTGTATACGTCCAGGGTAGGGTCTTTCAACACATCCGGCAGGATGCCGTTGTCCACGAAGCTGATGCCCAGCAGGTTGCCCTGTTTGTAATCCTCATAGGCTGCCTGAGAGCTGGGGTAATAATGAAAAACGACCTGATCCAGGAATGGCCGCCCGGCGTAATAGCCGTCCCAGGCATTCAGCACCACCCCGGTAACCTGGTCGTTCTCGCTGATCAGGTCTCCGAACTGGTAGGGGCCGGATCCGACAGGCTGCAGGTTGAACGGGGCGTCCAGGATGGCTTGCGGGTCCATGTCACCGAGCAGGTGCTTGGGCACAATGCCAAAGGTAAGGTAATCCATGAAGGGCGCAAAAGGCTCGGGCAGCAGAAACTGGATATGCGTGTCGTCGAAGGCGGTGACCTGGACGTTGTTCCACAGATTGCGGATGTCGTCCGGAATGGGGAAGGCGGGATTGCGCATCAAATCGACGGTGAACGCCACATCTTCGGCGGTTAAAGGCTGGCCGTCTTGCCAGGTCAGGTTATCGCGCAATTTGAAGTTATATTGCTTGCCGTCCAGAGAGATGCCCCAGGTTTCGCCCAAATCGGGCTGCGGGTTGCCGCGGTCATCAAAGCGCACCAGGCCGCTGAAGATCAGCCGGTTCACGTCCTGGTCCACGGAGTTATCGCTATCCAGAAGCGGGTTGAGGCGGCCGATGCTGCCTACCAAGCCTTCGATGTAAATGCCGCCCTGGGCAGGCTTGGAGCTAAACGCGTTGAGCAGCGGTTGTTGGGCCAGCAGCAGTATGGCGATGGCAACCAGGGCCAGCGCAACAAGAACGAACTGCCAGCGCAGCTTACTCATTAGGTTGAAAGGAGGGGATTAGCCGCTGATCAATACCGTATAGATGGCCAGGGCAAAGAACAGCACGCTCAGAACGATGGTCACACGGAAGAGGGTCTTTTCCAAACCGCGCCGAGCGGTGAAGGTTCCCCCACCCATGTCGCCGCCAGTCAAACCACCCAGGCCGGCACCCTTGCTTTGCAGCACGATGCACAGCACCAGGGCAGTGGAAACAATGATCATAGCTACAGCCAATAAAACATTATCCATCAGACCACCAAGTTTTGATTTTGTTATTAAGTCGGCTGGCATTATACCGTTGGCAAATACCATCCGTCAATTGCTGCGCGGGAGCCTGAAACGCATAGGTTCTCCAAGAGGGTTTTTGGCAAGTAGCGGTGTAATTATCACGAGCGGGGGGCAAGGGGAGAGAGACATATTACACCAGTGCTTGACAATCGGATCGGTAAGGTACAGTTTTTGCCGCTAATTAATAACCTGGACCGCATGTGCTGTGAGCAATTGGACTGGAATATCAAGGACCTGGACGAACCCTCTTCTCGAGGCAAAACTTTTGTTCTATAATGGCGTGATTCCCATGGCCGAGTTCAAATTGCAAGCTCCTTTCAAGCCAACCGGCGACCAACCGGATGCCATCGCGCAGTTAGTGGATGGCTTACACAAGGGTTACCGGGATCAGGTCTTGTTGGGGGCCACAGGAACCGGTAAGACCTACACGATCGCAAATGTAATTCAGGCAGTGCAAAAACCTACGCTGGTATTGGCGCACAACAAGACCCTGGTGGCGCAGTTGTATGCCGAGTTTAGGGATTTCTTTCCCGACAACGCGGTGGAATTCTTCACCTCCTATTACGACTACTACCAGCCAGAAGCCTACGTGCCGCGCAGCGACCTTTACATTGAAAAAGAAACCGACATTAATGAAGAGATCGAGCGCTTGCGCCTGGCAGCCACCACCTCGCTGCTGTCGCGACGGGATACGATCATCGTGGCGTCGGTTTCGTGCATCTATGGTCTGGGCAACCCTAAATCCTATGGGCGGGTGGTGATCAACCTGAATAGCGGTAAACCCTACCGCCGGGAAACACTGCTGCGCCAATTGGTAGACAGCCACTACGAACGCAAGGAGAGTGATCTGGAGCCGGGGGCTTTCCGGGTACGCGGCGACACACTGGAAGTTGTCCCGGCTTACCAGGACAAGCTGGCTTACCGCATCACCTTCTTTGGAGACGAGGTGGAGCGCATCGCCGAAATCCACACCGTAACGGGTGAGATCGCCCGTGAAATGGAAGCCATCGCTATCTACCCGGCGCGGCACTTCATCACCGACGAGGAAAAACTGGCGCAGGCTATCCGCAGCATCGAAGAGGAGTTGGTCGAGCGCATCAAGTTCCTCAAGGAGCACGACAAGCTGCTGGAGGCGCAGCGCATTGAGCAGCGCACGCGCTATGACCTGGAGATGCTGCGCCAGGTGGGCTATTGCACCGGCATCGAGAATTATTCGCGCCACCTGGACCAGCGCGCTCCCGGTACGCCACCGTGGACGCTGATCGATTATTTCCCCGCCGATTTCCTGATGGTGATCGATGAGTCGCACATGACCATCCCCCAGGTGGGCGGTATGTTCAATGGCGACCGGGCGCGCAAAGAAGTGCTGGTGGAATATGGTTTCCGCCTACCCTCAGCTGTGGACAACCGCCCACTGACCTTCGACGAATTTGAGCGCCGCCTGAGCTCAGTAATCTATACCTCGGCCACTCCCGCTGATTATGAGATGAAGCGCGCTTCTCAAGTGGTAGAACAAATCATCCGGCCCACTGGCCTGGTGGACCCCGAAGTTGAGGTGCGTCCCATCGAGGGCCAGGTGGACGACCTGATCGGCGAGATCAACAGGCGGACAGGGGAGGGTGAGCGCGTGCTGGTGACCACACTTACCAAGCGCATGGCCGAGGACCTCTCCGAATATTTGCAGGAGATGGGTATCAAAGTGCACTATCTGCATTCCGAGGTGGACACGCTGGACCGGGTAAGCATTTTGCGTGACCTGCGCCTGGGCGTGTTCGACGTGGTCGTGGGTATCAACCTGCTGCGCGAAGGCTTAGACCTGCCCGAAGTGTCCCTGGTAGCCATCCTGGACGCCGACAAGCAGGGTTTTCTGCGTTCCGAAACGGCGCTGATCCAAACCATCGGGCGGGCGGCGCGGCACGTACGCGGGCGGGTGATCATGTACGCGGATAAGATGACGGATGCGATGAGCTATGCCATTCGCGAGACCAACCGCCGCCGAGAGAAACAGGTGGCCTACAACCAGGAGCACGGCATTGAGCCGGTGGGGATTGTCAAGGCTGTGCGCGACCTGACCGACCAGTTGAAGGCGCGCGTCGTGGCCGAAGAGCAGGGTGAATACAAGGCCGATGGCGCCCGCCGCTTGCCGCGCAAGGAGATGGAGCGGTTGATCAGCGAACTGGAAGCACGCATGCGCGCCGCGGCCAAGAATTTGCATTTCGAAGAAGCCGCCATGCTGCGCGATGAGCTTTATGATGTTCGCAGCCTGCTGGCCGAAGAAGGCGACCTGAAACCATGGGAGAAGATGCGCATCATCGCCGGGATGGACGACGAAGAGTAAATTTTTTAATCGGTTCTTCGTAATCGGAATAACACATGGCCTTAACCAATAACGTCACCCGCATGCTGGCGCAACGCAAGATCGCCTTTGAAGCGCACGAGTTGCCTGCCGAGAAAGCTGGGCGGCCTGGAAGCCGCCGCCATCCTCGGCGTGTCCGCCCGAGCAGGTGTACAAGACCATCGTCAGCCTGCGCGCCAGCGGGGGCAAACCGGTGCTGGCGCTGGTGCCGGGTCCGGCGACGGTGTCGCTGAAGCTGTTGGGGCGGGTGCTGGATGCCAAGATGCAGCTGGCCACGCTGGAGCAGGCGGAAGAGATGACCGGCCTGCAGACGGGCGGCATCTCACCCCTGGCGCTGATCGGCAAGGGTTTCGATGTGGTGGTGGATGAAAGTGCGTTGAAGTTCGAGAAGATTCACCTCTCCGGCGGCCAGCGCGGGCTCAACATTTCGATGAGCCCCAAGGATGTGGTGGCGCTCACTCGGGCTAAAGTGGCTGAGATCAGTGATTGGTGATTGGTCTATGGGTGGGGCAGGTAGGGGTCGCTGCTGGCATCCGCCACAGCGGCGATGGAGCCGAAAAAACACAACCCCCCCCCATTTGCAGAGGATTTTCCTGTGACCCGGAAGGGTTGGGACCTCTAACCAATACTCGGCAAAGAGCGTCCAAAGAAATTCGGATACAATCATTCAATCGCGAAACTAAACATTCTTCACGGCAGTTACATTCTCTATATTCTTTTATCGTAACAGCAATTGCTTTTTATCCTTGAAGTTGTATCGCCTGACTAATTGAACAGAGAAAACATGATCTTCAAGCTTGATCACAGGCCATCTGACTCGCCTTTGGTTGAAAGGATTTGGTGTGCGCAAAGTGAGCGTACTGGTGATTTCCTTTCCATTGCCATGAGCCGGTGGGAGATGGTTGTCTCAAGATACCAGGATAAGACATACATGACTGTGCGAGGGCCGGAGACAAAAGCGACTTCTTGGCCGGTCACGATTGTGGGCACACAGTTTTTCGGTATCCGGTTTAAGGCGGGCACTGTTATGCCTCGTCTGCCGGCTAGCACTCTTGTAGATAGAAATGTGGATCTGCCTGAAGCGTCGAACAAATCCTTCTGGCTGAATGGCTCTGCCTGGCAATTTCCCAGCTACGAGAACGCGGACACCTTTGTAGAACGGCTCGCCCATCAGGATTTGCTTGTGCGTGATCCAGTTATTGAGGCCGCGTTGCAAGGTCAGCTAAAGGACCTGACCCTACGGACCGCACGTCGTCATTTCATGCGCACGACCGGAATGACGGAAAAAGCAATTCGGCAAATCGAACGTGCCCGCTATGCAACGGTTCTTTTGCGAGAAGGCGTATCAATCCTGGATACAGTTTCCGAGGCGGGCTATTTCGATCAACCGCATTTGACCAGAGCGCTCAAATACTATATCGGGCAGACGCCGACCCAAATCATGCAGAAAAACGAACCCATGCAGTTGTCCGTTTTATACAAGACAAAGCTCCCACGCTAATCTAAGCTCAGAAGATAGCTCACGTAGAAACGACTTCAGTCGTTCGGCTGAGATACGAATAAAGTTGCCACTGCAAAGCCCCTTGTGAAGTTCTGGCGGCCTTCACCCATGAGCCAGAGCTTTGGGCCTCGCCGTTTCGGAGTGCGGCGGTGAGGTTCACGTGAAAAGAAAGACACTCCCCGAAACATGCAAGGAGAACCAGAATGGGAAGAATCGTTGTTACCGAGTTCATCTCACTCGATGGCGTTATAGAGGCCCCGGGGGGTGACGAGGAATTCAAGCACGCAGGGTGGACGTTCAAGATTAATCGCGGAGAAGAAGGCGACAAGTTCAAGCTCGATGAAACTCTCAACTCTGCCGCACTTCTGCTGGGGCGGGTTACGTACGAGGGGTTTGCTGCAGCTTGGCCATCCAGGAAGGGCGCGTTTGCCGACAAGTTCAACAGCATGCCCAAGTACGTCGTCTCCTCAACCCTCAAGAAAGCAGTCTGGAACAACTCGACAGTGCTAACGGGTAATGTGGCAGAGAGCATTTCGGATTTGAGGCGGGAGATAGACGGAAATATAGTGATCCATGGTAGCGCTCGACTTGTGCAGACGCTGGTCGAACACGACCTAGTTGACGAGTTGCGTTTGATGGTTTTCCCAGTTATTCTCGGAACCGGCAAGCGTCTATTCGGCGACACATCCGACAAGAAACGCTTGGGTCTCGTTGACTCAAAGATGGTCGGAGATGGGATCGCCATCCTCGTCTACGAATTGCAATTGAGCCAATCTGGGCAGCGCAGGGATTAAGAATAATAAAGAATTCTTGGATTGGTTGAACTTAGGTGCATGCCTTCAATAAAAGCACGGGGATGGAGTCGTTGCATGTGATGTCCGTCACAAGCTTTCCCATTGGCGGTGAATACTCTTTTTGCAACTGTAGAGTGGGGCGCAAGATTTAAGCAGACCGGTGATCAGATGATTCATTTTCAGATATCCTACCTACTACAGTACGTGGATAATCAACCGAAGATACTTGCTTATATTGATTACGAAGACCAGCAACAAGTAATGAAAGAGTATGGTTTAGCTTAGGCTTTCTTCGCAGTCTGACGCCGAAGTTTACTTTAAAACATTGTAGCGAATATGGGTAACCATGCTGGTTCCACTCATCTCGAACGGTTCAAGACTGAGATCTGGCACGCCCTCAAAAAGCCGAGCACCTGCACCTATGGTCACGGGGACCACGTGCAGCCATAGTTCATCTATGAGGCCGGCGGCTAAATACTGGTTGATCGTATTTGCACCTCCCATGATCCTTACATTTCGACTTCCAGCTGCTTCTTTTGCCTTTGAAAGCGCCGATTCAATGCCCTCAGCGACAAAGACGAATCTCGTTCCACCCTCCATTTCAATTGATTCTCGCCCCTTGTGGGTGAGCACGAAAACTGGAGCATGATAGGGTGGATCATCGCCCCACCAGCCTTTCCATTCCGGATTCTGGCGCCTGTCTTTGGGCCCGTACATATTGCTACCCATAATGAACGCACCGGCATCTAGAATGGCATCGATTTCTTTTTTGTGATTATGCTTTTCTGGCTCGGCAAACATCCAGCGATCCAGTAAGTCAGAATCAAAATTGTCTCCGAAAGGTTTTTCAAAACTTTGATTTAGGCCGGCAACAAAGCCATCCAGGGACATAGTTATCCCACTGGTAACCTTTATTTTGCTCATAATATTAGTCTAGCCCTTCCACCATATAGAAACTAGTGCATTTGCAATTTCATGAAACCCGTTTCTGGCTTGTTTCTTGGGTATCAAAGACTATTCCCCAGCTTCCCGTCCAGATAATCGATCCCCAGCTGTAGAGCATCCTCGGCGGCCTGCTGCTTGACCGCCAGGCGGTCGCCGTCGAAGTGATACTCGCGGGTCCAGATGCCGTCGGCGGCGCTCAGGCCCATCCACACTGTGCCCACGGGCTTCGCTGGTGTACCCCCGCCCGGGCCGGCAATCCCGCTGATAGCGATACCCACATCGGCGGCCAGTGAGCGCCGCGCGCCGCGGGCCATTTCACTCACCGTTTCAGCGCTGACCGCCCCCTTTTTTTCGAGCGTATCCCAGCTCACCCCCAGCAAGCGCACCTTGGCTTCATAGGCATAAGCGGTGACGCTCCCGGTGTAATAGGTGGAGGAACCCGGCACATTGGTCAGCCGATGCCCGACCAGCCCGCCGGTGCAGGACTCGGCCAGGGCCAGGCGCAGGCCGCGGGCCCGCAGCTTTTCACCGATGACCACTTCCAATTCTTTTGCCATGGCGAGGATTATACACGTGGGGTCGGGAGCAGGCGAAATGAGCCAAATGATAGAATATTTGTGCCATGGTTTTGTCTGAAAAGATCCAAGCCCAACTGGATACGTTACCCAGTAAATCCGGCTGCTACCTGATGAAGGACGAGGGCGGTAAAGTCATTTACGTGGGTAAGGCGGTCAACCTGCGCAGCCGGGTGCGCTCCTATTTCCACAGTGCGGCACAGGAAGTCCCCAGGACGCGCGTGCTGGTGGAGCATATCTGCGACATCGAATGGATCGTGGTTGCCTCCGAACTTGAGGCGCTGATCCTGGAGATGAACCTGATTAAAAAATACCGGCCGCGCTACAACGTACGCCTCAAGGATGACAAGCGCTATCCCTATGTCAAGGTTCACTGGGCGGACCCTTTCCCCAAGATCACAGTTACCCGACGCATGGACGAGGATGGTTCGCGCTACTTCGGGCCCTACACCAGCGTGTGGGCGGTGCACAAGACTCTGGATGTGTTGCGGCGCATCTTCCCTTATTTGACCTGTGATCGGGAGATCACCGGGCAGGATGAGCGCGCCTGCCTGTATTTCGATATCAAACTGTGCACCGCGCCGTGCATCGGCAAGATACAGCAGGAAGCTTACCGGCAGATGATCAACGATTTGTGCGAATTCCTTAATGGGCGCACCGAGCCCATCGTAAAGCGCCTGACCAAGGAGATGGGTCAAGCATCGGAAGGCTTGCGTTTCGAGAAGGCGGCCAGCATACGCGACCAGCTGGATGCTATCCACAGCATTGTCGAACGCCAGCGGGTGGTTTCAACGGACTACAGCGATTCGGACGTGATTGCCATGGCGCGCTCGGATCGAGAGGCGTGCATGCAGGTGTTCTTCATCCGTGCCGGAAAGCTGATCGGCCGTGAATATTTCATGATGGAGAATACGGCGGATTTACCGGATGCGGATGTGATAGCCGAGTTTATCAAGCAGTTCTACGACCAGGCTGCCAGCGTCCCGCCGGAGGTGCTGCTGCCGCAAGAGGTGGAGGAAGCAAACATCATCCGTGAATGGCTGAGCAAACGCCGCGGCGACGGCGGAGTGGAGCTCAAGATCCCGCGCCGCGGCCAGAAGCGCGACCTGATTAAGATGGCCGCTGAAAATGCCGCCGAGACCCTGAACGCACTGCAAACGCAATGGCAGGCGGATACGCACCGCCAGACTGAGGCGTTGGCCGAGATCCACCGGGCGCTGGGGCTGCCCCGTGCCCCTGAGCGCATCGAGTGCTATGACATCTCCAATACGCAGGGTACCGCTGCGGTGGGCAGCATGGTGGTGTTCGAGCGCGGCGTGGCCGCCAACCGGCAATATCGGCGCTTCAACATCAAGACCGTGCAGGGGCCAGACGACTTTGCCAGCATGGAAGAGGTGCTCACCCGGCGCTTCAAGCGCTGGGAGGCAACCAGGCAGGAGAACCCGCTGCCCGGCGCCAAGCCGGACGCCTCGTTTGCCAAGTTGCCCGACCTGCTCATCGTGGACGGCGGCAAAGGGCAGCTCGGTCGGGCGGTGGCGGTGCTGAAAAAGTACGACCTGTTCGATATAGTGCCAGTGGCCGGGCTGGCAAAACAGAGTGAGGAGTTATTTTTACCCGACCGTTCTCAGGGCATCCTGCTGCCCCGTAATTCGCAGGGGCTTTTCCTGTTGCAGCGCATTCGTGACGAGGCGCACCGCTTTGCCATCACTGCCCACCGGGCGCGGCGCAGCAAGAACAGCATTGCTTCACAATTGGACGAGATACCCGGTATCGGGCCCAAGCGCCGCCGGGCGCTGCTCAAGACATTTGGCTCCATAGATGGCCTGCGGGAGGCCAGCGTGGAGCAATTAGCCGCTGTGCAAGGCCTCACACCTTCGTTAGCGGAGAACATAAAAAAACATTTCGAGTGATAGTAGGAAAACAAAAAGCGGCCGGAATTATTGGCCGCTTTTTGTTTAGGAGTGACTAATTTAGTTCTGATAGGCAACCAGGACGGAACCCAGCTTTTCCTCAGTGCCCTTCAGGCAATCCATCTGGCTTTCATTAAGCGAGGCGGGCTTGAGATCGGCCATGGCCGCGCCATCGCCAGCCTTGAAGGCCAGTACAATGTCGGCCCCCAGGGTTTCCTCCGCTTCTTTGAGCAGGCTCATCTGCTCATCATTCAATTCAGCCCAAGACCAATTGTCAGGCATAAAGTCCTCCAGGGTTCTAAAAGGCGAGTCCGTAAAAAGATTATAAATTGCAAGCGACCCACTGGCAATGGCCATTTCTCGCTTGCGGGAACACAAAGCAGGGGATTCCTTGTTCTGGTATAAAGTAGGCATGGCAAAGAAACAACCCAAACGACAACGCATGAGCTTCAGCCAAATGGCCTTTGTTGCCATCGCCATCTTGGTTATCCTCACCATGGTTCTGGGGTCTCTCAAGTTCTAGCAGGTTCAGCCTGAGAGTTTTTGACAGACCACAAATGAATAAATAGCCTCCTATAATCAACTGCTTGCTCAGGAGGTTTTACGCATGGCGAAATTAGTTCGTCCAAAGTTGCTCTTCCCGCTTTCGATAGTTCTGGCCTGGATATTTGACTTTTTGTTCTGGGGGAAAATGGTCGGGGTCTCGTTCCCAATCTTCACCATGTTAGTCTTGGCTTTGGGATTTTGGTTTGGCCTCCAGGCTGGTTTGAAGCCTGCTCGCCGCGCCCTGTGGCTATTGCTCCCCATCCTGTTCCTGGCATCCGTAAGCGCCTTTCGTAGCGAGCCTCTGACCTTATTCGCCAGTCGGGTTGGCGTGCTGATGCTGATGGGACTGCTGGCGCTGAGTTTCCTCGGTGGGCAATGGCCGCAATACGGCTTTGCCGATTACGTAGTCAAGTTGCCCAGTTTCATCCCGCTTGGGTTGACTTTGCCGCGGGAAACAGGGAAGGCTAACAAAGGCAAGCCCAAGCGCGGCTGGCTGGGCGCCTTGGCGCCCGTAGGCCGCGGCCTGTTGTTCGCCCTGCCGCTGCTGTGGTTCCTGACTTTGCTCCTTAGCTCCGCTGACCCATATTTCGCCGATTGGCTGGGCAACTTACTGGGCGTATTCGACAAGCTTCCGGAATATCTGCTGCGCGGCTCCATCATCTTGGGATTGGCTTACATCCTGGCGGGGGCTTATCTTTACTCGCTCAACCGCAGCCAAGGGCAGGAATTGCTGGGCGAGAAAAAACCCCTGATAGCGCCGTTCATCGGATTTGGGGAGGCGGCCACCATGCTGGCCAGTGTGAATGTGCTTTTCCTGGCCTTCGTGGTGGTGCAGTTCCGCTACTTTTTTGGTGGGCTGTCCAATATTGTTCAGGGACCCAGCGGCTATACCTTTGCCCAGTATGCTCGCAGGGGTTTCGCCGAATTGGTTGTCGTGGCGGTGGTGTCGCTGGGGTTCTTCATCCTGCTCAGTGCGCTCAGCCGCCGGCAGCCGGGTGGGCAGCAGCGCGGGTTTTCGGGGCTGGGCATCGGCCTGTTCGTGCTGGTGGCAGTCATCCTGATCTCGGCTTTCGAGCGCTTGTTGCTGCTGGAGGAGGCCTATGGTTTCAGCCGCCTGCGCACCTACCCACATGTGTTCATGATCTGGCTGGGAGCGCTGCTGCTGGCCGTGGTGCTGCTGGAAGCCTTCGGTCGGCAGCGCGCCTTTGCGCTGGCCACTTTCGTTGCTGTGCTGGGCTTTACCGTTACGCTCCCGCTGCTTAACGTGGACGCTTTTATCTCTGGCATCAATATCCAGCGCGCCGCACAGGGCGGGCAGCTGGATGCCGCATATTTGGCGGCTCTTTCGGACGATGTCGTGCCGAACATGATTTCGGCCTATCAAACGGCGATCACTCAAGGGAACCAGCCACTCGCCCAGCAAATGCTAACGGCCTTAGCTTGCCATTTCGAAGGAGGCTTGCAGCCAGCCGTTGCGGACCACTGGCAATCGTGGAACTGGTCACACCAGGCAGCCGCAGAGACGTGGAACTCCTTGCGGGAGGAACTGGGCCTTTCTCAGGTAGCTCCGCCGGCACCTGGCAGCGTGATGATTGGCGGCCAGGAAGTGGATTGCCCGGTCTCAACGGGAGATTAGCGAGGCAGGGGCGGATGGTATGATTTGGCGACCCATGGCCACCAAAATCGCCAGCCGCACCAACCAAGAATGGCTGCAAGCCCTCCGAGAGCCCGCTTCCGCCGAGGCCTTGGAGGAATTGCGCGCCATCCTGCTGCACGGCTTACGGGCGGCCCTGGCCAGTAAGGTCAATGGGGATTTCGACGCAATCTCAGAAGATTTCGCGCAAGAAGCTTTGCTGAAGATCCTCAATAGCCTGGAAACCTTCCGGGGCGAAAGCCGTTTCACCACCTGGGCGCAGAAGATCGCCATCCATGTGGCTCTTTCGGAGCTGCGCCGCCGCCGCTGGAAGGATATTCCCCTGCAGACCTTTACCGAGACTCCCGAAGGGGAGGAACTTACCCCCAGCCTGCTGGCGGACCCGGGACCGCAACCCGAACAGGCGGCCTCCCAGCACGAATTGTTGCAAACCGTTGAAGCCCTGATCTTTGACGAGCTTACCGAGCGCCAACGCACCGCCATGCTGGCTATCTTGCAGGATGGGCTTCCTCTCAGCGAGGTGGCTGAGCGCATGGATACCAACCCGAATGCGCTGTACAAGCTGGTCCATGACGCTCGCCAGCGCCTGCGCCAACGGCTGGAGGAGAAAACCGGCCTCTCCACCCAGGATTTGTTGGCCGTGTTCGAGGCAGAATAGGCGTAATAGCCCAGACGCTCGCGGCGTCAAATGGGAGAGATACTTATGGCCCGAATTGAATCTGAGACGCTCAAAAAACTGCTGCGCCGCGCTCTGGGCACTCGCAGCCACAGCGTTGACTGTGAGACCTGCTTCGATAAGCTGGACCAGTTCGTGGAAATGGAATTGGACGGCAAGGACGGCGCCCAGGCTTTCCCGCTTATTAAAAGCCACCTGGAGAGTTGCCGCGGCTGCACAGAAGAGTATCAAGCCCTGCTTACTGCAGTTGAACAACTCGAATCTGGAACTACCCCCTTTGCGTAGGGTCCTTCGTTAGAAGAAATCTAGCGTCTGCGGGCGTCTGGCGCGGCCTAGGTATAATTGCGCCCATGTCCCAACCTGAACATATCGAAGAGACCATGCCTTCCAAGCCGCAGAAAGCCGACCGCGGCGAGAACGAGCAGGTCACTCAACCGCTAAGCCCTTCCGGCGCACCGGCCTCGGGGCCTCAGCGCCCGAAGCGCTGGCGTTGGATCCTGGGTGGGCTGGCGCTGTTTGTGGTGCTCGTGGGGCTGGGAGCGCTGGGCGGTTATCAGAGCGCGGTGTCGGCCCGCCAATCTGAGCAGGATTTGCAGAGTGCGGTCGAGGCCAATTACCAGTATCAGTTGGGCGTGGCTGATCTGCAAAATGGGGATTGTGCGCGGGCCAAAGACCGCTTTGTGTATGTGATCCAACTGGTGCCGGATTTCCCCGGCGCCCAAGATCAATTGATCGCCGCGTCGGTGTGCGCCAGCGGGTCCTCGGCGCAATCTGGCGACACCACCGGGTCAGGTGTCCCGACCCCCGGCCCAACGCCAACACCTGACCTGCGCGGCGCGGAAGCGGTTTTGGCTGATGCCCGCAACCAGGTGGCGGCTAAAAACTGGGACGCCCTGTTGCCCCTGCTGGATACGCTGCGCAAGAATTTCCCGGATTATGAACCCATCCAGGTGGATGATATGTATTACCTGGGATACCGCAATCGCGGTGTGGATCGAATCGGGCAGGGTGATTTGGAGCCTGGTATTTTTGACCTTAATAACGCACAAAAGATTGGCCCACTGGATAACGACGCACTTTACTGGAGCACTGAAGCGGTCAATTACCTCATAGGCCTGAGTTTCTGGGAAGTCGACTGGAGCAAGGCTTATGCCTACTTCCAGGGAGTTGGAGCAGAAGCTCCCAGCCTGCATGATCTGAACTTCATTTCGGCGGCGGACCGCCTGGCTACGGCCTCAGTTTCCTATGCTCAGCAATTACTGGAGGATGCGGCCCGCGACGCCTCCTTCAAAAACTGGTGTACAGCTCAGGATAAGATGCAGCAATCCAGCGCTATCAGCCCGCTCTCAGAGGAAAATCAGGCTGAATTGGATCGAGTTACGCAGAACTGTATAGAGAACGGCAACGAAAACCCCTAGAATGCTGCTAAGCAAAAAATGGTAATACCCGCCTGGGTGCTGGCGCTTTCCTTCTGGCTGCACATGTTGGCTACGGTGGTGTGGCTGGGCGGCTTGGCGGCCCTGGCGCTGCTGGTGCTGCCAGTTGCCCGCCGTACGCTAAAACCGGCTGACTTTGCGGCCTGGTTGGTTGGGCTGAACAGCCGCCTGGATCCTTTGGGTTGGTTTGCCCTGGGGTTGCTCACCGCTACGGGCCTGACCCAAATGGACGCCAATCCCAACTATACGGGTTTTTTGCAACTTTCCAATCCTTGGTCGCAGGCCATCTGCGCCAAGCACATCGTCTTCCTGGGCATGATCGCTGTTTCGGCTTATCTCACTTGGGGCGTGGCCCCCGCGTTGGGGCGCGCCGCTCTGCGCCGCGCTAAGGGGGTAAAGAATCCGGGGGATGAGGCTGTCCTCTCTCGTTTTCAACGCCTGATCGTATTGAACCTGGTCCTGGGTTTTCTGGTGTTGGTTTTCACTGCTCTGGCCCGCGTCTCCTAACCCATCCGGCATAAAGCTTGCACTTACCTCCTTATGTATATGGAGGTGATTTTGTGAACGTCAATTGGCTCGCCACATTGGCTTTGGTGGTTATCCAGGTGGGCTTTGCCGCCTTGCTGGGTGCCTTCGCCCGCCAGGCGCACACATTGGCTACCCGGGCGGCTGTGTTCTTTTCTGCGGTGGTGTTTTTCCTATCCAGCCTTAGCTTGCCGCTGACACCGCTGCCCAAGGCGGCCGTGCTGCTGGTCTCTGTCGGCTTGTTTGCCTTTTTTGGCAGGCAGGCGACCTCGCCTAAATGGCAGGCGCGTTTGGCTTGGTTGTATGCAGGCTTCGCCATGCTGCTCATCCTGGTCTGGAGTGCGGCGCAGGGATGGCTTTCGCCGCTGCTCGGCTTGGCAACCGCCGCCGGTTGGGCAGCCTTGCTGGCCGCCCGCCGTGGGCTGAATCCGACAACCTAAGCTGTTTGCCATACGGGATTAAAATCCCTGTATGGCAGACTTGCACAGCCAGCAACGCAAACCCTGGGAACTGGACGCACTCACCAGGCTGCGAAGATCCGGCCCCCTGGGGATGCAGGCTGTGGACTTCATCGCCCAGCGCAACGTGCGCTTGGGCTTCGCCGCGCAACCGACCGGCGCTAAGTGGACCCTGAGGGGCATGCTGGTGGGTCCGCCCCTGATCCAGATCAGCGACAAGCAGCAGAAGTCGGTTGAAACAGGCAGGGACGCCTGGTCTATCTCGCTGATCGCCCACGAAGCTTGGCACTACCATCAGGGGCTGCTGACTGCGCTTTCGGTATATGGGGAATTGGAAGCTTGGCAGCTGCAGATGAAGGTACTGCGCGGGTTGGAGGCGCCGCCCACGCACCCTGCGTTGAATGCCATTGAGCACCTGAGCTTAAACCACGACCCCGAAACCCTGAGAGAAGCCGTCCGACTGATGAAGGCGTATTCCCCAGCTTATCGTATTGACTTGCTGCCGCTAAACCCGCTGCTCTATATGGCCGTGGCAGGCTGGGCTCGGGCACTGCGCTCGGTAGGCAGGAAATTTACCAAGCGCAGCTAAGTAAGCCGTATTTCTTTGCTATAATCTGTGGCGCTTACGGCCCCGTAGCTCAATGGTAGAGCAGTTGAACTCTTAACCAGTTCCAGACCCAGATAAATCGCTTCCCAAAGATTGTTAGTCTAATCTTCATAACTTCTATTCTCCTGACAGCCTGCACGCAGCCCGCACCCTTGCCAACTGAGCAGGTTCATCCGACCCCAGCGCTCTCCCCCATAGAAACAGATCTAATACCGACTGAAGCCACTTCGCCAACGGAAGAACCAGACTTTGCCGATATCATCTTTTATGATGGTGCCATCCTGACTATGGAACTTGACCAACCTCTTGCACAAGCCATAGCCATCCAGGGCAATAGGATTATGGCCGTGGGCCTTGATAGCGAGATTCTTACCCGGCGCGGCCGCAACACTCAGGTCATTGACCTACTTGGTATGACGATTATGCCTGGGATTGTTGATGCGCACGATCACATTTTCGATAATGCCGATAACATGGGCATGACCTTTTTCCAGACCCAACAAATGGCTCTGGAAAACGGCATCACCACCGTGGCTGATATGTACACCACGGCGGAATTTCTAGATGAAATGCAAGCCTTCCAACAAGCTGGCGAATTACGCATTCGCACCAGTCTGTATTTGTCGTACACGACAAATTGCGGCGAGGTGCTTGGGGATTGGTATAAGGAGATCCCTCCTACCCGCGTAGAAGGAGAGATGTTACGCATTGGTGGTGTAAAGATCTTTGCTGATGGCGGGACTTGCGGAAAAGCAGCCCTGAGTACAGGATACCCAGCCGGGGGCCACGGAGACCTGTTTTTTTCTCAGGATGAAATGAATCAGATGGTGGCGGATATCCAGGACGCAGGGTACCAGGTTGCCATCCACGCGCAGGGAGACCTAGCCATAGAACAAGCGCAGAATGCGATAGAAAATACCCTTGAAGGTGGACCAAATGTCTTGCGCCATCGCATCGAGCACAACCCCTTTGCCCGTCCCGACCTGTTGAGCCGGTATTCTGAGATCGGAATTGTACCCATCGCTTGGGGGGAATACCCAACGTGCGCTGAAATCAACAACGCTTACTATAGTTCGTATTTTGGATTAGAACCAATGCCTTGGCTGGAGGATTGGCGTGCGTTCCTAGATGCCAATCCGGACCTGCCCGTAGCTTGGCATAGTGATTGGCCATATGCCTCTATAAATCCTTTTCTCCACCTATACAGTTATGTGACCCGTCAACAAGTGGACGAAGACGGCACGGTTTGTTTTCCCCCAGCTTGGCTGGCTGCCCACGCTATCACGGTGGAAGAAGCATTGCCAATGATGACCATCAACGCGGCTTACGCGCTCTTTCGGGAAGACGAATTGGGTAGCCTGAAGGCGGGAAAGTTTGCTGACATGATTATCCTTTCTGATAACCCGATCACAATAGACCCGACCGACCTGATCAATATCCAGGTGTGGATGACCATGAGCAGCGGGAATGTGGAATATTGTGCGGCTGGCTTTGAATCGATTTGCCCATTCACCTCCCCATCGGACGCCAAACCTGCCTCTATAATCGCGACGGCTTCTACATCTCTTTCAGGGTCGCCGCCATCCTCTGCAATAGACGGAGATAGCGAAACCACTTGGAATTCGGGCGCGGATCCCGACCAGTGGATTCAAATAAACCTTGGCAACCTAACCACTATCAATGAGATTAGACTTGTCGTCTCACAATATCCCGCAGGTGATACCATTCATCAAATTTGGGGCGGGGCAGAGGCAAATAACTTGAAGCTCCTCTACGAATTCAAAGAGTTCACCGATGATCTTGATACATTGGAATTCAAGCCATCAACTCCGCTGATAGACATCCAGTATATAAAGATCATCACCATACAAAGCCCCTCCTGGGTCGCTTGGAGAGAGATTGAAGTAATAAGCCCATAAATGTCACCCTGCCCAAAAAACTGGTCCTGAAGTTAAGTAAGTATCAGACCCTAACGGAGGCAGAACAACGTCAAGGAAATGCTTTTCAGCATAACATTTCAAAATGGAGTTGGCCGAAGCCGATGCGCTGCTGGCACGAGGTGAAACCGTTGGACTAATATAGGAACTGGACCAATTATTGGGGGCAGGTCAGTTTGGTCCCTTAGATGAAAAGCAAACTAACTCAGCTACGCTCTGATTATTGGTTGTTCTTCCATGGCAAGTAATTGGAAGCATGGTGCACGGCGAACCAGGACGATCTCTCCAAAGGGTCGACCTTGATGTGGCCAATTTTATTGTGCTGGGTGTATCAGGACGCGACAGCCAGGATGTAGCCAGCCAATTTGAAAATACGCCGCCCCCGGCGGAGATCAAGTTGGAGCCAGTATATCAGTCGGTAGAAGACCTATATGCACCCGAATTGCACCATGCTCGTGTAGTCCTACTCAACAGGAGGTAAATTTTCAGAAAACAGATCAAGAATTAGCCGTAGTTTTGTTATAATTCCCGACCACGGCCCCGTAGCTCAATGGTAGAGCAGTTGACTTTTAATCAATTGGTTGGAGGTTCGAGTCCTCCCGGGGTCACAAGATTTACCCGTAAAATTCCCCAAAAGTAGGTGATTTTTGTTACTACGACACTGCCTGCTGCAGTTCTGCTGCAATTGGGGTTACTAACTCATCCATTTTCTCGACGGCTTCTACATCCATGCCAGGAATAAGATGCCCGTAAATATCAAGGGTTGTAGATGGCTTTGCATGACCTAACTGTCTAGCAATCTTGATAACAGGCATCCCGTTCATAAGCATCATCGAAGCAGCGGTATGCCTCAAATCGTGAAACCGGATGTTTGGTAAATTGGCTTTCACCAACAAGACTTTGAATTCCCTGACTAAGTTCCTTGGTTCAATTGGCGTTCCCACCGACGAACAAAAGATGGGCATTTCTGACACATCTGGAAATCTATCCCCCACTTGATCTCGATGCCGCATTAGTTTACCCAACGTCTCAGAGCCTATTTGAACCGTCCTTATTCCGCGATTGGTTTTAGGTGGGGCAATTACTAGCCCCATCTTTGAAACCCGTTGTAATTGCCTTCGTACTTTTACCGTTGAGCTACCCCAATCAACATCAGTCCACCTAAGGCCAAGCAATTCACCTTTTCTCATTCCAGTTGTTACCGCCAACTGTACCAAGACCTCTAGCTGCGTTCCTGCTGCTGTGATAATGAGCTGTCTCACTTGATTTTCAGACAAGACTGCCATTTCTGGTTTTTCATAGCCAGGTTGCTCTACTGCTTTTACCGGATTGCTTGAAACCAGCCCTTGCCGCTCTGCAACGTTCAACGTACGACGCAGAAACGCATGCACCGCTTGGAGAGTCCGACCACTCGCGCCACTCTGTAAAAGTTTTGCATATAAGCTTTGAACTGTGACGGGAGTCAAATCGCGCAGCTTCACATTCCCCAACTCGCCGATAAGGTAGCTTTGGAATACCCATTGATATTGAACGATAGTGGTTGGCCTTAACTTAGCTTTTACAACTTCCAGCCAATCGCTTGCGAACATGCCGTAAGTCAAGTTCGCCCTCTGGTAGGTAAGCCCCTTATCCTTCTGGGCATTTACCTTTCGCAGCCAGTTGTTGCAATCAGCCCTAGAGCCGAAAGTCTTTGTTAATCGATTACTACCAATCGTCATCTGGGCTTGCCATTTCCCATTTGCTCGCCGACAAATCGAGCCTTCCTGATTGCCTCTTCGTTTTGCCATTTCCTATTCTCCTTTCAGATTGGAGATAGGAAAGGCGGTTCGGATTTTTATTCGATTGGTAAGGTGCAGGTCAGCCGGAATCATTGTAAACCAACCCGCCCTACTTTCTAATGCAGTCCTGAATATATTGTCTTACAAATCCTCAGGTCGGACACGCCGGGACCCTAAAATTCGCACGGTGGGAATGATCCCCTTCTGCATCAGCTGATAAACGAAAGAGAGGCTTACATTCAACGCCTTCGCCACCTGAGAGGCTTTTAGCAGTGGTTCTGGAAACTGGCTTTTATCATCCATGGCGCACCTAGACCAATACCCAGGGCGAGTGGAACTCGATGATAGACTGCGGCCAGCCAAAGAACTCTTTCCGATCAATGGGTATTTTCAAAATCCAACCCCCGCCCTCATTGCGCTTCGGAAATAGGCCCACCAAAGCAAATCCAAAAACATCCAACTCTTCACGCAGCCACGCAGGGAGTGACGACCAGCGAAAGCGTGTCCACACCCACAGCCTGAGCAGTTTCTTCTGGACCCAAACCGCAAAGATACGGCATCCCTTGGGAAAGCCCATCTTCTGATAAGCCTTCTGTCCGCCCTTGCTTTTTAGGTAAGCCACCAAATAAAATGGTGACCGGCCAGTTTGAATGTTAGAGGAACCCCAGGGCCACATGCCCAATTCATCCGGCATTGGAATCCTGGTGCCCTTCCGGACAATTATGTAAACGTGATAATGAACTGTGCCCCTGCGCTGCATTTCAGCGACCCATCCAACTGCAATGAGGTTATCGCCTAACTTCTTTTTCAGTTTCTTTACATAGTCCCGAATGTGATTAGGCTTCCAATCGTAAGGTTCCTCGTGATGAGTGCCTTCCGTGTCATAGGAAAGGCAAATCATCACTTTGCGCTGAGGCCCAGAAACCTCGACCTCTTTGATAACCTCTGACCAGGCGGTAATTCTTCGGCGCATCCTGGACAGACACGCTTGTGCTGGATCTATCTTGACACGTTTCCCCGTTCCTATATGCATCAATTCAACTTGAAAAGTCATGTCCAAAACTCCTAAATAGATACTTTGTTTAAATAAGCCAAGTCCCTGCCTCGCTTCGCTCGGCTGCCCTGCGCTTCGCTCCGGTGCTCGTCACCTGCGCTCCGGTGCGGTGCTCGGGCTCTTAGAACCCAAGGGCTGCTCTTGCTGTTCCAGTGGAGAATAGGTATGTCGAATAGATACGACAAACTATCTCGAAGGGACGCGGCTTATTTAGTTGTAGGTCTATTTCGGAATTCAGGGCTTTTCGCCGACCTGTTAGCTGCCCTGGGGCTAATTTTTCAAGCCACTCGGCGCTGGTTTCGCCTCTGTGTTTATGGAAACAATATGTGGAACCTAGGGGCGCATTGTCATCCTTAATGCACCCAGATATGTTGAAAACCAGAATCTCGTTCCACCACAAAAATATCACTAGCATTTCCAAGAGTCAATAGCCTGTCAAGCAACTAACATTCCACTGATTCCATCAATTCCACATATTACGAAGTTTGTTACTGGCAAAGTAATAACACACTGCCAGGCGGAGGACCCAGAGCCCTGCGCCCGTCCTCGTCACCTGCGGGCGGGCGCAAGCATCCAATATTTCCGCCTGGCGCCTGAATCACTTTAGCAAACAAAATTCCTGATATGTCGCCGGCTTCGTTATTTCCAGGCTACTGACAGGTGGCGGACTGTCAAGGGTACGGCTTCGCCCTGGCACAAAACCGCCAGCCCTTGACAGACCGCCATAACTAGTCAGTAATGCCTAATAACCAAGCCGGGTTTCAATTCAGATTTTCTAAAGAGGTCCAAGGAAATTGTTTATTTGATCTAGTTTTTCTCTAACCTCTTGATTTATATCTTTTTTATCCATCATTCGGGCAATTTTGTAGCATTCTCTTTTTGAAAACTCCACAGGTAAACCCATTTCAGAATAGAACTGCTCAAATAGGGGGACGATTAATATTTCGCTTGCCTAAACATTTGTCCACCAAATATTACGGGGATTATGCCGAGCTTCGTCGGGGATCAAAATCAGTAGCAACTTATTCATCACCGAACGCGCCTTTTTCATTTTCCAATTTCATTAATGGCGAGCGAATTCAACAGCATTTTTGGTTCGCATACGTAATTTTCTATCTCATTTCGTGTCCACATAATTTCCGTATAATCTGACTCATTCTTTAGGTCATTTCGATCTAGCCTGTCAAACAAGGCAATGCCTTTTAATCCTTCATATACGTTATGAAGTGGATAGAAATGGCTTCTCGCCGATTTAGGTTGATTACACGTATATTGCACAAACCCCCGTTTCAAAAATGATAGGATTGGATGCTTTAGTTGGGCAGCAAATTCCCTTCAGAGATCTTCTAAATCGGTCGATCCTTCAAGATATAGATCCTTTCTTGTTGCGAAGCCCTGTACCAATCTCGCAGTGGTATGTTTTGCAAAGCTTTGTCTATAGCATTTCGATCCCTAATATCAAATATTTTCGGTTTCGTCCCAATGAAAAACGTAATTATTCCGTCCTTTTGCAAAGCCCTCTTCAAAATCGCTTCCGAATGAGTTGCGATTAGTAGCTGTCCGCCTGTTTCTTCAACTACATCCGAAATTACGTTATATATTTCCTTCTGCATCACGTGCTCCATATGAGCGTCAGGTTCATCAACAAGCATTGTTGCCCCTCTATTTAGATATAAATAACAAAGCATCAATAGCGATTGCTGCAGGCCTAATCCAGACGACGATATGTCCATTTCATGCTGTCGTTCATAGCGAAACGCTAACGAAATTTCACTAATATTGGCGTGGTAAATCGGTTTCTCAATTTTCACAGAAAATAGTTCTTCAATTTTCTCACGTACTTTTTTCCAAGCTTCCTTGTCGGTTTCATATAAATTCAGACAAATATTCCGTAATATCTCTGACGTCCTGCCCTCTCCTATTTTGACGTTTAGATCTCCCTCATATATTCTTTTCTCGTGAGTAACCACTCCTGACATTGGAGGTAAGTAAGCAATCTTCTGCTCCAGTGCCCCCTCAGGCAGCTTAATTGGTTTATCGCCAAAAACAACTGGCCGGCAGTGGATGCTCTCGGGATTGTTGTAATCGAAAATAAAGCCACATTCCCAGCTACCGAAAGGCTTTGAATATCCTTCTAGGGAAATCTCAATCGAAAGCTTATTGGTCCCAGGTTTACCTGGTTCTATTCTTTCTCGTGCCTTAAGTCCTCCCAAAGCAAGTTAGTGGGAACTGGAACAGAATACAAATCCTGTTTAGATAGAATAACCCCCGATCGCTTGTTCTGCCCCCTTGAATCGCGCCACTGTCTTAGCTTCCCAATTCTCCACTCCAATTCTCCATAGAGCTAATGCCTGTAAGAAGCTAGTCTTACCAGAATTATTTGTCCCTAGTAATACAACCTGCTTAGTGAGCTCAACCTCAATATCTTTGTGTATTTTGAAATTACGGATTCTCGCTTCAGTGATCATTACTAAATCCCATAATAGCAGACCAGATGACATTATAGGCCAGTGAAGAGGAATCGCATTCAATTCTCACAACTCTACCTTTGACTTAAATAACCAGCACCAGATGAGGGGGGCACCTGGCGCTCGCTATAAAATACTAGTTTGATTCTTTCTCCATAACCACCTTCCCTGTCATAGTTTATTGCTGCAGTTCTGCTGCAGTTAGTATAGAAACTATGTAAAAGATATACACAAAATACTCACTTTTTACCCGTAAATCTCCCTCTTTTGCTATGTTATCCATACCAGGCTTCCCGGTGCTAGAAACTCTAGATCAATTGGTTGGAGGTTCGAGTCCTCCCGGGGTCACAGTCATTTCCGAATAAGTATTGCTTTTAGAGGTGGGCGCGCCCAAAACCACTGCATCCATTGGTTATAGGACACGCCTTTTTGTTTTTGATAGTTCCATACCCCAGCATCCAACTTGTGGTTATCCCAAAAGCGGCGCCTCACAAAATGGATCTCCCCGGACCAAAGCGCCTCGCCCTCATTGCCGAAGATCGTCAGTTGGTCTGAGTCTTCCAGGAAAACGGGCCGGTCAAAATCCTCCGGCTGGAGGGCGAACTCGATACGGCCTTCCCAGCCTTGTTCCCAATAGGCACAAAGCTCACCCTTCAATTCCATTTTGTTCGTCAGCCTCCGTCAACCTTAGTTGACAAATCGTCTTCTTCCGCGGGACGTTTGCCACTGTTTCGGGGGCAGCAAACGGACCGTAATGGATGAAATCAATGCGTGCCTTCCTATCTGATCAGGAGAATTTGTTGCCATGAAAGCGAGTATATCTCGACGCGAGTTCCTCAAGTTGACCGGCGCCAGCGGGGCAGTTTTATTCCTGTCCAGTTGCGGACTTGGAGGAAAAAAGACCAGCCTGAATATTATCGATCGGGTGATGGGCCACCCGCTCACCCAGCCACCGCAAATCGACGGCTCCTGGACCTTAGTGCATAACCAGCTGACTCTGGATATGAGCAAGCTGCCAGAGCTTAGCAGCCTGGGCGGCGCAGTCCGCATCGAAGGCAATGTGCTGGCTGATCCCATCCTGTTGGTGCATGGCGAGGATGGCCAATACTATGCCTTCAGGAACGCCTGCACGCACGCTGGCCGCATGATCGACCCGGTGGCCGGGAGCATGACGCTGGAATGCTGCAGCGTGAGCCAATCGAAGTTCGATTACCAGGGCAGGGTGCTGTCTGGCCCGGCAACCGAGCCGCTGACTGCCTATGCGCTCACTTTCGAAGGTGGCCAGATAGTGATTGACCTGTAGAAGGCACAATGGGCAGCTATAAAAAATGCACGGAGCAACGCTCCGTGCGTTTTATTGTCAATTCTGATATCTAAATGAAGAGGAAAGCCAGTGTGAGGCCTATAGTGGCAACGATAACAAATACACCCCAGTAGGGAATTCGCTTCGGCGTTTTTTCTAATTCCAGCACGGTGACCCTCACAGTGCCCGCCGGTTGGAATGCAGCGCAATACGCCTACGAAGGCAGCCAACCGCACGCGGTCACCAGCGTGGAGCGCGTGGAGGCCACGGATACCTACGAGTACGACGACAACGGCAACATGACCGAGCGTGTGGAAGGCGGCGTCACCTGGACGCAGACCTTCAACGCCGAAAACCGCCTTGCTAGCGTCTCGGACGGCACCAACACCTGGACTTTCGTTTATGACGGCGACGGGAACCGTGTGAAGCAGGTGAACCCGGATAGCACCATCACCCTGTTCCTGGGTGGTGGCATCTACACCGTGGCGGACGCGTCAGGCACCCCAGAGGTGACCAAATACTACAGCATCGCTGGGCAGATGGTAGCGCTGAGCGGCCCGGACGGCGTGCAGTACCTGCTCACCGATCACTTGGGCTCCATCGCCGCGGTGGCGGAAGCCGGCGGCGACCTGCTCTCTGAGCAGCGCTACCTGCCCTTCGGCAGTACGCGACTGGACGAGCTCACCGAGACCGACTTTAGCTACACGGGCCAGCGGGACCTGGCCGCCGTGGGCCTAATGGACTACAAGGCGCGCTGGTATGAAACGGGATTGGGCAAATTCTCACAGCCAGATACGACTATACCAAATCTAGCAAATCCTCAGGCCTTAAAATCGGTACGCATATACAATTAATAATCCTATAAGATTTAGCGATCCCTCAGGTCACAGGCTTTGCAACAACATGACAGGTTGTGTTACCCCGCCAGTTCCAGAACGGAGGCTTCCACCACCTGACCCCCGTTGGCTAAACTTGCCCATCAAAGAAGAAGACATAAAAGGCGTTCAGTGGTTTGGAGGAACACGTAGGGCATATGACCTTTGGAAATATGGAGATGATATCTATGGCTATTGCCATTATGGCCATTGTGGACTCGATATCCTTGCGGACTATGGAACACCAGTATATGCTGGCGTTTATGGAAAAGTTGTGGGTGTATACACACCTGGTGGAACAGGGCCAGCTAAATACGAAGGTCCTTACAAGATTATGATCCAGGTAGGTGACTATACAATCACTTACGGCCATACCGATGGAACTGCGTATGTCAAAAAGGGTGATTTTGTTACTCCAGAACTCACTTATATCTGGGGTCGGAAACATGGGGGGATATGAAGGAAGCGGCCAAATAGACCATATTCATCTAGAGATCCGAGGGCCGGGTGGTTGGGGCGGACCGAGCCAGAAATCCTTTGCAGTACATGTCACCAACTGATACCGCTTTACTTGCAGACATTGCAAAAAGCCAGGAGATTGAACCTGAGATGGGCGTGTACACGGATGGAATTCAGAATTACGATTACCCGCCTCCCCTTGGAATAAATCCTTCTACAATTTATAGAACACTTAATCCCGGTAATCCTCGCTATTTCTCACCATGAAGGGATCAAGATGAAACACTCGCTACTCCTATTTGTTCTTTTGGCAATAACGGCTAGCTCCTGTATTCTGAACGGGTCTGGAAACGCCGAACCCTCGGAATCATACTCACAACTCATAGGAAGGACCTTCCCACCCTATCCAACGGATATGCAAAGTGGGTATAGTGGCCTAATAGGCAATTCAGATGGTCAAGATTGGGCCATAAGTGTAGTTAGGCATGGTGACAATCTAATGCTGTGGCTTGAAAGTTCAAATGCACCCGCCCCAACATGGGAACTTCGAGATATTGTTGTTTTGCCAAAACAGTTGAGTGATTATTTGCTAATTCCTAGTGGATGTTTATTTAACAGCGTTGAGGACCCCACGCTTATAGCGGTTGCCGAAGATGATCCTAGTTCATCAGCGATAAGGTTTGCTGGTAATTCATTAATCAGATTCGTCTGGCGAGTTGACATAGCAATGGGCACTATTGAGGAATTAGCCGCGGAGGGTGTTGAGTGCTATCTTGATACTGCCATTGTTATCCCATGACATTTCAACACTAAACTGCAAACACGCTCCTCAGTTGATTGATTGTGGAAACCCGCCTTGATTGAGGACATCACTCCAGCAAAGATCCGCTTAGTTACCCCTCTAGGTGCAACCAAAGTGCATCCAGCTAATGCCGGTTTCGAAGTTTACGCAGCTGGCCCGGAACCCTGCGGGGCCTTTCCGCTAGCTATAGTGAGATACGGGCTCATTTCTCAATTTGGCAAAGCAGGTCGCCTTATCCTGTAGTCTGTTGCAATTATGTTGCGATTGGTATAGAAACAATAGGCTAGGTAGATACTGTAGACTGAAATTTACCCGTAAATTCACTGCATTCTTGAGTTTTCCCTTGCCTTGCGTCCCCTTGCCAAAGACTTTTAATTACTGGGTAAATTAGCCCTAAAACTACTGCTGGTAATCCAGTTCAATTGTTGCTGTTAGCTGATGCTTTTTGGATATCCATAAGAGCGTCATAATTTTGAATGGCATCCAACCTTACATAATCTCCCGAAAAAATGGAAACGCCCATGTTTTCGCGTATCCAGGTATCAGTAGTTTCATGAACCCGGATAACACCGTCACCCTGTTCCTGGGCGGCGGCATCTACACGGTGGTTGATGCCTCCGGAAGTCCAGAAGTCACGAAGTACTACTCGATTGCCGGCCAGATGGTGGCGCTCAATGGCCCGGACGGCGTGCAGTACCTGCTCACGAATCACTTAGGGTCGGTTTCAGCCATCACCGATGCTTCTGGAGATTTGTTAGGTGAGCAGCGCTACTTGCCTTTCGGCAGCGCGGGCTGGACGAGCTGACCGAGACGGACTTTAGCTACACAGGCCAGCGAGACTTGGCGGCATTGAGTTTAATGGATTACAAAGCGCGTTTCTACGACGCGGGGCTGGGGCGCTTTACGCAGCCGGATACGATTGTGCCGGGAGCGGGGAATCCACAAGGACTAAATCGATATACATATGTGACAAATAATCCAATTGAGCTAACGGACCCAACTGGAAACCGACCTTGCGGCCCCGAGCCACTTACAAAAATGGGGTTTGCTAGTTGTCGATATCGGACTTTCTTTAACAGATGTGGCTGTGGGCATTCTTCATATCAGTTATGCGCATTGGGTTCTTGATAGTACTTGGATATACTCAATAGAGGACGCGTCGCATTGGTGATCGGATATCGATTTAAGGAGTAAAAAAGAACTGGTAAGGCTATCATGACGGATAAAGGCATTAAGACTATTTTCGGTTTTCTAGGTTATTTGATCTTCTATGTCCTTTGTTCAATGGTGATACTTTGGCAAGTTTTTACGAGTGCACTAACATTGGTAACAGCCAATGAGTTGCTTACAAAAATAGAAGCGGCACTCTATGCAACTGGGCTAATAGTTGTCGAGGGCCTTCTTGGCAGATGGCTTGTCCTTTTCGCGAAGCAGCTAAAACGGGAAGCAGAAGAGAGAAGACAGGCCCATATAAAATTGGATGAAAACCACTTAAAATCGAAAAGCTCTTGAGTTACAAAGTCACATTGACTTGTGGAGTCGCCTTCCCTTCTTGGTGCAACCCGTATACAAATTATAGAAACTGTGCTCTAAGTGGAGGCGGATTTACCCGTATTTCGCTACTAGATAGACACTATTAAAGCCAAAATACGGGGTAGACAAAGCCTGTTTCCAGTTCGTCTGTGAACGTCGCTGCTTCACTCAAGGCTTTAGGGCTTTGGGACTTACCCGGATCCAAAGGGATCAGTTTCTCCATACCGTGGCAATAAGGCACGAAAAAATGCAAATAGCGCTTATGGTGGTGTTGGTTTTCATATCAGGCTTGTTTATTGTCGTGCGTGGAAAATACGCAAAATCTGTCTTCCTAATTTCTCTTTTTGCGACACTCCTTTTTGGTCTAATTTTAAGCAAGGCTTGGATTGGCTTTCCAGGCAGTCTAAACAAAGCTCTGCTTTACTCAGGATTACTCTTGGGCATCAACCTCTTTTGTTTGTTCATAAATATAGCAGGAACCCAGTTTGTATCATTCACTGCTAAATTTATAAGAGGTAAGTGGGGCAAAAAGCAATGACTCTTAGGGAAAAGCTGCATTTTGCTCGAGTCGCCTTCCCCTCTTGGTGCAACCCGTATAGAAGCTGTGGAAATAATCGTTCCAATGGATGCTGATTTACCGTAAATTGAGGCCAGATATACACTATTAAAGCCAAAGTACGGCGGCGCAGTCCGCATCGAAGGCAATGTGCTGGCTGATCCCATCCTGTTGGTGCATGGCGAGGATGGCCAATACTATGCCTTCAGGAACGCCTGCACGCACGCTGGCCGCATGATCGACCCGGTGGCCGGGAGCATGACGCTGGAATGCTGCAGCGTGAGCCAATCGAAGTTCGATTACCAGGGCAGGGTGCTGTCTGGCCCGGCAACCGAGCCGCTGACTGCCTATGCGCTCACTTTCGAAGGTGGCCAGATAGTGATTGACCTGTAGAAGGCACAATGGGCAGCTATAAAAAACGCACGGAGGAACGCTCCGTGCGTTTTATTGTCAATTCTTTATCTAAATAAAGAGGAAAGCCAGTGTAAGGCCAATAGTGGCAACGACCACAAATACACCCCAGTAGGGAATTCGCTTCGGCGTTTTTACTAATTCCAGCATAGTCCACATTAACACCAGGCCCCCCAGGCTCTTTACGATTACTGCCCAGGTTATGGGCACCAGGGTCCAAATGTAAAGTCCCGTGAGCAGGACCAATCCAAATAAAACCTTCAGGGCAAAGACCAGTTGAACTTTGAGGTTCTTATCTCTGGCAAAAAGGGCTCCCATGAAGGCGAGTAAGGTGATGGCTACCAAAAGAAAATGAGCAGGCGTGTTGTTCATGATCGAAAATGCGTGCATGATTTACTCCCTGTGCCACATATAAGCAGATTGCCAGGGACGTAATGTCCCTGGCAATCTTGTAACTACTCAGACTAAGCTTCTTTGGTATGGATAAAGGTTTCCTTGGTTCGCCAGAACTCCGCCGCATCCTTCTGCTGGCCGAAACCAGAGGCATTGTCGATTTGCACCAGGATTTGGTCGATGGTCTCGCTGCCGGCGCCGATCAATGAGCGGGTGGCCTTATGCAGCCAGGCCTCTGGCTTATTGAACGGGCAGGTGCGGATGCAGGTGGCGCAGTCCATGCCATTTTCGGCCCACACCTGGTGGCAGGCCGCGGTGTTCACGAACCACTTCTTAACACCAGGGTTGCTGGAGGTGTGCACTGCATCGTATTCGGGTTGGAAGGTCTTCTCTCCATGGGAGATGGCCGCGCCCGGGCAATAGTCTGCGCACTTCTTGCAGACATTGCAGAACTCTTCAACGCCGAACTTGATCGGCTGGTCGGGGACCAGCGGCATATCGGTGATGACCTTGGCCAGGCGTACACGCGGGCCATACTTGGGGGTGATCAGTAGGCCATGGCGGCCCAGTTCGCCCAAGCCGGCGTCTACAGCAAACGCGATGCTCATGCCGGTGCAGTTTCCGCTCGGGATGGCGTGGTAGCCCAAACCGCGGATGAACTCGGCCAGGGTGGGGGCCGTGAAGGTCATGCGCGAATAGCCGTTTCCTACTGCCGCGGAGGCCGGACCAGAGATGACCGTTTCAATGCCATCTTCGTCCATTTCGAAGGCCAGGGCGATGACGTATTTCATGGATCTCGGAATGACCAGTGTGCCGTCCGCACGTTCTTCGGGAGCAGCCACATCTTCGATCACGATGGGCGCCGAGATCATCGGACCCATGGTCTGAGTGCCGGACTTGGTATAGCGTTCGCCATACAACCAGCGCTCATCCAGTTCGGCCACGCCGGCCATGGAGGCGCCATAGAATTTGGCCGCCGTCTTCACGATGCTGGTGACTTCTTCCGGGGTCCAATCCTGGGTTTGCCAGGCAGGCAGGTCGTACAGGTGGGCGCGGCCGACGAACCCACCCAAAGGATTCCAGGAGAACAGACCGCCGTTGGACCCGCCTACCGAGCCGGCGTCAGAGCCGATGGTGCTGGCTACCGTCCACGCGGCCGTGTAAAAGGCAAAGTCCAATTGCGTAAAGCCCTTGTCGTTGTTCATGATGCGCTGCACCGGAACGTTGGCAAAGGGGGCTTCGGCGTTCTGGATGATGGGATCCCATTGGCCGCGGCTGAAGACCTCGTTCTTCTGATCGAAGCGATGATATATGGCATCATCCACTTCGTAGGGCTTTTCGCCAGCGGGACGCGGCTTCACCAGGAAGCCACCATACTGTTCAGGGGAGTACAGCAAATCGCTGCCACCTACGTGGCCCACCACTTTGGCCAGCGGAAGTGAAACGCCGGCCATGCCGGCCAGGGTGAGAAAGTCACGTCGAGTTAATTTCTTTTTGTCAGTCATAGCTTCCTCTTCTTATTTCGCGGTGGCGCGCTTGGTGAACACAAAGCGGCCTAGCAGTACGAACCAGATGACGGTGATGAGGCCGAAAATAAGGCCCATCACCAGCGCAGCCTGGGTGGCTCCCTCCCCCAAGAAGCCGTGCAGCACTTCAGCTGTAAATATGGCAAACAGCAGGGCCAGCACGGTCAGGGTCCATTCCCACCAGGTGATCAGCAGCTTGCTCTTCTGAGCGTAGTTGAGGAGAAGCATGAAGATTACTCCGGCCAGGATCCCAATTGAAAGTGTGATAAGCATATTTTCTCCTTTCTTTTGTAGGAGCCTGGTGCATTTAGGCACCAGGCTCTATTTTGACGTCAAGCCTTATCGTTCATAAAGGTTTTTTTGTTACGCCAGAAGTCATTTGCATCCTTCTGCTCTCCAAAGCCGGAAGCGGTGTCGATCTGCACCAGGATCTGGTCGATCGTCTCGCTGCCAGCGCCGATCAAAGAGCGGGTGGCCTTATGCAGCCAGGCTTCCGGCTTATTGAATGGACACACTCGGACGCATGTGCCGCAGTCCATGCCGTTTTCGGCCCAAACTTGATGGCAAGCCGGGGTGTTCACATACCACTTGTTTACACCCGGATTACTTGAAAGATGATCCCCATCGTAAGTTGGTTCAAAGGTTTTCTCTCCATGAGAGATAGCCGCGCCTGGGCAATTGTCTGCGCATTTCTTGCAGACATTGCAGAACTCTTCAACGCCGAACTTGATTGGCTGGTCGGGGACTAGCGGCATGTCCGTAAACACTTTCGCAAGACGGACACGCGGGCCATACTTGGGGGTGATCAGCAGGCCATGACGGCCCAGTTCACCCAGCCCGGCGTCTATTGCAAAGGCAATACTCATGCCCGTCGAGTTGCCTGCAGGTATGGCATGGTAGCCTAAGCCGCGGATGAACTCGGCTAAGATAGAGGAGGTATACGCCATCTTGGAATAACCCTCGCCAACGGCAGCCGAGGCTGGACCACCCAGAACTGTATCGATGCCATCTTTGTCCATTTCAAAAGCCATGGCTACAACATATTTCATCGATTTTGGAATGATCATTGTGCCATCAGGCAGCTCTTCCGGAGCCTCGGCATCAGTGTAAAGAAGTTGTCCGGTGTATCCTGCCGGGCAGGTCCGGGCTTCCGGTCCGAGTATATCCGATTCGAATACAGCCATCTCTCGTCCACCTCGGCAATGCCAGCCATGGAAGCTCCGAAGAAGCGGGCAGTGGTCTTCACTATCTGAGACACTTCTTCAGGCGACCATTCTTCAGGTTTCCAAGCAGGCATGTCATATAGCATCTTTGTTCTGCTGTTCAATGGCAGCCAAGAATAAAGCCCCGTGTTGTCATCGCTGTGGGTTGTGCCATTCGAAAAAGTTGGCGTCCAAGCTGCGGTGTAGAATGCGTAATCCAACCGAGTGAAGCCCTTGTCATTGTTCATAATGTGGTCTTTGGGCACATTGGCAAAAGGAGCTTCCGCATCCTTGATGATGGGATCCCAAAGGGTGCGACAAAAAACGGTGTATTTTTCATCAAACCGTTGATACATCGATTCATCAATTGTGTAGGGCTTTTCGCCAGCGGCGACGTGGCTTCACCAGGAAACCGCCGTACTGCTCAGGCGAGTACAACAGATCGCTGCCACCTACGTGGCCCACCACTTTGGCCAGCGGCAGTGACATGCCAGCCATACCCGCCAAGGTGAGAAAGTCACGTCGAGTTATTTTCTTTTTATCAGTCATTGCTTCCTCTTCTTATTTCGCGGTGGCGCGCTTGGTGAACACAAAGCGGCCTAGCAGTACGAACCAGATCACGGTGATGAGGCCGAAAATAAGGCCCATCACCAGCGCAGCCTGGGTGGCTCCCTCCCCCAAGAAGCCGTGCAGCACTTCAGCTGTAAATATGGCAAACAGCAGGGCCAGCACGGTCAGGGTCCATTCCCACCAGGTGATCATCAGCTTGCTCTTCTGAGCGTAGTTGAGCAGAAGCATGAAGATTACTCCGGCCAGGATCCCAATTGAAAGTGTGATAAGCATAGATCTCTCCTTATTCTGTTAAGCTCTTGCCCATCCAATGAGGATGGGTTGATTGAGGGAATTCTTGGTATCGTCGATAGGTCCTCCTGAAAAAAACACTCCCTTTCTGCTTCAATCAAGTCCCTTCTCTCGAGAGATACTTGCCGAGTTCCTGGCTTCCGGGCCCCCCGGTCACAGTTGCGGGACAGCGCCGGGCTTACACCGGCTTCCTCTTGTTTCATCATTAGCTTATTGCTGCTTGGGGCAGGCATATAGGGGCAATTGAGTACCAAGCCCCGATAAAAGTCACCTGTTTTTCGGGGCATGTGTACCTATCGATGTAAGGGAATTCCTTTAGGAAGAAGAAAAGGCCGATTTCACGGTTATCCGCCTCGTCAATTTAAGTCATGGGCATTTGTACTGCCCAGGTTGGGAACAAAAACCCTGGTGTATGGAAGCCTAAACGGATAGATTGCTTGTGACGATGTTCCTCCTGTACATATTGGAACGAGAGGACTGCGTGAGCCCCCCCCAGAACCCCCAGCCAAAAACCCCCCTCACTGATCGCATTAGGAATAGCCTGCTATCCGTGCCTGTTCGCGTTAAGGTACTGGGGATTGCGATCTTCCCGGTAATTCTGATGGGCCTGGCTTTCAACTATTGGGTGTGGACCGGCCTCCCGGGTTGGTTGTCCTTATTCTTGCCTCCTCTCGCCGCGGAGAGTGTAATGGAGGCTGGCAGCCGCACCATCTTTCTAATTTCTCTCCTGGTGACTGCCACTTCGATATTGGTCGCTTCGTTTCTGACCTACATCCTTACCCAGCCCATCCTCGAGCTGCGCGATATGGCCAACCAGGTGGCCCAGGGTAAGCTGAAAATGCGTGCCCACGCGTGGGCGGCAGACGAGATCGGCGAACTCAGTGAGTCCATTAACCAAATGGTGGACAAGCTAGTTACATCCCAAGATGATTTGAAGATTCGTAACCGGCAACTGCTGGCGCTAAACCGGATTGCCATGGCCGCAGCTTCTCAAGACGAAATCCACGATGTGCTCTATCGTGTCCTCTCTGGCGTGGTGGAAATTCTCAACATCAATATGGGTTGGATCTACCTTTACAACCCGGAGCGGGGACGTTTTCACCTGGCAAGCTGGTACGGGGTCGCTCCTAGCTTGCAGCAAAAACTTCTGGATACAAAAGCCGTGTGTCAATGCCAAACGCATGCCACGCAGGATGGCTGGCAGCCGCGCAACGGGCCAGTTGAATGTGAACGTTTTAAGCAATGGGGCATCCAGCATCGCATCACGCCACTTTATTCAAGAGCGGGGCTCCCGCTGGGGATCATGTTATTGGCTTGTCAGCAACCCCATACATTTATCGAGGAGGACCTCAAATTGTTGGATTTGATCGGGGCGCAGGTTTCTGAGATCGTTTCCAACGCCTGGTTGCAGATTAAGCTCAAGGAAAAAGAGAAAAACCGCAGGAAATTACTGCAGGCGTTGGTCACTGCCCAGGAAGACGAACGTACGCGCTTGGCGCGCGAGCTTCACGATGGAGCTGGCCAGGCATTAACCAGTTTGCTGATACGCACCAAAATGATTGAGGACGAAATGGGCGACGGATCCCTGAAGGTAAAGGTTGGGGACCTGTGCGCAGACACATCCAATTGTATTGAATACGTGCGCGATATATCCCACCAGTTGCGGCCGGCCGCGCTGGAAGAAATCGGTTTGATCCAGGCCATAAACAACCTGGCGGAACGCACAGCCGCCGAAGGCGACATGCAGTCCACCGTGGAGATTTGTACCGGCCGCTTACATTTGCCTGACGAGATCGAGGTGACTGTCTATCGCATCTTCCAGGAAGGACTAACCAATATTTTGCGGCACTCACACGCCACCCATTTTCGCGTGTGCCTGACTAGGCAGGAAAATTTCCTTGTAGTAGAAGTGGAGGATGACGGGTTGGGGTTTGACCCTAAAGCAGTGAAACCCATTGGCATCGATCAGCATTTGGGAATCCTGGGAATGCGTGAGCGCGTGGTGCTCTTGGGTGGCTCACTGGAGGTTCGTTCTCAAAAAGGAGCTGGGACCTACATTCGGGGAGAACTGCCATTGTTGGATAACAATGGGAATGGATGGCCGAAATGATCAAAGTAATGTTGGTGGACGATCATCAAATCCTGCGCGATGGCTTGCGTCTTCTAATTGATCGCCAGGAAGATATGTGCGTGGCAGCAGAAGCCTCCTCGGGTGAGGAGGCCTTGTCTCTTCTGGAGCGCACCGAAGTCGACCTGATCGTACTGGATCTGGGCCTTCCCGGCCTTAGCGGTTTTGATACCCTGGAACAGATAAAGCGAATGCAGCTTAGCAGCCGCGTGGTTATCTTGAGCATGTATGCTGATCAAGAAATTGTGACCCAGGCGATAAAGCTCGGTGCGGATGGGATTGTGCCCAAATCGGCTGCGCACACTCATTTATTGGAAGCGGTCCGCAAGGTGGCCGAGGGCAAGGAATATCTCCATCCCGAGGCGGTAAAAGAAGTAATGGCTGAGTTGGGTGGCCGTTCCCAGAAGATTTTTCTGCTTAACAAATTATCCGGGCGCGAATATCAGGTAATGGAACTGACCGCCCGTGGCTATACCAGCCGGGCCATAGGGGAATCCCTTTCGTTGAGTCCCAAGACCATTGAAACGTACCGGCTGCGCATTATGGAAAAACTTAGCCTGAAGAACAGGGCTGATTTGGTGCAGCTTGCGTTGAAGCAGGGAATGCTGCGTGGCCATGGCCAGTCTCTAGGGTGACCAGTCCTGGGCCGTTTCAGGAAAACCCTTACAAGAAGAGGAACAATGCACCTGTTATGTTTTCACGGCGAAGTATAAGATAAAGCGGGTTCTTAACTGACCAAAGCCTTGAAAAAATCCAATCATCACACTATTCAATGAGAAGCATAAACATTAATCCCTCCAGAGATGTACGTGAGAAGTGGGACCGCCGTCTGGCGATTTTTGCGCTTGCGACCATTGCCATTGCCTGGGTGGTTGGCGGGCTGTTGAAGGCAGAAAACGCGCCGGATTGTTTGACCGTCCTTCCCGGGGCTCAGCAGTGCCATGCAAGTGGCTCCATCTACGAAGGGGTGATTGTCAATGACGACAACACCGAAACCGTCGTAGGTTGGGCTACTCTTGCCGAGTCACAGGGCTATGCAGGCCCAATTTCAGTCTTGGTAGGCATCAATCCGTCCGGTGAGATCCTGGGCATAAAGGTTTTAAGCCAAACCGAAACGCCTTCGTTCTACCGAAAAGTGGACGACTCTTCGTTTGTTGACCAATTCTTGGGTTTGCAGGCGAACTCCGCATTCAAGCTGGGTCAGGACATCGACGGGGTGACCCGGGCGACATTTACCAGCCGAGGGATATCCGATGCCGTGCGCCAGGCCAGCTACACCTTGGCTGAAGAGAAGACCGCCCTGGCGGTTAACCGGCCAGCCCAGCCGATCCTGTTTGGCATCCCGGAAATTGTTTTAGTTTTGCTATACGCCCTGGGCTTTGTGGCCCACCGCGGAGGTTTCCGCTACAAATCCGTTGTGCGCTGGGCCATGCTCATTACCGGCATGGTTGTGCTGGGGTTCTTCTACAATCTTCCCTTCACGGTGGCGCATGTCAATTCGCTGCTCATTGGCTTCTGGCCAGATTGGCACACTGATTTGTACTGGTTCTTGCTGGTGGGCGGCATCCTCTTCGTGGTGACCGTGGATAACAAGAACCCTTATTGCCAATGGTTCTGCCCCTTCGGAGCCACCCAGGAATGCCTGGGCGCCATTGGCGGCGCCAAAGTATACAGCCCAGGGAAATATCGATACCTGCTTAAGAACGTGCAGCGTTTCCTGGCCTGGAGCGCCATCCTCCTGGGCGTATTGTTCCGAAACCCGGGCATGCCCAGCTATGAAATATTCGGTGCCCTGTTCTCATTCAACGCGGTTGGCCTGCAATGGGTGGTGCTGATCATCATCTTGTTGCTCTCTCTCTTTGTAAAACGGCCGTGGTGTGAATTTCTCTGCCCCATTGATCCGATTGTCGACTTGATCCATTCCACTAGACGCTGGATAACCGAAGCCCTGCAATCATGGAAACGAAACCGAAAAAGCGCAACGGCATCTTAGCCACCATCTGGCTGCTGCTGATAGTGGTTTGCATTCTGGCTGTATTCACCTATCAATCCCAGCAAGTGCTGGGTGTCCTCCTGCCCGCCGCCACTCCCACGCCGCCGCGCGGTTTCCTTGACACACGGGAAACGCTGTCTCCCGATGCGCTCAAGAATTCAATCCCCACCCCAACCCTGGTAATCAACGGCCTGCCCCCAGGCTGATCGAGGCCCTGTGTGACCAAATTATCGCGACGTGATTTTCTAAAGATAACCGCCTTCTTTGGTGGGGCAATAGCTACTAATTCCCTTGTTGCGGATAAGCTGTCTCTGCCCTTATTCGTTGTAAAGGAAACTCGCTGGCTGATGGGCACTGTCGTCCATTTGTCCGTGGTTTCGCCCGACCAAACCCAAGCCGAATCTGCCCTGAAAACTACTTTTAATGAAATGCAGCGGCAGATTCTTATCTTTGATCACCGTAATCCATTGAGCCCATTGGGGATATTAAACCGCACTGGTGAGTTGTCTGAGGCTCCTGCCGAATTGGTGGACGTAATCAGGCGAGCAAGTGAATTCTCGAGATTGAGTGACGGAGCTTTCGACATCACTATAAAACCCGTGGTGGATGCTAGAGCCAGGAACGTGGAAGCGGGCCCGGCTTTACTTTCGCTGGTCGACTACCGCGCCGTTGAGATAAAAAACGCGCACATAGGTTTTGCCCGGCCACACATGCAAATCACCCTGGATGGGATTGCCAAGGGCACCGTGGTGGACGGCGGGGTGGCCGCCCTGAAAGCCGCCGGCTGCTCTAATGTCCTCGTTGAGGCAGGCGGCGACCTGCTGGTCAATGGCACTTCTGCTACGCACGACGGCTGGCGCATTGGCGTCACCCATCCTCGGCAGGAGCTTGTTTCAGGCTATTTGGCCGCTTTCACGCTGGCCCATGGGGCCGCGGCCACCTCGGGCGATTATTATCAGGCGCTCACTCCGGACCGTTCACAAAACCACATCGTCGACCCCCGCTCTGGTGTGTCTCCGTTTGAATTAGCCAGCGCCACCGTCCTGGCTGCGGATGCGACCTCTGCCGACGCTCTTGCCACCGCCATCATGGTACTTGGCGTTGAATCCGGATTGCAGTTGGCCAACTCCCTAACGGGGGTGGAGGCATTGGTTGTCACCAAAGACATGCTGGTGCGCAAGACCGTTGGATTTCCTGATCTAGCCTAACTCTGATAAGCGGTTACAAAAAACAGAGGAGCGCCTTGACCGCTCTCCTTTGCATTGCTCCTGTTTTCGTTCTTGAGGGTCAACCCTTGCGACCGCGCATTTACCAGGTGCCTACACCGCAAGCCCCCACGACGAAAAATAGGATCTTCGCAGCGAGCCACGCGCGCACCTTAGCAGGGAGCCTCATCTACATTTAAGAGGATGGTTAAATGTTTATCCCCGTATTCAATTTTCCCGTTAACTGTCCCTGTCCTTTGAGGACAATTGCCCATAGTGATTCTGGGCTTGCGCCTTAAGATTAGGCAGTATTTGCGCCTTATTACATATACGGACCATGTATGGACAATAACGACGTCATCCAACTCGAAAATGTGAGTTCACCCGCGCAAGCCCATCGCCGCCGTGTGCGTCGCGACCGCATCTTGCTGGCCGCCAGCATCGTGTTGGTTGGCGCGGCCTGGATCTATGGATACTTGGCTAGCGGCACCGAGGTGGCGCCACTGGTGCCCCAGGTCATCCCGGGTGCAGCCTACGTTGAAAAGCAGGGCGACATCTTTGTTGGTCTGAATGCAGACAAGACGCAGGTGCTGGGTTACGCCGCCGTGGGAGAGGCGCCCGGTTACGGTGGGCCCATCGATGTTTTGGTGGGTGTTGCCCCGGATGGCTCGGTGAGCGGCACCACCATTGTGGCGCAGCGCGAATCCCCTGGTTTCTTTCGCCTGGTGCAGAATGCGGATTTCCTGAGCCAATACCTGGGCCTTTCCGTAACCCAGCCCCTTCAACTGGATAACGACATTGACGCGGTCACCGGCGCCACCACCAGTTCCGAAGGCATTGCCCTTTCGATCCGCCAGGCTGTGCGGCAGATTTCTGCCCAGGGCTTGAACCAACCCCTGCCGTCCGAGTCCAAAGTCATTCAATTTGGCATCCCTGAGATCGCCATCATCCTGCTTTATGCGGTCGGTTACGTCGGGCACAAAATGCGCAACCGCACCTGGCAGAAACGCATCCGCTGGGGCATGCTGCTTAGCGGCATGCTGGTGCTGGGTTTCATCTATACCATCCCCTTCACCATCACCATGGTGGTGTCCCTGGTCAGTGGATACTGGCCGGATTGGCACACCAATCTGTATTGGTACCTGCTTATCGGAGGCATCCTCTTCGTGACCACCGTAGATGCCAAGAACCCCTATTGCAGTTGGTTCTGCCCCTTTGGTGCTTTCCAGGAGTCCCTTGCGCAGATTTCCGGAGCCAAGCTCTATCGCCCGCGTGATCTTAGCGAACTTTTCACTTGGCTGCAGCGCGGTTTGGCCCTGGCTGCTGTGGTATTGGGGTTGGCCCTTCGCCAACCCGGCATTGCCGGTTACGAACCCTTTGCCACACTGTTCGATTTACGCGGGACTACTTTGGAATGGGGTTTCCTGGCGCTGGTGGTAGTCGCTAGCCTGATTATCTATCGGCCGTTCTGCAACTATTTGTGCCCGCTGGACCCGGTATACGACTTTATCTCCACCACCCGCAAGTGGGTGCTTGAAGGAGTGAGAACATGGCGCAGGCCAACCAGCAAGGCATAAAACGATATCTACTCATCGCTTATGTAGCCCTGAGTGTGGTCCTGATCGGTTTGATCCTGATTAACGGCCTCCTGCCACCCGAGGAAAAACGCCCTGCCTTCTACCGGGCAACTTCCGTTGCTGATGGGGCTCCTGTCTCAGCAACACTTAGCCCTCAGGCCACACTCCAACCCAGCGATACTCCCACCCCTGGTCAGTCAGCTACACCTGTCCCTACAATAATTATCCAGGACTGAAGAAATGAACGAAACCATTAAGCCAACCGGGAAACTGACCCGCCGCGATTTTCTCAAGATCACCGCGGTGGCGGCTGCCACTTTGGCCGGCGGTGGGGGTACCTGGGCCTGGCTGCAGCAGCGCCCTGGCCGCATCCAGCAGACTCGTTTGCTTATGGGCACCGTGGTAAACCTTACTGTGGTCGCCGAGGACGCTAAGGCGGCCCGGGAGGCCGTGGATGCCACCTTCGCGGAGATGCAGCGCCTGATTGCCATTTACACTTCGCGTCAAAGCCGCGGCGCCCTGGCGAAGCTTAACCGCCATGGAGGTTTGGCCAACCCTCCGCGTGAACTGGTTAGCCTGTTGCGCAAAGCTAACTATTACGCCGATCTGAGCAGTGGCGCCTTCGACGTCACCGTGAAACCCGTGTTGGATGCTTACCAGCTAGGCCAGGCCCTGACACCCGAAATTCTGTCTCTGGTGGATTATCACAAACTGAAAATAACCGACACCGCGCTGAGCTTTGAAAAACCCGGCATGCAGGTCACTGTAGACGGCATCGCCAAAGGCGCCGTAGTGGATGGCGCTGTGGCTGTGCTTAACGCACATGGTCTCACCAATGTCCTGGTCGAGGCCGGTGGGGATTTGCTGGCCAATGGCCTGCGCGATACCAAAGACACTTGGAACGTTGGTGTGCAGGACCCGCGCCACCGCGACACCTTCCTGGCCACCTTCCCAATCCAGGGACGCGCCGCCGCTACTTCCGGCGACTACATGCACGCCTTCACCCAGGATTACAGCCTTAACCACATCATCGTCCCCGGCACCGGTCTTTCTCCGGCGGAGCTGTCCAGCGCCACGCTGCTGGCCCCCACGGCCACTGACGCCGATGCCCTCAGTACGACCCTGATGGTGCTGGGTACGCAAAAAGGACTGGCCCTGGTAGAGAGCCTGCCCGGCATTGAGGCCATGCTGATTAATAAGCAGCTTGAGATTGCAACGTCAAGCGGCTTTCCAAAACCCCAAATCTGATCGATTGAATGGAGAAATATGCCATGACCGAAACCCAAACCAGCCCCCTCGAAGATGTATATATATACCAATTGGAGCGGTCCTTGGAGTTTGCCCGTAAAGGAGGCGACCAGCCAAAGATCATGGCCGCCCTGATGGAGTATGGCCAGGCCTTGCTTAAAGAAGGGGATGCTCCCAAGGCGCTCACTCAGTTCGAGGAAGCCTTGACCGATGCCGAGCAGCAAAACGACCCTCTGTTGCAGGCGCGCCTGTGGGGCTATAAGGGCATGGCGCTAAAGAATATCGGCAATTCTGATCAGGCGCGTGGCGCCTTCATGAAATCCAATCGCTTTGCGCGCAAGGCGGAGCATCCTATCTTGATTTGTGACTCCCTCATCCGGCTGGGCATGCTGTTTGCCGAGACCGGTGAGGTCACCAAGGGCATTTCCAAATTGGAACAGGCCTTTGGCATGGCTATCCAGGAAAAAGATGATCTGCGTAAGATGAACATTGCCCAGATCCTGGGCAATTACTTCACCGGATTGCAATCCAGTGACAAGGCCCTGGAATATTATGCCGACGGTCTGGAAGCAGCCAAGCAACTTGGCGATAAACGCGCTCTGTGCTCCTTCAGCATGAGCATTGCCAACGTTCAAATGTTTGAAGAGATCTTTGACGTCGCCGCCGAAAACTACGCAAAAGCGCTGGACCTGGCCGTTGAGGTACAAGATGCCTCGGCGCAGATCAGCGCTCTGATCGGACTCACCAGGACCAGCACCTACCTGGATAAGCAGCGCATCGCCTTGAAATACGCGGAGCAGGCCCTCAATATGGCCCGCGAGATTCACAGCCCCGATGCGGAAACGTACGTGTTGCAGGTATTGGTGGGTGTTTTGTTCAGGTTTGAAGAATACGAAAAATCACTCCCACACTTGCAGCGCGGCTTGGAGCTGGCGGCCGAAACCCAAAACGGTAGCCTCAAGTTGGAGATGCTTACCGGCCTGGCGTTTGCCCATTACGCTTTGGAGGATGCGGACCAAGCTGCCGACACCTATCAGCAATTGTTAGATGAAGGCCGCCGTCTGCAGGATCCCATAGCCGAATCGACGGCCCTGGGTCGCCTCAGCGCCATCAGCGCCGACCGCGGCCAACCCGATCAAGCGCTTGAATTTGCCGAACAGGCTTTGCAGCGCGCCCAGGAGACTGAAAATGTTAGCTTGGTGGCCGAGCAGCAACTTCTGGTAGCTTTGGCTTTTGCCGATTTGGGCGAGGTTCAAAAAGCGCATGACTATTGCCAGGACGCCGCCACAACCTATAGGGCCATCGGCAGCGAGGATTTGGCTGCCCATGCCGAAGCGGTCCTGGAACAAATGGCGGTCTAGTTGATTTCATGGGAAGCTTTGCGCCAATTGGGACATAATGACCCCAAATGAAGGACGGTTCTCCCTGCTGGAGAACTTAAGCGATTTGTAAAATCTTAGCTAGAGGAAAAAGACGGTTTCGCGAGGTCAAACGTCAAAACATTTCGAGAAACAAAAATCTAACGGACCGCAAGGCCCACACAAACCACAGGAGGTTTGACATGTTTGGATTGGGAACAACTGAACTGATTATCGTCCTCATCATCGTAGTGCTGCTCTTTGGAGCTGGCCGCGTAGGTAAGATCGCTGGCGAACTGGGCAGTGGCATTCGCTCATTCAAGGACGGTCTACAGGGTGATGACGAAGATAAAGACAAGCAAAAGGAAAAGAAGGAAGAGGCCAAGGCTTAATCGGGCCTAGCATTCCTGCTTGAGAACGAAGGCGCATTCATGAATTTTCTAGGCATTGGCACCTTTGAACTGCTGGTCATCTTGCTGGTCGGGTTGTTGGTTATTGGCCCGGTGGGCATGGTGGATGTGGCCCGCAAGACAGGTGCCTTCATCCGCCGCTTCCGCCAATCCGAGATCTGGCAGTTGATGCAGGGGTCGCAGGCCACGCTAAAACGTGTGGAGCGCGATTTGCTCAGCGACACAGATCTGGAAGGGCTGCGCCGAGATATGGCCAGCTTGGATCTTTCCAAACCCAACCATCCCAACAACCAGGCGGCACCTGCACCTGTGGCTCCGCCAGCCATAGCTAACCCGGCAGCCACAATTGCCGTGACGGCTCCGGCAGCCGTCAAGTCTGAGGCCGTTTTGCCGCTGCCTGTTGAGGAGCCGCCCAAGTGATTCGGCGTCTTTTCCGCAGGATTTTTTCCATCCTGCTGTGGCCGTTTCGTTTCGTCCATGCATCCTGGCTGAAATTCCGTGGTTTCTTCATGGACCAGCCGGAAGACTCCACTCTGGGTGACAGCCTGCAGAACGCAGTCGAGAACCCGGCCAGCCTGTTGGAGCACCTCAATGAACTTCGCAAACGTTTGTTTCGCGCCATCCTGGTCTTGCTGCTGGGCGCTACCTTGGCCTTCACCTTTGTGACCCCTATCCTGAATTGGCTGGCGCAGCCCGTGGGCGGCATCGACAAACTGCAGGCCGTGGAAGTAACCGAGCCGGTCGGCGTGGTCATGCGCGTATCCCTGCTGGTTGGCTTTGCATTGGCCTTGCCATATATCACCTTCGAATTGCTTCTATTCGTGGCCCCGGCGCTAAATCCGCGCGCCCGCCTTTACAGTTTGCTGGGTATCCCCTTGGTTTTTGTCTTCTTTATCGGCGGTATGGCTTTTGCTTACTACCTGCTGCTGCCGGCCGCCCTGCCGGTTATGTTGCATTTTATGGGCATCCCCACTCTGCCGCGCCCCAACTCCTATATTCAGTTCGTCACCGCGCTGATGTTCTGGCTCGGGTTCTTCTTTGAAATGCCCTTGCTTTCTTACGTACTCGCCTCCATGGGAATTCTCAAGGGGCAGATGCTAAAATCGAACTGGCGCATTGCTGTATTGATCATATCGATAGTGGCTGCCGTGGTTACTCCCACGGTGGACCCCGTCAATATGATGTTGGTCATGCTGCCCTTGCTGGGTTTATATATGTTGAGCATGATCCTAGCCTTCTTGGCCAGGCCCCGGCAGTTGCAAGCCGCGCCAGCCTAACCTTGCTGTTTATGTACGTTCGATGACGGCGCGGCGGGCGCCTGACTCGGCGGACTTGCACAGGCACCTTACCAATCAAACATTCTGAAGCAGCTGGGTGGCTTTCACTCGAAAGTCAACTGCGAAGCCGGTGCAAATCCGGCGCTGACCCGCAACTGTGATCCATCCTCGGATGGGAAGCCAGGACGACATTCCCAGCTCGTTCAGCCATCCTCGCGGAAAGGGAGGTGGACGGTTATGTGTGAAACTCCCACATAGGTCTTGACGTTTACCCAACCCTGCCTCGGCAGGGTTTTTTTGTGCAGCCCGCCGCTGTACGGACGATCAAAACATGGATAACTAAAAAAGGAAAGAGATAAAGTGAATACAAAAAACTATAAAAACACGTGCTTCTCGCTGGCCCTGCTGGGCGCCGCAGCCTTGCTGTTGGCTGCCTGTGCTCCCGCAGTTGCCACCACCCTGGCTGCCGCTCAGGCGCCCACGGACACCCCCCAGGGTCCGCTGACCTTCACCGACGACATGGGTCGCACCATCACGCTGGACAAGTACCCGCAGCGTATCGTTTCCACCTCACCCTCGCTTACAGAGACCCTCTTCTTCGTGGGTGCTGGAGATACTTTGGTCGGCCGCGACGATTTTTCCGTATACCCCGACGCGGTGCTGGATGTCCCCAGCTTCGGCAGTTTGTTCGCTGATTTCCCCGCCGAAGCCATCCTGGGCATGCAGCCCGACCTCGTTTTGGCGGCCCAGATTATCTCCCCGGACCAGGTAAAGACAATGGAAGATTTAGGCCTGACCGTGTACTGGCAGTCCAACCCCCAGTCGTTTGATGACCTGTACTCCAACATCCAGGACATCGCGGCCCTGGTCGGCAAGACTGATGAAGTCAAGTCGGCCGTCACCGGCTTGGAACTGCGCGTCCAGGCGGTGGAAGACACTGTGGCAACCGCTGCGGAGAAACCCGTGGTCTTCTATGAGCTGGATGCCACCGATCCTAATAACCCCTGGACGGCTGGCACAGGCAGCTTCATCGACTTGGTTTTGACCTCAGCGGGAGCTGTGAACGCCGGGGCCGTGTTGCAAGGCGATTTCGCCCAGATCAGTGTGGAATCACTCATTCAGCAGAACCCGGACTATATCATCCTGGGTGACTTTGACTTTGGCGGCGTCACCCCGGAAATGGTGGCCGCCCGTGGCGGTTGGGATACCATGCCTGCTGTGGAAAATGGGAACGTTTTTGCTTTCAACTCCAATCTGCTCAGCTTGCCGGGTCCGCGCCTGGTGGACGGCCTTGAGGCCGTTGCTCGCATTATCCACCCCGAGCTGTACCCATAAGCAGCAAATATGCTGGGGAGCGCCCAAGCGGCGCTCCCCAGAAAGAGTGACATGCGCCGTAACTTGATCTTTTACCTGGGGGCTGCCGCCGCCATCCTGCTCACCCTGAGCTTCAGCGTGGTGTTGGGCGCCGTGCATATCCCTTTCCGCGCTGTGCTGGATATTCTCTGGGGCTGGCTGGCCCCCTCGGCAGCTGCCGGCGCCTGGCCGGAATCTTTTTCGGCTATCTTGCTGCGAGTGCGCCTGCCGCACACCATCCTGATTGCCCTCACCGGGGCTGCACTGGCCGGCGGCGGGGCCGCCTACCAGGGCTTGTTTCGCAACCCGCTGGCGGACCCCTACCTGATTGGCGTGGCTTCCGGTGCCGGTTTGGGAGCCGTCATTGCACTTTCCATGCCCTGGGCTAGCAGCGCCTTCGGTTTCTACCTGATTCCCGTCGCCGCCTTCATTGGCGCAATCATTACCGTTTACGTTGTGTACAACATGGCCCGCGTGAATGGCTATGTCCCTCTTACCACACTGATCCTCGCCGGCGTGGCTACCGGGGCTTTTACCTCGGCTCTGACTTCATTCTTCATGTTGCGCGTAACCAGCAAGTAGTGCGTGCCCTGGCCTTCCTTCTGGGCGGTTCGCCGGTAAGCGGCTGGGACCCCGTCAAGGCGATCTTTCCTTATATGCTCGTCGGTCTCGGCTTGCTGGCGATTTCCGGCCATCCCCTCAACGTGCTGCAGTTCGGGGAGGACCAGGCCCGCCAGATGGGCCTGAACGTCAATCGCGCCAAGCTCATCATCATCGTGGTGGCTTCTATGACCACCGCCGCGGCAGTGTCTTTTTCTGGCGTGATTGGTTTCATCGGTCTGGTGGTACCGCATCTGTTGCGCTTGATGTGGGGCGCCGACTACCGCCACCTCATCCCACTATCCATGCTGGGTGGTGTCAGCGTGCTGCTGCTGGCCGATATTCTGGCTCGCACCATAATCGCCCCGCAAGCCTTGCCCGTCGGCATCGTTACCTCGCTGGTCGGGGCGCCCTTCTTTCTGTGGATCCTGCGCCGCGCCAAGCGCCAGGTCTTTTGGTGAGCCCATGCTGAACGTAAAGTCTTTGAGCGTTAATTACGGTGGGCTGCTGGCTCTCCAGGATATATCCATGCAGGTTGCTTCCGGCGAGTTGGTAGCCATAATCGGGCCCAACGGCGCCGGCAAGTCCACGCTGATCAAGGCCGCCAGCGGCTTGCTGCACCCCGCCGCCGGGCAGGTTCTCTACGATGGCAAAGAAGTCACTAGCCTAAGCGAGCAGGCCCGCGCCCGCCTCATCTCCGTGGTGCCCCAGGCGGCCAACCTGGGCGGCGCTTTCACCGTCCAGCAAACCGTGGAGTTGGGCCGTACGGCTTTCATGGGCTGGTTGGGCATGATCGGCCAGGAAGACAAGCGGCTGGTGGAAAATGCCCTGGAGCAGACCGGGTTGGCGGACTTTGCCGAGCGTCGTGTTGCCGAACTTTCCGGCGGCGAGCAGCAGCGCGTCCTGGTGGCGCGCGCCTTGGCCCAGAATGCCCCTGTGATGCTGCTGGATGAACCTACCAACCATCTGGATCTGCAACACCAGGCGCATTTATTACGCCTGGTGCGCTCCCTGGCTCGCGATAACAATCTGGCTGTACTTATGGCCTTGCACGACCTCAACCTGGTTTCGCTTTACGCCGACCGCGTCGCTCTCATCGTAGAGGGCAAAATGCACGCCATTGGCGAGCCCAAGAAGGTTCTCACCACCGCCAACATCGAGCAGGCTTATCACACTTCCGTGGACGTCTTTGTCTACCCTAAGGATGGGCGTACCCTCATCCTTCCCTTAGGCTAAAAATGTCCTAATTGAATCAAAACAGATGTCACCTTGCAAATGGGACATATGGGGCTATAGAAAACACGGTAGGGCGCTATCCTAAGCATGCAACCATGGCAGGCTCGCTCGATGATCAACTGCCGGTCTGCCGCGTTTAAGGCAAATGTGAAGACGACTTTAGGTTCAAGGTTTGCTCGTGTGGGGCATTGGATATTCGACCGTTTGATGGCCGTGCCCGTGCGCATCAAAGTGGCCGGCATCATGATGCTCCCGGTGATTATCCTGGGTGTATCACTAAATTACTGGGTGGTTTCCGGCCTTTCTGATTGGCTCTCCCATCTTCTTTCCGATGCCCGTGTGGAAGCTGCCATGCGCGCTGGCGGTCGCAGCGTCATGATGGTCACCGTGCTGGCTGCGGCTCTTTCTATTCTGTTGGGTCTGGTGCTTAACTACGTGCTGACCCAGCCCCTCATTCAGTTGCGTAATACGGCCCGCAAAGTGGCTGAGGGCCAGCATGGTTCGCGTGCGCGCGTATTGGCCCGCGACGAGATTGGAGACTTGGCTTCCTCCATAAACACCATGCTGGACCATATGGTGGCCAGTCAAGAACATCTGGCAAAAACTAACTTGCGCCTGGAGGTGATGAATCGCGTCTCCATGAGCGCCGACCGCGAAATGGAGATTCACGACGCTTTGTACAGCATGCTGCACGAGATGGTGGATCTGCTCTCTCTGCGCGGCGCTTGGGTATATCTGCGCGACCCGGAGCGTGACCACTATCACCTGGCCAGCTACTACAACCTGCCTGAGGAGCTTGAGGCCTTGGTGATTCATACACCCGGTGGAGAGCGCTGCCTCTGCCAGTCTGACGCCGCCGACGCTTCTAACAAGACCGGCGTATATGTGCATGAATGTCAGCGTATCAAGGCGCTTGGAACCTGGGGTGGTTCGCACATCTCCATCCCCATCGAAAAGGACGAGCAGCGCCTGGGCGTTATCAACCTGATCTGTGCCGACGCCCCCAAGTGTGACCACTCCGACGACGATTTCGAGCTGCTCAGTAGCCTGGGAGGCCAGATTTCCGAGATTGTCGCCAATGCCTGGTTGCGTATGAAATTGAGGGAGAAGGAGGCTGCCCGCCAGGTGTTGCTGGAATCGCTGGTGAACGCCCAGGAAGAAGAACGCTCCCGCTTGGGCCGCGAGCTCCATGACGGCGCGGGGCAGGCCCTGACGACTCTGCTGGTGCGCTTGAAGGCGCTGGAAAAGCGCGCCGCGGCCACCGGGCTGAGAGACGACCTGGAACAATCCCTGGATGTGGTTTCAAGTACCATCCAGGAATTCGCGCGAGATCTCCTACCGCCTGCGCCCGGCCGCCTTGGATGAACTGGGACTGGAAGCCGCCATATCGGCCCTGCTGCGCGATATGTGTGCCGATGCCGGTGTGGAATGCAGTCCCAAGATCGAGTTGGGCGATACTCCGTTGCCTTCTGAGGTTGAGATTGGCTTATACCGTATCGCCCAGGAGAGCCTCACCAATATTCTGCGCCATGCCCAAGCCACCCATATCCGCCTGGAGCTTGTGCAGACTCCCTATTCCGTTTGCATGGTCATTGAGGACAACGGCGCCGGTTTCGACGCCGAAAAGTTGGCCACCAGTGGGCGCCGCGGTATGGGTTTGCTAAGCATGCAGCAACGCACCGAATTGCTGCGTGGTTCCTTTGATGTATATTCTTCACTTGGGGAAGGCACCTTGGTCCAGGTGCGTATCCCCGTTCTGGAAGAGGCGAAATATGCCCAAGAAGAAAATTAAGGTCTTCCTGGTAGATGACCACAAGCTGCTGCGCGAAGGCCTCCGCGTGCTTTTGGAAACTGAAGAGGACATGGTTGTGGTGGGCGAAGCGGGCACGGCAGGCGAAGCTTTGGATCTCGTCGCCAGGCAGCTTCCGGATGTCATGATCGTCGATCTGGGTTTGCCCGATCGCAATGGCCTGGAACTGATAGTTGATATCCGCCAACGTCATCTGGATACTCGCCTCATTGTGCTTTCCATGCACAGCCACCAGGAGGTGGTGCGTAGCGCCCTGGATGCCGGTTGTGATGGGTACGTGCCCAAAGAAGCCGCCCACACCAAGCTGGTCGAGGCTATCCGCGTCGTGAATCGCGGCGAGCGCTACCTGCACCCTGTGGCAGCCACCGCCCTGGTGGATTCGATCACCGATCACCGCAGTGAAGCCGCCCGTTTCCATAACCTGTCGGAACGGGAGCAGGAAGTCTTGCGCCTTACCGCCCGCGGCTTCTCCAGCCGCGAAGTGGCCGCCCAGCTCAGCCTTAGTCCCAAGACGGTGGAAACATATCGCCAGCGCGCCTTTGACAAGATTGGCATTAGCCATCGCAACGATTTGGTGCGCTTTGCTCTGGCGGCTGGCATCATGGAAGAAACCGCCATCCGCACCAACCCTTGATTCGGTCTAGAAAACTCCTTTCTCTGCTTTGCTGATCTGATCTCCGGATCCGCTCGTTCTTTTTACTCCCCCTTTCTCCTCCAAATACCCGTACTTTTGTCCCGGGCTCGCTGGATTGCCCTGTTTTTTCGGGGGCATCTGTCATCAGGAATCTTCCTGACACAACATGCGGAATCTTCCCGATATTCAACGTCTCTCTTAAGGGCTACATTCAGGTTGAATTCATCCAGGTAGACCCTGGAAAAAGGAGAATTACTATGGAAGGTACAAAGAAGAGACTCAGCAGACGTGACTTCTTCCGCCTGGCGGGAGTAGGCCTGGGTGCCGCGGCGATCACCACCGCTGCCAAACCCCTCTCCCCCGACAAGGGTTTCAAAGGCGGAGAGTTTGTTGACTCGGCCGGTCGCCCCCCGCGTCCCTGGTGGGTCAAGACAGTTGATCAACCCACCATGGAGATCGACTGGGACAAAATGCAGCGCTACGACGAGCGCAACGGCTCGGTGCGCGGCCCCGGCATGGCCATATATGTGGGTCAGGACGAGGTCGACCGCATGAACTCTGTGGCTGCAGACAATGAGCTGCAGCGCATGCAGGACAACGTAGACGGCTATACCCTGCGCGATCAGGCGCTGTATGGCGCCTACCATATAGGTTTTGGGCGCAGCTTTTTAGGCCCCCAAAAATCCAAGACTCCTGAGGAGCGTGGCGTCCCTAAATGGACGGGCACGCCCGAAGAAGCCTCCCGCATCATCCGCGCCGCCTTGCGTCACTTCGGCGCCGCCACGGTTGGTTTCATCGAGTTGGACGACAACACGCGCAAGCTAGTCTACGATGTCGACCCGGACGGCAAGAAGATGATCTTCACCGACGATCCGATCGCCAGCGAGACCGACGATGCTCGCTACATCCCCAATGCGGCCAAGTATGCCATTGTGTTCACAGTGCAGATGTCCCAGGAATCCCTGCGGCGTGCTCCTACACCCGTCGGGGCTCAGACTACCCTGAACACCTATGGCCGCAGTGACTATATCTACCCGCTGTTGCAGGATTTCCTGCGTGGCCTGGGGTACCAGTGCTTAGGCAAATCCGCCATCAATGCCCTGGGGATTGCTCCGGCTTTCGGCGTAATGGCCGGTTTGGGCGAGATGTCCCGCATCAACCGCCTGATCTCTCCTGAATATGGCCCGATGGTGCGTGTCTTCAAGGCACTCACCGACCTACCCGTAGCGGTGGACAAGCCCATCGATGCCGGCATCATGGAGTTCTGCAAGAGCTGCAAGAAGTGCGCAGAGGCTTGCCCCTCTGGTTCGCTGAGCTTTGATGACGAACCCACCTGGGAGGTCAAGGGTGGTTGGAACAACCCTGGCCACAAAGCCTACTTTGAAGACTCGGTATCCTGCTACACCTACTGGCGTGAAGAAGCCGGTACCAACTGCGGTATCTGCTTCGCCGTGTGCCCGTTTGCCAAGAAGGACAGTGCCTGGATCCACAGCCTGGTGCAGGCTACGGTTTCCACCGCTCCGGTGATGGACAGCTTCATGCGCAGCATGGATGACGCCTTTGGCTACGGCACGCCGCCCACCAGCGAATCCTGGTGGCACCTGGATCTGCCCGAGTATGGCATTGACACGACCGCTTCGGTCAAGGAGGCCTAATCATGGCTGAGAAATATATGCTTGAAGTTCAGAAACGGACTTGGTACGAATGGGCCGCTTGGGTCGTCTGGTTTGCTCTGGAAGTCTTCCTGTATCAGAGCGCCACATCCAGCGGTGCAGAACTTGAACCGCGTGCAGCCACCATTTTCTGGGTGAGCTTCTTCGTGCTCCTGGTTGGCGGGATCGTAGTCTGGTTCCTCCGCCGCAACAAGTAAGTAATACACGCTGCTTTGCAGCTTGTATCCATCATCAAGGAGAGGGCGCCAGCCCTCTCCTTTGCGTTTGTTGCATTAATATCAAGTAATTCATTCTCCGGATCGGAACCCTATCTGACATTTTCGTTATAGAATCAGAGGTGCCATGCGAAAAACACTAATACTCTTTCTGCTTTCCAGTGTCCTGCTTGCGGCTTGCGGTCCAACAGGTTCCCTGCCGTCTACTTTCCCCACCGCGATCCCCGCCTCCACGCTCAGCCCGGATGAGCAAGCCGTCACCGACCTGGTGGCGGAGTTCGGGTCCAAACTGCAGCAAGTCTCCCTGCTGGCTTCTGATGCGGCTGAACAGATGCAGCAGCTATATGCTCCCTATGTCACGCCCGATTTGCTTCACACCTGGCAGGCCGATCCGACCCAGGCGCCCGGACGCCTCACTTCCAGTCCCTGGCCGGACCATATCGAGATCGAGACCCTTCAAAAGGAAAGCGCCGACGAATACTCGGTTTCAGTCCTGGTCATCGAAGGATCCAGCGCCGATAACAATTCTGACAATATGCTTCCTGGTTCTCCAGTCGGGCTTACTGTTACGCGGTCAAATGGCCAGTGGTTAATTTCGGCCTATCACCTTATTGATCCAACCCAGTAATTAATCGTGTTTGGGTTTCTGGGCTGGTACTAAGGCGAAGCTGGGCATCGATCGCATTCTGGAATGCAACTCCGACCAGGTCTAATTCACAGGAATCAGAGCAACCCGGGTATTTTTGTTTATTTCAATTTGGGGCGCGGCTGTGCTGGAGAAATTCCAAATACCGAGCGCGCCACTGATAGGCGACAGTTGTCCGCCAGCCCGGGTTCGGTGGCTTTAAGCACACGATACCAGTTGATGGCGCGGACGAACTTAGCCAAATAATGGGCCAAATCCCAGGCCCGCAATAAATCTGGCCGGGAGGCGAAGTCCGACCAGGGTTGCATGTAAGCTTCCAGTAACTGGATCAGCTCCGGATGAGGATCATATTCACTGCAGCCCAGCTTTTCGGCAATGTGCCGTATGGGCAGCAAGAGCGTAAAGAACGGGTGGGTGAAGGATGCGTCCCCCCAATCATAAATGCAGTATCCATTCCCACGTGCAAAAACGTTGGCATCGTGCAGATCGCCATGCTCCAGGCTGAGCGGAACGCCCAACGAGGCCAACTCGTCCAGCAGTTCGCCAACCTGCGGCGCTATGCGCAACAATTGAGCATGCTGCTCAGGGTTCAGTTCGTCCTCGCTGTTCCCAATTAGCGAAATACTTTCATCGGTGAGCATGTCTAAGTAGGCGCTTTTAAGAAACCCGGCGGCCCGAATTGGCAAGCCTGAAGCAGCAAAATCGGCTTCCCATTGGCTCGCCGCAATCTGCAACGCCGCATACTCGCGCAGGATTTGGCCCCAAGCTGGAAAGTCGGCTTGGCCTTGCACTTTCTGGCGTAGAGTTTGACCTCCATCCGGCATCAGGCTCCAGCCGCGAGAATTCGTCGCTGGCAAGCAAAGGCAGCGTCAGTCCCGGCTGGCGTTCCGCCAGGATGTGCAGCAAGCCGGGTTCGAATTGCTGCGTGGGTCCACCGGCTTTGAAGTACAAGTCTCCATGCTGCGTTGGAACTCGCAGCACCGCGGACCAGGGCCTTTCGTGCACGCTTTGCGGCGTGCCCTTGAGTTCATAGCCTAAAGCGTCCAATTGCTGCGCTATCCAGGCCACCGCATCTTCCTGCCAAGCGGGGTCTTTCCAAGGCGGCACAAAGCTTTGCGTCATACGAGCATTGTAAGGGCTTTCAGGGATTAGAATCGGCCTATGCCTTTAACCTCACAAGGTACCCAGGCAAACTCAACAGTTGAATTCCAGTCCACGCCCGGAGAGCTGCAGCAAGCTCTGGAACGTTTGCAATCCAGCAAGCAAGCTTGGGCAGAATTACCTATCGCTGAACGCATCCACATCCTGGACCAGATCCATTTCGACCTGCCCACGGTAGAACCGCGCTGGGTGGCTGCGGGCATGACAGCCAAAGGTTCCCGACCTGCCACTATGGCCGAGGGTGAGGAATGGTTCGCACTTAGTGTCATGTATCGTTACCTGCGTTTCCTGCGCAAGACCCTGGTGGATATCCAAAGCTTCGGCCAGCCGCATCTGCCCGGGGCGTGTGCTGGAAAACGGCTGGGGAATGGCACGTGGACCTGGTTCCGCAGAACTGGCAAGATCGAGTGGCGCTGCCTGGCATCCGTGCCGAAGCCTGGGTCACCGATACCTTCCAGGGCGACCTGCCGCGCATGGCCACCTTTTATCATCAGCAGCAGCCCGCAGGCAAAGTAGCGCTGGTCCTCGGGGCCGGGAACGTGGCCTCGCTGCCTTCTGGAGACTTTTTGCACAAGTTGTTCGTGGAACGTCAGGTGGTGCTATTTAAAGCCAACCCGGTGAATGCCTATCTCGGCGAGCTGCTTGAGCAGGGCTTCCGTGCCCTGGTAGAACCCGGATATTTGCAGATCGTATATGGGGGTGCTGAAGTGGGAGCCTATTTGGCTGAGCAATCTCGTGTAGACGAGGTGCATCTTACTGGCTCCGATCGTACTTATGAGGCCGTCGTTTTTGGAAGGGGGGAGCAAGGGCGGGCCAACAAACACAAGCATGCGCCAATAACCCAAAAACGAGTAACTGCGGAATTGGGCAGCATTTCCCCAGTCATCGTGCTGCCCAGCCAGTGGAGCCGGCGCGATATTCGCAAACAGGCTGCCAAATATGCCACCGCCTTGGTAGCCAACTCAGGTTTCAATTGCATCACGCCCCGACTGTTTATAACAATGAAGGGCTGGCCCCAACGAGAGGAATTTATTCAGGCCGTTTCAGATTATTTGAAGCGTGTCCCGCCACGCAAGGCTTACTACCCCGGCGCTAACAGACTGCACACAATTTTTGCCGGCCAACACCCTGAGGCGCAACAAATTGGGGAAGCCCAGGATGGTCAGTTGCCTTGGACCTTTATCCCCAAATTGGATGCGGCGAATGATGGCGACATCTGTTTTCATACGGAACCGTTTCTGGGCCTTTTCTCAGAAACGAGCTTGGACGCCGTAAGCGCGGAGGATTTCCTGACCAAAGCTGTGGATTTTGCCAATCAAAAGGTGTGGGGCAATCTTTGCGCCAGCATTGTGGTGCATCCGAAGTTGCTGAAAGATCCCCTGATGGCCGCCGCCGTGGATCGGGCCATAACCGATCTGAAATACGGCTCGGTGGTGGTCAATCACTGGGGCGCCCTGGCCTATTACATGGCCATCGCGCCGTGGGGCGCCTATCCGGGCAATGCCCCGGATGATATCCAGTCCGGCATTGGAAAGGTACACAACCCTTTGATGTTCGCCGATGCGCAGAAATCCGTATTGTGGGCGCCGTTCATCTCTATCCCTGACCCTTATGTGGCTGCGTCTCGGCGCAGTTACCGATATTATCGCCAGGACACGCGCTATCAGCACAACCCGAGCCTGATAAATCTAGTGAAACTGCTTTGGGCGGCTGCCCTCAGTTAGAGCTGAGCGCTGTGCCACTGGTTTCAATTACCTGCTTGTAGAAGGCCGCGCCGTCTTTCAGGGTGCGCTCTCCGGTTTCGTAATAGCCGCTGGGCCGTCCAAAATGGGCCAGCACATCCTGGGGGTAGCCGCGGCCTGAAAGGGGGTCCAGGTAGAGACGGTTCTGGATCCCATCGCCCGGCCAGGCGGCTTTGTGGTCGGCCAGGCTGGGAGAAGCAGGCACGTGCTGCCGCAAGTTGAGCACGATATCGTGCTTGCTCTTGGAGGCGTTGGCTCGTAAGAGGGGCAGCGCCAAACCATGCGCCAATATCAAGTGATGGGTGGCGGCTAGCATCTCGTCCACGTCTTGATGCCCCGGGGCATGCCGCCCGACCAGGTAACCAACAAAGGCGCTCACCATGGGTTCGTTAAAGCCGGCCCAGGCCCTTTACCCGGTCTCCCAGCGCCCGGCTGACTACGTCCGCGTATTCCGCGAAAGCATGGGCCGTACTGCGTTCGGGCCAGCCGCCTTCGTCCTGCAGGGCTTGCGGCAGGTCCCAGTGATACAACGTAACAAAGGGCTGGATGTCGGCTTCCAGCAGGGCGTCTACCAAATTCTTGTAAAAATCAAGTCCCGGCTCATTCACGCTGCCGCGCCCGGTGGGGAGCACCCGCGGCCAGGCAATTGAAAAGGCGATAGGCTTGCAGGCCGATGCTTTTCATGATTTGTATATCTTCCCGCCAGCGATGGTAATGGTCGGCCGCAATATCTCCACTGTCTCCGTTGTCTATCTTGCCGGGAATATGCGAAAAGCGGTCCCAAATGGATTCGCCGCGCCCGTCTTCGTTCCAGGCGCCTTCGATCTGGTAGGCAGCCGTGGCTGCACCCCAGGTGAAATCTGGCGGAAATGTGCTGTCCTGGTTGGCTATGGCGGGCAGTATATCATCGCGGCTGGGGCGGACCTTCTTCGTGTATGGCAGTGTAGAATTGGTTTATGGGCAGTAATTCATCTTCCACGCAGGGCCATCGGGAAGAAGCCGCCAAGCGCGGTCCGCTGGCGTTTGCACTGGTAACCGTGAGTGATTCGCGCACCTCGGAAACGGATACCAACGGCGAATACCTGAAGGCTGAATTGGCCCGCCTGGGCCACAAGCTCGTTGCTTATCACCTGGTAAAGGACGACCTGGAACAAATCGCCAAACTTCTCGAAGAACTATCTGCAGGTGAAGCCCAAGTGCTGCTGTTCAATGGCGGCACGGGTATCTCACCGCGCGATACCACTTATGACGTACTGAGCCAGGCTCTGGAAAAGACGCTGCCAGGCTTCGGCGAGCTGTTCCGTATGCTTAGCTGGGAGCAAGTGGGTCCCGCCGCTATGCTCTCACGCTCCACTGCGGGTGTCTACCGTCACAAATTGGTTTTCTCCACCCCCGGATCCCCGGCAGCCGTGCGCCTGGCCTGGGAAAAACTGATCGCCCCCGAAGTTGAGCACCTGGCTTGGGAAATTACGCGCCCGTAGAATGGCTGGAGTTGCCTGGTCGGCCTCTCCGACCACCGCAACTCTATAAAACCAAGGGCTGCTTTTGCCCTTGGTTAAGGTATAATCGCACGCTGTTAAGGAGTTTTATTTAATGTCAAGGAAATCAGACATCACTGGCAAAGGCCCCAGCTTCGGCAACAACGTGCCTTTCTCTAAAAAGAAGAGCCGCCGCCGTTGGGATTCCAATTTGCACGATAAACGCATTTGGGCGCCGGAACTCAACCGCTTCGTCAAGCTCCGTGTTTCGACGCGTGACATGCGCAGCATCGATAAGCACGGTTTGCTGCCTTATTTGCGCAGCAACGGCCTCAGCATTGAGGATGTTGCCTAGCCATGACCCTGGCTGAGCACGTGGCCTATAAAACCAAACAGCAATCCGAGCTGCTGGGACGCTTGCGCATCAATCCTCGAGTGGAATTGATTCCGCGTGGCTGGCCCGCAGGATTGCAGCACGGCCCAGAGCGTGCAGGGCGTGTATGCCAAGTTGGACGTGCCTATGTTGCCGGTGGAAGGTTGTTCACGCTCCGGTGGCTGCATTTGTGCGTATGAACCTGTATTGAAAGAAATCTATCCCTAGGAATATTGGAACAAACATGCCAGATCGAGACAGAGACAGAGACCGAGAACGCTATAGCGATAATAGCGAGCGCGAGGAGGGCGGCGAGGAGCGCAGTGGCGGCCGCGGTGGCAGCCGATTTTTCCGCCGGCCCAAGAATGACCCTTTTGAGGCTGACAAGTCGCTCAAGATTGATTACAAAGACGCTGAATTGTTGAAGCGTTTCCTGACCCCCGAGGGCAAGATCCGCCCCCGCCGCCAGACCGGCGTCAACGCTCGCAACCAGCGCAAGTTAGCCCGCGCTATCAAGCGCGCCCGCCATTTGGCGCTGCTCCCTTTTACCGACGAAACCGTAGAATAAGAAATCAATTACATAAAAAAGGCGCCTTTCGGATGAAAGGCGCTTTTTGTTATGCCATCAATTTGGCCAGGATGGCCTTTTGCCCATGCAGCCGGTTGTGCGCCTGCGGGAACACCAGTGATTGCGGCCCATCGGCCACTTCGTCGGTGATCTCCTGACCGCGGTGCGCGGGCAGGCAGTGCATGACGACTGCAGTCTGCGAAGCAGACTGCAGTAGTTTAGCGTTCACCTGATAAGGCGGGAAAGCGGCCGCTCGCTTCTTGGCCTCCTCTTCCTGACCCATGCTGGTCCAGGTGTCTGTGTAGATGACATCCGCACCACGAACCGCATCATACGGGTCGCGGAGTTGTTCGATGCTCACGCCTGTTTTCCCGGCGATCTGTTTGCCGATCTCGACGGCTTTAGGGTCCATGTCGTACCCTTCCGGGTTGGCAATGGCGAAGTTCATGCCTAATTTGGCGCAAATATGCATTAGTGAAACCGCCACATTGTTGCCGTCACCCACGAAGGCCACCTTTAGACCTTGAATTTTTGAGTTGTAATGTTCGTAAATGGTCAGCGCATCCGAGAGCGCCTGGCATGGGTGGTTGTAATCGCTCAACCCATTGATAACCGGCTTGTCAGCCCATTTGGCCAGTTCCACCACTTGCTCGTGGGCAAACACCCGCGCCATGATCCCATCCACGTAGCCGTCCAACACGCGGGCAACGTCGGCTATTGATTTGCGCTGCCCCAGGCCGATCTCCTGCGGCCCAATATAGATGGCGTGGCCACCTAAATGCTGCATGCCCATTTCGAAGGAGACGCGTGTCCGCAGGCTGGGCTTCTGGAAGACCATGGCCAGTGCCTTGCCTTTGAGGATGGGCTTGTTCATCCCTTCTGCATGCTCCTTCTTTAGCTCAACGGCCAGGTTGAGCAGCGCTTCAATCTCTTCACTCGTGAGGTCGGCAATGGCTAGAAAGTCTTGCATTTCTGCTCCAAGGTTAGGGTCTCGCGGCAGTATATCACGCAGCCTGGTCTGCATTGATACAGGAGCGCCGACCCGTCACGGTATAATCTCGAACACCCTGTTCTTCCGGAGGACGGATGTCCAACAAGAAAATTCGCGTGCTGGTCGCCAAGCCTGGCCTGGATGGCCACGACCGCGGCGCCAAAGTGATCGCCCGCGCCCTGCGTGACGCTGGGATGGAGGTCATCTATACCGGGCTGCGTCAGACACCAGAGATGATCGCCGAGGCCGCCCTTCAGGAGGACGTGGATGCAGTGGGTCTTTCTATCCTCTCCGGGGCGCACATGGCCCTGGTGCCGCGAAGTCATCGAGTTGCTGCGCGCCAATGGGCAAGATAAAGTGCAGGTGTTCGTCGGGGGCATTATCCCGGATGACGATGTGATTAAACTCCACAAGGCCGGCGTTAGCGGCATCTATGGTCCCGGCTCCCCCACTCAAAAAATAATTGAAGACATCCGCCAAGCGGTCCACCAAACGGCCTGAGGGAGAACACGCCGGGATGAGTGTGCCGCAATCCATTCTCTCCGGCGACCGGCTGGCTTTGGCGCGGCTGCTCACTGAGGTGGAGAACGGCTCCCAGGCGGGCCATGACGCACTCAACCAGCTTTTCAAACACACTGGAAATGCCCATCTGATCGGGGTGACCGGAGCACCTGGAACGGGAAAATCCAGTTTGGTCAACCAGCTGGCATTGTTTTATCGGCGCCCACTTGAGGGGCGGCAACCGCAGCGAGTGGCCGTGGTTGCCGTGGACCCCAGCAGCCCTTTTTCCGGCGGCGCAGTGCTAGGCGACCGCATCCGCATGCGTGAGCTTTCCGGGGATAGTGGGGTCTTCATTCGTTCCATGGCGTCACGAGGCACACTGGGCGGCCTGGCCGCGGCTACGGCTGACCTGGTGCTGGTGTTGGATGCCGCTGGTTTTGAACTGATCTTCATCGAAACCGTGGGCTCTGGGCAGGCGGAGGTGGAAATTGCCAAATTGGCGCATACGACCCTGGTAGTGGATGCGCCCGGATTGGGCGATGACGTGCAGGCCATCAAGGCCGGCATTCTGGAAATTGCGGATATCCTGGTGCTCAACAAAGCCGACCGCCCCGGGGTGGAAGCCGCCGAGCGTGCTCTGCTGGGCATGCTCAAGTTGGGCCATCCCACCAAACGCCTGGCTCATCATGGGCCCATGTTGCTTTCCGATGATCCGCTGCCTGAAGACGTTGAGCCGGATGAGTGGATCCCGCCCATTCGCCGCACGGTGGCTACCGAGGGCCAGGGCATCCCTGAATTGGCCGACGCCATTGCCAGGCACCGGGAGCATTTGCTGAAAACCGGCGGCTGGCAGCGCCGTGAGCAGGCCCGCCTGCAGTCCGAGGTGGATTTGCTGCTGCGGGATACCTTGCTGGCCCGCTGGCAGGGTGGTGTCACCGAAGGCAGATACCAGGCGGTCTTGGACGATGTACTGCAGCGCAAGCTGTCCCCACAACAGGCTGTGGCGGCGCTGCTTAACGGGAAGGGAGCAGCGTGATCTACGGAGAGGGCATCCGCTTCCGTAGCCCGGAACGCGCAGATCTGAAGCACTTTGTGGTCTGGCTGAACGATCCTGAGGTGCGTGAAAGCTTGGCGGTATCCTTGCCTATGTCCATGGCACGCGAGGAACAATGGTTCCAGGATACGCTCAAGCGCCCTGCGGAGCAGCAGCCTTTTGCCATCGAAATTCGCAAGGGGAAGGCGTGGAAGCTGATCGGTACCTGCGCCTTTCACGACATCAATTGGCAGGAGCGCAGTGCTGAGGTAGGGATTATGATTGGGGTGAAAGAAGAATGGAACAAAGGCTATGGCACTGCAGCTATGAATTTGCTGGTTCGACACGGATTTGATACGCTTAACTTGCACCGCCTGTATTTACATGTCTACGCCGACAATGCTCGAGGCATTCGTGCCTATGAGAAGACAGGCTTCGCTCACGAAGGCCGTCTACGCGATGCCCGCTTTGATAATGGCAAATATTCGGATGTGCTCTTAATGAGCATTTTGCAGCCCGAGTGGCAGACCCGGCGGACTGAGTCGCCCAACCAAAAACCCAGGAGCAGCAAGTGAGCGCAGCCAGCCCCAAAAAAGGACTTTACGGCGATATCAAACTATTTGCCGGCACCGCCAGCCCCGAGTTGGCTCAGAAGATTGCCGAATATTTGGACGTCCCGCTCAGTGGGCGTGACATCATTGCTTTCCCCAACGAGAACCTGTTGGTTCGCCTGCATGGCAGCGTCCGCGGACAGGATGTGTACGTGATCCAGAGCACCGCCCAGCCTGTGCATCGCAACTGGATGGAATTATTCATCATGCTGCAGACATTGCGGCTGGATTCGGCCGGGCGCATCACCGCCGTGATTCCTTTTATGAGCTACGCCCGCTCTGACAAGAAAGACCAGCCGCGCGTGCCTATTGTGGCCCGCCTGGTAGCGGATATGGTGCAGGTGGCCGGCGCGGACCGCTATATCACCCTTGACTTGCACGCCGGGCAGATCCAGGGCTTCTTCTCTATCCCCGGTGATGTTCTCACCACCTTCCACTCACTGGCCGAGTACGCCCGCAACCTGTGTAAAACGCTTAAGGACCCGGTAGTGGTCAGCGCCGACCTGGGTTTTGCCAAGCGGGCGCGTAATTTCGCTGAGAAGGTCAACGCCCCTCTGGCCTTGGTCGAGAAGCGCCGCGTAGCCAACGACGCCAAGGCTGAAGCCTTGCGTGTGGTGGGAGATGTGAAAGGCTGCGATGTGTTGCTTATTGACGATGAGGTTGATACCGCCGGCTCGGTGTCCGAGGGCGCCCTTTTGCTCAAGGAAGCCGGAGCGCGCAAGATCTACCTGATTTTCGTGCACGCAGTACTCTCCGACCCAGCTGCGGAGCGTTTGGCCAAGTTGCCGCTGACCGGCATTATCACCACCGACACGGTGCCCATGTCCGCAGAGAAACGTAAAATACTGGGTGATAAGCTCACTATCATCTCGGTTTCTCCGCTCCTGGGTGAAGTCATCCGCCGGGCGCACGAAGGCCGAAGTGTCGGCAAGATGTTCAACGAATAATGCGCTGCCCCCCTTTTCCAAATTAGCGCGTGCCTGAACTCCCTGAAGTCGAAACCATAGCCCGCTCCTTGGTCCAGGGCCAGGATACGGGCGTTTCCTTAGTGGGCCAGCGGGTGGCTCGCGCCCGCGTGGCCTGGGCGCGCAGCGTGGCTCAACCATCTGCGGCGGCCTTCAAACGGCGCATCCTCGGCCAGCGCGTCGTGGATGTTGGCCGGCGGGGAAAATTCATTCGTATTCAGCTCGAGCGGGACACGCTGCTGATCCATCTACGCATGTCGGGGGACTTGCTGCTGGGATTCCAGGAAAAACCTATCGGCTCCCATTCCCGTCTGCAGCTTTTTTTCGCAAGCGGTTTGCAGCTTAGCTTCAATGATGCTCGCAAGTTTGGGCGCGCCTGGCTTGTGGCCGATCCCGAAAAAGTGCTGGCTCTTGGACCAGAACCCTTCGATCCAAAGTTAACTCCCGCACGCCTTCACCTGATGTTGACCACCCGCAAACGGCAGCTAAAACCACTGTTGCTGGACCAATCCTTCCTGGCGGGCCTGGGTAACATTTATGTTGACGAAGCTCTTTGGGAGGCGCAGCTGCATCCATTGATGCTCTCCAGCAAATCCAGCCAAGCTCAATCTGCGGCGCTGCTTCGAGGCATCCGCAAAGTGCTCAAAGAAGGCATTCGCCGCAACGGGGCCAGTATCGATTGGGTCTACCGCGGTGGAGATTTCCAGAACCACTTCAAGGTATACCAACGCACGGGAGAGCCCTGCTCGCGCTGCGGCACCTCGATTAGCCGCATCGTGGTGGGTCAACGCGGCACACATTTTTGCCCCAATTGCCAGCACGAGCAGCCCTAAGCTGCTAGCTCCCCGTTCAGATTTGCTTCTCATTGTGATACTTGGCGAAGCGAATGAAGTAGCCTCGCGGACGGCTAACCCCCTAGTCTATCTCCAGGGATCTATTTTAGAAACACACCAATGACCTTTCGCAGGCCAATGACGCCCCCCGTAATCATGGCGATCCCTATTATGAAAATTACCACGACTTCGTATAAGTTAAGCGCATATGCCACCCGTTGTGGGCTGCTCATCCCGATAAAGTCCCACAAAGCTACGCCGGAAGCGGTCACGAGCACAAAGCCGCCCAGGATCACCGCTAGGGCCAGCAACACAACGATAGGGCTTTGGCGCTTGATAATGCTGTCTTCATCGAAGGTCTCCACCTCGTGGACCAGGCTCTCCGCCTGCGCCCAATCCAGGCTTTGTTGTTTGCAGACTTCCATGATCACGTCATTGCGGTCACGGCCCAGTGCCAGCTGTTTGACAATGTATGGCTGAATTTCGTCTTCGTTCATATTCGGATAGAATTTCTGGTCTATGGCGGATCAGAGTTCGACAGATCAAGGCCGATAAGATTTTATTGAACTTCTACAGGAACTACCTTTAGTTTTCCCTCCTCAATTTTCTTTAGTTCCCCGGCTGGCACCCGTGTGTCGTGCTCGAAAACCAGCAGAGCCTTCTCGTCCAAGGCCCACTGCTGCCACAGCGCCTTGGTGCGAATATTCTCCAGCGGTTCCACATCGTAGGCGGTAACCCAGGCCAGCCGCTCCATATGTACCGCAAAGCTGGCCAGATCGTTTACGTACAGCACCGGCTGCTTCCCGGCCTCAATAATGATCACATGCAGCCCGCGTGTATGGCCGGGAGCCACAGCCACACGCACGTCCCCGGTGACCTGCGTGTCGCCGTTCAGCAGGCGCAGCTTTCCGGCCTCCCACAGGGGTACGAAATTTTCGGGCAGGTAAGTGGCCCGCGTGCGCTCGTTGGGGTGCATGGCATCCGCAAACTCGATGCGCTGCACCCAGTATTCAGCGTTAGGAAAGGTGGCCACCACCTTTCCATCCTTGACGGTGGTGTTGCCGCTGCAATGGTCGGAGTGCAGATGAGTATCCAGCACGATGTCCACATCTGCTGGGCTGACGCCCTGCTTGGCCAGGTTTTCTAGCAGGGTTCCCTGGGGATACTCCAGCCCCCACTGGCGCATGCCTTTTTCGTCCAGCTTGTCGCCCAAGCCGTTATCCACCAGGATGGTCTTGCCATCCGAGTGGATCAGCAGGCAATTCATACACATGGGAATCAGGTTGTTCTCGTTGGCTTTCTGGTGCCAACTCCATAACACCTTTGGAACCAGGCCGAATGGGCCGCCGGGGTCGGCCCAGGTGGTGCCGCTGGGGATGATGTGCCATTCGAGAGCTGCCATCAGGCTTGTCCACGATCCTTCAGCAAATTGTGCGCCACCTGCCGGATGAAATCTAAAGGAAGCGGCTCGTCCAGGGAAAAGTGCAAAGTGCCCTTGCCGGCCCGATACTTGGCGACTTGCCCTTGGAATGCTGCGTCCCCCGAAGGCACGGGATATACACTGACGTGATCCGGGAAGCCGGCGAAGAAAACAATGATCTTTTTCTGACGAAAGGCGCCGATGTTATAGCTGATGACTTCCTGGGCGTCGGGCAGTTCCTGGTGTAGGGTGGCGCGGATCTCCTGCAGCTTGGCTTGGGCCTTAGACGGCAGTGACCCGATGTACTGGTCTACGGTCTTGAATTTTTCGCGAGGAGGCATAGTCTCCTATAGAAGCGTTCGCTTCTGCTAGATTACTTCTTCTTGCGCCTGCGGCGTCGCTTCTTGTCGCCAGAAGGCCCGTTGTTGCTAGCCGCCTGCTTTTCAGGCTGCGGCTGCGCGCCGCCATTGGCGGCTGGCGCCGCCGCAGGGGCGGCGGGACGCTGCAACCCTGCCGGCTGGCCCACTGGGCGTTGAGGTTGCTGGTCAATAGGTCCGGGCTGGAAAACGAACATGCGGTTGACCATGCTGCTGCGCATATCCGCGAATAATTCCTGGAACATGCGGTAGGCCTGCGCCTTGTATTGCACCAGTGGGTCGCGCTGTGCGTAGGCCTCCAGTCCGATGGAGATGCGCAGGGATTCCATCTTGGTTAGATAGTCCACCCATAATTCGGTTATCACCCGCAATAGCAACTGGCGGTAGCTTTCGGTGAGCGAGCGCTGCCCCAGGCTTGCCATGGCCTTTTGCTGCACCTCAGCATCGAGGCTGTTTAGCGGGCGTCCATCCAGGCTCTCGATGGTCTCGGCGCCTAACGCCTGGCGCAGGGCGGCTTTGCCGCTTTCGTTCAGGTTGGCCACGCTGCCATTGGCAATGCTTTGCCAGGCGGCCTGTCCCCAAACCACCTGAACGGCTTGGCGCGCTTCCTTGAGGTGGTCCAGCACGTCTTCGGTGATGTCCTCGGCTTCTTCTTTTTCCAGCAATTGCGCCGCGTAGAAGGCGAAACTCAGGCGGCGCTGGCGTCGCAGCACCTGCTTGTGTGTCTTCTTATCGAAGCTGGATACCCGCGTCTCAGGCATCAGCATCAGCCCGTTGAGGAGCTGCTTCTCGCTTACCTCGCCCTTGGCTTGGGCCAGCATATCCGCAAGTTCTTTGGCGATCTGTCCGTCTGTCTGGCTGCCAAGCATGCGTTGGCGGCGGGACTCGAATTCCTGATGGACTTTGTCCAGTAAGATACCTTCAATCTTGCGCCAATCCTCTTTGGCCAACTCATCGGGATTTAACCCCAGTTCAGTTTCCAGACGATGTTCCAGCGCTCCCACCACGCGCAGCACAGCTTGGGCGCTGAGGCTCTCCTCGACGCGGTCATGGATCAGGTCCGCCGCCTTGTTGGCATCTTCTGCCAACAGGCGCTGCTCCTCAGTGCTTAGTTTCAGGGGCACGCGCAGCAGGGTGCTCAGCTCCCTCACCAAATCGGTGCTGGAGCGCTGTTTGCCTTCCTCTTCGAAACCGATCCCTTGAACGAAAGTATCGATGGTTTCCAGGCTTTCGTTCATCTGCGTGTCCAGCCGGTCCTCATTGGTTTCGAGCAGCTCTTTAAGACTGCGTTTTAGGTGCTCCTCTTCGGCCTGCAGCGACTTATCGGCTACGTCCAGCAGCGCCGCTTGAGCCTTGGCCGGCGTATCCGCGCCGCTGTCTTTGATGTGATTGAGCAAGGTTTGCAGCGTAAACGATGGCACCACCAGTTGGTTGACCACCAGCGTCGGCTGGATCTGGTCCAGCCAGGCCAGCAGCTTCCAGGGACCGTCCGGGTCAGCCAGCGCCGTGGGCACGCGCAGGCGCACTTCTTCTTCCAGCATGGCAATCACGTCCTCGACCAGGTCGTCCTTCACCATGATGCGGTCGCGCTGGGCGTACACTGTGGCGCGCTGCGAATTTAGCACGTCGTCATATTCAAGCAAGTGTTTGCGGGCGTCAAAGTTGGCGCCTTCCACACGCGTTTGGGACTGTTCGATGATGCGGGAGACCAGGCCGTATTCCAATGGCACCGAGTTCGTCCATGCGCATGCGCTGCATCGCCGATTCCACCTGCGCGCCGCCGAACAGGCGCATCAGGTCGTCTTGCAGAGACAAATAGAAATGTGAAGAGCCTGGGTCGCCCTGGCGGCCGGAGCGGCCGCGTAACTGGTTATCGATGCGCCGGGCTTCATGCCGCTCGCTGCCGACGACATGCAGGCCGCCCAGTTCCTTGACCTTGGCCATTTCGTCCACTGACTTCAAAAAGAATTCAATTTCGGCTTTATAGATGCCGTAATCTTCAGGTTTGAGTTTGAGCAAGGCAGCTTTTTGCTCCTCAATGCTCAATTCGGAGGGCTCCAGGTGGCCGGCTTTGCGCAGTACCCGGCTCACCGCCGAGATGATCTCTTCGGCCACCTCGCCGCCCAGCTTTATGTCCACGCCACGGCCAGCCATGCTGGTGGCGATGGTGACCGCCCCATACGCGCCGGCCCCCGCGATGATTTGGCTCTCTTCGGTGTGCTTGCGCGCGTTCAGCACAGAGTGCGGGATGCCGCCCTGCAGCACCGCCGCAAGCCGGGGCGCATGCTCGGGCTCCAATTCCAGCAGGTTCAGCAGGCGGGCCATATTCTCTTCGCTCTGCAGGTTCAAGCTGATATCCAGGTCGCGCCCGCGCTGGCGCAGGTCGCCCGAGTTTATTTTTTCCAATGGCTCATACAACGGCTGCAATTCCGGGATGATGAAGCCATCGTCTTCCTTCTTATTCTTCTCCAGCCACACCTGGCGCAGCAGGGCGGTCTGCAGCAGGCGCTGAATTGCTTCTGCTCGCAGGCGGTTTGACAGCAGGTCGGAGCTTTCCACGGAGCTGGTGCCCACCAGGATCGGCCGCCCAATGCTGTGAACGCGCACAATTTCCTTGACCAGGGCGCGCAGTTTGGCTTCCACCGTACGGTAGATCACATCCGGAAAATCTTTGCGTTTCCACAGCACAGGCAGCTTTTCAGGGTCGTCCTTGGCGGCGTAATAGGTGAAGCGATAACCGTTCTCGTCCTTGGCTTCGACGGTGGCCAGCTCGGAATTGGGCAGGTTGGCGTTGTACTCCACATTGGAGGGCAGGGCGGCCACATCCAGCTTGTAAATATCGTCGAATTCTTCAGCCTCGGTGAGCGCCGTTCCAGTCATGCCAGCCAGCTTGTCGTACATGCGGAAATAGTTTTGGATGGTGATGGTGGCATAGGTGACGTTCTCAGATTGCACCTTGACGCCTTCTTTGGCTTCCACGGCCTGGTGCAAGCCGTCCGACCAGCGGCGGCCCGGCATCAGGCGGCCGGTAAATTCATCCACGATGATGACTTGCCCGCCCTGCACCAGGTAATCCTTGTTGCGTTTGAATAGCAGTTGGGCGCGCATGGCCTGTTCCACAAAACCCATGGTTCGGGCTTGCTCGGGGCTGACATCTTCCGGCCGGTCAGGGTCGCGCAGCGGCGTGCCCAGCAATTGCTCGATATGCGCCTCGCCGATTTCGGTCAGGTTGATCGAGCGATCCTTTTCATTGACCTCGTAGTCTTCGGGGTTCAGCCGCTTCACGATATCGGCCATGCGCCGGTAATACTCAGATTCGTCCTGCGCCGGGCCGGAGATGATCAATGGCGTGCGTGCTTCATCGATGAGTACATTGTCCACTTCGTCTATGATGGCGTAGTGGTGCCCGCGCTGCACCGCTTCCCCCGGGCGCATGCGCATGTTGTCACGCAGATAATCGAAACCGAATTCGTTGTTCGTGCCGTAGGTAATGTCTGCCAGATAGGCTTCAGCCCGCGGCACCTGGTCCAGCTGGTTTTGGTCCTCGTGCGGAGATCTTTTTCCAGATTGACTATGTAGGCGATGCGTGAGGCTTCGGCGCTAGACCCCATTTGCAGCACGCCTACTTTTAGACCCAGCAGGATGTAGATCGGCGCCATCCAGCGCGTGTCACGGCGGGCCAGGTAATCATTGACCGTTACCAGGTGGGCGCCTTTGCCTTCCAATGCGTTCAGGTACAGAGGCATGGTGGCCACTAGCGTCTTGCCTTCGCCGGTGCGCATCTCGGCGATCTTGCCCTGGTGCAGGGCCATACCACCCATAAGCTGTACATCGAAATGCCGCAAGCCAACCGTGCGCTTGCTGGCCTCACGCACCGCGGCAAAAGCGTCGGGCAGCAGGTCGTCCAGGCTCTCGCCTTGCTCCAGGCGGGAACGGAATTCGCCGGTCTTGGCGCGCAAAGCTTCATCGGAGAGCGCCTCGAATTCAGGCTCCAGTCCGTTGATATAGTTGACCATTTCCGAATAGGCGCCGATGGTTTGTTTGTTGGGGTCCCCCCCTACAAACTTGGTGATCTTCCTTAACATATTGTCGATTAGGCTCCGGCGGCGATTATAGCATGTGGGCTTTTATGGCCTCATTAGCCCTTACTTAGACCGCAAAACCTTAAAACATCAAGTCTTTTAAGGTCGTTCACAAGGTCGTAAGAGGGCCGGATGCTATAATGCCACTTGCCTCTCAGCGCGAGAGAAATTGAAGATGCCCATCCAGAAACAATCCTTGTTCACCTCTCTTCAATCTCCCTTCTTCAATCTCTAGCGCCATGTCGTTCGCCCACCTCCACGTTCATACCGAATATTCCCTACTAGACGGCTTTAGCAAAATTCCCGAATTGGTCGATCGCGCCAAGGCGATGGGCATGCAGCACCTTGCCATTACCGACCACGGTGCTCTCTATGGGGTCATTGAGTTCTTCAATGCCGCCAAAGAGGCCGGGATTTATCCCGTTATCGGCATGGAGGCTTACCTGGCCTCTCGTTCCATGCAGGACCGCGATCCCGAAGAGGACAAAAAATCATCTCACCTGTTGTTGTTGGCTGAGAACCAAACCGGCTATCACAATTTGCTTAAGATCGCTTCGGCCGCCCAGTTAAACGGCTTTTACTATTTCCCGCGCATCGACCATGAATTTCTGGCCGAACACGCCGAAGGGCTGATCGCCACTTCGGGCTGCCTCTCCGCCGAGGTTCCCCGCGCCCTGGTCAAGGAAAACCTCGAGGATGCCAAAGCCAAGATAGATTGGTATTACCAGGTCTTTGGGCGCGACAACTTCTACTTCGAGCTTCAGCATCACGACATCCCTGAGCTGCACAAGGTCAATCGAGTATTGAATGAACTGGGGGGCCATTACCAGGCCAATTTTGTGGCCACCAATGATGTGCATTACATCAAGCCTGAAGATGCCCACCTGCAGGATATTTTGCTGTGCGTGCAGACTGGGTCTTTGTTCACCGAACCGCGCCGCATGCGCATGTCCGGCGAGGATTTCTACCTGCGCAGCGCGGCAGGAGATGCAAAGCCTGTTCGCCGAAGTGCCTGGGGCGCTGTCCAACACCGTACTGGTGGCCGAGCGCTGCAATGTGGATCTATCCAACGACACCTATCACCTGCCCAAGTTCGAAGTCCCCGCAGGTTTTGACGTCAAGAGTTATCTGCGCAAGTTGTGCGAAGAAGGACTGGAGCGCCGCTACCCTGGCCGCTCGCAGGATGCGCTCATTCAACAGCGCATGGAGAAAGAGCTCAAGATCATCCACACCATGGGCTTCGATGCCTATTTCCTCATTGTGTGGGATCTTTGCCGCCAGGCCAAAATCCAGAACATCTGGTACAACGCCCGCGGATCCGCCGCCGGTTCCATTGTCGCTTACGCGCTGGACATTACCCTGGTTGATCCGTTGGAGCACAATCTCATCTTTGAGCGCTTCTTGAATGAAGACCGCGTCAGCATGCCCGATATCGACCTGGACTTCCAGGACGACAAGCGCCACCTGATGATGGAATATTGCCGCGACAAGTACGGCGAAGACATGGTGGCCGCCATCATCACCTTCAACAAGCTCAAGGCCCGCGCCGCCGTGCGCGACGTCGGCCGCGTGCTGGATGTGCCCCTCAACGAAGTGGACCGCATTGCCAAACTCATCCCCAACGTTCCGGGCAAGCCCGTCACCATTGCGGAAGCGCTGGAAACCATCCCGGATTTTGGCAACGAATACAGAAATAAACCCTACGTCAAGGAACTTATTGACACGGCTCAGCAAATGGAAGGCGTGATTCGCGGCGCCGGAACCCATGCGGCTGGTGTGGTCATCGCCGATAAGCCCATTATCGAATATTTGCCGCTCAACCGGCCTACAGGCAACAACGCCGAAGACACACCCATCCGCCAGCTGACCCAATTCGAGATGTCCACGCTGGATGCGCTGGGCATGCTCAAAGTGGATTTCCTGGGTCTTTCCACCTTGACCATCATGGAACGCGCCTGCGCCCTGATTAAGGCACGGCATGACGTCTCGCTGGACCTGTACAACATTCCCCTGGACGATGCAGAAACCTTTGAGCTGCTGGGGCGCGGCGAAACCGCCGGCGTCTTCCAGTTTGAAGGCGCCGGCATGCGCCGCTGGATGATGGCCATGAAGCCCACCAAGATCGAGAACGCCGTGGCCATGGTCGCCCTTTTCCGCCCCGGCCCCATGGAGTTCATCCCCACCTATATCGCCCGTATGCACGGAGAGCAGCCGGTGACTTATGCGCACCCGGCTCTGGAAAGCATTTTCTCCGAAACCTACGGCATCGCCGTTTATCAGGAACAGCTGATGCAAGCCGTAATGCAGTTGGCGGGCTATTCAGCTGCGGATGCCGACGACCTGCGTAAAGCCATCGCCAAGAAGATCGAATACAAGCTGAAGAAGCATCTCAAGCAATTCGTGAAGGGCGCCGTAAAGCAGGGCATCCAGGAGGCCACTGCCGAAAGCATATTCTCCGACTGGGAGAATTTCGCCCGCTATGGCTTCAACAAGGCGCATGCCGCCGATTACGGCGTGCTGGCCGTGCAGACCGCCTATCTCAAGACGCACTATCCGGTTGAATATATGACCGCCGTCCTCTCAGTTACCTTGACCGATACCGACAAGGTGGCTTATTACGTACAGGATTGCCGCCGCATGGGCATCGAAGTGCTGCCGCCGGACGTGAACCTTGGCGAATGGGATTTTTCCATTCAGGACCTGGAAGATGGCAAAGCCACCATTCGCTTCGGCCTGGGGGCCATCAAGAACGTGGGCCACGGGCCGATTCAAGCCATCCTGGAAGGCCGCAAGCAGCAGCCCTTTGCTGACCTGGTGGATTTCGGCCAGCGCGTCGACCTGCGCCAGGTGGGCAAGCGCGCCTTGGAATATCTCACCAAGGCCGGGGCGCTGGATGCCTTTGGCAGCCGCCACGCAATTCTGGATGTCATCGAGCAGCTGCTCTCCATGAGTTCGGCCCTGTTCCACGCCCGTGAAGTCGGCCAGCTGACTTTCTTTGGCGGCGCGGATGCCTCCGGACCGCAGATCGTACTGCCCGAAAAAGATGACCAGAACGAATTTATTCGCCGTGAACGCCTCAATTGGGAGCGCGAACTCATCGGTTTGTACGTTTCCGACCATCCGCTGACACCCATGCTGCCCGAGCTGGCCGCCGTGGTGACCCATTTCTCCAGCGAGCTCTCTGTACTGACCGGGGAAGAACGTGTGCGCGTGGCCGGTTTGGTAAAGAGCCTGCGCAGCTTTCCCACTAAGCGCGGCAAGATGATGGCCTTCGTCTCCATTGAGGATCCGCAGGGCATTATTGACCTGGTGGTCTTCCCCAGCACTTGGGAGCGCTACAGCGTCTTGATTCAAATGGAGAAGCTCATCGTTGTGGAAGGCAAGATGGACGCCCAGAGCGGCGAGAGCAAAGTCTTGGTCGATAAGATCGACAACAAGCTCACTGTCGTGGTGCAAGCCGAGGGGGATGCTTCACCCGGGGCCGAGGCCGCGCCCTTGGGTAATCAGGCCCCTATTGCTAAAGAGCCTGCTCCCAAATATTCGGCCTCCGCACTACACAACGCCGGTCCGGAAGACTTCGATCTGGGCGATTTGCCTGAGCCGCCGGATCCTTTCCCGCCCGATTGGGATCTGACAGTTGGCGGAAATTTAAGTGGCCCTACACCCCCGCATCAGCAGGATGGTGAGCAAGATGCAGAGCAAAATGTACCCGAGGCGCAGCAAGCCCCCGAGGTCGCAGAACCCGCTGAGCAGCTTCCCGCCCTGGTAGAACCCGCCCCAGCCCTATTGGCCAAGCCTCCCGACACGCAGGAGCAGGCACCTACTCCTGAAGAGGAGCCTCTAGACCCTCCGATCAATTCAGTGGCGGGCGTGGTCAGCGGCGACCTGGGTGCGGTGGTCACTCAGCCGCCTACACAGGTTGGCATTCCCTTTGTGCCGCCAGGTCGCCCCGAGCCTCCCAAAGAGGGCACCGCCGGCCAGGCGCCGCGTATGCTCACCATTTACCTGCGCAGCAAGGGCGACAAAGCCCGCGACATCCTGGCCATTCGCAGGGTGCACGGGGCCATCATCTCCTACCCCGGCTTTGACCGCTTCGCCTTCTATCTATTCGAGGGGCGCAGCAGCTACCTGCTGGATTTCCCCAATGACACCACGGATCTCAACGAGGAGCTGCTTGCCCGCTTGGAAGCCATGGTGGGAACCAACAACCTGCGCGTGGAGACCATCACTTTGCAGTAGAGCCGTGAAAAGGCCGGTTCCAGCAGAGGCACTCCTGAAGGAATCCGCCGTTCACACCTAGAATACACAGGCCCAACTACAAACCCCTCGACAAGCGGGTTTTTTTTCAATTAGGACACTACCTCGCGCCTCGTATCAGAGCAAATTCCTGCGGAAGATGGTATCCTTATACGAGATGAATGAATCTAAGATTGTTGAGTTGAAGCGCGTAGTTGAGGGCCAGCACAAAACTCAAGCCAAGTACAAAGAGAAAATTTCGGTAAACGAATCCATTGATGGGGGTCTGGAGTGGGAAGGCGACGTTTACGTGTATGAGCTCCTGTATGCCATCCGCCAACCTGGTACCAGCAAGGAAGTCAAGGAGCAGTGGCACCTGAAGGCGCCCTCTGCGGCGGGTCTGGCGGCGGCAGAGGGCCGCGGGCTGAAGATCAAGGACGAACTCGAGTCCTCACGCGGATTGAGCGCCCGGCCTTTGCATAAATCCAAGCTGGCTTATGCCTGGTCGTTCAAGTTCAAAGGCAGCAAGGAGCCCAGGAATTATTCTGTGCTGCACGGCGGATCCATCAAATCCGCCGGGGATGCAGTCAAGGCCATCCTGGCAAAAGACTATTTGCAGAAGGGTGCCCCCAAGCTGGATTTTCATCACGCAACCCGGGCGGGCTGAAAGCAGCCTGCTCTTCATTCGTTTCCCCTCCCATAACATTCGCATAAGGCTATTTTGATAAAATGCTGGGGATTTGTAACCAGTTCTCGATTGCTGGGTTAAGCTCATTGAGGCAAACATGCAGGCCAAGATCAAGCGCATAGGGGTACTGACTTCCGGCGGCGACGCACCCGGCATGAATCCCTGCATCCGCGCAGTGGTGCGCACCGGGCTGTACCAGGGGCTGGAGGTTTTCGGCATTCGGGATGGCTTTGCGGGGCTGCTGGCCGGTGATATGGCAGGCCATGGAGCCGCGCGATGTGGGCGGCATCATTCAGCGCGGCGGCACGGTGCTGGGCACGGCGCGCTCACCGGAGTTCGTCACCGAGGCCGGGCAGCAGCAAGCCGTGCGCATCCTGCAGGAGCATGGCATTCAGGGGCTGATTGTGATTGGCGGGGATGGCTCGATGCTCGGCTGCCAGGCGCTGTGCGCCAAAGGTGTCTCGGTGGTGGGCATCCCCGGCTCCATCGACAACGATATGTGGGGCACCAATATGGCCATCGGCGTGGATACCGCCCTCAATACGCTGTGCGACGCCATCGACAAGTTGCGCGATACCGCTTCCTCGCATAAACGCGCCTTCCTGGTGGAGACCATGGGCCGTAATTGCGGTTACCTGGCTTTGATGGCCGGCGTGATCGGCGGCGCCGAGGTGATCCTGATTCCCGAGGTGGATACCTCCATCGAAGAGGTGGCCGCGGCCGTGGATGGAGCTCACAAGCGTGGCAAGACCCATTCCATCATCGTGGTCGCCGAGGGGGCCAAGATGAAGGCCACCGAGCTTTCGGAGCGCCTGAATGAAATGAATCTGGGGTTTAGCACGCGCGTCACCATCTTGGGGCACATCCAGCGCGGCGGGCGCCCCAGCGCTTTCGACCGGCTGCTGGCCACACGGCTGGGAGTCAAGGCGGTGGATGCCATCTTGGCCGGGAAGAGCGACGTGATGATGGGGCTGCGCGGCCGGGACATCGAAGCTGTGCCGCTGCGGGACGTGGTCACCAAGCAGCGTGAAGCCAACCTGGAATATTACGAGATGGCAAAGATGTTGGCCTTCTAACAATTGTTGATTGAGAGAACATGGGGCACGGCTACTGGTGCCGAAGTGGAGTGGGTTACGGCCTCAGCGTATGAAGCATTTGAACGAATTGATGGAACAAAACACAACCAATGCGCGGGAACTAGTGTATCAAGCGGCTGAGCACCTGTTGCACAAGCCAGATCAGGATTGGCAGGAAAACACCGAATAGTAAGTTGCGGATCGTTCCAGGTTGCCAGGGCCAGGTTGGGATTGCCTTAATAAATTCATTCTTACGAATGACCGCATCGGTAAGTTGGCGAACATTACTAATATTGCCTAGCCCCTTGCTTTCCTGTTCACGGTTCAGCAGATCAAAAGTACGCTTGATCTGGGTGTTTGATTCCTTTAATAGCTGATTTTTGGCGAGTACAAGCTTGCGGTTGATGCCTAATAAGGGGAGAACGAAACCGGCCAACACAATCGCGGAGATGATCAGGCTTCCAATTACAAACCCCGAGATCTTTAGATTGGATGGATCAAGAAAAAGATTTGAATACACAATCAGAAGAAATATAAGACCGGCTTTAGACATAAAGGACGAGAGGGCATAGATTGGTCCGAGGTCAAAAAGGTCGACATGAGAGATCTGACTGTAGATCGTATTGATAGCCCGGGTTTGATGAACCAGCCGATAAAGGAATATCGCCGCTCCCATTAAGGAAAACACCCAATCTGAATATGAATGGAGAAAGCCGATGAACGAACTCGAATCGCGGTTATTAAACAATACGGGACTTATGAAAGCCAATCCTATACTTAGAATAATTACGGCATAGGTCAGCCAGTTTATCCACCTGGCTGGCAATATCGTGAAGCGGTATTCCAATCCCTGTAACACAGATGTGGATAGGTTTCGGTCACGGCTAAATTCTCTCAGGGAAGAACTTGCTACCCCATATAGCCAATAGTTGAAATAGAAAGCTTCAAATGTGAATATTTGATAAATAAAATCCCCCCAGGGAACCGGACCGATTCCTTGACCGGCCTCGATCCACCCCAGAATTATCGGAATAAAGGTGATCACAACATAGAACATCAAATAAAAAAGAAAACCCGGGATGGGTAATCCTTCGACCCAGCCGTTCAGACGATCCGTCCAGCTGGGCAGATAAGGGCGGTCTTTCATTGAGAGGAGGCGACCGATCATTAACTCTTTATCGGTAGCACCATCCTTTTTCGACAGTGTCATTTCACCACTACCCGCAACAGTATTTGTTGAAGGGTCCACACTGTCAATGGCACAAATAAGGCGGTAATAAAACTTCGCAGCGTTCCAGTATCCCAGGGCCAGGTTGGTACGCGCTTGATCTCGCCGCGAAAATCCATGAACGCCGAAAAACTGGTTTTCAACTGGGGTATCTCCTCTAACTTGCCAGCGTCATAACTTCTCTGCAGGGACCAGAAGGCGTCCTCCAGTCGCTTATTATTTCCCTCAGTCACCTTCGCTTTTTCGTTAACCAGGCGAACATGGATGCCCCACAAGGGTAAAACAAATGCCAGGATGGCGATACTGCTTTGTAGGATTATGTACATAGCATTCCAACCAGTAGTGGTTGGATCACCGGTCAGAGGCGCGGTAACAACATTGATCAGCACAAACGTTACGAAGATCATCCCCACTCTTGAGGTAAAAGCCGCTAGGGAGTAAATCGGGTGCAGGTTGAACAAGTTGATTCGCTTCACCCGGGAATAGATCGACGGAATCATGAACAAACACCGGAAAGTAATCCAGAAGAAACCAAAATTCATTGGAGCAACAAATGGCATCAAGACATATACCTGGAATTTAGTGAGCGGCGAGAAGAACAAGGGACCCCAATAATCGTGAATATATGGAAGTGCAAGGATGGTTAACGGGACGGCGATTGCGACCATTATCCACCCGGCGCGACGGGGTATGCGGGTGAACTCAAAGATCAGTCGATTGGTTTCCTTCTCATTCAGATCAAGCGCCTCGCGGAATCTTCTAATGGCGATTTCCCCTGTCGCTCTCAGGAAGTGCCAGGCTGCAGAGATGAAAACGAACCAGATATTGAATACAAAGACCTCAGGTGAAAATTGGCCAACCTGTAAAGTGCCATCCATCCACAATAATCCATGTTGTAAAAAGACCAAGGCCGCATACACCAAAGGGTAGAACAAAATGGGGGAAATAGGCAATCTATCCACCCAATCCATGAACTGATCCATCGGACTAGCCTTGCCGATTATTTCCTTGCCTGTTTTTGCCATCTCGACCCTCTTCTTTCAATTAGTCAATAAGTAAGGAAATCCAGCTTGAAAATTCCCCTAAGGGAAGACCATGGTATTACATGCCATGGATTTTGTGAAGTGGCAAGAACTGAGGGAATAGAGGTGCGGGAGCCGTGCTTCGGTATTGTGGAAAAGCATAGTTTTGGCGGGCGAGGGGGGTAGGCGCCTTTTTTGATGTGGAAGTCGGCATGGCCAAGGGGATTACAATGGCGGCGCTTCGCCTGAGGAGGAATGCCGTGACACAGCCAAATGAGTTCAAGGTCTATGGGTACCGCTGGGTGGTGCTGTTGGTTTTCATGCTGGTGGCAGCCGTCAACCAGCTGATGTGGATCACCTATGCAGCCATTACGGGCAGTGCCGCCACTTATTACGGCGTCTCAGACCTGAGCATCGGCTTGCTGTCCCTGGTATTCATGGCGGTGTATATCGTCGTGTCGATCCCCGCGTCGTGGGTGATCGATACCTACGAAATCCGGGTGGCGGTGGGCATTGGGGCGGCGCTGACCGGCGGGTTTGGGTTGCTGCGCGGGCTGGCTCCAGCGGACTATACCTTGGTGTTCATCGCCCAAACCGGCATCGCCATTGGGCAGCCCTTCATCCTGAACGCGGCCACCACAGTGGCGGCGCGCTGGTTCCCGATCAAGGACCGGGCGACGATCACCGGGCTGGGCTCACTGGCCATCTATCTGGGCATCATCGCCGGGTTGGTCATCACTCCCTATTTGGCACTGCGCTCGAACGTGGGCGGGATGCTGTTGATTTACGGCGTGGTAGGGGTAGTGGCGGCGGTAGTGTTTGTAGCGCTGGTGCGCGACAGGCCGCCTACACCTCCCTGCCGCCCTGACCAGGAGCAACGCTCGCTGATGTGGGACGGGCTGAGGGATTCGCTGCGGCGGCGGGATTTCGTGCTGCTGCTGGCCATCTTTTTCGTCGGCCTGGGGGTGTTCAATGCGGTGACGACATGGATCGAGGATATTGTGCGGCCGCGCGGATTCTCCTCTATCCAGGCGGGGAATATCGGCGGGCTGATGATCTTAGGTGGGCTCATCGGGGCGCTGGTGATCCCATTGCTATCCGACCGCTCCCGCAAGCGGGTGCCGTTCCTGGTGGGGGCCATCGCCGGGGCGACGCTGGGGCTGGTGGGAGTTACCTTCGCCACGAGCTACGCGCTGTTGTTGGGCTCCGCATTTGTATTCGGGTTCTCGCTGCTCAGCGCCGGGCCGCTGGGCTTCCAGTATGGGGCGGAGATCACGCAGCCGACGCCGGAGGGCACGTCCAATGGGCTGTTGCTGATGATGGGCCAGATCTCGGGAATTGCCTTTATCCTTGGCATGGATGGGTTGAAGTCTCCCGTCACGGGCTCGATGACCGTGCCACTACTAGGGCTGATGGCTTTGATGGCGGTGAGTCTGCTGGTGGGGCTGAGGCTGAAGGACCCTCCCCAGTTGTTGATCAAGGAGTAAGTGGCCAGTTCGCTGGCCCAGAGAAGTGACGGGATGCCGAAGGCGATCATTCACACGCATGAGTCGCGCAGGTCGCCACCTCTAGCGAATTGTTTGCCCGGCTTCCCGACCCGTATCAAAAGAGTGACTGAGATAAAAAATTTAGAAGTAGCACAGGGATAATTGTCCCGATTCTAAAGGGACATTTACATCTATCAAGTGGGGGTACAGCAATGAATACTATTTATCACCGCAGCATTTCCTGAATTACCGTATCCAAACTCTCTAAGGAGTTAACCCATGTGTCCAAACTGGCTACGCCGCACAGCGTTTGTTCTGATTCTTGCAGGATTGATACTGTCAGCTTGTGCCAACCAACCGCTCGCCAAGGTAGGGCACTGGGAAGGGTCACCGTCTGTGTCTTTCGATGTTACTGAGGCGGGGGAAGTGACCAACTTCAGCATTGATGTTCAGGCGTGTGTGATCTCCGTGAAGGCGGCCGTGGCCATCTCAGATGGCCAACGACTTGAAATGGGCACGGTCAATTCAGAAGGCCTCCCCGAAAAAGACGGCATTGTGGGCACATTCTCAAGCCCAACACAGATTAGCGGGACTTATGCCAATCCCATCGCCTGCATCCTGCCTGATGGGCGCACGACGATCACATCCAATGTTTCAATCGATTCGAATGGCAATGCATCCTATGAGTTGCCCACCTGGGACGCAAAATGGCAGGCGCCCTGATCCGTTCTGATCTTTCACCAGGAACCATTCTGAAAGGTTGGTGCGAAACTGAACAAGCTAACTTCGTTTTTCAGGAGACCTAGAACCCCGAACTGGGGAAATCGATTTATGGGGCTGTTCTTCCTTGCGCTTGCCCTGGGCATGGCAGTCTTCTTTATCTGGTTGGATTCTTCCCAGGTAACGGAAGGCAAATTTATCAGCCCGGATGAAGCCACCCAGGAAGCAATTTCAAGAGGGGTGCCCACGGACGTTGCTCGACAATATCTGGAGATTGTCCAAAACATTGGGAGTGAACCTGCCGTTTTGCTCGCCTCCACCGATCGATCCATACGCATAAGCCTTGGCGAAATTGAACATGCCTTGGCCTGGGGAGCAACCAATGCCTCCATATTGATCAATAAGGCTTCTGCTATCAAAGTGGTAGTGAACGGCGGCGATCTGGCGGGGTCTCTCGTGGCACCTGTGCCAGATCCAGCCACGTCTGAAGAACCGCAGGCGGATGTTGAGATTGAACTTACCGTCCAACCCAAACACTGGGAGGATGAACTAACCGGGGTCGGTGGATCAACCCAGGCTGTGTTAATGGATGCAAAGTTTGTAGCCATCCCCTCTGACTGGCAGCATAGCCTTATCAACGGGAAAGCCAATATGGATGTGATATACGCCCGGCCTAAAGAAGCGGGCTTTGTAAACACCACCGCATCCTTCGCTAAAGATGTGCAATTCTATTTTGTAAGCCAGGAAGAGTTTGACATTCTCAATGAAGTATTCCCAGAAAAGTTTTCTGAACGCATGGGTTGGATAGCACCAAGTTTGATATTTTTCCTGATATTGGCACCCTTCGCCTGGCTGTTCTGGGCCGGTTATATAAAGATGTGACCCCCAATGTTGGCGTTGTTGCGTTCAAAAAAGGAAGCAGGCAGAAGGAGGAGGGCACGAAAGCTACATGATTGAGTTCAAAAGTAACTTACTCAGGAACATTTTTTACGCAATTTTCGTGCTTCTCGCCATACTGGGGATATTTATGGTGGTAATGGCCTACATCAACCCATCCTCTGCGATGGGTCTTATGCAAATCATCCTGTTCCAGTTCTTTTGCATTTTTGCGCCGCTGTTACTGCTTATTCTTGTCTTTACAAAACCAACTTTGAAAAATAACTCAGGCAAAAAAGGTCGAGCGGGAATATGGATCCCGGTGGTCACATTTTTAGTTATGGCCGCTCTGGCGGTAGCATTCACAACTTTGCAATCAAAAGATCGCTGCACCCACCTGGAGCCTGGGGGAGCACTTTGGGATTGCGACTTCTCGGGAATGGACCTGTCAGGATTTGATCTGGCGGGTGCCGATATGGCCCGCATCAGTCTGGTAGGGGCTAACCTCAGCGGAACGGATCTGAGCGGCGCCAATTTACAAAATTCGAACTTATCGGGCAGCGATCTGAGTTCAGCCAATCTGAATGGGGCTAATCTCTTTCAGGCCAATCTGGATACCACCAACCTAAGTGGAACCCTGTTGGATGGAGCCATCCTGCAGTTGGCCAGCGCGGTTCACTCGCAAGGCTTGTCCCAGGAAGCGCTGGCCAATCTGGAGAGCTGGAATGGGTTGCGCCTGGAAAGTGAGGATGAAATGCTGGCCGCGCTCGTGGCCGGTTTGTTCCGGCCAGGGGGTCGCGCGGGCAGCCGATTATCTGCCTGAACAGCAGCTCAATTCCATGGTTTTAATTACGGGCGAAGGCAAAAGTCACGAACTTTCCAGCGGCGCGCTTTGGGGAACCTATTGGATCTCCGAATCCGTATCCAATACCGAACTTGTCGCTTGCATTACTCTTGAGCGGGTGGTTATCGATCAATGCACCTATGATGACGGCGTAACATTTGCTCGTATTATGCAACGCGATCAGATCTCCATATTCGAAGCAAAAACCGGCAACTTGCTTGAGCAAATTTCTCTGGATGGCCCCCGGCCAAATATGTGCCCTGTGGAAAAAGTGGCCGGTGGGGATTATCGCGACCTTGTCGGAGAAGCACCTGGCGGCAAATCCATCATGGATGCTCTGGCACCCTTCGTAAATGAAACCGGTGAATTACCTCCGTTAGCTGCTCCATGAAGCCCGCCGCCAGGCCGCGGAAGCCGGCTGCGGTTGCCTGGAGTTGCGTGGCAACTCCCGCCTGCCTGGCAGCGCACCTTACCGGCGTGGCTGAGTAGCGCCGGCAACGCCTGTGTGCTTAACGGTACCTTTATTGTTCCTTTGGTGAGTAAGTCCACGTCAGGCCTCGATACCTAAAGCGTCCAGGTATAAGCCCAGATCGGTGACCATCTGCAAGTTCCCGTTTGGCGTCCAGCTCGGCGGTGACCTTGGCGTATTATTACCACCCAGCGCCCAACTGTATCCAGCCAGGCATCGATTTACTCTCCCAGTCTTTTCTCGAGGCGTTCCCAATTCTGAGTTATTATTAGCTCGCCTTATCCAAATTTCGCTTTCGGCAGCGTTTTCAAGGTGGTCTCATGCTTAGAAGGCAGCTTGCATTTCCTTTCTTTGCTCTTGTCCTACTTGCGGCTCAGTGCGGTCCTATTGAAACGCTTCGTGATATCTTGAACAGCCTGGCCACATTTACACCCACGCCGACTTCTACCTCTGAAAGTGATGCGGATATTTGGTATGTCGCCACAGACGGAGACGACGGCAACTCCTGCAGCTCACCCAGCACCCCCTGCTTAACCATTTTTGGCGCCCATGACAAAGCGCAAGCGGGCGACCAGATCCTTCTGGCCGCCGGAACCTACAATGACGCCTCGAGGGGCGGAGATCTATCCATTGGTGAAGACTTGTGGATACAAGGCGCAGGTCCTGGGGTAACCATCCTGGAGACGGCCAATCTTTACATCTCGGGCTCTGCCACTGTGCGCCTGGAGGGTTTTACTATCCAGAACCCGACCGGAGCCAGCGCCTGCATTGACATTCGCGATGAGGCCAATGTAACCATTGAGCAGTTTGAGGTAACCCGCTGCGCAGATGGGATTTACAACTCCAGCAGTGGATTGGTGTATTTCTTGGATGTAAGTGTTTCCCAGGCCTTTGGGTCTGAATTCGCCAGCGGAGTCGGCATTTATAACACCGGGACGCTGCAAATTGAAAATGGAGGTGTGGGGGGAAACGTTGGGGATGGCATACTCAATAGTGGTTTACTCTCGGTGACAAGCGCACTGATCCAGAACAACGGCGCCAATGGCCTCTCCTCAAGCGGCGAAGCGCATCTGTTTGATGTCCTCATTAGAAACAACGGGGTTTTGGGTTCAGGTGCGGGGTTGAGCATCATGGATGGCGGCGTGGTAGATGCCACCGGTACACAAATAAGAGAAAACCTGCAGGGCGTGGAAGTTCAGGGTGAACTCAGCATTTTGAATTTAGAAGATAGCAGTGTGATGGATAACACGGGTATGGGCCTTCACAACGCGGGCAGCATTGTGCAGCTTACCAATGTCAGCGTGACCGGCAATGGGGCTACCTTGTCCGGCACCCTTCCGGGAGGCATTGAGAACGAAGCCACTCTGGAAATTCGCAATAGTCACATCTCTCAAAACTCGAACGGAGGTTTGCTCAACACCGAAACCGGCTTTCTTACCATCGCCCAGAGCAATATCGAGGAAAATGTGGGCGGCCAGGCCGCGTTCTTCAACTCTGGCACGGCTGAGGTAGAAAGCAGCCTGTTCGCCAACAACACCGCTTCTGGGCGCTCCCTCGGCTCCGATGGCGCTGTTGAAAACAGGGGTGAAATGACGATGCTGAACAGCACCATCAGTGGAAATGCCGATATCGGCATCCTCGTAAATGATGGAACCTTATCTTTGAGCTATGTGACCGTTGCAGGAAACATGGGCGGAGGCATTGCGGCCCATCGTTCCGGGGTATTAATCAGCCAGATTGCCAATTCCCTGGTGGTTAAGAATGGCGCCGGCGACTGCGCTTTCCCACTTGGTCTCAGCGACTATGCGGGGATGAATATCGATACGGATGACACCTGCGGCTTTTCTCAAACCGTCTCGGACGCCGGCATCGCCTTGGCTCCTTTGGCAGACAATGGCGGTCCCACTTTCACGCATGCCTTACTGCCTGCTAGCCCCGCCATCGACGCAGCCTTTGGCACTTGCCCCGCGGCTGACCAACGCTCGGCGCCCCGGCCGGCTGCTGCGGCCTGCGACGTGGGCGCCTACGAAGCCGGTAGCACTCCGGCCAGTACGGAAGAATTTGTCATCCCAACTGGCACACCGGTCGCCTTGCTTCTCACCGTGGAAAGAGATTTCCCTTGCTACACCGGCCCCGGTCCGGCTTATTCAACACTGAGCACGCTTAAGGCTGGGACCCAATTACAGGTTGTCGGCTATGGTTTTGGCGGCGGTTGGCTGGTAGCCTATCATCCCACGCTGACCGATCAACACTGCTGGATTGACGAGGATTTTGTCACCGTCAATGTCCCACTTGACCAGCTGCGCCTCATTTCCATTCCTCCCAAACCTACCGCAACCCCATCCCCTCAGGGGAAAAACGCGAGCCTACCGCTTGTCCGACCAGCTTGACAAAGCCCGGTACCTGTCAATAACTGCCCATCACTGGGTGAAGGTGTTCATGCCTTAACCGGCCATCACAACCGCGCCTGCACCCGAACCCCGGCCTACGACCGCGCACCTGATATAGTTAAGCCATCCGATAAAGCAAACTTCATCATCACGGCTTGGAGGCCCTCGTGAAACCCTCTGTTTTGCTTGCTGCTGCCTTGTTGTTCGTCACCGCCGCCTGCGCCGCCCCCGGCGACCCGCTGGCCACTGCCGTTAGCGCCACCCTGGCCGCCGCGGCCGCTACCGCCGCTGCGGCCCCCACCGAGACCGCCGCCCCCACGCAGACCGCCGCCCCCACGCAGGTCCCTCCCAGCCCGACGCCCTCCACCGCCGTCATCTCCCCAGGCAATGTCAGCGGGCTGGCCGTCTACGCCCGTTTGGGGCAGGCGGACACGCCCCGCAGCCTGGCTTTCTCGCCCGATGGCTCCACCATTGCCGTGGCGGGGGGCAACACCGCCGATTTCGATATCCGCCTCTGGGACGCCGCCCGCGGCAAGCTGCTGCGCATCTTGAGCGGGCACACCGGCATCGTCTGGAAAGTAGCTTTCTCGCCGGATGGCAGGCTGCTGGCTTCCGCCTCCAACGACCAGACCGTCAAGGTCTGGGATTGGAACACCGGCGATCTGCTGCAATCCCTGGACTTTCCATACGCTCCGATCAGCGTGCGCTTCTCGCCTGACGGCCAGCTCCTGGCCGTGGGCGGTGGCGACGGTTCCTCCTTCGCCTTCGTTTGGCTGGAGTCCACTGTCACCTGGGAGGAACAGCAGGTCCTGGCTGAATATTGGAACATCCCCGACATTGCCTTCTCTCCCGACGGCCAAACCATTGCCGCCGGCGGCACCTCGCGGAATGTGCGCGTCTGGCGCAGCTCCGACGGCGCCCAGCAGGCCCTCCTCAGCCACCCTGGCCAGGTTACCAGCCTTGCCATGGCGCCCAACGGGGCCACCCTCGCCACCGGCCTCTGCGCCGTCTCCGACGCCAACCTGAAGTGCACGCAGGGGGCCGTGTGGCTCTGGGACCTGGGTTCCGGGTCGCAAACCAAGCAGCTGGCCAACTTCTCGGATTGGGTGGATGCGCTGAGTTACTCGCCGGACGGCGCCTTGCTCGCCGCCGGTTCCCGCAACGGCAGCCTCATCGTTTACGACGCCGCCACCTACGAGATCTTGCTGCTGGCCGGCGCCGGGGATAACGTTGTTTCCCTGGCCTTCTCCCCGGATGGCAGGCTGCTGGCCACCCTGGGCAATGCCGGCCTCAGCCTGTGGAGGGTGGGGCCTTAGTGTCTGGACGTTGCGTGCTCGGCGAAGCCGAGTAGCAACTCCGACGCGTGGGCGGTTTTTGCCCACGCAAGATCTTTAGCAGGTTACAGCCAGGCGGTGCGCTCGAATGGGATGCTGTTTGCAGTGGGTTCAGCGCCTCCGCGGGCGGGGCCGCCAGACCCGGTCACAGGGGAGAAGGGTATATGTGGGAGATTAAGGACACAAATGAAGATTACTCGAGGAATTGGGTGGGAAAGTCGAGGGACATATCCCCACCCTTGACCACTTGACATTTTGAGAGCTTCGTATAGTCGTCGACATGCAATATAGAACCTTGACGCCTAAGCAAAAAAGAGTTCGCCTTTTTTAAGTTCATAACCGCTTTTATAAAAAAGAATGAATATTCGCCTTCGTTTGAGGAAATTGCAAAGAACTTTAATCTGAAATCTATGTCCTCAGTTTTCATCAATACGTGACCGTGCTGGCTGAGAAGGGATATTTAGAAAGGGCAAGCTTCAAGCAAAGATCAATAATACCTGTCCAAACGGAAACCGAAATCCCTATACTGGGATCTATATCGGCTGGGGAAAGCATTGAGCTATTTCCAAGTCCTGAATTTGCCGCAGTACCCAAATCTATACTCAAGAAATCAGGAATTGATTATGGAATGAGAGTAAAAAAGGGTGGTGGCTGGGAAGGAGATGGCATTTTCGACAATGACGTAATTGTCTTAGAAAAACAAAAATCAGCCTCTCGCGGGGCGAGATTTTCTGGGCGTCCCAACTGGCGAAGCTGTCTTGAGGAAAATTCGCAATTCGAAATCCGTCTCCCATGGATTTAACTCCCTTATAGAAATCAGGGAAAAGTGGTTGGAGTTATTAGAGCTAAACCTAGCCCAACATGGGAGAAAAGAAAAGGAGGGGTTAGGCAGAATGATTTTAGGTTGGACACAATTATCACTGGGGATGTCCTGGAAACACTAGCGGCAGTCCCGAATAACTCGGTCCATTTGGCTGTTACATCGCCTCCTTATAATGTTGGCATCAGTTATGATACTCATGATGACAGAATGAAATATCAGGAATACCTTACCTGGCTTGAGAATGTTTGGCGAGAAACCAAAAGAGTTTTGGTTCCCGGGGGAAGGTTTGCCCTTAATATAGCCCCAACTGGCATAAAGAACTTTCTACCAATCCATCACGATTTCGTGATGCAACAACGGAAATTAGGAATGAAATTTCGGGCGGAAATTCTTTGGTATAAGCAAACTATGCTTTAAGAGGACAGCTTGGGGCAGTTTCAAAAGTCCATCAAACCCCCACATTGTCCCATCTTGGGAATATGTTTTGGTTTTTTCTAAGGACCAAGATCGGCTTGAAGGAACCTACGATAATGCTGACATAACGAAGGAAGAGTTTATTACCTTTTCTGATGGATTCTGGGCAATCTCTCCGGAAACAAAGAGGAAGGGGCATCCAGCTCCCTTTCCAGAGCAGTTAATTTATTCGCCTGATCAAATTCTACTCATATAGGGGTAACACTATTTTGGATATGTTTGGTGGTACAGGAACGGTTGCATGTGTTGCTAAGAAAACGGGACGCCATTTTATTCATATTGATGTTTCAGAACTTTACAACGAAGTCGCAAGAAAACGCCTCGAAAAAATAGACGTTCAGTTTCCCTTATTCAGTACAGTTCAATATCGTTAACCGACACTAACCCTGGGTTTGCCACTCCGATGGTCGACCGCTGTAACTCAAGTAACTCCTCAGTGAGCTCGGAGCTACCATCTGCTTTGAGCAAGAGAGATTTCACTTGGGAGCAATAAGAGGCTTTTGGGTTAGATGTAAATACTCGATCACAATATGCTTCAAATAGTTTCCTTTCTTGATTTACATCAGGGGAATTGCAAGGCTTTATAAATTGGTCATCTCTGTCTTGCGTGGCTAAATAGTATTTGATCCCCAAACTTGCCACGGCTAAAGCCCAAAACAATACACTTGTATTCCGGCTGTGACTACTGGTCTTGGCGCTTATCGATGCTAGTACTCTCCACACCCCCGTGCTCAAAAGGGTCAAAACAAGAACGTCATTATCGGGCCAAACATCAACACTGGTTTGAGTACACCTACGTTTCGCTGGAAGAGTTAAGAATCTTATCAATTCTTGGATCCGTATTGAATGCTTTCCTAGCTGTTTGAGGCGTTCACCTTTTATAGCGATTATTCCTTTGGGGTTTAATGTTTCCATTAAATGTGATTACGAAGGTATGCCTCAAAATTTCCCCCACTTGCAGTTACCCAACTCTGCCTTGCCTGATTTAGATCCAAGCCACGGGTGAGTAACATTTTCATGTATGCATCCTGCACTAATTGAATAATATCTTTCTCATTTGGGAAAATATCTTGCGCAATCGTATTCAGCTTGGCAACAGTACTAACTGGCTTTAGTGCGCCAGGATCGGGTGATTGCTTGTGAAACTGCTCGATAATTTGATTGGCTTTTGCGTCATTTGTCACGTAATTACCCTCCCTGCATTTATGACCTCAACAGTCGTGGCGCTCTTGTATCTATTTCGCTTCAATTTTTTGATGAGGTCGTTAACCTATCATCAGAGGCAACATAAACATCATCCAAACCCAATAATTCTCCGTTTACGATCTTCTCTTTTACACGTCGAGCCTCGACCGCATCTAATGTTAGTAGATAGTTTTCGGATTTTCTATGGACGTTTTTCAGAACAAGGGCTTCCAAATCGGCTTGCTTGTATCGTTCTCTTAAGCTGGTCTTCAGGCTGAAGCCAATTGGGTTGTTGTTTGAGGTAATGAGCATAAGGTCGTAGATTGCGTTTGGTACAAAGGCGAGTTGCGCCTGTAAGTGCAAGGGCAAGAGTTTTTCTCGAATGAATAAAGTTGCAATTGTTAGTTTGAAGAATTCCTCCATTGAGCGCAGTAGTTACTCTAGTATTTTCATAATCTTCCCAGATATTTCTTACATACGAGCTAGGTGTCGCTGTATTCTATTTTCTGAAAATTAGGAAACAACTTTTCGAACAACTGGCTAGTTGCATTTTTTCCATGAACAAGACCTAGAGATTGTAGCTGACCCATCAAATCACGGACTTGTTAGGGCCATCATAATAAACATCATTTCCGATCCAGATTTCGTCGGCATAATTTAGTATTTCCTTTGTTTGTAAAAGAGTCATAAACTCTAAACCCTGAGTTTCTATTGTAGACCTTTTGTTCTGCTTCGGCTGGATTGCGGACAATGGCGCTGAAGTCTACCAGCTTCTTCAACTAATTGGATGAGCTTTTTTCTATCTATTAGAATAAAACCGTCCCGAGTTTCAAATCCTATCCAATCCGTTTCGTTATCAAATAACCAGCCTTGGTCGTTTTTCCTTTTCCCGTGAAGTTCAATCCACTGGAATTGATCTTGTGGCTCAAGGTCAGCCCTGGTTATTTTCTTTCTGGCCTTCACGTCAACGTTTTTTTTCACGTCTTGATTTAATATTTCGAAATCCCAGTTTTCTCCAAAGCCCTGGGATTTATTTGAATATTAAATGATCCATCCAAACAGTGGGGCTAACATGATGAATTGCTCTTTCGTATTCATGGACCAAGTATCCGCAAAAAGTGTTTTTGGGGCAATAAAAACCCTTCGTCTGTCTATGGGTTATATAATGCAATATCAACTCCATTCGCCATCCTTTCACTATGAAAGACCGTGGAGTTCAATCTGAAACCCCCTGTTTTGCTGGTCATTCCCTTGTTGCTGGTTACGCCGGCGTGTTCGGGACTCCGCGGTGGCCACGGTGGTGGGCGTCAACGTTGAATGCTGCGCGGAAGCAGCTTGTGCAAACGGGATTTAGGGGTTGCGGGAGTATGCAGGGGAAAATACGTTGGATTTCGCGCTTCCATGAAATGATGGTTCTCCACCGCCTGTCCATCAATACCGCCCTTGACATATCACAGTTCAACTGCTAAAATGTCAGCTATACTGTAATAACAAGGTTGCGAGTATGGGCGAAAATGATTACACCATAAATGAGCTCTCCCATGAATCCGGCATTTCCCGTCGGACCATTTACTACTACATAACTCTGGGATTGTTGCCTTCGGTAGGGACGCGCGGCACCTCATCTCGGTATGATGAGCAATATCTCGAGCGCCTGAAGCTGATCAAGCTTTTACAAGCCAACCACCTGCCCTTGGAAGAAATCCGAGACTTATTTTCGAAATTATCCAACTCCCAGATTTCCAGGCTGGCGTCTTCATCGGAATTCGATATGGGAATGCTGATCAAAGAGGATGATCCAAAGCAAGCTTTGAGGTCCGCAAAAGAAGAAATGATCGCCAGTGATGCGCAGGAATACATACAAAAAGTTTTGGAAATCAGCAAAACTGTGACCAACACGCCTTCGCCAAGTTTGCCGCCTCAAGCCCCTCCGCAGGGTCCATGGTCGCAGCGCCTGGGAAAGAATTGAGCTTACCGAAGGAGTTGAATTGCACATCGATGTGAACAGAATAGGAACCTTGAGGGATAAGGTCAATCAGCTCATTGTGTACGCCCGAAATCTTTTCGGGAACTGACCACAAATTGAAAGAAAATGGGAGACAAGAAAATGAAAACGAAATCAATGAAACTAGAATTGAACGCCGATCTGGATCTCATTCCGGAGGACCTTCCCAGCGAACGGGTCATAGAGATCCAGCTCACAGCCCCTGAGGCTACCCAGCAGCGAGAGCGCCAGCCATTGAACCTTGCGCTGGTTATTGATAAGAGCGGTTCAATGCAAGGAGCCAAACTGGAATATGTCAAACAAGCCGCTCTGCATATTCTTGACCTTTTGTCGGACAAGGATCAGCTGGCGATCGTGACTTTCGATAGTGAGGTGACTGTTCTTGCGCCCTCCGCGCCTGTAGACGTTTTGTACAAACAGCTGGCGCGTACCCAGATCCGGGCTTTGGAAGCGGGAACGAATACCAATTTAGGTGGAGGCTGGTTGCTGGGCTGCGAACAAGTAGCCACACATCCCTTGAAGGAGCGCTACAAAGAACCTTGCTGCTCACGGATGGGCTTGCCAATAATGGCATTACTCAACCTGAGGAGTTATCAAATCATGCCCGCCAACTTCACAACCGTGGAATTGCCACCAGCACATTTGGGGTGGGCGCCGACTACAATGAATTCCTCCTGGAGCTGATGGCAAATAATGGTGGGGGAAACTACTATTTCATCGAATCACCTGCCCAGATCCCGCAGATTTTTCAACTGGAACTCAATGAGCTGACCACTATCACCGCCTCGGGTTGCGAAGTGGATGTCGAAATTCCCGCCAGGGTGGCGCTGGAGGCACTGGGTAATTGGAAGTCGGAAAGGAATGACCAAAGGATTACTCTGTTTTTCGGTGATATTCCTGCCGGCCAAACTCGCACAGCCTATATGAAACTACTATGCCCTCCCAGGCAGAAGAGCAGATCGCTTAAGCTGGAAGTACAAATTCATGCAAAATCAGATACCGGCGAAGCCCTCTTTGAGAAAGCTGTTCTCGATTTGAAATACGCAAGTCGTGCTGAGGTCCATGCAGCCAAACTAAATGAAGGCGTTAGAACCGGTTCGGCCTCCGTGCTGGTAGCTGATGCAGCCCGCCAGGCGCTTGAACTTGAGCGTGCAGGAAAATATCAAGAAGCGAGGCAGTCTCTGGAAAGGGTGCTTGTTCCCAATATGCCCTATTTATCCGCGCCCGAAAAGCGCGAATATGAGCATCTGCGCCAGAAAATTGAGTATGGGCTCAATCCAATGTTGCGGAAGCAATCCCATTCAACAGCTTATTCCTTTAGTCGCAGCATTCGAAGGATGGACGATGAGCCTAAACAACCGAAATCTCGATGAACTTGTAGTTCGGCATCCTGGTTACGACGTACTTTACCCAGATCCGGGAAAGCTTGATTCTTGGCCGTGCCGGGTCTGTGGTAGTCCTACCAGGGTTAAACGGAATGTGACCGGTCCCACGGGTTGGGCGGAAGCTATGTCAAAGCAGGGTCACCTGCATGATGAGTTTGAGTGTCCATTTGTGGGCGAGGATTGGCATCAGCTCGCCTTCCGCCTTGTTCAAGAAGCGGAAGCAACTGCCAGTCCGATGCTCGCCAGGTTTCATCCACCAGGATCTGCGCATCCTTTTGGATGAGCATCAAAGTGGAACCAAAAATGCGTAGATAGCCTGCAAATGATGATATCGGCCATAGTGGCGCACCCGACGTATACGCCGCACCCCGAACCGCCAAGTCCGATCTGCTGCTACGAGGGAGTATGAAAAAGGTAATTCTGATTTCTTGTGTTAGAAGTAAATTGTCCCGGCCAAGTAAGGCCAGAGATTTATATGTCAGTCCGCTATTCAAAAAGAACATGGCCTATGCGGTTAGCATTGAACACGATGTGATTTATATCCTCTCAGCCAAGTATGGTCTTGTTGGACTGGATGATGAAATCGAACCCTATGATTTAACTTTGAACAATATGACCCGACCCGAGATACAAGCCTGGGCGAAAAAAGTGAAATTTCAATTGGAGAGAAAGACTGATCTTACGGAGGACCATTTCATATTTTTAGCAGGAGCGAATTATCGTAAGTATTTAGTCCCCTATATTCGAAGCTATGAAGTTCCTCTTGAGGGATTGACTTTCGGAAGGCAATTACAGCGACTATCAGAATTATCGAGGGTGAAATGAATCGTGAGCAGCTAGACCAAATTACTCAAACCCTTCTGGACTGTGCTGATCGTTTCGATTCGACGGAGCTTTTCCCAACATTAGTTCCTGAGGCTGCGCCCTTTGTTGTTTCCGATCCTTATGCCTTTTCAATAGCACTATGTTTGAATAGAGGGACCAAGGCAGATATTATTTGGACGATCCCATTCTATCTAAAAAGCGCGTTGGGCCACCTCGATCCGCATCGAATTTATTCAATGCCCTTGGATGATTTGGGGGAAGTTTTTTCTCGGCTGCCAAAACGACCCAGGTATATAAACGATGCGCCAAGGACGGTCAAAGAACTGACATCAATCGTGATCGACGAATTTGATGGGGATGCGGCAAACATTTGGTTGGGGAAAAGTGCCTCGGACGTAAGTAAGACCTTTCAACGCATCCACGGTGTGGGGCCGGGTATTGCCAATATGGCTGTTTTGCTTATTGAATCTGCCTTTCCCATTCATTTCGAAGATCGAACCAATATGGATATCAAACCCGATGTGCACACAATGCGCGTCCTTTACCGCCTTGGGGTTAGCCAGGAAGTATCATTTTCATCAGCTATCCAGGCTTCACGAAACCTCAGCCCAAGTTATCCCGGAGCCGTGGATGGCGCGCTGTGGTGGATTGGAAGGACTTGGTGTCACCCTACTGATCCCAATTGCAAGGAATGCTGCGCTCGGGATGTTTGTGCAAAAAGGATTGACTAATAATTTATGTCAGCCTACGAAGAAATATTAATCAAGCAGGTAGAGATTGGGCTCAAGCAAATACAATTCCTCTGATCGGTGGCGAAAAGGCGCGCTAGGTCGTCTAGCCTATACCAAAACAATCAATGAAAATCTGTTTGAACCGCTAGAACCTAGTTCAATCGAAAACTTTAAGGAAATGGTGGTGAGATACAAGGTACTCCCAAGATCGCCAGCGAAGATGCAAGCTGTTCACTCGTCGTCTGCACTTGGGTTAAACATCTTCCAGTATTGGGAGAAAATAGCCAAAGTTCCAATGATTGCAATTGCCTGTAACTTTGACCCCCGATCATGTGAAGAGGCTTTTCAAATTGTTTTTGAGGAAAAGTATCCTGTTGGGCCGGGCTTTGGGATCCCACCGAATATCGATGTAGTCATTCACTGCTCTGAGCAATCGCGCTTCGGCCGGCTAGCCATTGAGAGCAAGTTTTCTGAAGCGTATGCAGCACATCACATAGGCGGGTTCAAAAATAAATACCTCTTGGATCCGGACCTATGGAAGGACGTGCCCCACGCATGCACGATTTGCTGAGACTATATCGCCAATAGATAACCAGTTTAGATTTCTGCATCCAGCTCAACTGATTCCAAACATCTCTTGGGACTAAAGGCTGCTGTAAGCAAAGACGGATTTCAACTCCTTTACCTTTGGTATGATGTCCCAACTGCCGAAGGCGCTATTCACAGAAATGAAATCGAGGTATTTTAAGGATGTTGCCAAAAGAGATGGAATAGAGTTTCTAAGTAATAGCTATCAGGAATTGATAACCGATTTCTCTCAATCTTGTGGGCACGACCACTCGGCTTATATCGATTACATCTCAAAACGGTATTTATAAAAAGCAAAGAAGATATTCCATTGATGTTTGAACCCAAAAATCTCTCGACGCAACAACTCTTTCAGCATTATCAACAAATTCTCGCTGAGCTAAGATCCAGAAAGGTTATTAGAACAGCCAATGCGCCTACTGGTGATTACGCAGAATTTATAGTTTCTGAAAAATTGGGTCTGACTTTACAACAAGCTCAACCAGTGGGTATGATGCAGTTTGAGCTCTTTCGGGCTAAAATTCCAAATAAAAGGACGTAGATTGACGAGATGGAATTCCAAAAGGCAACTTGGGGCAATCCGCAATCTTGATAAATGTGAATTTAACTACTTGATAGCCGTTCTGTTCAACGAAGTAATGGAGATTGAACAAGTGATTCACAGTACCCCCATGAAGTGATTGCAAAATATGCCCGCTATAGCAAGCATGTAAATGCGCGTCATTCTAGTGCTCGGAAATGGTGTGTTGAGCGACCAACACGTAGAAGACATCACGCCGCTATTCCGAAATCAA
>CAWCOT010000002.1:0-437864 GCA_963797275.1 uncultured Chloroflexia bacterium | reverse complement strand
CCGCAAGGCGAGTTCGCCGCGGTCGGCGGCTTCGAGGCCGCCAGCGGCACCTTCAGCCTGGCCGCCGAACTCAGCGCGGCCATTGGGGCGGGCGACAGTTACGGCCTGGCCTCGGCCTATTACCCGCTGGACACGCTGAAGGAACTGGCCAACGCGGCCTTGCGCAGTTTGGGCGATATCCCCAGCGTGGACGACAGCCTCCAAACTGGCGCGGCGGGCAGCAGCTTCACTGCCACCCTGGAATGGAGCCGGCGCCGTCCCCTGCGCATCGATTACCTGGCGCTCCCCGGGCTGAGCGCCAGAGACCCCTGGCGCACGGTGTATGACTGGGATTATGTACCGGGTCCACCCGGCCAGCCGGCCCTCATCCTGTTCGCCGACGCGCTGCCCGCTGCCCGTCCGCTGCGCGTGTGGCACCAGGCGGCCCACGCGCAATTGCGCGCCTTTGACGATCCGCTGGCTGACGCACTGGCGCCGGAGTTGGCGACGGCGGCGGGCGCCGAGCGCGCTTTGCGCTGGCAGAACGCCCGCCTGGGCGGCAGCGACACGCACCTGGCGGAGCAGTGGCAACAGGCGCGCCAGGAGCTCGAGCAGGCCCGGCGTAATTTCCCCATCTGGCGGCCGCGGCGCAGCGCCCGCATGCTCAGCGTGGGCAAATAGGGAGAGCGCATGAGCATCCGCGTATATCCCGGGGCAAGCAACCCCACGCATGACATCAGCCTGAGCGACGGCGTGCAGACCTGGGGCTTGCGCCTGGACGGCGGCCCCGAGGCGCTCAAGGAGCAGCCGCTGACCCCCTCCACGCTGCGCACCAGTGGCGCCTCCGGTTTTGGCGCCTGGGAGCCCGGCCTGGCCGAGCTCGAACAGCGCGATTGGTCCGGCGGAGGCGGCCAGCCGCGCTTCTCCGCCGAGGATGCCTCCCTGGCACGAAGTTTCTACGACAGCCAGTCTGCCTGGACGCTCACTCCGGGCTTGCTGCTTCCGGCGCCGCAGTGGCGCCTGGGGCGCGGCCTGCGCCCAGCTGTCCAGCAGCTGCCCGGCTCTGTGAAGTGGCAGGGCTTGCTGGGCCAAAGCGCCTGCATCTCGGCGCATTTCAGCCTGGGCACCCAGCCCCTGGCTGCGGCCGGGGCGCGGGTCTGGCTGCGGCGCATCGGCTCGCCGCAGGCGCTGTTCCTGGCCCTTTATGAAGACGAGGGCGGGCAGCCCGCTGCGGCGGTGGCGGACTCAGGCAGCAGCGTCAGCCTGGCCGAGATCAGCGATGTGGTCAGCGTCTTCCACACGTTTAGCCTGGACGGCCTGTCTGCGGAATTGGAAGCCGGCCTGGACTATCACCTGGTGCTGCGCGCCTCGGCGCAGGACAATGCGGCCAACCATTGGGAACTTGGCGTGGACGCCAAGGGCGCCGGCGGCCACAGTTCCCCCGAAGGCGAGACATGGACTCCGGCCAGGTTCAGTCCCTACTTTCGCTTGGAGGACGCACCCCTCAAGCGCAATTTCCTTTTCTGCAGCTACCGCGGCGCCCTGTATGCCGTGGACCAGCGCGCTGACGGTTCGCCCTCGCATGTATACCTGAACGGGGGCCGCGGCCTGGCCAGCGGCTGGAGCGCCACCACGCTGGAGGACGCCGACCAGGGCTGGGAACCCGACCAGTGGGCCGGCGCCTGGGTGCGCCTGATTGCGGGCAGGGGCGCCGGGCAGGCGCGCCAGATCGTCTCCAACGGCGTCAACCAGCTCAACGTGGACGCCTGGGAGCAGCAGCCCGACGCCAGTTCCGAATACGTCATCTACGCATCCGACATATGGCAGGACCTGACCCCGGCCAGCGGCGACCTGATCGACGGCGTGGTGCTTGCGGTGGCTGTGCTCAACGATCAGGTCTTCCTGGCCCAGGGCGCGGACGTGCCCATCCTGCGCATGCGCTTCAACACCGCCCTGAGCACGCCGGCGCACGAATTCGAGGATGACGGCGCCAACGTGGCCGACCTGCTGTGCGTGGGCTCCATTCCCGGCCTCGGGCCGCAGTTGTACCGCGGCCTGGCCGCCGCGGCCCAGGTGGCGCGTGCCGCGCCGGCCAACTGGGGAACGGCGCTCAGCTTTGGCGCGCTAATCCAGGTGGGCGATTACAGCCGGCCGCTGCGCGCCCTGCTGCAGCACCAGGGCCAAGTCTGGGTGCTCAAAGCGGACGGCTTGTGGACGCTGGACGGGAACGACGAGGCGCAGCCGGCCGGCCTCGCCTTGCAGGCTTTGCCCGCCGGCACTGAGAGTCCTCCCCTGGCAGCCTGGGGCGACGAAGTGTGGCTGGGCTGGGGAGCACGCCTGCTGCACATTTCCGGCAGCCAGCTCAGCGACCTGGGTCCCGCCCTTCCCGTCGGCGTTGGCTCCATCGCCGCCGTGCAGCCGCTGGAAGCGGGCCGCCTGGCCGTGGCCATCGACGCGGGCAACTCGGGGCGGTCCAGTCTGCTGTTGTGGCAGGACGGCGCCTGGCACGAATTGCTGCGCGCCCCGCAAGCGGGCCAGCGCATCCAAAACCTGGCGCTGCAGTGTGATCCCGGCGCCCGCCCACGCCTGTGGCTGGTTCTGGACGGAGATTTGGCCTATGTCGACCTGCCGCGCGACCCAGCTTCTCCGCTGGGCGATGCGGGCCTGGCCTACCAGCACGAAGCCGTGCTGGTAGGCGGCACCTTGGACATGGGTGCCGCCGGGCTGCCCAAATTCCTCAAGCAGGTCAGCCTGTTCAGCCGCAACCTGGGCGGCGGGGTGCAGGTAAACCTGGACCTGCAGGTGGATGGCGAAATTGGCGGCAGCCGCTGGCGCGGCCTGGGTGCTTTCTACTCCTCTCCGCTGGACAGCCTGCCGCTGGATTTGGGCCAGGTGCACACCCTGCGGCCGCGGCTGCGCCTGCTTACCAACCAGGCCAGCCTGCCAGCCGCGGTCGAATCCATCCTGGTTGCCGGTTTTGCGCGCACGCCGCTCAAATACCGCTGGACGCTGAAGGTGCGCCTGGCGGAACTGCAGGCCGACCGCGGCGGCGGGTTGGACCCGGCCCCCGGCGCCTTCATGGCCTGGCTGCAGGACGCCGCCCGCCAGGCGCGCAAGATCCATCTGCGCGCCATCTGGCTCGACCTGGATGACAAAGACGTCATCGTGGAGCCGCCCAGCGCGCTGACGCGAATTTTCCACTGCGGGTGGCTGGGGCGGCAGCGCCACGGTGGTTTTGAGAGAGGGATAGCTTCTCGTCATTGCGAGGAGGCTGCGAAGCGGCCGACGTGGCAATCTCCCTCACCATTTGAAAAATAGGCCGGGAGATTGCTTCGCTTCGCTCGCAATGACGATCAAAGGGAGGTTTTTATGTCCAGCTTCTTGTACAACGCCGCAAAACTGCGCATGCTGCAGGGTGGCTTCGACCTGGAAAACGAGGCCTTCAAGGTGGCCCTGGTCACTTCCGATTACATCGCCGACCAGGACGCGCATGCATACTACGCCGACCTCAGCGCTGAGGTGATTGGCACCGGCTACACGGCCGGGGGCAAGGATTTGGGCGCTCCCGTCCTGAGCCGCGACGACGACAACGACCTGGCCGTGCTTTCCGCCGACAGCCTTATCTGGACCGTGGCCACCTTTGTGGCCCGCGCCGCGGTGATCTACCGGGCCAGCGGCGACCCGGCCAGCAGCCCGCTGCTGGCTTACATCGATTTCGAAGAAGACCTGGAATCCGAGGGTGAAGACTTCCTGCTGCAGTGGCACGCAGACGGCATCCTGACCCTGGGGGATTAAATGTCTAACTGGGTAAACGACTACCTTGAACGCAATCCAGCCGCGGCGCGCCTGCCCGTAGCGGCGCGCAGCCGCTTCGGGCTGCACCTGCGCCGCGGCGGCCGCGGCCGCCTGGCCGTGTTCACCGGCGCGCCGATGCATTACTGGGATGCCGCCAGCCGCAGCTGGCTGCCCATTGACACGGCTTTACGGGTTGGCAAAAGCGGTGCGTTTGCCGCCCCGGGGCTGCCCTTCAGCCTGTCGGAGGATGGCGCGGTGAGCCTGCCCGGCCAGGACTACCGCCACAAAGCCTGGCGCGTGGGCGTGTTTTCGGGCGAGCGCTTTGTCGAACTGCAGCGCCTGGGCGCCGCCCGCCTGCAGGGAGACCGCCTGCTGCGAGAAGCCGGCATTTTCAGGCATGCGATCACGCTCCTGCCGGGCGGCCTGCGCGAGGAACTGACCATCCAGGAAGCCCCGCCCCTGCAGGATGGTTCCGCGGTATTCGCCCTGGAGACCCTGCTGCAAGCGGGCCTCTTCGCGGACGGCTGGCTGGACTCTGCTGTGCGCGGTGGTTTGCGTTTTCCGCGGCTGGGCCGAAGACGCGGCCGGGCGGCGCATCCCCTTGCTGCGCTGGGTCTCCGCCCAGGCTGGCGTGCAGCGTTTGTACAGCGGCGTGCCGGCCGCCTGGCTGGCCGCGGCCAGTTTCCCGGTGGTGCTCGACCCCGATATTGATATCAGCGGCTCCAGCGCGGATGGCTGGATCGCCGGGGCCAGCGCGGCCACTTCCACCGATTCGGATGCCAACGGGACCAGCCTGATCGTGGGAGGGAATACTTTTGGTGGAGCTCCCCATCTTTGGCGCAGCTATCTCAAATTCAACACCTCCAGCCTGGGTTTCGGGGCCGAAGTGGAACAGGTCAACCTCAAGATGCTGCCCACCGCCATGCTTGCCTACGTAGCCTGGAGCATTTACGTACGCCAGTACAACTGGTCGGCCAATGACCCCATGGGTTCTGCCAGCCGCGAGGCCGCCTGGGATGGGCTGCACGCCGCGGGGAATGCCGGCCTCCTGGCCACCCAGGCCAACCCGGTGGGAACGCAGGTCACCAGCCAGGACCTGCCCAGCGCCTGGATCCAAGTCGAGGGGGATAGCTACTATGGTTTGTGGTGCAACCAGGAGGCGTACAGCTTCCCCAACAACCAGGGCGCCTATCAACAATACGGCTCCGCCAACCACGCCACGCCCAGCTACCGGCCGCTGCTGGCCATCCTCTATCAGGCCGGTTATCCGCGTTCCGGTCCGCTGGGCTTGCAGGCCCGGCTGCCTTTGCCGCACGTCAGCCTGGTGGATACGCGCCTCAAGCTGCCGCGCCCGCGCCCGCCGCACGTCTTTGCATGCAAGCAAAACCAATCCGTCATTGCGAGGAGGCCGAGCGTAGCGAAGCCAGAGCCTGCCCTGAGCGGCGCCCTTAGGCGCTGCGTGAGGGTGGCAATCTCCTGCCCTGGCCGGACATTGCCTTATCGGAAGCACGCTCAACAAAGATGGAAACGCAAACGAACGTGTGGTTGATCGAGAGCCCGGTGGTGATGGTCGAAGGCGAACAGATCGCCTTCAGCGTGGATTGGCAGGGCGCCGCCAGTGTGGTCAACCCCGGCGCGGCGGTGTACAAGAATGGCGCCGACATCAGCGCCGAAACCATGGATGCCGGAGACCAAAATGTGGTTAACGGAACTGTGCAAACCCTCAAGCTGTTGCGCGCCCGGGAGGGCGACGGTGGTTCGCGTTACGTCGTGGTGGCCGCAGCGGATGTGGACGGCAATCATGAGAAGCGCAAGCTGCTGGTGCACATCGTGCGCGCCGGGGCGGAGTCTTAGTTTTGGCGGCGGCGTGCCACGCTGACCATGCCGGAGCCAACTACCACGCCCAGCACCAGGCCAACCGCGATGTTGTTGAGCAGCATTCCCAGGATCAGACCCAGCGCCGTACCCAGGCCCAGGTATTCCATGTGCAAATTCGAGCGCTCCTTTTTAGCCATTTGTTTCCCTTCCAGGCAAGCATGGCGCCAATTTGCAGAGGCTGCCAGTGTCAAATGTCTTTGCGTCGTTTCGAGTGGGCCGCATTGGTAGTGCTGGAGTCACGCGTGCACGCCAGACCGCCATTAAAAAGACCAGGCACGCCTTGCGTGCCTGGTCTTTGGAGCCTTGCGGGCTCCGCATCAATGTGGAACGATGACTCAGCTTACCCGATCTGCCACCAGGGTTTCTTGGCGGCTTTGGTAGCTTTGCGAGGCGCAGCAGTCTTGCGAGCGGTGCTCTTCTTGGCCGTGCTCTTCTTCGCCGTGCTCTTGCGGGCAGGGCTCTTCTTGGCAGCGGTCTTGCGAGCTACGCTCTTCTTCTTGGCTGCGGCCTTGCTGGCCGGCTTGCGCGCGGGTTTCTTCTTCACCGCGGCCTTCTTGGCCGGCTTCTTCTTGGTTGTTGCCATATGTCTTCCTCCTTTAAAGGGAAGGTATCCACTGAATTATAGAACAATATGGAAATTACACGCCACAAAACACACTCACCACATTTTTTTCTGAAGCTTGATCACAGGGAGGAACAAATGAACGTGCCCAATAACGAATTAAGTGTATTGCTGCAAGCCGTGAACGCCGCGGGCGTGGTGGGCTTGCTGGGTTTCATGGTCATCGCCTTTTATCGCGGCGACCTGGTGGCGCGCACTTTGCTGGATCGCATCCTGGCGCTCTACGAAAAGCAGCTCAGCGAACTCAGCGAACGGATTCTGCAGCGACTGGAGGAGGTGGTGAAAAAGAAAAGATAAAAAAAAGATGAAGGATGGAGTGTGAGGGGATGAAGGCTGAGCGTGTCATGCTGAGGCGAGCTCGGCGCGCTGAAGAATCCCTGGTACGTTGTGCTCGCAAGACCCAGAACGCAACGCTATCAAGCTGATAGCTAACAGCTAAGATCAACTATTTCAAGGGAGGTTACACGATCATGGAACAAATCATCTTCTGGCTGGTGGGCGCCTTGGGTGTGCCCCTGGTGAATGCCCTTAAGCAAACCTGGGGCCTGCAGGGCAAAGCTGCCGTGTGGCTGGCCGCCGCCGTGGCGGCCCTGCTGGCCGTGGTGGCCACTGCCGCCGGCCAGGCCGTGGACTGGACCGACTTCGGTCCCCAGCAGCTCTTCGCCGCCTTCGGCCAGGTGCTGGCCGCCGCCACCCTGGCCTATAAACTGCTCAGCGGCGAACAAAACTAGCCTGGCAGGGGCGCGGGGAGACCCCGCCCCTAAATCATCGAGGTATGGGGGGCAGTTTGCAAACGCCCTGCCTCTTCCGGTAGTGCGGGAGCCTGTCCCTGCCTTCACCACAAAGACACAAAGCTTATCTTCCACTTTTCTTTGTGCCTTTGTGGTTTTCTTTAGCGATACACGCGTGAGGAATTCCTCGTCGCTGCTGCGCGGCTCTGTCGGAATGACAAGATGGTGGAGTGGCTTGTTGGAATGAGACGGGACCAAAACGTTTAACGAAGTAAAGAGAGCGAAACCGATTGCCTTCTCTTGCGACGTGCCCCTAGTCTATTGATACCAGCACCGCTTGAACCGCCCGGCGATAGGCATAAACGCCACTGCCTTCATTGAAGTCGGCACAGGTAATTAAGGTCACCCAGTCGCTGTCCTCGTGCCGTAAGGGCGTGATGCTGAGCGGCGAATACAGGCTGCTGGAGCGCACTTCGTAAGTGTAGACCTGCCCCCAGGCATTGATGCTGAAGCGATCGCCGTATTGCAATTGGTCCAGGTGGGCAAAGGGCCCGGGCGTGTTGTCCGCGTTCCATACATGCCGCGGTGAGCACGGTGTTGCCCGCCATGGTGGGGAAGGCAGTGCCATACAGGTAGCCGGCATCATTGCCCAGCCAACTCACGTCCCAGCCGTTGGGACCCTGGGGGACGCCAACAATGTCCATGTTCAGGTCCAGTTCTGGGATATTGAGGCTCAAATCGCTGCTTACATAAGCCTGGCTGGCAGGCTGTGCGGGTAATTGCGTCACCGTGCCCGGCGCAAAGCCGGTGTTGGGGATGGCCAGGCTGCCCAGGGTGAAGAGCGACAGCGTCTGGGTCTGCCCGCAGGCATAGCCACTGCGCTCCCCGGTTTCCGGCAGGGCAGTGAAACCGCTGCTGCCGTGCTTATGAAAGACCTGCTTGTTGCTGGTCACGCCATCTGTTGGGCGGATGCACACGCTGATGGGGGCGAAGAGGATATGCACTTCGCCGCTATCACACACGAGCTTCACATCCCATACCGTATCGTCCAGGGTGAAGCCATAGTCTGCGGAAGTGCCCTTCTTCTGGATCACGATGCGGCAATTCGTCTCGCCGCTGGGGATGGCGTTGGCGGGCACGCTGACGAGGATGCGCCCACTTTGCAGAATGGTGGTGCCGCTGCCGGCAATGTCCTTGCTGGCCGAGGGGTTGCTGCTGCTTCCGGCCCCGCTGCTTCCTCCGAGAAAATCGTGCACAAAAATATCCACAACGCCATTGCTATCCCCGGCTACGAGGTTGCTGGCAAAGGACTGGAAGGCCACATAGCGGCCGTCGCTGAGATGCTGGGGGTGTAGGAATCGCTGTTCCCCTGCGTGCCGCTGCTATCCACCGAGACGCGTTCGGTAGTACCGGTGTTGCCGTCGCGCACGAAAATATCCGCAGCGCCATTGCTATCCCCCGCCACCAGGTTGCTGGCATAGGAAAAGAAGGCCACATAGCGGCCGTCGCTGGAAATGCTGGGTTTGTAGGAATCGTTGTTCCCCTGCGTGCCGCTGCTATCCACCGAGACGCGTTCAGTATCGCCGCTGTTGCGGTCGTGCACAAAAATATCCGAAAAGCCATTGCTATCCCCGGTCACCAGGTTGCTGGCGCCGGACAAGAAGGCCACATAGCGGCCGTCGCTGGAAATGCTGGCGTTGGCGGAATCGCTGTTCCCCTGCGTGCCGCTGCTATCCACCGAGACGCGTTCGGTATCACCGGTGTTGCGGTCGTGCACGAAAATATCATAAGCGCCGTTGGTGTCACCCGCCACCAGATTGCTGGCAAAGGAATAGAAGGCCACATAGCGGCCGTCGCTGGAAATGCTGGGATTGGCGGAACCGCTGTTCCCCTGCGTGCCGCTGCTATCCACCGAGACGCGTTCAGTATCACCGGTGTTGCGGTCGTGCACAAAAATATCCACAACGCCATTGCTATCCCCGGCTACGAGGTTGCTGGCAAAGGAATGGAAGGCCACATAGCGGCCGTCACTGGAAATGCTGGGGCCGTAGGAACCGCTATTCCCCTGCGTACCACCGCTATCCACCGAGACGCGTTCGGTATCACCGGTGTTGCGGTCGTGCACGAAAATATCCGAAGCGCCATTGCTATCCCCGGTCACCAGGTTGCTGGCAAAGGAATAGAAAGCCACATAGCGGCCGTCGGCGGAAATGCTGGGGGAGAGGGAGTCGCTATTTCCTTGCGTCCCAGTGCTGTCCAGCGAGACGCGTTCGGTGGCGCCGGTGTTGCGGTCGCGGACGAAAATATCCGAAAAGCCATTGCTATCCCCGGCCACCAGGTTGCTGGCAAAGGAATAGAAGGCCACATAGCGGCCGTCACTGGAAATGCTGGCGTTGACGGAATCGCCGTTCCCCTGCGTGCCGCTGCTGTCCACCGAGACGCGTTCAGTGGCGCCGGCCGCCGCCAGCACAGAGGCCGGCACAGCCAACGCAATCAGCACCAAGACAATAAAAAATGAACTGAGTTTTCGCATAAAAAAAGTCTCGTAATTAATGAGTTGATTCTAATCTGTTTTGCAAAAGCCCGCAATCCAGCCAAGCCGTATTCAAGGCGGAATGACAAGGTGAATGAAGACAGTGTTGCGACAGAGCCGCGCAGCGGCGACGACGAATTCCTAACGTGTGATCGCTGAGGAAACTACAAAGGCACAAAGAAAAATTGTATAAGCTTTATGAGAATACTAATTGGCTGGCCTAGTCGTGTCCAAGGACCCGGTGCGGCACGTAATGCGCCTCCAGGCGGGCCAGTTCCTCATCGGAAAGCTTGAGCTCCAGGGCTGCCACGGCGTCTTCCAGGTGCGCCATCTTCGTCGCCCCGATGATGGGCGCCGTCACCGCCGGCTGCTGCAGCAGCCAGGCCAGGGCGATCTGGGCGTTCTTCACGCCTTTCTCCTGGGCCAGCCTGGTGACCGCGTCCACCACTTTGAAGTCCTCCTCGGCGTAATACATGTTTTGGGCATAGGTGTCCGATTTGGCTCGCGTGGTTTCGCCGGTCTTGCCTGAGCTGCGGTTGCCGGCTAAGAAGCCGCGCGCCAACGGGCTCCACGGGATCACGCCGATGCCTTCCTCAACGCACAGCTTCAGCATCTCGCGTTCTTCCTCGCGGTAGATCAGGTTGTAGTGGTTTTGCATGGAGACGAAACGCGACCAGCCGTGCAGGTCGGCCAGGTACAGCGCCTGGGTGAATTGATAGGCATACATGCTGGAGGCGCCGATGTAGCGCACCTTGCCGGAGCGCAGCAGGTCGTTCAGGGCTTCCAGGGTTTCTTCGATGGGGGTTTCATAATCCCAGCGGTGGATCTGGTACAGGTCGATGTAATCCGTACCCAGGCGGCGCAGCGAATTTTCCACGCCCTCCATGATGTGCTTGCGCGAGAGTCCCTGCTGGTTGGGCAGCCTTCCCATCGGGTTGTACACCTTGGTGGCCAGCACCACATCATCCCGCTTGGCGAAATCCTTCAGGGCCCGGCCGGTGACCTCTTCGCTGACCCCCACCGAATACATATCCGCCGTGTCGAAGAAATTGATGCCCAGTTCCAGGGCGCGTTTCACGAAGGGGCGGCTGGCTTCTTCACCCAATACCCAATCGCGCCATTTGGGCGTGCCATAACTCATCATGCCCAGGCACAGGCGTGAGACTTTCAAACCGGTTTTTCCAAGGTTTACGTAATCCAATTCGAACTCCTTGATTTGCAGACTCTGTCATAATACCAAACGACTGGCTGAGCCGGTCGCAGCTTGGCGACCAAAAACAATGCACACCCGCATAGGTAACCTCTCTGATCTAGGAGCTGTGGGCCGCCGGCAGGCGGCCGAGATCCTGGTGGAAGCTTTTCGCCAGGATTACCCGCAGGCCTGGCCTACCCTGGAGGACGCCTTGCAGGAAGTGGACGAATTCCTGGCAGACGCCCAAAGCGGGAGTACGGTTATCCCGGCAAAGCCAAGTAGATATTCCGCAGCCTGGCGAAGCCAGGCTGGCCCGCGCCGCTGTGGATTCGCAGGGCCGCCTGCTGGGCTGGGCCGGCGCCATCGAAGGCTATGACGGCCATGCCTGGGAACTGCATCCCCTGGCCGTGCATCCCGATTTCCAGCGCCAGGGGGTCGGCGCGGCGCTGGTGCGTGACGTGGAGCAGTTGCTCGCCCAGCGGGGAGTTACCACCCTATACCTCGGCACGGACGACGAGAGCGGGCAAACCAACCTGGCCGGCGAGGACCTGTATCCTGACGTTTTGCAACGCCTGGGCAGCCTGCGCAACCTGGGCCGCCATCCCTCGGCGTTCTATAAAAAACTTGGTTACTCTGTGGTGGGCGTCATCCCGGATGCCAACGGGCCGGGCAAGCCGGATATCCTCATGGCTAAACGCCTGAGCGCCGGGTGAACCCGCGCAGCCGGCCAGTGGTAAATCAGGCAAGTGCCGCAATAATCAAGGAGCCCGCGTGCAGCAAGTATTGGTAGACGCAGTCGTAGGTTTTGTGCTTTCCCCGTGGTTGACCAACCTGGCCATCAATGCCATGGTCAGGCACGCCGACATCCGCAACCCCAAAGTTTGGATTGCCGTGGCGGCAGGGGTGTATGGCACCTTGTCGGTGATCTTGGGGATGGCTTTCGGCGCCGGGGCCGGCGGCGGGTTCGCCAGCGCGCTGGGCCTTTCTTCCGACCTGAGCTGGCTGGCTTCCCTGCTGGGCGGCGCCGTTGCGCTGACCCTGAACTTCTGGCGCGTACTGGTGATCTACGACCGTGTGCACGGCTCCTTGCCCGATTCCAATCAACTTAATCGCTGGTAGCTGAGCGCTTAGCGGGGGTGGCTATAATTCCCGCATGCATGCCGAAGAGCTAAAGGCAGTTTTAAACAGGCATTTTGCGCCGCAGGGTTACACAGTGGCCCCTGAAGCCAACCTCGCCCTGGATTTAGTGCTCTCGAAGCCAGGCCAGGATTGGGGCCTGGCCCTGGGCCCCGACATGCACACGGGCATGGCTTACCTGGGGGCTTTTGAAACCGGCATGCAGCGCCTGTTGGATGCCCGCCGCACAAGCCAGGACTTGCTGCTGGGCCTGGGGCTGGCTTTTGGCAGCACCGCCGCCGGGAGCCCGGATTCCTACCGGCCGGCGCTCAAGAAATACTCCAACTCCATCGTTTTTGAAGACGTCGGTATCTCTGTTTTCTTAATAAAAGAGGAGGACGATGTCATCGTCCTCGCTCCAGATGAGGTCAATCCTTTTTTGCGCGACCTTAACCGCTGGATCGCTGCACAAAGAGGAGACCGGCTAGCTTGAAGCACTTATTCTCTTGCAAGAGAATACCGGGGGCTCCTTACTCAAGCGTGTACCAAATAATCTCGCGCCGCCTCGGCGCCCTTTTCCAGGGCGGCGAAGTTGGCCTGCAGCAGGTCCTGGTGCCGGGCGGGCAGGTGGTTCTTCAGCGCGGCTTTGATGGCCTCCACGGGCAGCACGCCTGTGGCTTCCACCAGGGCACCCAGCAGGATGGCGTTCACCAGGCGCTTATCGCCCAGCGCCTCGGCCAGCTCGTTGGCGGAAGCTTCCACCACGCGCAGGTCCTGGCGCTCGACGTCGCGATTGATCAGCGAGCGGTTCAAAACCAGCAGGCCGCCTTCGGCGACCAGCGGTTCGTACTTATCCAGGGAGGGCAAATTCAGACACACGACGGCCTGCGGATGGCGCACGGCCGGAGAGCCGATAGCCTCGTCGGAGACAATAACTGTGCAGTTGGCCGTGCCGCCGCGGATTTCCGGGCCGTAGGAGGGGAACCAGGTAACCTGTTTGCCGCTGTCCATGGCGGCGTAAGCCAGCACCTGCCCGGCGAAGAGGACGCCTTGTCCGCCAAATCCGGCGATCACGATTTCAGTTTGCATTTGCGCTCCTAAACCTTCAACGCCTTGACCGCGTCGCTCACCTTGAAATCATCCAGCGGGTAATACGGGACCATTTCGTCCTTCACAAAGCTCAGCGCTTCGTTGGGCGTCATGCCCCAGTTGGTGGGGCAGGTGGAGAGCAGTTCCACCAGCGAGAAGCCCAACCCTTGCTGCTGGACCTCGAAGGCGGTGCGAATGGCCTTTTTGGCCTTGCGGATGTGGGTGGCATCGTGCAGGCTGCGTCGCACCACGAAGCTGCTGCCATCCAATTTCGCCAGCACTTCCGACATGCGGATAGGCATGCCGGTTACTTCGACGTCGCGGCCCAGCGGGCTGGAGGTGGTGCGCATACCCGGGAGGGTGGTGGGGGCCATCTGGCCGCCGGTCATGCCATAAATGGCGTTGTTGATGAAGATGATGGTGATATTTTCGCCCCGCGCTGCGGCATGCATCACCTCGGCCATGCCGATGGAGACCAGGTCGCCGTCGCCCTGGTAGGTAAAAACCGTCCGGTCGGGGAACAGGCGCTTGATACCCGTGGCCATGGCAGGGGCGCGACCGTGAGCGGCTTCCACGAAGTCCAGGTCGAAGTAGTTATAGGCAAACACCGAGCAGCCTACCGAGGCCACTGCGATGGTTTTCTCGCGGAAGCCCATTTCGTCCAGCACTTCGGCCACCAGGCGATGAGCGACGCCATGCGTGCAGCCGGGACAATAATGCGTAACTGTGTCGGTTAGCGAGCGGGGCCGCTGGTAAACCAGTTGGGCGCTGTCAGGTATGCTTGTGTTCAGCATTTCAATTGCCTGCTTTCACTATGGCTAAACGTTCCAGCCAGCGTTGGCGGGTGTGTCCGTTGTGGCTGACCATGGGCCCGGCGTCCAGGCGGCGGATCTCCGCCAGGATTTCCTCGGGGAAGGGCACCACGCCGCCCAGGCGCCCGTAGAACTCCACGGGGGCCTGTCCTTCCACGGCCAGCTTCACGTCATCCAGCATTTGGCCGGCGTTCATTTCCACTACCAGCATGCCCTTCACCCTTGCAGCCAGCTGTTTGAGCTGCTGCTCAGGGAAAGGGCTGAGCGTGATGGGACGGAACAGGCCGACTTTAATGCCTGCTTCTCGGGCGGCGCGCACCGCGCTGAGCGCCACGCGCCCGGCAGTGCCAAAGCCCACGACGACGTATTCGGCGTCTTCCAGGAAATACTCCTTGAAACGCACTTCCTCTTCCTGGATGCGCATCCAGCGCTCGAGCATGCGCATGTTGGTTACTTCTTCTTCCTCGGGATTCAAATAGATCGAGGTGAGCAGCCGGCGCGGCCGGCCGGGCTCCCCGGTGACGGCCCAATCGGGCAGGTTCTTGCGCAGGGGCTGCATTTCCGGAAGTTCCGCCGGTTCCATCATCTGTCCGATGCTGCCATCCGCCAGGACCACCACAATATCGCGATACTTTTCGGCCAGATCGAAGGCCAATACGGTGAAATCGATGGCTTCCTGCACGCTGGAGGGAGCCAGCACAATGGGGTGATAGTCCCCGTGGCCGCCGCCGTGCACCATCTGGGAATAGTCTGCCTGGGAGGGGGCAATGTTGCCCAGGCCCGGGCCGCCGCGCATCACATCCACCATCACCATGGGCACTTCGGTGCCGGCAATATAGGAGAGGCCCTCCATCATCAGGCTGACACCCGGGCTGGAGGAGGTGGTCATGACGCGTTTGCCGGTGCAGGCGGCGCCATACACCATATTGATAGCGGCCACTTCGCTCTCGGCCTGCACAAAAGTGCGGCCCAGTTCCGGCATACGGGCAGCCATGTGCTCAAGAAGTTCGGTTTGCGGCGTAATGGGATACCCGAAATAGGCTTCGACGCCGGCACGGATGGCCGCTTCTGCAATAGCCGTGTTTCCTTTAAGTAGCTCTTTTGCCATTGCGTTCTCCTTAGGCGGCCGCGGCCACGCTGCGTGGTTCCACCTGGCGATAGACGCTCAGTGCGGCTTCAGGGCACACCACGGCGCAGATGGCGCAGCCGGTGCAGCCTTCGGCGTGCAGGTGGGCGGGGTGATAGCCCTTGGGGGTCAACCGGTTCAGGTCCAGGCTCATCACTTCCTGGGGGCAGGCCTGCACGCACAACTCGCAGCCCTTGCACTGCAGTTCGTTGACGTCAATCCAACCTTTAACGGCCATAGGTTCCTTTCAGATTACCGGTCCGGCTTGCTGTTCCCACAGCCATATCCAGGAAGAACGCGCCAGGTTCCTGTTTTCGTCGTTGACCACAAAGGTCTTAATACTCTGGTCGCGGTCGCGCACCCGGAAGACCAGCTCCGGGCGCTGGGTGTCGCTTAGTGCCTGGCAGCAATCCGCCTGGTCGAAATCCTCGCACAGCAGGTGGTTGCTAAAACAGGCTTCACAACCCGCCTGGCGTTTGCATTTGCTGCGATCCAAAAAGATGTTCATGCTGCCTCCTCGCCGCGTAAGTAGGGACGCTTAACAAAGTGGCGAACATGCCGGATGTGGGATGGAAAAACCACAGCCTTGATTTCCCCTGGGTTAACTGGCCGCTCCAGATTGCTGCTGCCAAAGATGCAGCCAGGAGTTGACAGCCTCTGCGCGATTCTCAGGGGTTACGCTGAGCGTTTTGTGGCTTCCGTCCCGATCTGTGATGGCAAAATCGATGGTTTTGCGGCCGTCATCCAAGACTTGCAAGCCGCAGTCTGCGGCGTCAAAATTGTTCTGCTCTAGCCGGGTGGCGAAACAGCTTTCGCAAGACCCTTGCCAGCGGGAACAATGGCGGCGATCTAAGGTTACTTTCATGGCGAGCTCCTTTCGATCATGAAACTAAGGGTATGTTGCCCTTAATGGCGTGCTTAAGTAAGGTATAGAAGTCCCCATAAAGTAGGTCGCATGTCACTACGTAATTAGGGACATTTGTCCAGACAAAAGGATGGGGCGGGAGAATGTCGGGGAAATACGGATAAAAAAACCAGCCGCCGGAGGGCGGCTGGTTTATGTGGTTGTGTTAACCGCAGCCTGGCGGCTAGTTACTTTTCAGCCAGGCTTGCAGCTGCTTTGGCGTCCAGGCGTTGATCACGTCTTTGGCGGTCACCCAGCCGCGGCGGGCAGTGGCCACCCCGAAAGGCAGGAAGTCAAGGTGGTCGCTGTGGTGCGCGTCGGTATCAATGGCGATGTGGATGCCCATCTCGATCGCCCGGCGGGCCTGCACATCGTCCAGGTCCAGGCGCTGGGGATTGGCGTTGATTTCCAGGGCGGTGCCGGTCTCGGCTGCGGTTTGCAGCACCGCGTCCCAATCCAGGTCGGCGCCTTCCCGGTCAGGCAGCAGGCGATTGCTGGGGTGCCCGATGATGTCCACGTGCGGGTTGCGCATGGCAGCCAGCAGGCGCTGGGTAGCCTGGGTGCGCGGCTGGCGCATGCTCACATGCAATGAGGCGATGACGAGATCCAGCCATTCCAAGGTCTCGTCGGGCAGGTCCAAGGTGGCGTCGGCCTTGATTTCCATTTCGATGCCGTGCAGGATGAGCAGGTCATTGCCCATCTTCTTGCGCACCTTGTCGATTTCTTTGCGCTGCTCACGCAGGCGCTCCGGCGTTAGCCCATTTACCAGGCCCAGGCTGTGCGAATGGTCGGTGATGGCCAGCACCTTGTAGCCGCGCTGTTTGGCCGCGTTGGCCATTTCCAGAATGCTGAGCTGTCCATCGCTCCAGGTGGTGTGGCAGTGCAGTTCGGCCTGGATGTCCCTGGTCTCGACCAGCCTGGGCAGTTCGCCCTTCAATGCGGCCTGAATTTCCCCGCGGTCCTCGCGAATTTCCGGGGGGATGTAGGGCAGGCCCAGGACCTTGTAGACCTCCGCCTCGGTAGCGCAGAGTATTTCGCTGCCGTCTTCCTTTAAAAAGGCCTGGTCTGAAAGAGAGAGCTTTTTGTCCAGCGCCATCTCGCGTAGGCGCACATTGTGCTCCTTGGAGCCGGTGGCGTATTGCAGGGCGGTGCCAAAACGCTCAGGCGGGTGCACCCACAATTGGGCGCGCATGCCGTTGTGATATTCCACGCTGGATTTCACGCTACCCTGGCCCAACACGCGGGCCACATTGGGCATGCCCACAAAAGCCTGGATCACCGCCTGCGGATCCCGCGTGCCCACCAGCAGGTCAATGTCGCCCACCGTGGCACGCATGCGCCGCAAGCTGCCGGCCATCTCGGCGGCCTTCACACCGGGTAGTTTACGCAGGTCTGCCAGCAGTTCCTGGGCGAAGGGCAGCACCGTGCCCAGCGGCAGCCGCCCGCTGCGTCGATTGAGCGACTGGATGCCGGCCAGGATCTTGGCCTCGGATTTTTCGCCCATGCCGGGCAGGTCACGCAGCTTGCCGGCCTCGGCCATCCCTTTAAGCTGTTCGATGCTGAGCACGCCCAATTCCTTGTAGAACATGCCCACTTTCTTTGGGCCCAGATCCGGAATTTGCAGCAGCGCGGCCAGTTCGGCCGGCACTTCCGCTTTGACCTTCTCCAGGTACTGGAGACTGCCGGTTTTCAGCAGTTCCTCGATTTTTTCGGCGATGGCTTTACCCACGCCGGGAATTTCAAGCAAAGCCTTTTGGCCGCCTTGTTTCCAAATGTCGTTCACATCCCGGCCCAGGCTGCTGAGGCTTTCGGCCGCCTTGCGGTAGGCCAGGGTCTTGTAGATGACCTCGCCCTTGATTTCCAGCAGGTCAGCTACCAGCGCAAAGGTATCCGCCAATTCCTTGTTGGTCATACGAGCGATTATAAGCGCGGCCTTAAACGAAAAGGGACGGCCTAAGCCGTCCCTTTCACTGGCTGCGGATCTTAGTGAACGACTTCCTTCACAGACGTTTTGGCCTTTCCGTGTTTATCCATGGGTACCCCTTTCAAATCGGAGAACGAAGGCACATGCCCCACCTGTTACGGGCTTGGTTGGAATGTAGGCTGGTTGGCTGTGTTATAATCCGCGTCTAAGGCTAACCTTCAATACATAGCTTCCTGCCCTGGCAGGAAGTGTTTTGTGTCAAGGCGGGCTAAAGGAATCCACATTGGAAAGGTGGTGTGGTCTTGCCGAAAGTAATGCTGAGACCTGGGGAGTCACAGCAATCCTTGCTGAAGCGCTTCCGCAAAAAAGTGGCTCGCAGCAAAGTGCTTAGCACAGTGCGCCGTAAGCGTTGGTTTATTTCCACCAGCGAAGAGCGCCGCATCGCCAAGCAAAAAGCCATTCGAAAAGCGCAGCGACGCCTCAGCGAACGCACAGATTAATGCGCAAGGATTGATTAGACTTAAAAGAGCGAGAGTTTCTCGCTCTTTTTTATACCAACTGAGTAACGAAAATTTGACTGGTGAACAAACGATCCCCAACCAGCAATGCCAACACGCTAAGAATCAGAAATAGGCCTTGTAACGGAGATGCCTGTTAACACCGCGGAAACCCACAATCCCGCCACGATGGCCAGACCTGGGCAGGTTGCGATGGTCGAATCAAAAAGGACGGGCCTTAGGCCCGTCCTTTTTGAAAAAAAGAACAAAATAGATTACTTCATTGAAGACATGATCCAGTTGTACACGACCATGATCAGGGCGCCTGCAGAAGCTGCAGCAGCAGCCGAAGCCGCGCCACCCAGGATGCCGCTCACCAGGCCACCGAGCTGATCAACGAACAGCATACCGGCGCCAGCGGAGAAGGCGGCCAAGGCCAAAGCGGTGATGAAGAAACCAGTGAGGTCCTTCATGCCAGCGACATAGAAAATGCCGCCCAGGAAGGCCAGCGCAGCCACGATGTCGGTGACGATCGCGGGGAGACCCAGGTCGATACCCAGGCCAGCCAAAGCGCCTACTACCACCCACACAACGAGGGCGATAAGCCAGGCCCACTTACCAAGACTGCTTGTATCCATCTTTTTCTCTCCTTTAGAGAAAGTGTGTGCGGCAACCGCCGCTCACATCTATTAACCCTAGCCTCATTTGGTGGTTACGCTGGGGATATGGTTTTTTTACTCTTTTTGTGCAAAAAAGAACTAATCGTTTTGGCACTGCTGATAGAATTCGGCACTCAATTTTGATTCTTGGAGAAGAAAATGGCTCGAGTAGTGCATTTCGAAATAGTCGGTGAGGATCCCGAGCGCATGGCCAAGTTCTATGCCGATACCTTTGGGTGGCAAGTGCAGAAGTGGGAAGGACCCATGGAATACTGGTTCGTCACCACCGGGGAAGAAGGCACTCCTGGCATCGACGGCGGCCTGGGCCGGCGCAGCAAGCCGGACGAGCCAGGCACCACCAACACCATCGACGTGGAAGATGCCCACGCCGCGGTGGCCGCCGTGGAAAAGAACGGCGGCAAGGTGACCAGCCCCGTGCATCCCATCCCCGGCATCGGCTGGCAGGCTTATTGCGAAGATACCGAAGGCAACGTCTTCGGCATCCACCAGAATGACCCGGACGCCAAATAGTCACATGAAAACGGGCGCTATTTCAGCGCCCGTTTGATGTCTCGCTGGTGCCCCTGCAGGTGCAGGTACATCAGCCGCAGCATATCCTTGACCTGGGAGTCACCCAGCGCCGGATGGCGGCCGCGTTTCTCCAGGTCGGCGTCGCTCAGGCCGCGCACCATCTCCACCGTGGCGGCGCGCCGCTGGGTGAATTCGTCCAATAAGGTTTCCTGGTCCTGGGTGCTCAATTCGGCGGTGTGCTTGGCATTCCAGCGGTCGATGTCGAAATCTTCGCTGACCCCCTCACCCCCACCGACGATGCGGGCGATCAGCTTGGAGATGCTGCCTTCCACCTCGGTGAAGTGGGCCAGCACATTATGCACTTTCCAGGCTTGCCCGTCCGCATAGACTTGCAGATTGCGCTGTTCCGGGGCTAGCGCCCGGAAGAATTCAACAGTCTTGCGACCTTCATCTTCCAGCGTGTCCGCCAGTTGCATTGCCAGGTCCATATTTGTGTCAGACATGTTATTCCGTAAGATATTCCCTATCTTATTCCCAGGTATCCGGGTTCGAATCGATGTAGGCCCAGATGGATTTGTAATCGCGTTGGTCACGAATTATATATTCATCTAGTTGCGTTGCTCGAATTGATCGTCTGGAGTTCCGTTTAGCTTGTTGATCTCAACGCTTGTGTGAGTTTTGTAAGCCCCAATCAGTTGGCCCAATGGTTCGGATGCAAAATCCTTGTACCTGTTCCGGTAAGGGGGAGCCTGTCCCAGTCGCCGCCACAAAGGCACAAAGCTTATTTCCATTTTTCTTTGTGCCTTTGTGGTTTTCTTTAGCGATACACACATTGGGAATTCCTCGTCGCCGCTGCGCGGCTCAGTCGGAATTACCAGATGGTGGAGTGCCTGGTTGGCTGTAATCAAAATGAGGTAAGCGAACGGTCCTGCGGCCCGGGCCCAGAGCCTATCTGCGCAGCAAATTAGATAAGAAGAACCACAGGTTGGCGGGGCGCTCTGCCAGCCGGCGCATGAAGTACGGGTACCACTCGCTCCCGAAGGGTACATACACGCGCACGCCATAGCCCTGCTCCGCCAGTTTACGCTGCAGGTCGGTGCGGATGCCGTACAGCATCTGGAATTCGAAGCGGTCTTTGGGCAGGTCGATCTCGGCGGCGTGCTGGGTGACGAAATCAATGCGTTTCTCGTCGTGCGTAGCGATGGCGGCCAGCGGCGGCCACACAGCATCCTTGCCGCGCTCGAGATCTGCCGAGGCGCTGGAGTGCAGCATGAAATCCGTCAGGCGGTCAAAGGCCGCGTCCACGTCAGCCTTCCTGGGGAAGGCGACGTCCGGCGGCTCCATATAGGCTCCCTTTACCAGCCGGATGCGGGCTTTATCTTGCAGCAGGGCCAATACGTCATCATCGCTGCGGTACAGCGCCGCCTGGATGACGATGCCGACATTCTTGAACCCTTCCAGCAGCATCTGGCGGAACAGGCGCAAGGTCCCGTCCACGCAGGCTGATTCCTCCATGTCGATACGTACGAACAGGCCGTGCGCGGCGGCCTCTTCCAGGATGCTCTTAAGCTGCCGGGCGCACAGGTTCTCGTCCAGCTTCAGCCCTATCTGGGTGAGTTTGATGGAAACGCTGGCGCGCAGGCCGCTCTGGGCGATGCGGGTGAGCAGCTGCTGGATTTTCAGGCGGGCTTCGTTGGCCGCGGCCTCATTCTCTGTGTGCTCCCCCAGCAGATCCAGGGTGGCTAACATGCCTGCCTGGTTCAGGGTCCCCACGGCCTGCAGCGCGGCCGCATCGGTCTCTCCGGCCACAAAACGGCGCGCCGTACGGCGCGCAAAGGGCAGGGCCATGATCAGGCGCCGCGCCCAGCCGGCTTTGGAAAGGTATATGAGCAGGCTTCGCATGATGGAAGAAATCGAAAGAAGCTTTTATTGAGCCTTAATGCGCCGCGATTCTAGCACGGAATCCCAGATGATATACTCGCGCCGTTCTCCGATGTCCCTCCACGTTCGGCCGCGTACTTCCTTTGCCCAGTGGGCTTCCAGCTTGTTGCTGATTGCCACGGTGGTTTTGCTCACGCTGCAGCTTATCGTCTATAGCCGCGATCGCGCCAATTTCCCCGCCGGCCTGGTCATCGCCGGCGTACCCGTGGGCGGCATCAGCCGCCAGGACGCCGCCGAACGCCTGCTGGAGGTCTACGGAACGCCGGTGGAGCTGCAATATGGGGACAGCCTCATCCATATGGATCCCACGCAGGTTGACTTCACCTTGAACCTGGATGGCATGATCGCTGCCGCCGACCTGGAGCGCACCGGCTCCTCGTTCTGGGGTGGCTTCTGGAATTACCTGTGGGGGCAGGTGTCCAATCCGGCCGAAATCCCCCTGGACAGCAGCTACTCGGAGCCGCTGTTGCGCAGTTACCTCCAGGACGATCTGGCTGCCCGTTACGACAAGCCGCCCGGCCCCGCCAAACCGGTGGCTGGCACCACTCAATTCGTACTGGGCGACCCCGGTACGGTAATGAATATCGACGACGCGGTACCTAAGATCGCACAGGCCCTGGCCTCGCCCACCGAGCGTGTGGTCAAGCTGACCATCCAGGAAAGCAACCCGGCGCGGCCCAACCTGCAAAACCTGCAGGTGCAATTGCAGCAGATCATGGACATTGTCGGATATGACGGCCTGGCAGACATCTACTTCCAGGATCTGAACAGCGGGCAGGAGCTGCATTTCGCCTACCAGCTGGGAACGGACCTGCCCACCGACCCTGACGTGAGCTTCTCGGCGATGAGCTTGATCAAAATCCCCATCATGTTCTCGGTGTACCAACGCTTGGATGGGCAGCCCAACGATGCCACCCAAAACCTGCTGGCGGAGATGATCGAAAAATCCGATAACGTAGCCACCGACACGCTGATGCAGAATGTGATCGACTCGGAGCGGGCACCCATCATGGTCACCGATGATCTGCGCGCCATGGGCATCCAGAATACTTTCCTGGGCGGCCAGTTCTATGACGGCGCGCCCCTGCTGCGCCGTTATGCCACCGCGGCCAGCAATCGCACGGATATCTTCACCGATCCAGACCCCTATACCCAGACGACGCCCACCGACATGGGCATGATGCTGGCAGACCTGTACCAATGTGCCGAGGACGGGGGTGGGGCGCTGGTGGCCGTTTTCGGTGACAAGATCAGCCAGGCCGAATGTCAGGATATGCTCAACTTGCTCAGTACCAATCGCACTGCCGTTCTGCTGGAAGCCGGCGCCCCGGAGGGCACGCGTATCGCCCACAAACACGGCTGGGTGACCAACCCCAATACGGGGGTGATCAACACCATGGGGGATGGCGGGATTGTATTTACCCCGGCGGGGGATTATGTGCTGGTGATCTTCCTGTACCAGCCCGTGCAGTTGATCTTCGACCCGGCGTCCAGCATGTTTTCCGACCTGGCGCGGGCAGTTTACAACTATTACACCCTGCCCACGCGCCAATTCAGCCAGTAGCAGCCAATATCCGCCGACGACTAAAGATGAGTTAAGGCTCTACAAAAAGAGCTCGATTTGCTCTACCCGCCAGCACGCCGGCCATCCATGCCGCGGTGGCGTCGGCCGCCTCGGCGTAGACATCCGCCTCAGTGCGGGCCGAGTTCTTGAGTACCTTGAAGCTGTGGTCCGCCCCGGCCAGCGTGTGCAGCGTGGAGCCGGCACCCAGCCTTTCGATCAGCGGCTGCAGCAGTTCCGGCAGCGCCAGCGTATCGCGCGGCCCGTGCAGAAACAGCATGGGTACGCTTACCTCGAAAAGGTGCTCGGCGCGCTCAGTACCCGGTTTGCCCGCCGGGTGTAACGGAAAGGCGAAGAACACGATACCGCGCACGCCGGGCAGCGGCTCCTGGCTGGCGGCCAGCGAGGTCATGCGCCCGCCCATGGAACGCCCGCCGGCGAACAGCGGCAAGCCCGGGGCGGCCTGGGCCGCGGCAGCCACTGCGGAACGCACCGTGGCGGTGAGCACCGGCTTGGGGTTGGGACCCCCGCTGCCGTGCTCTTTGTAAGGGAAGTTGTAACGCAAAGTGGCGATTCCCCGCTCGGCTAGCACCAGGCTGAGCATTTCCATGGAGCGGTGGCGCATATCCGTGCCCGCCCCGTGCGCCAGGGCCAGCAGCGCCGTGGCCTTCTTGGGACGCAGCAACAGCGCCGAGACTTGGCCCTGGCTCTCGGTGGCAAGGAAATGTAGAACTTGGTCGCCGACCATGCGACCAGTATACGGCGTGTGACGCAAAAAATGCAGTATGCTGTGCCGTGCACAAGCAAATTTCCCATGAGGATGTGGCAATGAGCGAATCGACCAAAGGCAACTGGTGGCGCTATGGCATCGTGTACCAGATCTACCCGCGCAGCTTCAAAGACAGCAACGGGGATGGTATCGGGGACCTGCAAGGCATCATTGACAAGCTGGATTACCTGTACGACGGCACGCCGCAATCGCTGGGCGTGGACGCGATTTGGATCAGCCCCATCTTCCCCTCGCCTATGGCCGACTTCGGCTACGATGTAACCGACTATTGCAACGTGGACCCGATGTTTGGCGATCTGGCCACCCTGGATGAACTGGTCACCCAGGCGCATCGGCGCGGCATCAAGGTCATTCTGGATTATGTGCCCAACCACACCTCGAACCAGCATCCCTGGTTCCTGGAATCACGCAGCAGCCGCGACAATCCCAAGCGCGATTGGTACATATGGAAGGACGCCAAGCCGGATGGCTCGCCGCCCAACAATTGGGGCGCCGTGTTTGGGGGCCCGGCCTGGACCTGGGATGAGAAGACCGGGCAGTATTACATGCACCAGTTCCTGGTGGAACAGCCCGAGCTGAACTGGCGCAACCAGGAAGTAAAGAAGGCGATGCTGGACGTGCTGCGTTTCTGGCTGGAACGCGGCATCGATGGGTTCCGTATGGATGTGGTGGGGATGATCTTTAAGGACCCCCAGTTCCGCGACAATCCGCCCAATCCCGAGGTGGATGCCAGCAAGCTGCCGGCCAACGACCTGTTCGGCCGCCAGTTGCACATCTACACCGAAGACTTGGACGAAGTGCAGGATGTGATCCGCGAATTCCACCAACTGCTGGACGAATACGGCGATCGCTGCGCCATCGGCGAGATCTGGTTCCCGCCTAAACGCTGGGCGCGCTACTTTGGCGAGCATGGCGATGGCTTGCAGCTGCCTTTCAACTTCCAATTGTTGTTCGCTCCCTGGAAACCGGAAGCGATCCGCAAATCGGTGGAGGACCTCGAGGCCGCGGTGCCTGAGTTTGGCTGGCCCAACTACGTTCTGGGTAATCACGACTACCCCCGGCTGGCTTCGCGGGTCGGTCCCCCGCAGGCCAGGGTGGCGGCCATGTTGCTGCTCACCCTGCGCGGCACGCCGACCTGGTATTACGGCGACGAGATCGGCATGCAAAACGGGGTCATCCCTGCGGACCGTATTCAGGACCCGCAGGGCAGGAACCTGGGGCCGGAGCGCAACCGTGATATGTACCGCACGCCGATGCAATGGAACGCCGAGCCCTTCGCGGGCTTCAGCAAGGTGGAGCCCTGGCTGCCGGTCAGCGCCGACTATCCCGAACGCAACGTGTCAGCCCAGTCGCAGGCGGCCGGCTCGCATCTGGACTTCGTGCGGCGCTTGCTGTGGCTGCGGCGGCAGACGCCCGCGCTGCACCGCGGGGAATATCGTTCTGTGGACGGCGGCAACGAAAACTGCTACGTTTTCCAGCGCAGCCTGGATAACCACAGCTATGTTATTGCACTGAACTTCAGCAATCAGCCGCAGCAGGTACGCGTCCCCGCTAATGTTGATGGGAACGTTGTGCTCTCCACTTACCTGGACCTGGAAGGGCCTTGTTCGCTGACCCCACTGCAGTTGCGGCCGAATGAAGGGCTAATCATCCGGCGGCCAGAGTGAGAGACATGGTTTTGTGGGGGCGGCCCAACAAAGCATCCCCAACTATTAAATCTTGTGCCAAGAGTTATCACGTAACCGGTTACATTTGCCGAACAGCCCTAAAATCCTTGACAAAGATTAGGAATGTATTAAAATCCTATTGGTTGCATACGCAACTATTTGTAGCGTCACCCAATCGATGGCCTACTCCCCGACCTCCGGTCAAGACCAAAAACATCCATATCGTTTAATTCATGATGTCTATGTGTTGTTGGACTTTGGCGACCGCCTAGTTCTTGACCCCTTTGGTCTCACCACCACCCAGTTTCGCTTATTGAACTTGATTGATTCCGCCAATGGCCTGCGTTTGACCCGCTTAAGTGGACGGCTGCTGCGCTCCAAGAGCCAGATCGCGCGCACAACAGACCGCGCTGGAAAAGAAGGGTTTAGTGAAGCGCCTGGAAGACAAGCGGGACGGAAGGGCCCAACTGGTAATCCTCACCACCAAAGGCGCCCGCCTGCGCGAGCAGATGAATCGGCTGCACAACCGATCTTTGGACGAACGCTTTGGCGTTTTGAACCCGGCCGAAAACAAACAGTTAGTCAGCCTGTTGGATCATCTCCGACAGGGTATGGCGAAGTATCTTGAGGTTGAATAGGCAACGAAAGGAGGCTTCACTCAGGATAGGTAAATAACGAACAAAGAATAGAAATCCCAAAATTTGTATGCCTAGAGAGGCAAAGGAAAGAGAAATGAAAAAGACAACTTTATGGTTAATGAGCGCCCTGATGGTTTCCAGCCTTGTGCTGGCCGCCTGCGGTGCGGCCCCCACAGCAGCCCCGACAGCAGCCCCGACAGCCGCGCCGACAGAAGAACCCACTGCCGCCCCCCTGACCGAACTGACCGTTTGGGCAGACGAGACCCGTTCCCCGATCATTTCTGATCTTGGCAACCAATTTGCCGCCCAGTATGGCGTGCACCTAAATGTTCAGGAAATGGGCTTTGGCGATATCCGCGACCAGCTGGCCGTTGCCGGTCCAGCCGGTGAAGGCCCCGATATCATCATCGGCGCGCACGACTGGCTTGGCCAGCTAGTAGCCAACGGCCTTGTGGCTCCCATTGACTTGGGCGCTATGGCCAGCGATTACCTGCCTGCGGCTATTGACGCATTCACCTATGATGGCCAGCTCTACGGCGTGCCGTACGCTACCGAGAACATCGCCTTCTTCTGCAATCCCGACCTGGTTGACCCCGCTCCCACCACGTGGGACGAGGTGACAGCTCTGGCTGACCAGTTGGAAGCGTCATCGGGTGGCGATGTGACCGCTTGGACCATCCAGACCAACGACCCCTATCACTACAACCCCGTGATGACCTCCTTTGGCGGCTACGTGTTCGGCCACACCGATCAAGGTTACGACGCCAATGACGTAGGTTTCGATCGCGCGGGTGCTCTGGCCGCCGGCGAGTGGCTGCAGAGCATGGCCGAGGCTGGGCACTTGAAGCCCGACATCGACTATGACACCATGCATGCTCTGTTCACCAGCGGAAAGGTGGCCTGCATTGGCACCGGCCCGTGGGCGCTTGGCCTGATCCGCGATTCCGGCATGAACTACACCATCAACGCCTTCCCCGATGGCGGCGCTGGCGCCGGCCGCCCCTTCCTGGGCGTGCAAGGCTTCATGGTCAGCGCCTTCAGCCAGAATCAACTCCTGGCCCAGACCATCCTGACCGAGGTCTTCGCTTCCACCGATTTCATGCAGGCTATGTATGACGCTGGCGATCGCCCGTCTGCCAACCTGACTGTACTCGCTGGCGCCGACGATCCCGACCTGGCTGCCTTCGCGGTAGCTGGCACCGATGGCGTCCCCATGCCTGCCATCCCCGCAATGGGGTCCGTGTGGGAGTCTTTGACCAATGCCATCACGCTGACCATCACCCAGCAGCAGCAGGCTGACGAAGCCTTCGCTACTGCTGCCAAATCAGGTGCGTAGCCCTCATCAGCCAATAGTCTTCAAGAAGGAAAGTAGAATCCTCTTCTAATGAAGTCTAAGGGTTCACAAGCCAGGGGAGGGAAACCTTCCCTGGCTTCCCTGGCTAGTTCCCTGCCCCGCATGGCCTTGCGCTTGGTGGCGCTGGCCATTGTGGACGCGTTTGCTGTTGTGTTGATTTACATCTTCGTTCATGATGGGCTATGGCCGCTGGCCGCCATCATTACCCTCACCACCGTCCTTATTAATGTAGTCAACCTGTGGTATCGTTTTTATCCCTTGCGCTGGATGTCCGGCGCGTTCGCCATCATTCTGCTGATGGTGCTATACCCCATCATTTTTACGGTTTACACGGCCTTCACCAACTATAGCGACGGCCACCTGCTTACCAAGGTGCAGTCCGTCCGCCGCATTGGGCAGGATACCTACCTGCCAGAGGGCGGCATCGTCTACAACTGGACCGCCTACCGCTCCGCGGATGGCAGCTTTGTGCTGTGGTTGTTGGATGCCGACGGCAACGGCTTTGTTGCCTATCCTAGCCAGCCGTTGCGGGCCGCCACTCCCGGCGAAGGAGACGTGGGGCCGCCTGACGCAGCTGGCATCCCCGCCAATATTGGGGATTACACCCGCCTGACGCTACCGGACATCATTCCCATCCTGGATAGCCAGCTGGCTGGTTTGGAATTTGGTGACCCACCGCTCACGGTCAAGATCAAATCCCTCCGGGAGGCGGCGCAACTGCAGCCGCGCTACGTCTACAACGAGCAGCAGGATGCCATCACCGATCAAATCACCGGGGTGGTCTATCCAGCTGATGAATCCAGTGGGCAGTGGATCGCCGCCGACGGCTCCAGTCTCAATCCCGGCTTTCAGGTCAACGTAGGGTTTGCCAACTTCCAGCGATTGTTTGGCAGCCCTGCCCTGACTGGCCCCTTTGTGGAGATATTTATTTGGACACTATTGTTCGCCCTCGTATCGGTGGCGTCCACCTTTGCTCTGGGTTTGTTCCTGGCCCTGGTCTACAACGACCCCACCATGCGTTATCGCAAGCTCATTCGAACCCTGCTCATCCTGCCCTATGCCATTCCTGGCGTGATTGGCATTTTGATCTGGCGCGGCATGCTTAACCAGCACTTCGGCGTGATCGCTTCCAATATGATCAACCTGATCGGTTGGTCCCCGGGCTGGTTCACCGACCCTATTTGGAGCAAAGTGGGTGTACTGCTGGTGAACCTGTGGCTGGGCTTCCCTTACATGATGCTGGTGTGCAGCGGGGCGCTCCAAGCAATCCCTGCCGATGTGTATGAAGCGGCTGAGGTGGACGGAGCCAACGCTTGGCACAGCTTCTGGAGGATCACTTTGCCCCTCCTATTGGTGGCCGTTGGGCCGTTGCTGATCTCTTCATTTACATTCAATTTCAATAATTTCGCAGTCATTTACGCATACAACGAAGGCCGGCCACCAATACCCAACACGGCCACGCCGGCTGGCTACACCGATATTTTGATTTCTTATACGTACAGATTGGCCTTTGAATTCGGGCACGGCTCCGGATTACGGCTATGCCAATGCCATCACCATCATGATCTTCCTGGTCGTGGCTGGCATCACCCTATTCCAATATCGCCTCATGGGAACCTGGGAGGAGGTCTCGGAAAATGTCTGAGCAAGAATACGTTAGCCTGCCCTCGCTGCTCCCTCTAAATGCTCCTCCCTGGCGCAGCCGCCGCACACTACCTGGCCGTTCCATGCACCGCCAGCGCCGATTGCGGCGCGATCCTTCAGATCATTGTCACCATTTTTGCACTCTTCTTTGCCTTGTTCCCCATCGTGTGGATCATCTCGGCGGCTTTCAACCCCAGCTCTTCGATGGCTACTCAATCATTCATCCCCCCCAACGCTTTCGCACCCAAAATTTCAGCGACCTGCTGAACGATCCCTTGCATCCCTTCTTTCTGTGGTTGTGGAATTCGGTGAAAGTGGCAGGCATTACTTCTGTCCTAGCCGTGTTCGTCACCATGCTCACCGCTTACTCCTTTTCGCGCTTCCGCTTCCGCGGTCGTCACTCGCTGCTGCTCACTATCCTACTCATCCAGGTGTTCCCCAACTTACTCACCATGGTGGCTCTGTTCCTTTTTCTGCGCCAGATCGGCGATTACTTCCCCAGTTTCGGCCTTAACAGCCACGGCGGCTTGATTTTGGTCTACCTCGGCGCCCAAATGGGCATCAATATCTGGCTCATGAAAGGTTATTTCATTCGATCCCACGTGACATAGACAAATCCGCCGCCGTGGACGGGGCCTCCCCCTGGCAGACTTTCTGGGCTTTGATTTTCCCGCTGGTCAGGCCTGTCTTGGCTGTGGTAGGCGTCTTGGCATTTGTGGGCACCTTCAACGAATTTGTGCTGGCCAATGTGTCTCCTTCGCAGCACCGACCAGTTTACTCTCATGGTAGGACTTTATCTATATATCAGCCAGAACTTCGCCCAGTCCTGGGGCATCTTTGCGGCGGGGGCGCTAATTGGCGCCATCCCGACGGTAGTCATTTATATAGTCCTGCAGGATTTCATTGTGAGCGGCCTGACCCTGGGGTCGGTGAAAGGATAACTTTCCCGGCCGTCCCTTATTAATCCCACTCCATCTCCGAGGAAATTAATGGAAGACATCATCTTTGGCACTTTGATGACCGACGAGCTCAAGCTCGTCCATCATCGTGCTCATCGCCGCGGCATCCAACACAATTACGCAACTGACCCCTTGCAGCCGCAACCCGGCAAACCCGTAACCGTGTTTGCCGAAGTGGGGTCCTGAGTTGAAGCTGGATGAGTTGCGCTGCTTCTATACATTGGATGGTAGCCGCCCGGCCAACTCGAATGGTACAGGTTCGCCCACGCGCAGCATTAGCCTTACCCGCCGCCACGTGGAGTGGGACACGTTTAGTTGGGGTTATTTGGAGTATTGGGCCGGCCAGATCCCTGCCCAGCCGGAAGGCACACTGGTGCGCTACGCCGTAGCGGGTTTCAAGGATGGCGAGCTCTTCGCCCACGCCGATTGGCCCGACCCCAAACTGCGCCAGGAACAGGCCACACACGCACCACTTCGACAAGGTGCCGCTGCCTCCAGTGCAGCCCGAACCGACCACAGGCGGCAAGGTATTCTCCTACCAGGTCGGCCGCCATGATCCGCCTCAATGGGCACATGAGGTCATCATCTATCACATCTTCTCCGACCGCTTCCATCCCGGCGATGGCCGAGAATGAACTCAAACCGAACACCTCAGCGATTATTGTGGAGGCACGTTGTGGGGTATTCGTGACAAACTGGATTACATCCAGGAGCTGGGCGCTACCGCCATCTGGCTCAGTCCCACTTGGCCCAGCACCAGCTATCACGGCTATGATGTGATCGACTACCAGTCGGTATCCGAACGGCTGGGCGGTAATGAAGCTATGCACGCCTTGACCACGGAAGCACATCGCCGCGGGGTCAAAATTCTGCTGGATCTGGTAGCTAACCACACCTCCAACCAGCATCCTTATTTTGTAGAGGCGTCTCAAAAGGGCGATAGCTCTTATCGCAACCATTTCATCTTTGACCAATCCGAGATCGGCTACCGCACCTTCTTTGGCGTGCGCACGATGCCCCAGGTGAACCTCACGAATGACGCTGCCCGGACATGGATGGTCGACATTGCCCGCTACTGGTTGACCGAATTTGAGATAGACGGCTTCCGCCTGGACCATGCCAATGGCCCTGGCCCCGAATTTTGGACTGAGTTTCAAATGGCCTGCAAACGGGAAAACCCGGAGAGCTTCAACTTTGGCGAAGTGGTTGAACCGCCACCGGATTTCCTGCACTACGAAGGGCGGGTGGACGGCCTGCTGGATTTCAGTTTCAATGATGCCGTGCGTCGTACATATGGGTATGGCTCGATTACGAAAGAGGATTTCGACGTCTTCCTGGATCGCCACGTAGAATTCTTTAGGGATTCGAACCTGCTGTTGCCCAGCTTCCTGGATAACCATGACATGAAGCGCTTCCTGTTCATCGCTGGAGAAGATAAATCCAAACTGCGCTCCGCCGCCGAACTCCAATTCAAGCTACCCGGCCCGCCGGTGATCTACTATGGCACCGAAGTGGGCATGTCCGAGCATCCCTCCAAAGACCCCGGTGACCGGCTGGTGGGCTGCCGAGCCCCTATGCTGTGGGGCGAGGCGCAAGACCAGGAAATGCTGGCCTTCTACAAATCTCTCATCCGCCAGCGCACACAGGAAAAACAGCGGGAACATTGATGCGCCGGTTTGCCTTTTTCCTTGTCGCCACGGCCCTGCTACTGGCATCATGTGCTCCGGCGCAGCCCACCGAGCAGGCAGCCAAATCAGCGGAAGCGCCGATCTATTTGGCGCTCATCTGGCACCAGCACCAACCGGTGTACTACAAAGATCCCGAAACCAACCTATATATCCGTCCCTGGGTGCGCATGCACGCCGCCAAGGACTACGTGGACATGGCCGCCATGCTGGAGAATTATCCGACCATCCACGCTACCTTCAACCTCACTCCCAGCCTGATTCGCCAATTGGATGATTACGCCAATGGCGCTAAAGACCTGTATTGGCACATGGCCGAGATCCCTGCCGACCAACTTAGTGACGAGGAAAAAAAATTCATCCTGGATCGCTTCTTCGATACCAACCGCGAAATCATTGGTCGCTTCCCGCGCTATCAAGGACTGCTTGCCCTGCGGGACGGCAGCTCCGACCCGCTGCATGCCTACACCCAGCAGGATTACCGCGACCTGCAGGTGTTGTTCAACCTGGCCTGGAATGACCCCGACTGGCTGGCCCAGGAGCCCCTGGCCGCGTTGGTGGCCAAGGGTCGCGATTTCGCTAAATCCGATAAGGGCATCGTTTTCGACGAGCAACTCAAGCTCATCGAAGAAGTTGTGCCGCTGCATCGCAAATTGCAGGAGGCCGGACAGATCGAGGTTACCATGACCCCCTTTGCCCATCCCATCCTGCCGCTGCTGGTCAATACTCAGTTGGCTCGGGTGGCCCTGCCCGACTTGGAATTGCCCAGCCTGCCTTTTATTTACGGGCAGGACGCCACCGCCCAGGTGCAGTTGGGTGTCCAATTTTACGAAGACCACTTCGGTGTGCCACCGCGGGGCATGTGGCCCGCCGAAGGATCTGTGGCGCAGCAGATCGTCACCATGGTCAGTCGGGCTGGTTTGCAGTGGATGGCCTCGGATGAAGGCGTGCTGGCTAAGAGCCTGGGTATGGACAGCTTCAACACGATTCTAGCGATACAGTGCAGGACGCAGACGCACTATACCGGCCCTATTACGTGCAAGGCCAGCGGGGTGGCCCGGTGGCCATTCTCTTCCGGGATGTGGTCATCTCCGACAAGGTCGGCTTCACTTATTCCGGCATGGCTGGCGACTTGGCCGCTGACGACTTGATCAATCGTGTGCATAACATCCGCCAACAACTCATCGATACCGGTGCAAAGGGTTCCCATTTGGTAACCATCCTGCTGGATGGCGAAAACGCCTGGGAATATTACAAGAACGACGGCAAAGATTTCCTCAACAGCCTGTATAGAAGTTGAGCAGTGACCCATTGATCAAGACCGTGACTCCCAGCGAATTTCTCGCCCTGGCTCCTGACCAACCTACCATATCAGACCTGTGGGCCGGGTCATGGATAAACCATGACTTCTCTACCTGGATCGGCGAGGAGGAGGAGAATGCGGCCTGGGACCTGCTGGCCGAAGAACGCGCCTTCTTGCAAGGGTATATTACCGGCACGCACAAAGGCGAAGTCAGCGACGACCAGTTGCAGTCTGCCCTGGAGCAGATGTACATTGCCGAGGGCTCGGATTGGTTCTGGTGGTACGGCTCCGACCAGGATTTCGGGCAACGATGACAGCTTTGATGAGCAATTTCGCGCCACTCTGACCAGCGTGTATACGGCTCTGGGCGTGGAAGCCCCCGAGATCTTGCAAGTGCCCATCATCCCACAAGCGCCAGCCAGCGCCGACCAGCCTTCCCAGTCTCTTATCACTCCAACTGTGGACGGCCTCATTGACCCCGACGAGTGGGCGGACGGTGGCATCTATCTGGCGTCCGGAGATGCCATGACGGGTGGAGAACCGGCCTTCCAGGCCCTGCATTACGGATTTGACTTCAAAAGATCTATACCTGGCAGCCGAGATGGCTTCCGGATTCCGCAACAATGCTGCCAAGGTGGCGTTATATTTCTCAATCCCGGGAGGTGGGGCCGCCAATAGCTTCACCGATGCCGCCTCTGTGCTGGGCTTCCCCGGTGAAGTTAAACTCGAACTCAATTTAGCGGACGGCTCGACCCAGATATTCGCCTCGGCAGGTGGGGGCGCATGGACCCCATTGGAAGGGGATATACGGGCCGCCATTGGTGACCAGGGAATTGAGTTAGCCATCCCGCTCACCTTGCTGAGCAACGCCGACACCGGCGACCAGCTATCCCTGCGTGCTTATTACCAGCAAGCCGGCGAGATAAATGAGGAGGCCGCCTTGCATGATCTGGACCAGATTCCCAGCCAGGGGCCGGCCAAGTTGGCCGTACCGGACTTAGGCAACACACGGGTGGTGTTGGATGTAGCCGACCCCCAAGGCGATGACTACGGCCCGGGGACCTACACCTATCCGACAGACACGGTATTCAATTCCGGCAACTTTGACATCCTGGATTTCCAGATTGGCAGCGACCAGGACAACATCGTGTTCAAGTTCGTCATGCGCGGCCCGGTGGACAACCCCTGGGGCTCTCCCAACGGGCTGGCCCTGCAAACCTTTGATATCTACATCGACAAAGATCACAACGCTGAGGGTGGGCATGCTTTGCTGCCCGGCCGTAATCTCGCCTTGGACGAAGGCTTTGCCTGGGACTATGCTGTGCATGTCGAAGGCTGGACGGCGGGCGTCTACGCTTCCAACCGAAGACGATGGCATTAGCCAGATCGCCAGCAGCAGCGAGTTCCAGATATTAGCGGAACTCCGGCCAGCGCAAAGTGACCATCCGCGTGCCTAAATCTATCTTGGGTGATACTCCGCAAGATTGGGATTATGCCGCTATGGTGATGAGCCAGGAGGGTTATCCCAGCGGCGGCGTACTGCGCGTGCGCGATGTCCAGGCGGTAGCGGAGCAGTGGCGCATTGGTGGCGCCCCGACGGGGTCTAGCAATGCCACGCGGGTAATGGACCTGGTGTGGGCTGATCCGGGCGTACAGGAAGGCTGGCTGAGCAGCTTTTCCCCCAGCAGCGCGCCCCAAACCGAGCTTACCGCCGCGGACTTTGCCCGGATTCAGATGTTCCCGGGCTTAGGTCAATAAAGATTAGGCGATCTGCAACACCGCCTCACCATTGATGAGGCTGTGCTTGAGGTCGGCCAGCGCCTGGTTGGCGGCCTCCAGCGGGTAAACCGCAATGGTGACCTGCACAGGTGATCTCAACCGCCAGTTTGAGGAATTCATCCGCATCTTGGCGGGTAGCGTTGGCCACGCTGCGCAGAGTGCGCTCCCCATGGATCAACTCATAGGGCAATTTCGGAATGTCGCTCATGTGGATGGCGTTGATGGCTAGCGTACCGCCAGGGCGCAGTTTTTCCAGCGCCTGGGGTACCAATGCACCTACCGGGGCGAAGATGACCGCCCGGTCCAACTCAGCGGGCGCCCGGTCCTCGGCGCCCCCTGCCCAGACCGCGCCCAGGTCACGCGGATGCTGCCGATGCGTCCCGGAGCGGGTGAAAGCGTACACCTCGCAGCCCCAATGCCGCGCCACCTGGATAGCCAGGTGGGCGCTCGCGCCAAACCCGAACAGCCCCAGACGTTCGCCGGGCTGTAATTCCGTCTGGCGCAGGCTGCGGTAGCCGATGATGCCGGCGCACAGCAGTGGCGCGGCCTCCAGGTCGCTGAGGCTTTCCGGCAAGCGCACGGCGAAATCGGCCTCGGCCAGCATGGTTTCGGCGAAGCCGCCATCCACGTCAAAGCCGGTGAAACGGGCCCGCGGACACAGGTTCTCATGTCCGCTGCTACAGTAGCGGCAGGTGCCGTCCGTGCTGCATAACCAGGGCACGCCTACACGTTGGCCCAATTCCCAATTAGTGACCTGCTCCCCAAGCGCATCTACCACGCCGACCACCTGATGCCCGGGCGTGACCGGCAGGTGGGGTGGGTGGATTTCCCCTTCCACAATGTGCAGTTCGGTGTGGCACACGCCACAATAGTTGACTTTGATGCGCATCTGGCCCGGGCTGGGCTGAAGGACAGGGACCTCTTGCAGTGAGAGGGGGTTTTGCTCAACATCTTTTGGGGCGTGGAATTTCAAGGCGCACACATACTGCAGTATACAGCCCGCGCGTGGGACAATTTAGTAGCCCGCCTGACTCTGGGAGTAGGCTTATCTGACCAACTCGCCGACCGTAGCCCGTTCCAGCAACTCATCCTGCACCGAGCTCTTGCAGCTTTTGCACTGCCTGCGGCAGTGCCGCCTGGACTTCGGCACTAAATGCGTGTCCTAATTCCAGGTCTTTTGCCTCGATGGCCAGGATGGTCAAGTGCTCCGGAAGCTTATCTGGGTCAATGCTCGCCCCCAGGGCCAGCGTTTCGGCTATGCCCCAGTCGTGGGCCGACCCGGCGCCCAGGCCGAAGCCGGCTAAATCCTCTGCTTGGAGCACATGCAAACTTCCGGCGGGGGCGCCACTTTGGGCGGCGTCCACCAGGATGGCGTTGTGTGCATATTCCAGCAGGCTAAGCAAGGTCAGGCCGGGCAGCGGCGTAACTTCCGCCAGCAGGTCTTGCCGGCCGGCAGTTTCGGGATAGGCTTCCCGCCAGCGCTTTAGCACTTCCGGCCCAGCCCCGTCGTCGCCGCGCAGGTCCTGGCCCAGGGCCAGCACCAGCAGTTTAGCTTTTGACATCGTATACCTTGAGCTTCACGAAATGCGTGGCGCAGGAGATGCAGGGGTCATAGGCGCGCAGCAGATGCTCGGCTTGCAGCGTGGCCTGCTCCTGGGGCATGGCCAGCAACTGCGGAGCCAGCTGCCACAGATCGGCCTCCATGCGGCCCAGGTTTTGGGCCGTGGGCGGCACGATCTTGGCGCTTTCCACCAGGCCGTTTTCATCCAACTCGTAGCGGTGGTAAAGCAGGCCGCGCGGGGCTTCGCTGCCGGCCGCGCCGCGGCCAGCCTTTAGGTTTACCTGTGTATGGCTGGGGCCGCTGGGATGATATTCGCCGATCAGGCGAATGGCGCGCTCGAAGACCTCTACGGTCTCGATGGCGCGTGCCAGCAGGCTCTTATACGGATTGCACAGCGGAAATTGAATGCCGCTTTCTTTCAGGCTGCGCGTGGCCGCTTCTCCAAGATATGCGTGATTGAGGTTCAGCCGGGCCAGCGGGCCGACCAGGTAAGGTTTGTCATCTGTGGTGTAGCTGTGCAAGGCGTTGGAATGCCGCACTTGCTTCTCAATGTAATGCTTCTCAAAATCTTCTTCGGGGAGGACGCCGTTCACCGACGAGATGATGTCGCCATCCAGGATGGCGTATTCGTCCTCGCGGTGCATGGCCACGAATTCGTATTCCACGTCCAGTTGCGGGTAGGGCAGGTCTTTGGCCCAGCGCACGGTCTCGATGGCGCGTTCCAGGCCCCACTGCAGGTCGGGCAGCAGGGCGCTCAAGTAGGCGGCGGCCGGCCAGCTATACCAGCCTCCTACGCAGGCGTTCACCGGGTGCACGGAGCGCCCGCCGATGACTTGCAGCAGGTGGTTGCCGATCTTCTTCATGCGCAGAGCGGTCTTGACCACCTCCGGCGCGGCCTGCGCCAGATGCAGGGCGCTGTCGTGGCCGGTCAGGTCCGGGCCCTGCAGCATGTAGATGTGCAGCACATGGCTCTCGATCCACTCACCGCAGTAGAACAGGTTGCGCAGCAGGCGCATCTGCGGCGAGACCTCGATCTCCAGGGCTTTTTCCAGGGAACGCACCGCGCTCATCTGGTAAGCCACAGGACAGATGCCGCAGATGCGGGCGGTGATGTCGGGGACATCCTGCAGGAAACGGCCGCGCAGAAAACCTTCGAAGAAGCGCGGCGGCTCGTAGATATCTACGCGGATTTCTTTGACGGAACCGTCCTTGACGCCGATATAGAGGGCGCCTTCGCCCTCCACCCGCGCCAAGGCCGCTACGTGGATGGTTTCAGTCATGGTGGGCCTCGTCGGAATGAACCATTTCGGCGGCTTGCTCGAAAGCCGGGGCATATCCGCTGATGGTGCGCAGCAGGCGTACGGCCTCGCCGGGGTAACGTTGGTTGGCTTCCAGCACCGGCACGAAGGCAGCCACGTCGGCTCCAGGGAGCGGGCCAAAGCAGCCGTAGCAGCCGCGCCCGTAAGCCGGGCAGATAGCGCCGCAGCCGGCCTGGGTGATAGGGCCCAGGCAGGGGATGGCGCCGGCCACGGTGACGCAGGTGGTGCCGCGGCGCTTGCACTCCAGGCACACGGCATATTGCGGCAGGTTGGGGCGGCGCTTGTGAAGGATGGCGGTGATGACTTCCAGTAATTGGAACTTGTTCACCGGGCAGCCCCACAGTTCAAAATCAACGTGGACGTGCTCGGACATGGGTGTGGATTTGCTGAGCGTCTCCAGGTATTCGGGGTGGGCATAGACCACGGCGGCGTATTCGTTAACGTCGGCGAAGTTGCGCAGGGCTTGTACGCCGCCCGCCGTGGCGCAGGTGCCGATGGTGATGAGGGTAGCCGTCTCGCGACGTATCTCCTGGATGCGTTCGGCTTCGTGCGGCGTGGTAACGGAACCCTCCACCAACGCCAGGTCATAGGGGCCTGGCAACTGCTCGCGGCTGGCTTCCAGGAAATATGCGATCTCCACCGCCCCGGCCAGGCCCAGCAGTTCATCCTCCAGGTTAAGCAGTTGCAACTGGCAGCCATCGCAAGAGGAGAATTTATAAACGGCCAATTTGGGTTTGCGCATGGCTTAGAAGTCCTCCACGTGGAAGTAGGGCTCCAACTGGTCGAAGCGGAACACGGGGCCGTCTTTGCAGATGAAGAAGGGCCCCAGTTGGCAATGGCCGCAAAAGCCCTGGCCGCATTTCATATTGCGTTCCAACGAAAGGAAGATGTGCTCAGGTTGGATGCGGCGGGCAATGGCTTCGAACACTACGAAGCGCATCATGATCTCGGGTCCGCAGGACAATACGATGGAGTTTTCGGGATGCACGCGCAGCCGGTAGAACATCATGGGGACCACGCCTACCTGGCCAGTCCAGGCCTCGTCGGCGCGGTCCACAGTTACCAGCATTTCGATGTCGTGCTTGCTCCACTCTTCGTATTCATTGGGGTAGAGCAGGTCTTTAGGTGTGCGGGCGCCATATACCAGGGTGACTTTGCCGTAGTCCTGGCGATGGTTGATGATGTGATATAGAGCCGGGCGCAATGGCGCCAGGCCGATGCCGCCGGTGGCAATGATCACATCGCTGCCTTTGTGCTCGGCAATCGGCCAGCTGCTGCCCAGTGGGCCGCGCAAGCCGATGCGCTCTCCGGGACGCAAGCGGCTGGCCGCCCGGGTGACGTTGCCCACGAAGCGGACGGTGTGCCCGATCAGCTCTGGCTTTTCGGGGTCAGAACTGATGGAGATGGCGGCTTCCCCATAGCCGGGCAGGTAGAGCATGTTGAATTGCCCGGGTGCGAAGCCATAATTTTTGCGCAGGGATTCGTCCTCGAAACGCAGCCAAAAGGTGGAAACGCCTTCGGCTTCCGGGACGATGTCGGTGATCTCGGCCCACATAGGGGCGAGCAAATATTCGGGGCGATGGGCCAATTGAGTGGTTTGGATGCTCATGCCGGCTGTTCCTCCCGGATGGCCTTAACTTCTTCAGTGATGTCGATGCCGGCCGGGCACCAGGTGATGCAGCGGCCACAGCCCACGCAGCCCAGCACTCCAAATTGCTGCTGCCAGGAGCCCAGCTTGTGGGTGAGCCACTGGCGGTAACGCGATTTGACCGTGGGGCGCGTGTTGCCTCCCGCCTGGGCTGAATAGGCCAGGTTGAAGCACGAGTCCCATACGCGGTTGCGGGTACTGCTGTCGCCATCCAGGCTGCTGGCATCCTCTACATCCCAGCAGAAGCAGGTGGGGCACACCTGAGTGCAGCTGGTGCAGCTTAGGCAGCGGGCCGCCACTTCGGCCCAGCGCGGATGCTCCAGGTTGCTGAGCAGCAGGTCGGGGACGGAGGCGGCGTCCGGTAATTGGCGGCCCATGGATCTGGCCGCCTGGGCCAGGCCCTCGGCGGCAGATACCTGCCAGCCGCTGCCCAGTGCCTCGATGGAGAGGTCCTCGATGGCGTCCAGTCCAGCCTGGCTGCCGATCTCCAGCAGGAAGACTTCATCCAGCTCAGTTAACTTGAGATCGAAGCCGGGGCCAACCCCCGGGCCGGTGCCCAGCGAGGCACAGAAGCAGGTGTCCCCGGGGTGCAGGCAATCCACAGCCAATATGAAGGCGTTCTCGCGGCGCCGCTGGTAGATGGGGTCGCTGAAATCCCCACGCAGGAAGACCTTGTCCTGGACCTGGATGGCGGTCAGTTCACAGGCCCGCACGCCAATGAAGGCATAACGAGGGACTTCCTGGTCCAGGATTGTTTCGTTCCATCGCTTGCCGTCCCTGATTGCCTTGAATAACTCGCTGCGCGGCGGGAACAGGAACTGCTTCCAACTGGCCGCCCCAGGAGTGATGTCAAAATAGCGCTGATTACCCGAGGATGCCAGTTCGTATTTGCCGGCATCCTGGTGGCTGACCAAGCCCTGTGGTAGGTCCTGTAATGAGTCGATGGGGGCATAGGCGAGTGCCGGGCCTACGACGCGCGGCCCGATGGTTTGATAGCCTAAGGCCTTCAGTTTTCCCAAAAGCATGTCAAAGGTGGGTTTGCGGATGGCGATCTGCGAACCGGCCTGCAGTTTGATCTCAGGCATGGCTGGTTTGCTCCCCAGGTTCGGCAAACAGGTCGAGCAACTGCAGGCGGGTAACCAGCAGGCGCTGTGCCACGGTGTTGGCGATGCGACGCATCACCACGCAGCCCAGGCCGCAATCGCTTTCGCACAGGTTGCGCAAGGCCTGTGCATCCATGGCGATCAGGCGGCTGTCCAACACCGCCCGGGCACTGGCAGTCCGCTGGCGCACCACGGGCGTCACGCTGGACCATCCGACCAATTCCATCGGCTCAGCGGTGTAGATGGAGAGGCGCCCGCGGCCCGGGGCATAGATCTCGATGGAGATGCGCCCGTTGACCACAACGTAGAGGAAATCCTCTTTATCCCCTTCTTTGAATAAGTCCTGACCTTGGGGAACTTCGACCAGATCGGAAAAATCTGCCAGCAGGTCCAGGTAATCCTGGGGCAATTGTTCAAACCAGGGGATGGCTTGGAAAATTTCTCTCAGCTCGTTTTTATCGTCACTCATCGCAACCCTCGCTCTTGTGAAATTGTTCACTATATTGTAGAGAGGGAGCCCCAATTGGCGTGGGGTGAGATGCCCCCAAAATTAGGGGATATTTGTATCTTGTTGGGCAAACCTTAGACCGTGACAGGCTATTTTTTGTCTTCGGGCCGCATTCCAGCCCTGCGGCCGTTTCCCACCTGCGACGGCGTTGCCAATCAAACTTGACAGGCTAAACATATTACTTTTCCTTAAGCCACGCCAAAAGCAGTAACAATTTTTGGAATTATTAAAAATTGAAATTGGTAACAAATTGAATTCCGATTCCGTTTACAATTCGCGGCACTAAACTTATACGTGAGTGAGGAGCTCGCAATGTCGAAAAAACTTTTCGCCTTAGTTTTGCCAGTTTTATTGGTATTTACGCTGACCGCGTGCGGTGGCACCGAAGCCGCCATTGCCACCGGAATCGCCGAAACCCAGCAGATCAGCCAGCTGGAAACTGCGGCGGCTGCTGGGGCAAGCACTGCAACTCCAGAGCCAACTCAGGAGGAGGCCACTGCCACTGAGAATCAGCCTTCGGGGGTTACTACTATTCAGGACCTCAACATGCGCGCCGGGGACTCCACCGCCTATGATGTCATGACCGTTATCCCCGGCGGCGATACGGTTCAGATCATCGGCGTCAATCAGGCCGGCACCTGGTATCAGATCCTGTATCACGATGCCGTGGGTTGGATATCTACGGGTTTCACTCAGGGTAATCCACCTGCCAACCTGCCGGTTGCCACGCCGTCTGCCAGCCCATCCTCTGGCGGCAACACTGGCAACAACGGCAACAGCGGCGGGGGCGGAGGCGGTGGGGATGACAGTTATTCCTTCACTCTGGATGTCAGCCATGACGGTGAGAGCCAAACGGTTCAGGGGCAGCTTACTCCAGGCGACACCGATAGCGTCACTGTGAAATTCGAGGGCTTTGGCGGGAGTCTCGATACCGGTCACCTGCAGGTAACCCTGAATTGCTCGGCAGGTGAGAATGATGTGGAGCTCAGCGAGAGCATCCCTCGCTCCAACCATAGCAACGAATGCAACGGAGATTGGGACTATCAGATAGAAGCCAGCGATAGCCAGTTGGTTATCGGCATGAAGCTGCCCTCCAGTTTTAGCGGGAATGTAGACTGGACCATGACGGTGAAAGTCCACAACAACTAAAATCGACGCGCTGGTCTACAGCATCTATCAAAAAAGAGCGGCCTTGGGGCCGCTCTTTTTGCATGTAGGCAATTCAGCAGATTCTCGGAAGCATCTCGCCCATAAGCACGTCGACCACGCGGTGGCTGCCGATGAGCGTTTCCATCAATACGCGGCTGGCCGGGTCAGCGGCCACGTGCCCGATGACGGCCGCCTCCAGGCCGTATTTGTGAGCGTGCATGGCTGCCAGAACGGATTCGGCGTCCTGCGCCGCCACGAAGGCCACCAGCTTGCCTTCATTGGCGATGTACAGCGGGTCAAAGCCCAGCAGCTCGCAAGCCGAATCCACCGCAGGCTTGACCGGGATGCTGCCTTCCTTGAGGATGACGGCCACATTGGATTGGTGGGCGATCTCGTTTAGGGTGGTAGCCAGGCCGCCGCGGGTGGGGTCGCGCAGCACGTGAATGTTCGGGCTGGCGGCCAGCATGTCGGCGATCAGGCCGTTCAACGGGGCCACATCGCTATCCAGATCGGCCTCTACGCCCAAATCACCGCGGGCAGCGAGCACGGCAATCCCGTGGTCGCCCATGCTGCCTGAAACGATGACGGCATCGCCGGGTTGGGCCTCCGCCCCGCCAATTTTCGTGTCATCCGCCAATAGACCCACCCCCGTGGTGCTGATGTACAGCCCGTCAGCCAGGCCCCTGCCAACTACTTTGGTATCACCCGCCACAATCTGCACCCCGGCTTCCTGGGCGGCCGCCTGCATGGAGGCGATGACGCGTTGCAGGGTTTCCAGCTTCAAGCCTTCTTCCAGGATGAAACTCACCGTCAGGTACAGTGGTCTGGCGCCCATCATGGCTACATCGTTGACTGTGCCGCAAATGGCCAGGCGGCCTATATCCCCGCCGGGGAAGAATAATGGCGACACTACGTGGGCATCGGTGCTGATCGCCAGACGAGCCGCACCCTGGGTAGGGATGATCCCGGCGTCGTCTCCGGCGGCCAAGATGGGGTTATCCCAGGTGGGCAAAAAGGACTTGGCGATCAAGTCATGGGTCAGCTTGCCGCCGCTGCCGTGGCCCTGCACGATGTGCTCTTCGTGCTGCAAAGGCAGCGGGCACAGCATGCCTTCGATGGGGGCTTTGAGGGCTTCAACCATTGTTGACCTCACTCAGCAGGGCGGATTTGTCGTAGTGGAAATAGGCGGCGCAGGCGCCCTCGGAAGAGACCATGGTGGCTCCCAGCGGATGTTCCGGCGTGCACAAGGTACCAAAGGCGGGGCAATCCGTGGGCTTGAGCAATCCCTGTAGCACCAGGCCCGCCTGGCAATCAAGCAACTCCTCGGACTTGATGGCTTCCAAGTCAAAGCGCCTTTCGGCGTCAAACTGGGCATATGCGGGACGCAGGCACCAGCCGCTCATGGGAATCTCGCCGATGCCGCGCCATTTGCGGTCACATTCCATAAAGACGGTGTTGATCAATTTTTGGGCGGGTTGATTGCCCTCATAGGTAACGGCAGCGCGCGTATGAATTCACGACTTTGACCTCGCCGGCCTCCAGCAGGCGCACCGTATCCAGCACGCCGCGCAGCAGGTCCAAGGGCTCGAAGCCGGTGACCGCCATGGGGATGTGGTATTTCTCAGCAATGGAAGGATATTCCCAATAACCCATCACGGCGCACACGTGCCCGGCTGCCAGAAAACCCTGCACGCGGTTGTGCTCGCCGCCCAGGATGGCGTGCATGGCAGGCGGCACGCGCACGTGCGAAACCAGCACGCTGAAATTCTTCAGGCCGAGTTGGGCGGCCTGGTACACACTCATTACGTTGGCCGGGGCGGTGGTCTCGAAACCGATGGCAAAAAAGACCACCTGTTTGTCCGGATTTTCCTGGGCGATCTTCACCGCATCCAGCGGCGAATACACCACGCGTACATCGCCGCCGGCAGCGCGTATCGAGAAGAGGTCCTGGCTTGAGCCGGGAACGCGCAGCATGTCGCCATAGGAAGTGAAAATTACATCCGGGCGAGCGGCCAGCGCCAAAGCCTTGTCGATCTGCTCCAGGGGTGTGACGCAAACGGGGCAGCCAGGGCCGTGTACCAGCTCAATCTCGGGCGGCAGCAGTTCATCAATGCCGTAACGCAAGATGGCGTGCGTCTGCCCGCCGCAGATCTCCATAAGCACCCACGGCTGGGTGACTTCCTTGCGGATCTGCTCGGCGGCGCGCTTGACTAAGTCTGCGTCGCGGTATTCAGCGACGTACTTCACGAGGTAACTTCTCCCGACTGAATGTTCAGCTCTGCCTTGAGGTCACACACTTCGTCCAGCACTTCCAGGGTGGCGGCAGCCTCTGCTTCGCTAAGCAGGCTGATGGCGAAGCCAACATGCACCACCACGTAGTCACCCAGTTTGGCTTCGGGGATGTATTCCAAACACGCCTGGCGGTACACACCGCCAAAATCGACCTTTCCCATACGCAGGCCGGCTTCTTCTGTTATTTCAACCAGTTTTCCGGGGACTCCTAAACACATAGCAACCTCACAAATCCAATGCGTGGTGGGCCACAGCAGCCTGGCCCAACGATATGCCGCCGTCGTTGGCGGGTACCTGGTGATGGGTGAGCACAGAGAAGCCGGCGGCTTCCAGGCGCGCCGACGCGGCAGAGAGCAGAGTCATGTTCTGCCACACGCCACCGCTCAAGGCAACCACATCCAACCCCTGGCTGCTGCGGATGTTTTCCGCCAATTGCAGCACCACATCGGCTAAGCCGTTGTGGAAGCGGGCGGCGATGCGGCCGGTGCCCACGCCGGCCTTAAGGTCGGCCAAAATGGCACGGATAACGGACTCGGCGTAGAAGACGCGGTCGCCAATTTCAAATGCGTAAGCTTCTTGCTCGCCTCCAGACACACAGTTTTCCAATTCAATGGCGGCCTGGCCTTCGTAGCTCACCTGGCCGCGCAGCCCTACCAGCGCAGCTACGGCGTCGAAGAGCCGCCCGACGCTGGAAGTGGGTGGAGCGTTGACTCCGCTTTCCAATTGCCTCTGAAGGACTTCATGCGCCTGAGCATGTTCGGATTCGCAGAAGGCACCTTCCCAGTCGTAGCCAACCTGGTTCAGCCAGGAAAAAGCCATGCGCCAGGGCTCCTTCACGGCAAGGTCGCCGCCGGGAAGGGGCACGTACTGCAAATGGAAAACTCGCTGGAAATCACGATATCCCACGGCCAGCACTTCGCCGCCCCAGACGGCGCCGTCAGTGCCATAACCGGTGCCGTCGAAGGCGAAGCCAATCACGCGTGTATCGGCGGCCAGGGCGTGTTCGGCCATACAGGCGGCGATATGGGCGTGGTGATGTTGTACGGCCACGCCGGGGATGCCTTCGCGCTCGGCGCGCTCCAGGGCATAGCGCGTGCTCAAATAATCCGGGTGCAGATCATAGGCGATGGCTTGAGGTTGGATGCGGAACAGCGCCTCCTGGTGCTTAATGGCGGCCTGGTAAGCTTCCAAAGTCTCGTAATTTTGCAGGTCGCCGATGTACTGGCCGACGAAGGCGTAGCCCTCGCGCGCCAGGCAGAAAGTGTTTTTAAGTTCGGCACCCGTCGCCAGTGTAGGGCGCGCTGACCAGGGCAAGCGAATGGGTGCCGGGGCGTAGCCCCGAGAGCGGCGGATGGGTGAAAGGGCGCCTGTGCTCGGCTCCATACGCATCACGGAATCGTCCATGCGTGCCTGGATGGGGCGGTCGTGAAGTAAGAAGGCCGCCGCAATGCCGCCAAGTTTTTCCTGGGCGGCGGCGTTGTCGGTAAGGATGGGTTCTTCGCTGCGGTTGCCGCTGGTCATTACCCAGGCCTCGGGGATTCCGGCGCCGCGCTCCAGCAGCAGGTAGTGCAGCGGCGTATAAGGCAGCATGACACCCAAATAGCCTTGGCCGGGCGCCACTGATTCGGCGATGGTCGAGTTTGAGCGCTTTCGCAGCAGCAGGATGGGTCGCCGGTTGCTCTGCAGCTCGGCCAGTTCAGCCTCGGTTACTTCACATTGGCGACGCACAGCTTCCACATCCGGCATCATCAGCGCCAGGGGCTTGTCGGGCCGGGTCTTGCGCTGGCGCAGTTTGGCCACCGCTTCGGGGTTGCCGGCGTCACAAGCCAGGTGGAAACCGCCCAGGCCTTTGACAGCCACAACTTCACCCCCAGCCACTAGCTGGCGCACTTGGGCCAGGGCTTTCTCCTGGCCCTCGATGGTCTTGCCATCCTGGGCCAGCCAAATATGCGGCCCGCAGTTCGGGCAGGATACAGGCTGGGCATGGTAGCGCCGGTTGCTCGGATCTGTATATTCAGCGGAGCAGTCAGGACACATCTCGAAGCCCGCCATTGTGGTCAGCGGCCGGTCGTAGGGCAGGTCACGAATGATGGTGAAGCGTGGGCCGCAATGCGTGCAGTTTACGAAGGGGTAGCGATAGTAGCGGCTACCCCGGTCGAACAGCTCGCGCAGGCAATCCGGGCAAATGGACAGGTCGGCGGAAATAGGCTGGAAAGCGCCTTGCACCGCCTTGGAGTTGCGTATCTCGAAGCTAGTGAAGCCGTTAGGCCTGCGGTCGGAGACATTAATGCTGTCAATGTGGGCCAGAGGTGGGGCTTCTAGCCGCAGCGCCTCCAGCATTTGCTGCAGGGCCGCGGCTTCGCCATCCACCTCGATATCCACGCCATCGCTGGTGTTGCGCACCCAGCCGAGCAGGTCCAGGCGTTGGGCCAAGCTGTACACGAAGGGGCGAAAGCCCACTCCCTGTACGGTGCCCTTAACCTGAACGCGCAGCCCAGTCCGGCTCATGCTACTCCAGCAGTTTGCGGATCCAGGAGGCCCACGCGTCCAACCCATCCCCGCTCTTGCAGGAAACCGGGAAGGTCAGTAGGCCGGGATTGAGGGTCTCGACGCCCTGGCGGAAATAATCCAGATCAAAATCGATGTAGGGCAGCAAATCCATTTTGTTGACCACCAGCGCATCCACGCCCTTGTACATGGCGGGATATTTGTAGGGCTTGTCGTCGCCTTCGGGAATGGAAGCCACCAATACGTTCTTGTGAGCGCCCAGGGCATAGCCGGAAGGGCAGATCAGGTTGCCTACGTTCTCGATAATGAGCAGGTCCACGCCTTCCAGCTCAAGCTGGTCAAGGCCCTGCTGCAGCATGACCGCGTCCAGGTGACATTCGCCGCCGGTGTTGATCTGAACGGCTTGGGCGCCGGCATCTGCGGCGCGGTCGGCATCAATGCTGGTGGCCACGTCGCCGTCAATGACGGCCACCGAATAATTCCTGGTTAGCAGCTTAAGTGTATTCTCGATCAAGGATGTCTTGCCGGCGCCCGGCGAAGCCATCAGGTTGATGGCAAACACACCGGCGGCATCCAGGCGCTTGCGGTTCTGGGCGGCCAAGCGGTCGTTGGCACCCATGATCTGTTCAACAACTGCAATTCGTTCGGTCATTGGGATATCTCCTCTAAGGGGCGTTCTTCTTTTTCGACATCCAGCGCCACCAGGTTGAGGGCGTCGCCAGAAACAATCATCACTTTGATGCTGCCGCAGCGTGGACAGGTGAAATCCTTGCCGTTGGGATGGAATTGCTCGTCGCATTGTGTGCACTGCATCGTAAGGGGGATGCGATTGAAATGCAGCTTGGCGCCTTCGGCCTTGGTGCCCTGGCTGATGATGTCCCAGTAGAACTGGACTAAATCATCAACGTACGAGGACAACTCGCCAACATCGATGTGGATGTCGGTGATGCGGCTGGCATGCGCCTCATCGGCGTAGGCCAGGGCGATTTTGAGCATAGATTGACTTACTGGTAATTCATGCATATTTGGCGCTTTCACTCTTCCCCAAGAATACCGGGGAAACTGCCCAGCCTCCATGGACGATTGTCATTTTTAGCGGGCCACAATTGCCCGACAAACGACCCTGTCCATGGAGGCTTGGATCACGAGTTAGGCCGGCACCAGCGCCTGTGCAAAGTCGACAGGCTGGACACCGGGGGTTTCGACGGCATGGCCGGTATAGAAGCCCTGGATGGCATGCTCGATGGCTGCCGCGTCCGCGGCTACGCCCGTGAGCAAATCTTCCAGGCCATGCAGATCCTCGGCCGGGTAGAAGAAGAAATCGCCGGAAATGTGCACGTCCTTCAGAAGTCCGTCTTCATTGATAGCCGTGACGCGGATCAGTCCGCCGGGGGCCTTGTGCATATTCTGGATGACATATACGCCTTCGCGGATTTTCACCTGACGGGTATCTGGACGGCGGCGGTCGTTGGCCAGCAGCCATGCAGGATTGTCGCGCTCGGCCTGCAGTTCGTCGGCCTTAGCCACCAGGTCGGCGTCCGGTACCAGCTTGAGGGTCATCAGGGCCCAGGATGGCCTCCCAGCGCTTGGCCACATCGTCGCCCAGGGCAGCGCGTCGCGGGTACCTTGCCGGTCTCGCGCTTGATGGTGCTCAAATTCTCCTGCAAGGTCTTGAAGACCTTGTCGCGGAATTTCTCATCGGGCACGCGCAGGCACTTGCTCATGGTCTCGTAATCGAAATCCATGATGAAGTTGCCCACCAGGATGATCATGTCGTTGATCTCTGCCGCGCCCGTGCCGGATACCTTGCGCCCGTTGGCGATGATGTCGTTGACGGGCTTGTATTCGGCGTCTACACCGAATTCGCGATAGGTTTCGATGACTGGGCCCAGGAACTTGCGATAAAAAGCGGCAATGTTCTCGGGAACCTCCGGGCGATCCTTGCGCATGATGAGTTGGAAGAACAGTTGCTCACCATCCAGGTACACAGCGCCTCCGCCTACTTCGCGGCGGAATACAGGAATGTTATGCTCCTTGGTATACGCAAGGTCAATTTCCTGCTCGGTGTCCTGGTGGAATCCGGTGCACACGTAGGGAGTTGCCGGGCGCAGGATGAACAGGGCTTCCTTTTGCAAATAAGCCGCAGCGTGATAAAGAGCCTGGCTGTGTTCCCATGAGACTTTGTCTAAAAAGTAGTAATCCATTTTTCACCTCAAGCGAGTTAATCTATCAGCGACCATTCCCGCAGCACCGCTTCGGCGCGGTCCAGAATTTGCGGGAGCATGTTTTGGCTGATTTGGCTAAGTCCCACACCTATCGAAAGGTCTGCGGGTTGCAATCCGATTATGTGCAGCCGGGGCGGCAATTTGCTGCGAAAGCTTGCCAAGCCCAGCACTTCCTGAAATGTCACCTGGTGGTCGGATAATTTGATGCCGGTAAAAAGAGGGATCTGATCCCGTTCAAGTTCGATGAGGGTGCCGGGTTCTTTATGGGCGTTGATGGCATCCAATACCAGCAGTGAACTGGCTTCTTCCACCAGGGGTAGGAGATTAAGTCCTAAAACACCTCCATCCATAAATTCCACCTGGGTAGTGGCTGTGGCGAGGCGCTCTTGCAGCGCCTTTAGCGCGTGCACGCCCAGCCCTTCGTCTCGGTTGAGCGTGTTGCCCAGGCCCAGGACTATTTTGCGATCAGACGAATATTCATCATTCATAACAAATTCGCTTTATGAAGTCCGGAGGGGCGCCCCTCGCCCCTCCGGAAACCTAGCTAGCTAAAACACACGTCCAGGCCGGTAGCCACCTCGCCCAGATCCTTCCCGTCGGCATCCACCATGTGGATGGCGCAGGCCATGCACGGGTCGAAGGAATGGATCGTACGCAGGATCTCCAGCGGCCATTCGGGTTTGGCCAGAGGGGTGCCAACCAGGGATGCCTCGTAAGCGCCGGGCTGGCCATTCTGGTCGCGCGGCGAGCCATTCCAGGTAGTCGGCACGACCATCTGGTAGTTGCTAATCTTGCCGCCGTCAATCACAACCCAGTGGCCCAGGGCGCCGCGGGGGGCTTCCATATAACCAAAGCCCTCCGCATGTGCCGGCCAGCTGGTGGGTTCCCATTTTTCGTCGTTGAAAGTATCCGTGTCGCCGGCCTTGATCGTATCCACCAGGTCGTTGTAGGTCTTGAGCATGAAGTCTGCGAAGACCTTGGTCTCGATGCCGCGGGCTGCGGTGCGGCCCAGGGTGGAGAACACGGCTGTGAGCGGCGCATCCAGTGTCTTGAGCACGAAGTCGGTGAGGTCTTTGGTCTGCTCGTGGCCGCTGGCATACATAGCCAGCACGCGGGCCAGTGGGCCAACTTCCATGGGCATTCCGGCCCAACGCGGGGCTTTGAGCCACGAGTACTTCTGATCAACATCCAGGTAATCGTAAGGCGGCTTGGGCCCTGTGTAATTGAACTTGGTCTCACCCTGCCACGGGTGCAGGCCAGCTTCGTCGCCGACGCTCTGGTCGTACCAGGAGTGGGCTACGAATTCCTGCATTTTCTCGAAGTCGCGCGGGTCGGGTTCCTGGATGTTGGCCAGGTCGCGGCCGGTGATGACTGCGCGCGGCACGAGGAGCTTGGAAAGGTCGCTGTTATCCGTGTCCGGGTACTCTCCCCAGGTCAGGAAGTTCCCCAGACCTTCGCCGAGGCCGGCGTATTCCAGATAGTAGGGGGCCACGGCCAGCAGGTCGGGGATGTAAACCTGGTCCACGAACTCGATCATGCGATCAATGCTGTCCTTGATGATCGAAAGCCGGTTGGCATTCAAAGCCGTGTCGGAATTCAGATCGATAGGCATGGGCACACCGCCGACCACGAAGTTCGGGTGGGGATTTTTGCCGCCGAAGATGGTATGGATCTTGGTAAAGGTGCGCTGAGCATCCAGGGCTTCCAAGTAGTGCGCCACCGCCAGCAGGTCGATCTCAGGCGGCAGCTTGTAAGCCGGGTGGCCCCAGTAAGCATTGGCAAAGATGGAAAGTTGGCCGCTCTCGGCAATAGCCTTTACCTTGTTTTGCACGTCGGCAAAATAGGACGGCGAGGCGTTCTTCCACGGTGAGATTGCCTGTTGGATGCTGGCCGTCTCAGCCGGGTCTGCTTTGAGTGAAGCCACTACGTCCACCCAGTCCAGCGCGTGCAGGTGATAGAAGTGCATCACATGGTCATGCACGTACTGCTGGGCGATCATCAGATTGCGCATCAAGTTGGCAGCCTTGGGGATCTTGATATCCAGGGCATCCTCAACGGCGCGGATAGAGGCAAAAGAATGCACCGTGGTGCACACGCCGCAGGCGCGCTGGGTGAAGGCCCAAGCCTCCCGAGGATCGCGGTCTTTGAGGATGATCTCGAGGCCGCGGACCATGGTGCCGGAGGAGTATGCCTGCGTGATTTTATTCTCGGAATCCACCTCCGCCTCGATGCGCAGGTGGCCTTCGATGCGGGTGATGGGATCTATTACAAGTCGTTGGGCCATGTCAGTCTCCTATTGGTTCCGAAGCCATTCAATAGCTTCCTCCTCGGCCTTGAACAACTGCACCGGGTGGGTGTAGTAGCTTTCTGGGACTTCGAGGAGTTGAGGGTCTATGGGCGCCCCGAAAATGGCAGCGGTTGGCATCATCGGGCGGAAATGTTGGATATTCCGGGAGCATTCTTCCCCGGCAGTTCCGGTAAGGTCAATCAACAGCTTGCCCCGATAGTCCAGCATGAATGAGGCTAAGGTCTGGATATCTTCGGGGGTGAATTCTCCGGTGTGGCGGCAGCGAACGATGCCGCGTTCAACAGGTGTAATCGTAAAGGAGGGTGTCATTTTTTCCTCTTATTCCACCATGGCGTCGGCAACCATCTGGGCCAACCCGGTGATCTTCCAATCTAGTTTGAAGTGATCTACGCTGTCAGTGAACTGCAGCCGGCAGTTGGAACAGGCCATCGCCACAGTCTTGGCGCCCAGCTTATTCACCTGGTCGATCTTGAGCTGGAAGGCGGCATAGCGGTTAGCATCGGCTGACTTGATGGCAATCACACCACCGCCACCGCCGCAGCAGATGGCCTCTTCACGGTTGGGGGACATTTCCTTGAAGGATTCCGGCGCCAGAATGTTTAGGATCTGGCGCGGCTCCTTGATATGTCCACCTTTGCGTTGGATCTTGCAGGCATCGTGGAAGGTGATGAGGCCTTCTTTGTCGAAGAAACCGGGTTTCAGTTTGATCTTGCCATTGCCCACCAGTTCGCCCAACACGCCCGTAATGTGCGTGATATCGTAGTCATTGGTTTCGGGTAGCACGTTGGCCGAGTACCAGCGCAAGGCATCGTAAGCGTGGCCGCATTCGGTCACCACAATGCGCTTGACGCCCAGTTCCTTGGCGCCTTCCAGCACACGGGTGAGGAAGAGCTTGGTGTGTTCGGGGCTGCCTTCGTAGAAACCGAAGTTCACCACTTCGCGGGCTTTGCTGCTCACGGTCCATTTCACCTTGGCCTTGTTGAGCACCTTGGCAATGGCGGCGACGTTGGTGGGAAATTTCATCACCTCAATGGAGGAGAAAACCACCAGAGTATCCGCGCCCTTGACATCGCGGGGGATGTCGACTTCCCACTCGTCCGCGACCCATTCCAGGCGCTGGTCCCACACATCGGCGGTCATGCCCAGCGGGCTGCCTTCCTCGATTTGCTTGTTGACCGCGGCCATCAGGTCTGCGGGTACCATCCCGGCAGCTGCCAGGCCGGCGCGCACCTCGTGCAGCAGGCTGCCCAGGTCGATGCCCATGGGGCAGACCATCGAGCATTTGTTGCACAGCGTGCAAGCGGTGTAGTTCAGCTCACTCCAGTGCTGCAGGTCTTCATCGGTAATGCGTTTGTCCAACCCCAGGGTGGTTTTGAGGCCGCCGACTAGCGTGAAGCGTTGTTCATACGCGCGCTTCAGGACTTCCAGCTTCCAAACCGGGGCATACTCGCGATTGCCGGTGCCCTGGTAGAAGTGGCAGGCTTCGGCGCACATGCCGCAGCGCGTGCAGGCTTCCATTTGCGCCGCGGCCCAGCCGCCGGTTTCCTTTATAAAAACATTCATGGCTTCTTGGGTTACAGTCATCTCACACCACCTATACGGCCACGCCGCGTTTGCCAAATTCTTGCCCATGAATGGTGCGGGCGAAGAAATAGAACATGAAGTGGGAAATGCGGCTAAGAGGGATCCAGATCAGCAGCAGATCTACGGATAGCATATGTAGGCTGAAGAGCTCTTCATAAGGGAACCACAGGTGGTGGGTCATTATGTAACCCGTCACCATGGGCACGAAGACTACCAGCCAAGCCAGATATTCAGCCGGGCCGGAGATCAGCTTCAGCACAGGATTGATGATGCGGTTGATCAGCAGGATGAGCATACCGATGATGCTGATGGCCGCCAGCCAATCCACGATGGGCAGGGCTAGCGTCGGCCAGCCAAATCCCAGCAGGCTCTTCCACACCAGCATGTGCGGGGCACCCAGGAAAATAACTGCTAACAGGCCCAGGTGGAACAAGCCGCCGCCGATGTAGATAAGCGGATTGCGAGAGAACGTGTCCTTAACCCAGGGGATGAAAGGCCAAATCAAGATGCCCTTCAAGAAGGATTGCACCACACCCCAGGCTTTGGAGCCTTTGGCAGGTCCGCGGTCCTTTTTCCAACCCAGGCCGATCACGTTGACCAGGCGATAGATCATCCCGGCCACGAAGAACAGCAGCGCGGCATAGAACAGCGGGCCGCGGGCGAATACCAAAACAGTTTGCCAAGTCATTTTGTAGCCTCCTCGGCCCTTTTCTTAGCCTGGTTGGCCAGTGTGGCGCCAACTCCGATGGCAGCGCCTACTGCGGCTGCCGCTCCTACGCCGGTGAGGGTGGGGCGATCCAGAGGGGCGGATTGCCCCTGATAGAAGCCGCCGCCGTCCCAGAAACCCGGCTCAGAGCAGCCCAGACAGGGGTGCCCGGATTGCACCGGGAAGGACAGCCCTTCGTCCCAGCGGATCGAAGCGCATGCGTTGTAAGTCGTCGGGCCTTTGCAGCCCAGTTTGTAAAGACACCAGCCCTTGCGGGCGCCTTCGTCATCAAACGAGAGGGCAAACTTGCCGGCCTCGTAGAACGGGCGGCGCAGGCAGCGGTCGTGCACCGTGTTGCCATAGAAGGTCATGGGGCGATGCAGCGCATCCAGCTCGGGCAGAGCGCCGAAGATGGCGAAATGAGCGATGGTGCCGGTGGTGGCCTCAGGGATGGCTGGGCAGCCGGGGATGTTGACCACGGGTTTGTCGGTGATCAGTTCCCAGACGCCCTTGGCATCCGTGGGATTCGGCTTGGCCTTGGGGATGCCGCCGAAGGAGGCGCAATTTCCGGTGGCGATGATGGCTGCCGCGCCGGCAGCGGCTTCCTCCAGGAGGTCGACGGCTGTGCGGCCGCCCACGGTGCAGTAAATACCGTCTTCCCCAACGGGGATACTGCCTTCGACGACCAGGATGTACTGGCCGGCGTATTTCTCCATGGCATCCTGCTTGGCCTGTTCAACCTGGAAGCCAGCGGCTGCAGAGAGCGTTTCGTGATATTCGATAGTCAGGGTGTTCAATACCAGGTTGCCCAGGGTGGGTGAATCCGAGCGGCGTGATGGCCTCAGTGCACCCGGCGCAATCTTGAAATTCCAGCCAGATGACCGGCAGGCGAACTGCCGTTTCCAATTTCCTGGCAATGAGGCGATTTAGTCGATTATTTTTGGCCAGCTTGGCCGGAAGCCTGCCATCTGAAAGCGGCGGGAGCGAATTCAGACCCATTGCGGCCGCTAACAGGCCGCTCAGCTTCAGGAACTCTCGGCGCGATACGCCCTGTTCCCTTAATTGTTGAGCTACAGTTTTTTCAACCACAGTCTCCTCCATCCGGATTGAGTTGCTTGGAATTCTTTCTTCCCGCTTGGATATCGCTTAAGAGCAAGAGATGTTTTCGGCTTCGAGTTTGGCCTGGTACGCAGCCAATCCCTCAGCACCGGTTGCCAGTGCACCCTTTTCGCCATCCCAGTTGGAGGGCTTGATCTCGGCTATCCAGCCTTCGCCATACGGGTCGCGCGTGACGATGTTTGGGTCGCTAGCCAGTTGGTCGTTGCCACGCACCAGCACGCCTGTGATGGGCGTGGGCACCGGACCGACGAATTTGCTGCTCTCCACGGTGGCTACGCTCTTGCCCTGGGGCACTTCCTGCCCAATAGCCTTGGCCTTGATAGTTACTGCCACCAGGTTAGCGCCTGAAAGTTTGGCCGCCACGGAGCTCATGCCAACACGGATGTTCCCGTCGTCCATGGGCTTGGCCCACACATGTTTCTCAATCAGGTAATACAGGTCATCGGGTAAATTGCAGCCGCGAATATCTGCCATGAAATTTCTCCTTTCTTAGAAGGTGAGGACTTTGTGGTCCTCGACCAGTTCCCACATCTTGGCTCCGCCAACGGTCTTGACGCCGTCGAGCAGATCATCCTGGGTCAGGCCATGCAGCTCCATGGACGCGGAGCAGGCCAGCATCTCGATGCCGGCGTCCACGGCATCTTTCAAGAAGTCGCTAACCGGCTTCCCGTCTTTCTTGGGGTAGATCGTCTCGGCCATGCCCTTCTTTAGCAGCAGGGTGCCGTCGATGGTGAAGAACATGGTTACTTCATGTTCCATGACGGTCGCTAAGGTGGCCAGGAAAAAAGGCGTTGCGCAGCGGCGCGGAGTATCCGGGCCGCTGGTCATAATGATCAAAATCTTGTCGTCATCCATAAGGTTCCTCTCTGCAACTAGGTTTGCATTTTTGGACCGATGGCCCAGCAAGTCTCCGCAGAGACCCGCTGGGCGTTTTTTTAGGTTAAAACGCCAGGGTCATGGCGTCATGGCTTGCGTACTCTAAGAAAGCTGCCGCCCCCACGACCTCGATCTTGTCGATCAGTTGCTCCTTCTTGATGCCCATAACATCCATAGACATCTGACATCCGAAGAAGCGCACACCGCTGTCCATGGCGATCTCAAGCAATTCGCTGAGCTTGGCCACATTGGCTTTCTTCATCCAGCCGTTCATCATGGCCGTGGCAACGGCGGTCATACCGGGCAGCACGCCAATAATGTTGGGCACAGAGATGCCAGGTACAGGCTGGGGCATGGCCGGGTTGGCCAATGGGGCTACCTGCAATTTGTCCGCCTTACCCTTTTTGATGATTTCCAGGCCATAGAACGTGAAGAAAATTGCACATTCCATATCCATGGCGGCAGCTGCAGTGGCCAGAATCAATGGCGGGTAGGCCATGTCCAGGCTGCCGTGAGCGGCGATCAAAGCCAATCGGTTTGAGGTCATTTTTTCTCCTTATGCTTTCCAGTTGGTTACTTGGTCTTCTTGATGTAGAAGGTGAAGGTCCCGCCTTGTTCATCGTTTCCCAAGAGTGTGTGGCCCGTCTTGCTGGTCCACGCCTGTATGTCGGGCACGGAACCGGGGTCGGTGGCGATCATCTTGAGCACTTGACCCACCTTCAAGGTGTCCATGGCCTTCTTGGTATTCAGGATTGGCATGGGGCAGCTCAGGCCCCGGCAATCAACTTCCTTTTCGAATTTTTCAGACATTGGTGCCTCCATATAAGGTTTAGGATTTCGACAGCGCTCATCGCCGCAATCTTCTTGAGGCGATTTATCAAGCTGGTGCGCTCCGATGTGATTTCTTCAAAGGTGCGCGCTACTTGTTTAAGCCATTGTTGCAGTTGAGCCTTCTTACGGTTGTCTATGACGGGAATTCGTTTGATGGTTTCGGTAAGCTTCACGGCATCGATGTCATAGCGGGTGGAAAGACGTTCCACGCGTTCGGCTTGTTCGACCGGGTCGGAGGAGTCGCAATAGAACTGTCCGGCGATCAGCGAGGCCAACTTTTCTCCGCCCACGCGTATACCTGCGCCGTTATAGTTCAACCCGGCGTGGCAGGTGAAGAATTCGCCTTCCGGCGCGTCCTGTTTGCCCAACTGCTGCCACGACTCGACACAGGCCCGGTAGCCTTTCGGACTATTGATCATCAACTGGCAGAACTCGCTGCAATTGCTGATGCGAGTAAGCGGCTGGCCATGTGTGTCAATGGTCACAGAGCCGATTTCGCCGATCTCGGCGAATACGTCCTGCACGGTCTGCACGCAGTGCAGGGGCAGGCTGCATTCAGAAGCGGATAATTCCTCGCTCTCCTGGGCGGCTCCCGCCAGCAGCTCATCCACCTCGCTTTGATCAAAGCGCCACTGTTGGCCGACCTTGACTCCGGTCAGGCGGCCGTCTTTTAGCATGCGGTAAATGGTGGTACGGTCGAGACGGAGAAGCTCCTGGACTTCCTTGGCCGTGAGCAGGTTTTCCATAATCAATCCGATTAGCTATTTTTCAAGTTGCCATAGCTTGCTATAGCAAGCTATGACATCTTATGCCGTCTACCCGAAGCTAATCAGGGTGATTTGTCCGGCCCACGAGGGACATTTGTCCTTTTAAGCCCCACGACAGGCTTCAGCTTTGTTGAGAAGGAGGGAGAATAGAAACTAAACGACTAATCCGTGCTTGACTGCCAGCAAGGCGGCCTGGGTGCGATCCTTCACCCCCAGTTTGGCTAAGATTGCGCTGACGTAATTGCGCACCGTGCCCTGGGTTACGTGCAATTGTTCGGAGATCTCGGCGTTGTTCAGCCCCTTGGCTACCAGTCTCAGCACATCCAGCTCACGCTGGCTCAGGTCGGGGTCGAATGTCGTGGGTGCCTGACCCAGGAATTTCTCTACCTCCCTGAGCAATTTACCCCCCACTTCCGGATCGATGTAGGTTTTGCCCTCAACCGTTCCCTTGACTGCCGCGATGATCTCCTGCCGGGCTACGCCCTTGAGCAGGTACCCGGAAGCGCCCCCGCGGATGGCGTCGAATACCCACTCATCCTCCCCGAAGGTGGTGAGCACCAATACGCGCACCATGGGGTACAGCTTGCGGATTTGCTCAGTGGCCTGGATACCGTTCATCACGGGCATCTTCAGGTCCATTAGCACCAGGTCCGGCTTGCGGGTTGCCACCAGGTCCAAGGCTTCTTGTCCATCCGCGGCCAAGCCCACCACCTCGATCTGGCTGTCGGCGTTCAGGATCAGTTCCAGGCCTTCGCGCACCACCGCCTGGTCATCGCACACGATCACCCGAATGGTTGCCATCAGTACACCATTTTGACCGTTGTCCCCTTGCGCGGGCCGCTCTCTACATTAAAAGAGGCACCGATCAATGCTGCCCGTTCCTTCATCACGGTTAATCCCAGCCGCTCGCTCTTCACCCATTTTGGCCAAATCGAAGCCGGCGCCATCATCCTGGATGCTCAGTTCCAGATGCCCTTTTCGGTTGCCCAGGCTCACTTTGAGCTTCTTGGCTTTGGCATGGCGCACCACGTTCTCCAGGGCTTCCTGGGCCACACGGTAAAAGGAATGTTCCACGTCTGGCGATAATTCCAGGTTCTTGTCGCTGACCTTCAGGTCCAGTTTCAGGTTCTTGCGCACGGCTGCGTCACGCGCCAGCGCCTCGATGGCCAGGGACAGCCCTAGTTCCTCCAGCGGGGAGGCGCGCAGGTTTGTCAACGTGCGCCGGGTTTCTTTCAGGCCGTCACGGGTGCTCTGCAGCATGCTGTCCACCATCTTGCCCGCCCGGGCAGGCATCCGCCTCCACGCGGTTTGCAGCGCCTCCAGTTGCACGCTCAGGCCGCTAAGCGTATGGGCCAGGGTGTCGTGCAGCTCCCGTGAAAGCCGGTTGCGCTCGCGGCTGGTGGCCAATTGCTCCAATGTATTGGCGTGCTCCACCAGCGCCTGGTTGGCGCTGGCCAACTCCTGGCGCTGCTTACGCTGCGCATTCACCAGGCTGGTGATGATGAAATCCCAACACCACAAAAGCCAGCAGCCGCCCCAGCTGCCGCCCGAAAAACACCATCACGTCCGCCCGGCCGAAAAACACGCTGCCGCCCGGCTGGGGCGGGGCAAAGGACGATAAAAAGAACAGGGTAGGGCGTAAAGCCAGGTTGAGACCATAATCTGCCACGGCTACCCCCACTGAGAAAATCAACACGGCTGCCATGTCATATTGCCAGGCGACCAGGATTAACAGGATAAAGAAGAACGAATCGGTTTGCCAGATGATCGCCCGCGGTGTCAGCAAATACTGCTCAAGGAAAAGGGACAAAGTGGCCAGCACCAGCGCCAACGGAATATAAAACTTGCCCAGCCTTTTTTGAAGCCCTGCCGCATACAGGTAACCTACCAGGGCCAGCATCAATGCAATAACTACAGCGGTTACCAGCGCGCTTTCGCGCTCCACCCCGCCGCCGAAGCGGCCTCTTTCCGGCAAATAGATTTCCGCACCCAGTACCAGCGCGCCCAGGGCCAGGCGTAGAAAAGCGTACCCGCGGAAAACGCGTAATAAGCCAGCTTCTATCTTCATGTTCGTTGGGTATCTTAGCATGTTCGTTGGTCGGAGAATATTTACCTGTGTCATGGTCTTCTGGCTTTCAGTATGACTGCAGTCATATTGCCCTGGATGAATAGGTGACCCCATTCACTACCCGCCAGTAACCGAAATGGTTATCGTTTGCCTAATATTTATCCCGGAGGCGTAGCATGAAGAAGACCTGGCTGATCGTAGGTGGGTACATATTGGTGGCAGTTTTGGCATTTTTGGCTGGTTCTTACATCCCGCGTGCCTTATTTGGGTTTGGTGGGGCGCCCAACTTCGCCAATGGGGGCGGGCCGTTCTTTCGGCAAGGCGGCGGAGGAAGTTTGCGGAACGGCACTCCGCCGGCAGGCGGCCAATTCTTCGGTCAAGGTGAGCGTATTTCCGGCCAGATTACCGCCCTGGACGACACTAGCCTGACGCTGCAAAACTCTTCGGGTACCATGACATTTGGATGGGATGCGAATACGCGCTTCACCCAGGTCGGAACCTATGCCGGCATGCAGGTGGGCGATTTTGTGCAGGTCATTTACCAAACCAGCGACGGCAACGATGTGGCTCTTTCCGTTGATACCTTCGTGCAGAACTAGGAGTTAGCTTTTATGGACAAAGTCAAATCCTTCTGGGCCAACAGCGCCTTGGCCAAGGCCCTCAAAGGCCCTAATCGAAAAAAGATTCTCTGGGCTGGGGGGATTGTTCTGGTTTTGCTGGTGGCGGCCCTTCTGGTTTCCAGGTTCATAGGCAATCGGCGCGCCCGATTGCAAACCACGGGCACGGGCGCTTATCAGACAGAGGCCGCCTCGGTTGGCACACTGACCGATACGGTCTCCGCTACCGGCAGCGTGGAAGCCGGCCAGCTGGCCGCCTTGAACTGGAAGACCAGCGGCATCGTGGAATCAGTTGAGGTTAGCGAGGGCCAGCAGGTGTCGCGTGGCGATGTGTTGGGGACTTTGGAACTGGACTCCGTGCCAGATACGATCATCAGCGCCCAGGGCGAGCTTGAGCAAGCCAAAAAGGATTTGCAGGATTTCTACGATTCGTTTACCGGCGTGGCCCTGGCCAACGCCGAGAAAGCCTTGGCCGAAGCCGAGCAGACTTATGAAGACGATCTGTATGCCTACAACTCCCTGATCTCAACGGCCAACGACCTGGCCATTCAGAACGCCTACGGCGATATTGTGCTTGCCGAAGAACCCATGCGGGATGCCCTTCGGGAATATAAGAAATTCAATGAAAAACCGCCTGAAAACCTGAACCGCATTCGCACCTTTGAGGCTTACTACGACGCCAAGCAGGTGTATGACGCCGCTGTGAGAACCTACAACTCTTTGACTGGAACCGGTACCGACACTCAAGTCGCCGTGGCCCGGGCTAATGTGGATGTATCCGAAGCCGCCTGGACGGCCGCCCAGGCGGAATACGACCGCCTGCTGGCCGGCCCCACGGATGACGAGATCGCCGCCGCCCAGGCCAATGTGGCCGCCGCCCAGGCCAAGCTCAACCAGCAACTCATTGAGGCTCCCTTCGACGGCGTGGTCACTCTGGCACTGCCGCGTGTAGGCAACTATGTAAACTCTGACCAGAAGGCCTTTGAAATCCAAAATCCCACTTCCTACTATATGGAAGTGCTGGTCAATGAAATGGATATCAATAAGATCCAGGTGGGGCAGCAGGCCACCGTGACCTTGGACGCGGTGGCTAATAAAACCTATGCAGCCCAGGTGACCAAGGTGGGGTCCATCGGCGATAACTCCTCGGGCGTGGTCAACTTCACTGTTCTGGTGGAAATTTCCCAACCGGACGATTCGATCAAATCCGGCATGACCGCCGTGGTGGATATTGAAACTTCCTCCGGACAGGAATCACTGCTTATCCCAAACCAGGCCGTACGCCTGACGGACGGTCAGCAGGTCGTGTACATTTTGGAATCGGATGGCTCCGTACAGTCAGTGCCGGTTACCCTGGGCCAGTCTTCCACCACGTACAGTGAAGTGGTGCAGGGCGACATCCAGCCCGGTGATCTGATCGTGCTAAACCCGCCCACCACCACCGTCCAGAATAACGGCGGCGGGTTCTTCTTTAGAGGCCTGGGTGGGGGCGGCGGCGGCCAGCGTCCTCCTGCAGGAAGAACAACCTTTGGCCAAAACTAAGCATTGGGTGGTCGCGGCCACTGATTTGACCAAGACGTATCAGATGGGCGCGGTGGAAGTGCAGGCCTTGCGCGGCGCTAATCTGCACGTGAAAGCGGGTGAGGTGGTGGCCATCATGGGGCCTTCCGGATCCGGTAAGTCCACCATGATGAACATCCTCGGCTGTCTGGACCGGCCAACGTCCGGCCACTATAAACTGGATGGGGAGGAAGTCTCCACGCTGAACGACGTGCAGCTGGCCGACGTGCGCAACCGCAAGGTGGGTTTTGTCTTTCAGACCTTCAATCTGCTGCCGCGCGCGACGGCCCTGGGCAATGTCCAGCTTCCCATGCGCTATTCACGCAGTGATGGCGCCAACCGCAAGGAGCGCGCCACTCAAGCGCTGACCTCGGTGGGTTTGAAGGACCGCCTCACGCATCGCCCCAGCGAGCTTTCCGGCGGCCAGCAGCAACGCGTGGCCATTGCACGCGCCATCGTCAATCGCCCCGCCATCATCATGGCCGATGAGCCCACCGGCAACCTGGACACGAAATCCGGTGACGAGATTATGGAATTACTGTTGCGCATGAATAAACAAAGCGGCACCACGCTGATCATCATTACCCACGACCCTGATATTGCCGCCCAATGCCAGCGCATCGTGACCATTCGTGATGGCGTCACCCATGAGGACGGGAACAAATGAACGCGGGCGAATCGTTCCTGGATGCTTTTGAAAGCATCCGCGGCAACAAGCTGCGTTCTTTTTTGACCATGCTGGGTATCGTGATTGGCGTTGCCGCAGTCATCTCCATGCTGGCCATCGGCGCCGGAGCGCAATCCTCCATCACCAGCCAGATCGAGAGCGCCGGTGCCACGGTGCTCTACGTTAGCCCGGGTGGCGAGGCCACCAATCCCCAGCCCCTCACCACCCGCGACGTGGAAGCCCTTAGTGACCCGCTCCGCGCCCCAGATGTGGTTGCGGTTGCACCCATCCTGCAGGGCAGTGTCCAGGTAAGCATGCCCGGGGTGAACACGCGCACGTCGATAACGGGTGTCACCTTGGATTACTTCAAGATGCAAAGCGTTGAGCTGGCAGAGGGTGAACTCTTCTCGCAAGACAACATGGATAAATCGGATGCCGTGGTCGTGCTGGGTTCAACGGTGGTTGACGACCTGGGTAAGAGCTATGCGGAGTTGCTTGGCGCCAAGGTTCGCATTGACGGCCAACCGTTTACTGTGATCGGCATCCTGGCCTCGCAGGGCGGCACTGGTTTTGGCAATGCCGACAACCGTATCCTGGTGCCCTTCACCACCGCCCAATCTCGGCTGCTGCGACGCAGCGGGGTAGGCGAGGTGGACCAGATCTATGTGCAGGCCGCCAGCGCCGACGCGGTAACCGCCGCCACTGACGAGATCACCCAGATCCTGCGCGCCCAACACATCTATAACCTGGGGCAACAAGACTTCGACATCTTCAGCACGCAGACCCTGCTGGAGACCGTTCAGTCGGTGAGCAATACTTTTACGTTGTTCCTGGGCGGTATCGCCGGCATCTCGCTGCTGGTGGGCGGCATTGGCATCATGAACATCATGCTGGTCTCGGTCATCGAGCGCACCCGGGAGATCGGCTTGCGCAAGGCCCTGGGAGCCCGCAAGACGGACATCCTTGCCCAATTCCTGATAAAGTCTTCGGTGATCAGCCTGGCGGGCGGTTTTGTAGGCATCGCCCTGGGATGGGGGATTTCCAGGCTGATCAGCGGCATCAGCTTTGGTGGCAGCACGATCAATGCTGCAGTTAGCTTGAACTCTGTGCTGCTGGCCACGCTGTTTTCCGCCGCCGTGGGCATCTTCTTTGGTATTTATCCGGCCAACCAGGCCGCCAAACTGGAGCCGGTTGAAGCATTGAGAACCGAATAAAATAGTCTGGCTAATGGAGGCACACATGAAACCCTGGCTTAAAGCTTTGTTGATCGTAGTAGCTGCAGTGATCGTCCTCGGCCTGGTGGCCGCGGGCGCCTATGGCATCGGATACCGGCGCGGCATGGCCGGCAATTTCTTTAGCAGCTTGCCGCAAATGAACCGCCAACCGCTGGCGCCCAGTCCTTCGAACGGCCAGGCCTCCCCGCGTGGCTGGTTTGGTGGCGGACGTTCCGGCGGCAACCGCATGCCGTATATGATGATGTCCCCGCGCTTCAATCGGGGCGGAGGCTTTCTATCCTTCTGGCACCATCCGGTAGGGTGGTTGATCGGCCTGCTATTTGTGGGCTTGCTGATCTTCCTGCTGGTCAAGGCTTACAACAAGCCTTCGGCGCCGGCGGGGGGCAGCCGGGCTCCGGCGCGCCGGCCAACCCGCAGCCGCAAATAACCTGCCTTGCGGCCGTCTAAGCGGGCTCCCATCGGAGCCCGCTTTTCCTTTTCATGGCTGTGTATAATTACCGGGAGTTTCGTGCTCGACGCAGCCGAGTAGAACCTCCAAAGCTGGGCGCCGCTTGCCCAGCGTAGCGCCCGTAGCTCAATGGAAAGAGTGCCTGACTTCGAACTAAGGACTTTAAATGTCTATCCTGTATATCTGATGTCCATAGTGTCTATCTAGTTTTAAAATACGGCTGAATCTTAGTCTACTCAGGCCATATTGTCCATAGTTTCTATACGGGTCACCTCGGTTGCACCAAGCGGGGAAGGCAACTCGAATTTCTACCTACTGATTTGTAGTCTAATTTTTGTTTCTAACCACTTCATTAATCTCTTCAAAAAACATTTGAAATAGAAGCAATCGCGTAAGGAAAATTCCCACAATAAGATTGGGAAAAATCCTTACAGGGGATGAGGCATTTGCCCATTCCTCATTCATTAAACAATCTTTATTATCAATTGAGGCAGTTCTATAAATCTTGCCATTTAACCCACAACCTAAGGAGGCACAATGGCTGGAAAAAAGGAAGGCAACAGTGGCCTGACTCGCAGGGAGTTTCTCAAGGTTAGCGGAGTCGCTACTGCCGCCCTGAGCCTGGCGGGGATTGCAGGCGCAGGGTACGCGAATGGAAAGGATTTTGATACATACACAGGATGGGAGGATGTTTATGAGGGTACTTCACAATATTTCAACCGCAAACCATTCGAAGTAGACAAGCCCACCTATGAGTTGGCTGGCCCATCCAGGCGCCCGCATACTAACACCGAGGTGATCTTTAACCGGCATGCCTACCTCAAATCGGTGCGAGCCGGAACCGACACGACACCTGGTTGGAAACCAGAAGATGGTGTCGACGCGCTCCCCGACGATTTGGCTGCATTCTACAAAGAGTTTCCCCACAAACTGGAATTGGACTTGTATCGCCAAGACACGTTGGAGCCGATACAGAAGGAAAACTCCCAGAAGTACGGTTTGCGGTGGGAGTTGGCCACGGCATGGGCAACTGGGATTGGCGCCATACGTCCTCCTACGCCAGATACGCCGCCAGAGGAATGGGACTTCCCGAGGCATGCGTCCAACACCGCTAGAACGCCCAAAGCCCGGAAAAGGCGTCTGCCCTGATAAAGAAAACAGCCCATCTATTTGGGGCAACGCTGGTGAATATCACCAAGTTGAATCCGGATTGGGTTTATGGTGAGAATGTATCACGGCAGCGAGAAAGGGCCATTTGAGGTCCCGAGCTGGTGGGAATATGCCATCGTCATTACGACCCCGCATGAATGGGATCAGGAACTGAGTAACCCCACCTTCGGCACGACTTCAGATGGTTATCTGCGCTCAAGCATCGCGGCGTACCGCATCGCGGCCTTCATTCGGGCACTCGGTTATCCTGCACGAGCGCATACCCCTAACAATGGCTATGATCTGATGACTCCACCGATCGCCGTGGATGCCGGTCAGGGCCAGCAAGGGCGCTTTGTGTACACGATTACACCGGAGTTAGGTTCCAATAACCGTTCGGCAGTGGTCACCACGAATTTCCCAATGGCGATTGATAAACCAATTGATGTTGGCATCCATGAATTCTGCAAGAAATGCAAGATTTGTGCAGACAACTGCCCAAGCAATGCCATCACCTATGATGATGAGCCAACCAATGTTGTCCGTGGCTACAAGCGTTGGGACTTGGATTTGGAAGCCTGCTACAACTACTGGGGTGTTATTCTGGGGAACGGTGGCTGTCCGTGCTGTGCTTGGCAGTCTGTCCGTATGCGCGCAAAAACAACTGGCTGCACCACACGGCACGCGAAGTCGCATTCCACGATCCAACCGGATTAACAGACACAAGCATGATCTGGATGCAAAAGACATTCTTTGACGGACCAACCAAGGAAGAGTACTACCCTCCAAATCATCCGCAAGGGAATGGCACGAACGCGTCTTATCGTCCAGCGCCAGATTGGATGCAGATCGAAAAATGGTTCAACGTAGACGTTACCTGGTAAGGAGACAAACATGAATTTCCTGACAAGCTCAACATTCTTCTTCATCCTGGGCATCTTCTTCCTCGTCACCTTGATTGGCGCCAGGATTTGGTTCGAAGACATGGGCATGAAGATGAACTGGTGGAAATGGCTATTGACCATCATCTGGTGGTTTTTACTAATGGGAACTCTGGCTGCGCCGATGACTTTGTTGGCAGAACGCGAGCCAAAGGGTGCATTGGGCACCCTCGGCCTAGCCGGGATAGTAACAATCATCCTTGGCGTTGGGCTCTGGCGATTACTTGCCAGCGGACGCGAGAAGGTCGCCGCCAAGTAAAAACTCTTCACTATCAAGCAGAGGGAGGTGATGACCACCTCCCTCTGCAATGCGGCTAACATAGATATGAAAAACTTCAGCCTTTAACCCCTCAAGATTCAGTCCAGGAAATTTGGGATCGCCGGCTGGCCATAGTGGCAATTGTTACTATTCTAATTGCATGGGGTGTTGGAATTCTACGTAGCCGTGAGAACGCCCCAGATTGCAAAACGGTGCTTCCTGGGGCTCAAATCTGCCGCACCATAACAAGCGATACATTTGAAGGTGTAATCGCTAACTCCGATCAGACCGAAACTGTAGTTGGTTGGGCAAAAGTGGCGGCTGCATCCGGATATTCTGGCAAGGTGACAGTGTTAATCGGGGTTACGCCTGATGGAAAAATCAGCGGAATATCGATAATCGACCAAACTGAAACCCCTGCTTACTTCAAACGAGTGATTGATTCAGGATATGTAAACCAATTTGTAGGCTTGCCTGCGGATAGTCCCCTTTCACTGGGTGAAGATCTCGATGCCGTTACCAGTGCAACTTATTCAAGCCGGGCAATTGCAGGAGCCGTGCAGGCTGCCAGCCATTCCATCGCATTTGACAAGTTGGGAATGCAAGTTGATGTTGGTAGTAAAGAAATCAAATTCGGTGTTCCTGAAATCGTATTGATCGCTCTCTTTGCTACCGGCTATTTTGCCCATCGCGGTGGCTTTAAATACCAGAAGGTCGCACGTTGGGGTTCATTGCTTATTGGGCTAATTGTATTGGGTTTTATTTACAATGCGCCGCTTACTATTGCTCACTTTTAACAGCCTACTTTTGGGATTTTGGCCCAATTGGCAGGACCACATTTATTGGTACTTATTATTAGGTGGCATTTTCTTCGTTGTAGCCGTTGATGGTAAGAATCCCTATTGCACGTGGTTTTGTCCGTTTGGCGCTGCTCAAGAATGTTTGGGGGCTATTGGGGGAGCCAAATTATGGACTCCGGGTAAATACCGTTACTCGTTTAAGTTGATGCAACGTTTCCTGGCCTGGAGCGCAATAATATTGGGTTTGGTGATGCGCAACCCCGGCATTTCCAGCTACGAAATATTCGGCACCTTGTTTAGCTTCAATGGGGTCATCGCACAGTGGATAATTCTTGTAATCATACTGTTACTTTCACTCTTTGTGCGGCGCCCTTGGTGTGAATTTTTGTGCCCCATTGATCCGGTGGTTTATCTTATTCAAGCGACCAGGCGATGGGGAAGAAAGGTGCTGGTGAAAGTATGGCCATGAAAGCAGGTATAAACAGGGGTGTTTTTTACGTGGCTATCTTTTTGTTAATCACTTTCTGCATAGTGCTGGTGCTTTATGTCCAGGTACAGAATGCACTTGGAGAATTTATGGCGACATCGACACCAACTCTCAGACCCACTATCGGTGTAATAGGTTCAAGCACCCCAACGACGGGCATTCAATACTTACCTCAAGAAGAAGACACAATAGAAACGCCGACTAACTAAAAAAGAACGCATTATGGAAGCCCTATCTAGACGTGACTTTCTAAAAATAACCGCTATTGCAGGTGGTGCTGTTTTGGGCGGAACTTTCCTAAAAGCGGATTCAGGCAGCATCCCTATTGTCATAAAAGAAACCCGTAACATGATGGGGACGCAAATACACCTAACCTTAATAACTAGAGATGAGGTTCAGGGAGACCTCGCGCTGAAAACCACCTTTGCTGAGATGGAACGATTGGTTCGGAATTCTTAACATATGCGATACGGGCAGTCCGGTTTCTGAATGCAATAGGAACGGCAATCTTCAGTTGGCCCCGATCGAATTCTTAGCAGTATTAGAAACAGCCAAACAGATCAGCGAAATTTCATATGGGGCATTCGACCTGACCGTCAAGCCGCTAGTGGATTTGCTGCGTTTAGGAATTATTCCAAATGAAGAAATTAGGGCGCTGGTAGATTACCGCAAGGTATTGCGGTTTGGAAATTCGGTCCATTTTGAGAAGCAAGGCACCCAGATAACCTTCGATGCTATTGCGAAGGGCTTTATTGTGGATGGCGCCGTTAGTGTGCTAAACACAATCGGCTTTGAAAATGTACTCGTCGAAGCTGGCGGAGACTTAATGGCTTTGGGCAAACCAAATGGTCGTCAGGCCTGGGAAATTGGTGTTGAACATCCACGGCCAGATCAGTTCAATGGCTTCATTGCTAAGTTCTCGTTGAGTGGAAGAGCTGCGGCTACCTCGGGGGATTACTTCAATGCTTATAACACCAACAAATCTCTAAATCATATCGTCGACCCAAAGACGGGTGTTTCCCCATTAGAATTGGCCAGCGCCACAGTGTTAGCAGGCAGCGCCATGTTGGCGGATGCCATAAGCACAACGATTATGGTGCTTGGAGCCCGAGAAGGGCTGGCACTGGTCAATCGGATCGATGGTGTGGAGGCTTTAATCGTAACGAAGAATTTAGCTGTGATGCGCACTACCGGCTTCCCACATGATGACTAAATCTGGAAAGAGATAGCTATGGCAAAATCTAAGCAGAACACCCGCAGTCAATTGGAAGACCCTCGGCATTTTTTGGAAGAAAAAATCAAAAAGGCAAGGGAGGGCAAGGATTCTCCCAGCTTTAGCCGCAAGTCTTGGCGCCATGGGCCGGTATCTAATTGGGATTAATGACAGCCAGAGCGCACTCAGTTATTTAGACGAAGCTTATGAAATAAGCCATCAATCTGGAGAAAACGAGATAGCGGCTGGCTTCTTGGGAAACAAAAGCATAGCCTTATTGGGATTGAAACGGTTTAGGGAAGCCGAAGACGCCCTTTGCAACGTTGCAGCGATTGCTGAGGAGGAAAACAATAATTCCCTACGAGTAGACGCAATTCTCCAGAAAGCCTCGCTTTTTCTGGATGAATCCCGTGGGGATTTGGCAAAAGAAGAACTAGAAAAAGCCCTGCCGATCGCCAAAGAGCTAGGGGGATCCGCTTCGACTGATGCGGACATATGCTTTGATTGGACATTTGCACCTTTCACTTGCCTCGTTTGAATTCTTCTGCAGAGCAATTTGAGTTGGCCCTATCCATTGCTGAGGAAACGAGCGACATGGCCAGCCAGGGTGGTTACCATACCAATCTAGCTTTGGCATACTTGATGGGCGGGGCACCTAAGGCTTCTACTCAGCACGGTAAAAAAGCTCTTGCGATTGTCCACCAGTTCAAGGATCTTGCAGGGGAGCGGACAGTGCTGAATACATTGATTCGAAGTTGTGCGGATGCGGAAGACCCAGAAGGAGTAATGGAGTTCGCTAGCGCAGCACTTGAATTATCACGCCAGGACGAAGACTCTAGATAGACAGATTGATCTACTCAACACACTTTTATTAACCACAGCTCAGATGAAACTGTACGAAGAAGGATTGGATTACGCGTGCCAGGCACTTGTCATTGCCCGGGAGCGACAAGACGAGGAGAGTATACTCAGCTTGCTCACTCAGTATCGGTAATAACTATTACGATTTAGGGCAATACGACAAGGCAAGACAAGCCTACGAAGAAGCCATTGAGATGGCCGTTCGGCTGCAAGACTGGAAGGCCCACGCGAGGTTACTAGCTCGATTAAGCGCCCTGGCCGCTGATCAAGGAGAGTTGAAATCTTCACTCGAATTTGCTCAACAAGCCCTGAAACTGGCGAAGAAGGTAGGTGATCATCGTCTGGTAGGAGAGCAGTATATGATGCTTGCTTTTGGATACCGCTGACCTTGGCAATCAGGAGCAAGCAATAAAAAACGCCGAAATGGCTCAAACTGAATACACACAGATAGATGCACCGCAAGCAGAAGAAAAGGTGGCAGCCTTTCTTTTAGAGCAGAAGGCTATTCTTAGTCAAGGCTAAAGCTAGTCATTCTTAGGTCCAATCTATGGATGCCACCAGATCGGGATGAGCAGATCGAGTGAGGTTTGAGGTCTGCGTAAGGGAGAAAGGATCATCTCAATAGTGGAAGGGTGGAAGGAAGAAAAAACTCTGGCGAATTGGAGTGATAGATTTACCAACGGATTGGAGACGGCATGCAATGAATTTCTTAGGAATTGGTCCATTAGAGTTATTGTTTGCATTTATTATTCTCCTGTTACTTTTTGGTCCAAGAGATCTTGTTGCAATGGGGAAAAAATTCGCGGAATTCATTCGCAAAATGAGAGATTCTGAAATTTGGACCGCAATACGTACATCAAATCGGGCCATCCATAAGATGGGGGAAGATGTGGTTTCTGAAAAAGACCTGGAGAGTATTCGAAAACAAATCAAGGAAATTGACTTTCGCCCCAATATTGACAAAGAGCTCGCCCAGCTTGCTCTTGGGCACACGCCAGAACCAATTTCTAATAATGAAACCGATCAATCCTCTAAGGATCAGCCGGCAATTATCTTGTCTGAAACCGCGATAAACGTGAACAAGGACCTCTAGTTTCCCAGATTACTCAAAGGCTCAGCCCCCAAGAATTTACGAATAAAATCAGTATAATTTTGACATGCGCCCGTAGCTCAATGGATAGAGTACCTGACTTCGAATCAGTAGGTTGGAGGTTCGAATCCTCCCGGGCGCACTATCAAAAACGCCGGTGAAGCTGGCGTTTTTGATTCAGGAGTTCGCAAAAGCGGCGAACTCCAAAGTACTTGTCCAGCCGGCGTTTTGCTTCAGGAATTCGCAAAGGCGGCGAACTGTCAATCCTGTGTTCCTGATTCATAAGTTCGCAAAAGCGGTGACTCCAAAATATGATCAACCGGCGTTTTTGTTTACAATCCTCGCATGCCCGCTAAACCCATCCTGGTCCCTCGGCGCGGGCGTCTCCGCCCCTCTCCACCGCATACTGCTGTTTGATCGTGAATGGTGAATCTGCTAACGAAGCGATCGGAAAAATTGTCGGAGTTCGCTGGCTAGAATAGCCGGCTCCTCCATGGGGAAGAAATGGCCGCCTGTGCCTGGATTGGACCAATGACGGATGTCGGTGTAGGTTCGATCGGCTAATTCACGCGGATACGTACGATCTTCGGTTGACAAGGTTATTCCTGTAGGAACATCTATGCTTGGTAGAGATGGGTTATCTTTGTAATCGTAATATGTCTTAAATGACGTTCCGATGCACTTTGTCATCCAATACAACGTGATAATTGTGAGCAAAGTATCGAAACTGAAACGAGAACTCAAGTCCCCTTGGCAGTCGCTCCATGCTCGATACTTGTCGATTATCCATGCGGCTAACCCGGCTGGCGAATCTATCAAGGATGCTGCGATAGTATCTGGTCGTGTGATTTGGATTGCACTGTAACCGCCATCAATTTCATCTTCATGGGCGCGCAATTCGACATAGGATATTTCTTCTCTCGTGGGATTGTCGCTATCTGTTATCTGCGCCATCGCCGGATGGATCAGGTGGATACCCACTATATGATCCGAATGATTCGCTCCGAGGAAATTTGTCACACTGGCCCCAATATCTCCCCCATAAGCGCCGTAGCGTTCGTACCCAAGGACATCGGTCATTAAACGATCCCAAAGGTCTGCAATGGCTGGACGAGTTAATGATTCGCTGGGGAGACTAGAAAAGAGAAATCCTGGCAGCGAGGGAATAACAACATCAAAAGCATCCGCGGGGTCTGCGCCATGCTGTTCAGGTTGGGTAAGTAGGGGTAACAGCGCCAGCATCTCAACAAAACTACTGGGCCAACCATGAGTAAGAAGCAGGGGTAACGAATTTGTGTTTGATGAACCAGATCCCCGGACGTGAATGAAATGGATTGTGGTGTCCCCAATTTCGGTTTTAAAATGAGGAAAGGCATTGAGTTCTTCTTCCCGGGCTCGCCAATCAAAGCCATTCCTCCAATAGCGAACCAGGTCGCGTAGATATTTAGGGTCCACGCCACTCTCCCATGGGTTTGGCGTTGTGGGTATCGTAAAACGTGTGCGTAACAGACGCTCCTGCAGGTCGGCCAGATCCGAATCAGAAAAATGTATTTCAAAAGGACTCGTCTTCTCACTCATAGTCGTTCATCTCCTGATGTTCATCATTAAGGAAATCCAAGGTAGGCAGTTAGTAAGAAGGAGCCATTAGTTCTTGTATTAAGACCTTCCTTGCCTCAGTTTACACCGTGTTGCCTGTGAACTTGGCTTTACAATCACACTATGCCCCCCAAACCCATCCTGGTGCTCGGCACCGGAGTCTCCGGCCTCTCCACCGGCATCCTGTTGCTGCGCGCCGGGCGGCCGGTCACCACCCTGCCGCGTGCGCCCAAACGGCGCCGCCCGCTCGCTGGTGGACGACGAGGGCCACAATCAGCTGGCCCACATCTTCCCCCGCAGCCGAGACATCGTGCTGGGCGGCACCGCCCAGCCCAATGCTTGGGACCTTAGCCCGCAAGACGCCGACCGCGCCGAGATCCTGGGCAAAGCCGCCCTGCTGGACCCGTTATTTAATGAAGTCGAGATTTTAAGCGAGGCGGTGGGGCTGCGCCCGGCGCGGCCCACTGTTCGCCTGGAGCTAGAAAAAACCGGCGACCAGACCGTGGTCCATAACTACGGTCACGGCGGCGCCGGGTTCACCCTAAGTTGGGGCTGTGCTGAAGAAGTGGTCGATCTAGTGCTGGGGCGGAAAAATTAGCGCGCCGCTATCGGCCCCGCGGCCTTCACCCCGTCGCTGGCATCCGCCTCGAAGCGCTTGAAATTCTCATGGAACCTGGCGGCCAGCTCCGCCGCCCGCTTGTCGTAGGCGGCCGCGTCTGCCCAGGTGCTGCGCGGCATCAAAACCTGGCTGGGTACATCCGGCACCGCCGTGGGTACGGCCAGCCCGAACACGGGGTCGCTCTGCGTGGGCACGTCATTTAGTTTGCCCTCGATGGCTGCCCGCACCATCGCCCGCGTGTAGCTGATCTTCATGCGCTTGCCAACTCCGTATGGCCCGCCGGACCATCCGGTGTTCACCAACCAGGCCTGCGCCTGATGCTTCTTCAATTTCTCTGCCAGCAATTCGGCGTATACGGTGGGGTTCCACACCATGAACACTTCGCCGAAGCAGGCCGAGAAGGTCGCCTGCGGTTCCGTGACGCCGCTCTCTGTGCCGGCCAGCTTGGCTGTGTATCCCGATAGGAAATAGTACATAGCCTGCTCGAGGGTTAGCTTGGATATCGGCGGCAGCACCCCCCATGCGTCCGCGCTCAGGAACACCACGTGGCTGGGGTGTCCGCCCATGCTGTCCGGGTCGGTGTTGGTGTTGAAATACAGCGGGTAGGCTGCGCGGGTGTTCTCCGTAATTTCCTCGCTGTCCAGGTTCAGTGTGCGATCCGGGTTGAGCACCACATTCTCCAGCACCGCGCCGAAACGATGTGAGGCCGCCCAGATGTCCGGCTCGGCCTCCTTGGAGAGTTTGATCACCTTGGCGTAGCAGCCGCCTTCCAGGTTGAACACGCCGTTGTCACTCCAGCCGTGCTCGTCGTCGCCGATCAGCGCCCGCGCCGGGTCGGCCGAGAGGGTGGTCTTGCCGGTCCCCGACAGTCCAAAGAAAAGCGCCGTGCTTTGGTCGACGCCCACATTGGCGGAACAGTGCATGGACAACACACCCTGTTTGGGCAGCAGATAGTTCAGTGCGCTGAAAATAGCCTTCTTCAATTCCCCGGCGTAGTGCGTGCCGCCGATCAAGATCAGTTTCTTACCCAGGTGCACCAGGATGAAGGTGCCACTGTGCGTGCCGTCGGTCTTTGGGTCGGCCTTCATATTTGGCGCATGCAGCACGGTGAATTGGGGCTGGAAATCCTTTAGCTCCTGCGCGCTGGGGCGGATGAATAGGTCGTTGAGGAACAGCATGTGCCAGGCGGATTCAGACACGAAGCGTACCGCCATCTTGTAAGCCGGGTCGGCGCACGAGAAAACATCCCGCGTGTGCAGGCTGGGGCGCTTATTCAGATACGCCACGATTTTCTTATGCACCTTCTCGAAATGCTCTTCGCTGATGGCCACATTTACCTTTCCCCAGTGCACATCCTTTTCCGTGGAGGGCTCTTTGACTATGAATTTGTCCAGGGGGGAACGCCCCGTGTGCGGCGTAGTGACCGCGTTGATCGTGCCGTCGGCCGTGATCTGCACCTCTTCGGCCCGAATGGCATGCTCGTAGATTTCAGGAACGCTCAGGTTGCTGAGCGCCTTGCTCAGGTCCAATGATTTTGAAGAGGCCTTGCTGGCGGCGGGTTTTTTGGCGTGGCTGCTTTTCGAAGATTTCCTTGCGGGCATAGGTTTCCTGGGTTTGGGGTGGGGCGTCAAAGAAGTCATTATAACGAACAACAAAAAATACTGGGTTCCCCGGTTACTGTGGGGCGTAAAATAGGCTTTATCTTCGCGCTAAGGAGTATTTATGGAGAATCTACGCACTTATCAGCGGTTGGAAGATCAGATCCAGCTGCTTCTGGAGAAAGATGATAATCCCGGCCTGAAGAAGCTGCTTAAAAAGGAGCATCCGGCGGATATTGCCCAAGCCCTGGAGCATTTGGATGCCCCTGACCGCCGCCACGTTTTTATCTTGCTGGAGGTGGAACAGCGCGCCGAGGTTGCCAACGAATTTGGTTCCCAGGTGGCCCGCCAGGTTTTAGAGGGGCTGCCCATCAAGGATATCGCCGCCGTTCTGAATCGGCTGCCCATGGACGAGGCTGCCCGCCTGGTTGCCGTATTCCACCGTCGCCGCCCGGTGATCCTCAAGGCCCTTGATCCGCAGCACATGGCCGATATCCAGCAGTTGCTGCGCTACCCTGCGGAATCCGCCGGTCAGATGATGACCGAGCAGTTCGCCAAACTCAGGCCTGATATGACCGCCCAACAGGCTCTGGCCCGACTGCGCCGCATCACCAAGGATGTTGAGACCTTCACCAACCTGTATGTGGTCGACGAGGATGATCACCTCCTCGGCGTGGTTTCCCTGCGCGAGGTGGTTGTGGCCCCTCCCAAAGCCAGGCTCAAGTCGCTGATGAACGCCGATATCATCAGCGTCTATCCTGAAACCGACCGGGAAGAGGTGGCCCGCCTCATTTCCCGCTACGATTTCCTGGCCATGCCCGTAGTGGATGCCCATGGGCGCATGTTGGGCATTATCACTGCTGACGATGTTATCGATGTGCTGGCGGCTGAAAACACAGAAGACTTGCTAAAGTTCGGCGCTGTGGAGGTGGGCGGCTTGCTGGACGAGCCGTATTTCACCATTCCCATCCCAACCGTGGTGCGCAAACGCGTGGGCTGGTTGCTGCTCCTGTTCGTGGCTGAAACCTTCACCGGTACGGTCCTGCGCTATTTCTCCAACGAGCTGGCCGCCGTGGTGGCGCTCTCCTTCTTTATCCCCCTGCTTATCGGCACCGGCGGCAACACCGGAGCCCAGACCGTCTCGACTCTCATCCGCGGCCTGGCCCTCGGCGAGGTTACCACCCGTGATATTTGGCGCGTGATTCGCCGCGAGCTGGTAAGCGGCCTGATGATCGGCCTCCTCTTGGGGATTGTGGCCTTCTTCCGCGCCCTGCTGTGGGGCTCGGGAACAGACCTGGCGCTCACTGTAGCTCTCGCCATCCTGGCCATCTGTACCTGGGCCAACACCATTGGTTCGCTGATTCCTCTGGTGGCCCAGAAGTTCAAGATTGACCCGGCCGCCGTGTCCGCTCCGCTTATCACCACCCTGGTGGATGCCACCGGCCTGGCGATTTATTTGCTGGTCGCCAAGGTCACTTTGGGGCTTTAGGTCATTCAACCCTTGACCGCTCCGACCTTCTCCTGTATATTGGGGTTGTATAGACAAATACCCCCATGACTGGCGTTTGCCCGATGAGGCAGCTTTCCGCATAAAGCAGATATGGTTACCCCTGCCGCGCCCCGCTTGCACGTTGGTGGGTGCAGTGTAAACAAAATCAAAGACGTGCCCTGTTTTCCTCAGGGCGCGTTTTTCTTAACCAAAGGGGGGTGAGACCGCCAAAATATTAGCACACTGAACTATTACGTATTTACCCAACCTTCAGGAGGAAGAAGTGAGTCAAAAGAGATTCTCATTCGTATTTAGTGCATTGGTCCTGGCCGCGCTGCTGCTGACTGCTTGCGGCGCCCCGGCGGCCAGTTCCGCCGCGCCCCTCACCATTGGTATGGTGTTGGTAGGCCCGGAAACCGATCATGGCTGGAGCCAGGCCCAATTTGAGGGCGGCCAGTACGTGGTCGATAACATCCCCGGCACCAATCTGATCGTCTTCGAATCGCTCAACCCGGCCGACAAACCCGAAGCCACCCTGGCTGGCGTGGTGGACGACATGGTATCGCAAGGTGCCAGTCTCATCATCACCACCTCGGATGAATTCGAAGAGGACACCACCACTGTGGCCCAGAGCTTCCCGGACGTTACCTTCATCAACGCCTCGGGTGACGATGTCCACGCTGGCGGCGCCCCTGCCAACCTCGGCAACATCATGGGTCGCATGGTGGATATGAAGGCCATCGCCGGCTGCGCTGCGGCGCTCACCACCCAGACCGGCCACATTGCCTATCTGGGACCCCTGGTCAATTTCGAGACCCGCCGCCTGGCTTCTTCGGCCTACCTCGGCGCCCGCTACTGCTACGAGAACTACCGCGGCCTCAACCCGGATGACCTGCAGTTCGATGTCACCTTCATTGGCTTCTGGTTCAATATCCCCGGCGTCACCCTCGATCCCACCGAAGTGGTCAATAACTTCTTCGACACCGGCGTGGACGTGGTGCTCAGCGGTATCGACACCACCGAGGGCATCGACGTGGCTGGCCAGCGCGCCGCCGCAGGGGCCTCCGTGTACGCCATCCCCTACGACTACATCGGGGCTTGCAACAGCGCCCCCGAGGTATGCCTGGGTGTGCCCTTCTTTAGTTGGGGCCCTGCTTACCTGGCTACCGCCCAGGCCGTTTCCACCGGTACCTGGAAACAAAGTTGGGACTGGAACGGCGCCAACTGGAATTCCCTCACCGACCCCAGCAAGACCAACGTGGGTTGGGTGGACGGTTCCGCACTCAGTGCGGATGCCGCTACCAGCTTGCATGACTACATCTCCAAGGCTGCTTCCGGGGATGCTAACGTATGGACTGGGCCTATCAGCCTGGCCGACGGCAGTGAATATATCGCTGCCGGAGCTGTCGCCACCGACGACCAGATCTGGTACCTGCCGCAATTGCTGCAGGGTATGAACGAATTCGAGCCAATAAGCCATTTGGTTTTCCCTGGCAGGGGCGAGTTGTCTCGCCCCTGCCTTTTCTTCGTCATTGGCGAGCGAAGCGTGGCAATCCTCTAGATTGTCGGATCGCACACTCCAAACATGCCCAATTGCCAAACAATTTGCCTATCCCCCTCAAATCCTCTGTTATGCTTCCGTAATCCATGCGCGTAGAGCTGCAGCACATTAGCAAACGCTTCGGCAAGGTGAAGGCCAACCAGGACCTCAACCTCACCTTCCAGCCAGGCCACATCTATGGCCTGCTGGGCGAGAACGGCGCCGGCAAGAGCACGCTGATGAAGATCCTCTCCGGCTACCAGCCGCCGGACCGCGGCCGCATCCTGCTGGACGGCCAGCCGCACGACTTCCGCTCCCCTGCCGACGCTGCTGGCTGCCGGCGTCGGCATGCTCTACCAGGAACCGTTGGACCTGCCGCCCTTCACCGTCCTGGAGAATTACCTCCTCGGCCAGGCGGGCGGCATCCGCCTGCCCGTGCGCCAGGCCTCCGAGAGCCTGCACCAATTGGGCTCCCGCTACGGCTTCGATGTGCACCCTGACGAACTAATTCACAACCTCAGCCTGGGTGAGCGCCAGCAGCTGGAGCTGCTGCGCTTGCTCTCCGGCGGCGCCAACTTGCTCATCCTGGACGAGCCCACCACCGGCATCAGCGCCGAGCAGAAAGAATTGCTCTTCGGCTCCATGCGCAACCTGGCCCGCAAGGAAGAAAAGACCCTCATCCTGGTCTCCCACAAGCTGGAAGAAGTTCAGGAGTTGTGCGATCACGCCTTCGTGCTGCGCAAAGGCCAGCTGGTCGGCGAGACCAGGCTGCCCTGCCCGAACCGCAAGCTGGTGCGCCTGATGTTCGAGCAGTTGCCGCCGCGCCGCCCGCGGCCCAAGGGCGCCGCCACCCGGCCTGCCCTTGAAGTGCATGCCGCAGTGGTGCGCACCCCGCGCCTGGATCTGCAGCCCGTTGATCTCACCGTACAAGCCGGCGAGGTCTTTGGCCTGGCCGGCCTGGAAGGCAGCGGCCAGGAATTGCTGCTCAAGGCCTGCGCCGGGCTGCTGCCTCTCTCCTCAGGCCGCCTGCGCCTGGACGGCGCCGATATTGACCGGCTGGATTATCACGCCGGCCGCCGCCTGGGCATTCGCTACCTGGCGGCCGGCCGCCTGGAGGAAGGCCTGGTGAACGGGCTCACCCTCACGGAGCACATTGCCCTGGTTAGCGAAGAACCCACCTTCTTCGTAGACTGGCCCGCCAGCCGCACGCGCACTGCCCGGCGCATCAAGCGCTACCAGGTCGTCGGCGCACCCGATTCGCAGGTGGAGCAATTATCCGGCGGCAACCAGCAGCGCTTCCTGTTCGCCCTGCTGCCGCCCGCGCTCAAGCTCATCCTCATGGAGCATCCCACCCGCGGCCTGGACCTGCGCTCCACGGATTGGATCTGGCAGCAGCTCAATGAGCGCCGCCAGGATGGCACCGCCATCCTGTTCCTCTCCGCCGACCTGGACGAGATTATCGAACGCAGCGACCGCATCGCCGTTTTCTCCTCCGGGCGCATGTCCCGCATCGTGGACGCCAACGCTACCAGCGTGGACGAACTCGGCCACCTCATCGGAGGCGAGGCGTGATGCGCATTCATCCGCATGGCCCCCTTCCGCAATCGGCGTCGAGGCAATCCTGAAAACCTCCAGCTTCCTCCAACGCATTTGGCCGCTGCTGCCCATGGTCGTCGCCGTCGGCTTCACCAGCCTGCTGCTGGTCGCCTTCGGCACCTCGCCCGCGGTGGCCTTCGGCGCGCTGTGGGAAGGCGTCTTCAGCACCCCCGAACGCATGCTCACTGCCCTGGCTTTCTGGATCCCGCTGCTGCTCAGTTCGCTCGGGCTGCTGGTCACCTTCCGCGCCGGGTTGTGGAACATTGGCATCGAGGGCCAGTTCATCATGGGCGCCATCGGCGCCAGCTGGGTCGCGCTCAGCTTTCAGCTGCCCCAGCCTCTGCAGCTCACCCTGGAGATCCTGGCCGGCATGGCCGCCGGCGCATTGTGGGCCGCCGCCGCGGCGCTGCTCAAGCGCTGGGGCGTGCACGAGATCTTCGGCGGCCTGGCGCTCAACAATTTGGCCATCATCCTCACCAATTACCTCATTGCCGGCCCCTGGCAGCCGCCGGAGGGCGGCAGCTTCCGCGGCACGGTGCCCTTCAGCCCCAACGCGCTCATGCCGCTGCTGGGTTCCACGCGCTTCAGCCTGCTCTCGCTGCTCCTGGCCGTGCTCGCCTTCGCCGCTGTTGTGCTGGCCCTGCAGAACAGCGCCTGGGGCCTGCGCCTCAAAGCGCTGGGCCGCAACGCCCGCTCCGCCTTCCTGCTGGGCGTCTCCAGCAACCGCGAGGCGCTGCTGGCCATGGCCTTCTGCGGGGCGCTGGCCGGGCTGGGTGGGGCGGTGCGCGTGACCTCCTGGTTCGACAGCCTGCGCCAATCCATTTCCGGCGGCATCGGCTACCTTGCCCTCATGGTGGTCATCCTGGCCGCCTACCGCCTGTTCTGGACCCCGCTGGTGGCGCTGTTCTTCGCCGCCGTGCTCAGCGGCAGCATCGTGCTGCAGCTGCGCACCCAACTGCACTCCTCTCTGGGCGACATCCTCACCGGGGTGCTGGTGCTGCTGGTGCTGCTCTTCGGCGATTTCGAGCGCGTCAAGCGTTTATTGCGTTCATCCAGGGAGGACAGCGATGGCTGAGTGGGTCGGCATCCTCGCCACGGTGCTGCTGCAATCCGCCCCGCTGATCATCGCCGTGTGCGGCGAGACCTTTAGCGAGCGCGTCGGCATCGTCAACCTCTCGCTGGACGGCACCCTGCTGCTCTCCGCCATGACCGGCTTCGTGGCCGCTTATTTGAGCAATAACACCCTCATCGGTTTCGTAGCCGCCGCCGCCGTGGGCGCCCTGTTCGCTTTCATCGTCGCCTATGGCAGCCTGGCCCTGCGCCAGAGCCAGATCGCCGTGGGCTTCGTGCTCACTCTGCTGGGCGACAGCCTCAGCGCCTTCCTGGGCCAGGATTACACCCGCCTGCCCGGCCCCTGGGTACCGCATGTCCCCATCCCTGTGCTGAAAGACATCCCCATCATCGGTCCCATCTTCTTCAACCAGGACCTGATGGTGTATTTCACCCTGGCGCTGGTGGCGCTGAGCACCTGGTGGATCTTCCACTCCCGCCCCGGGCTGGAGCTGCGCAGCGCCGGCGAGCGCCCCGAGGCAGCCTTTGCCCGCGGCGTGGCGGTGCGCAAGCTGCGCTATTTCTACGCCGTGCTGGGCGGCGCTCTGGTGGGCGTGGCCGGAGCGGCCTATTCGCTGGACGTCAAGATCGGCTGGGCCGAAGGAAACACGCGCGGCCTGGGCTGGATCGCCCTGGCCATCGTCATCTTCGGTGGCTGGGCGCCGCTGCGTGGGGCGCTGGGCGTGCTGCTGTTCGTGGCCTCGCGCTCCGTGATTAGCATTGTGCTGCAGCACAGCCTGGGCGAAAGCGCCGTGGTGCTGCTGAACGCGCTGCCGTGGCTGCTGATGCTGTTCGTGCTGCTGGTGGTGAGCGGCAAGTTCACCGGCAACCTGGTGGCCAACGCTCCGCCGCGCCTCAAGCGCCCGCTGGCGCGCCTGCTGCAGGTGGCGGCCCCCGCCGCCCTGGGGGCGGAACTGAAGGAAGAATGATCGCTGATCGCCTGAATGCTGATTGACGAGAGATCCAACTAATTGCTGAAGATTAGGAATTCCGTTCAGTTTGGATCAACGCGCAGTCTCGCCGCGCCGATTATCGTTCCGAATGCCGTCTTTTGTCTCTGGATGCGGGTTACTCAATTTTGATTCTGTGAGCAGTGACAATGGCCCCTGCTGGCAATAGCGGCAACCGAAATTGCGGTTGACTCAATTTCTAGTAAATACCCAACCGCAAAATTGCAAAAAATCCGGTCTGATATTCTATTCTTAACAATTACTCGGGATCTGAGCAAACTTGTTATCCTCACAAGAAGGATTTGTTTGATCCATTACACTGGAGGGTGGAAAGGGAAGAATGCCCCCGAAAGCGAATTCTTGCCACGGTCAATTCCTCAAAGTATTGCCATGCAGTTGCTTGAAGCTAGAAGTCACGAGCCAAAAGGAATTACTGGCATTGAGGTCATCTAAGGAGGGAGATTGCTTCGCTTCGCTCGCAATGACGAAACGGGGAGTGGCGCAGTCACGCAAGGCCTCGGCAGGGAGTGGGGCCAGCGGCCCCATAAGGATGCTCTCGCGCCTGAAACTAGAATCCAGCCATTCTGGCATTGAGGTCATCTAGGAGGGAGATTGCTTCGCGGAGTTTACCCTGAGCGCAGCGAATGGGCTCGCAATGACGAAACGGGGAGTTTGGCAGCCACGCAAGCCCCCGGCGGGGCCTGGGGTCAGCGACCCCACAAATAAAGTTCTCGAGCCTCGAACTAAGAATCCGGCCATTCTGGCACAGGGTCTCTCTATGCGGGAGATTGCTTTCGTCGCTTTTTGCTTCGCAAAGAACTCCTCGCAATGACGAAGCTAGCGGGTCCGGCCTTGCCGCCTCCCCTCAAACCTACGGAAACAGCTCCCTTGTGTAATAATTCAAGCATGGCAACTCAAAGCAAAAATGCAAAAATCACCGTTCGCAATTGGACGGAAGAGGATCTCCCCGCTCTGGTTAAGCTTCATGCAACCGTCTACGGCTCCCTTTACGCCAAAGAAGATCTTTACACCGAACGAAAATACGGCTTGCAACTGCGCAGTTTTCCCGAAGGGCAGTTCCTGGCCGAAGTGGATGGCAAGATCGTCGCCTATGCCACCTCGCTCATATTGCAGCTGGATGACGAAGAAGAATATTTTCGCTACATTGAGCTTTCGGGAGGGGGCTCATTCAGCACTCACAAACCCGGGGGCGATACCTTGTACGGCGCGGATATCGCCGTAGACCCGGACTATCGCGGCATGGGTATAGCTGGAAAGCTATACACGGCCCGCAAAAAGCTGCTGACCCGCCTCAACCTGCGCCGCATGGTTGCTTACGGCCGCATCCCCGGATACTCCGCCCACAAAGATGAACTCACTGCAGAAGAGTACGTCCAACAGGTAGTCGATAAGAATCTGACCGATCCGGCCCTGAACGCTCACCTGAAGGCGGGCTACCAGGTTAAACGAGTCATCTTCGATTACATTCACGATTCCGAAAGCCTGGATTACTGCACCTACCTGGAGTATGAAAATCCAAAATACAAATCAAACCAGCGTACTATTTCAGCCGCCGGGAATCGCCGCAGCGTGCGCCGCATACGGATATGCGCCTCCCAATATATGATGCGCCCCATAAAGGCCTGGAGCGATCTGGAGGCTTCGGTAAAGTTCTTCGTCGAGACTGCGGATGAATACCATTCGCACTTCCTGGTTTTCCCTGAATACTTTACTGCCCAGATGTTTTCCACCATGTCTCCGGACCTGGCGCCTTTGAGCGCCGTCAAGAAGCTGGCCGCCTTCGAGCCCCAATACCTGGATATGTTTACGCGCTTTGCCACCCAACACCAGCTTTACATTATTGGCGGATCAACTGCCGTGCTGCGTCCAGACGGGCACATCTACAATGTGGCTCATTTATTCACCCCCAACGGTAAGTACTACACTCAGGATAAATTGCATATCACCCATTGGGAGCGCGATTTGTGGAAGATCCAACCCGGATCCGGCCTGAAGGTTTTCCGCACCCCCCTTGGCCGTATCGCCATTCAAATTTGCTACGACATCGAATTCCCCGAGCTCACCCGTCTATTGGCCCTGGCGGGGGCGGAGGTGATATTTATCCCCATTAGCACCGATGAAAAGAAAGCCTATAACCGGGTTCGTTATTCGGCCTTTGCCCGCGCCACGGAGAACTATATCTACACGGTCATTTCCGGCAGTGTTGGCAACCTGCCGGACACGCATTACTCGTTGAATTATTCCCAAAGTGTAATCATTACCCCCAGCGATTTTGCCTTCCCCACCCATTCTGTGGAAGCCGAAGCCGACCCCAACGTGGAGGCGGTCGCCATTGGTGAACTGTCTTTGCTTAACCTGGCAAAACAACGCGAAGTGGGCAGCATTTCACCTTTGCTGGACCGCAGGACGGATCTATTCGAACTCAAGGCCAAGATCCCGGTTGAGATAATTACATGTTAAGCAGCCGGCCGGGTCAGGCAAGCGACTTTCGATAAAAGAGAGCCAGCCTGTGTGGCACGCACGCATCTCTCCACTTCCTTGACGTTTCCACTTTCCAGCCCCGCGTCTGCCCATCCTCTGCTTTAATAGGACCGCCTCCAGGGAGGACAACATGCCACTCTGCCTCCGTTCCGTTTCTAACTTGTAATAATTCGCCAAACCCTGCCCTGCCTCGTGATTATTATTACACCGCCACTTGACAGGCTGCCTGTCAACCGCGGCATCTTCCGGTTCTCCCGCGCAGCCAGGCCGCGCAAAATTCATCTGGCTTTCAGGCCGCATTGGTAGAATGCAGGCATGGATTCCGCCTTTTCCCGCCGGGAATTCCTCAAACTCAGTGGCCTGGCCCTGGGGGGCCTGGCTTTGGCAAACAAACCCTTCGGCTTCAGCTACAAGCCGCCGGAGGCCACCGGCCTGGTGCGCGTGGCCCGCACCGACGGCATCCAGATCTACGACCAGCCCCAATACCCGCTGGCCAACTCCAAGGTCAAAGTCGTCGGCACCCGTTCCCGCGACCAGCTGCTCTACACCTACAACAAGTTCCAGTCCGAGACGGGGCCGGATTTCAACCCCTGGTGGTACCAGGTGGACGAGGGTTACGCCCACACCGCCTATCTGCAGCCGGTGGAAACCCACCTCAACGGCCTGGCCGCTACCGTGAGCGACCAGGGCGAGCTTTTTGAGGTCACCGTCCCGCTGACCCAGAGCTACCAGCTCACCAAGACCTACGGCTGGCGCAAGCTCTACCGCCTGTATTACCTCTCCACCCATTGGGTCACCGGCGTCGAGACCGGGCCGGACGGCGCCCAGTGGTACAGGATCAACGATGAACTGCTGCAGGTGGAGCACTACGTGCTGGCCAGCCACCTGCGCAAAGTGCCTGCCAGCGAACTGGCCCCGCTTTCCACGCATGTGCCCGCGGATGAGAAACACGTCAAAGTCAGCATTGCCGAGCAGCACCTGTGGGCCTACGAGAGCGGCGCCATCGTGCTGGATACCAAAGTCTCCACAGGTATCCCCGGCCTGGCCAGCAGCAACAGCAGCATCCCCACCTACACGCCCAAGGGAGATTTCTTCGTGTATTCCAAGATGCCCTCGCGCCACATGGGTGATGGCCGCGTCACCAGCGACCTGGATGCCTACGAGCTGCCCGGTGTGCCCTGGGTGTCTTATTTCCACGAATGGGGCGTGGCCTTTCATGGCACCTACTGGCACGACAACTACGGCAACGAAATGAGCCACGGCTGCGTCAACATGAAGCCCGACGAGGCCAAGTGGATGTATCGCTGGCTCATGCCCGCCCCGGAGTCCGGCCGGGTGCAGACCACCGGCAGCGGCACGCATGTTTTGGTACTGTGATTTGCATCCCGCATCTTGTTGTCATTCCGACAGAGCCGCGCAGCGGCGACGAGGAATTCCCGGCGCGTCTGTCCGGCCATCTGGCCCGCCGGAGAGAACACAGCCAGCAGGAATTTCTGGTGCATCTATCGGATTCACTCAAACCAACCCTACAAGGAGTTTTAGATGAAAATTCGCTATATAGCCCTCCCGATCAGCCTGTTGTTTTTAGCCGCCTGTGGCGGCAGCCCGGCGGCTAGCAACAGCCCCGCTGGCAACATCGCAGGCCAGTCGGCCGGCATCCAGGTGCAGAACGCTTACACCATCGTAACGCCTGCCGGCAGCAACGCCGCCGTGTATTTCACCATCCAGAACGATACCGGCCAGGCGGACGTGCTCGTCGGGGCTTCCGGCGATATTGCCGAAGCCGTAGAGATGCACGAGAGCGTCCCGGCGACCGTGGGAACCGACATGCAGTCGACGGACAACGGCGTATTGTCTGGTGGGGACCCTGAAGCCATGGGTATGGCAGCTGAACCCACCGCCACCGAAATAGCCGGATATGGCAATTCGGACTATGGATACTCGGATACCGGCGGCAACAGCAGTTCCGACGCCTCCGGCATGGACATGTCTGGCGACGTCATGATCATGCAGCCCGTGGACAGCATCGACCTGGCCGCGGGTGGCCAGGTTACCTTCGAGCCCGGCGGCTACCACGTCATGCTCATCAACTTGAACCGGGATCTGAGCGCAGGGGATACCTTCACCATCACCTTGCATTTCCAAAACGCAGATGACCTGCCGGTCACAGTGACCGTGCAGGCGCAATAAATAAAATCCCCGCCATTCGGCGGGGATTTTTTATATATCAATCGCAGCGCGGGTTTCAATCCGCTCTAAATAAACTGGTGGATGACGATGGACAGCAGGCACAACATAAAGCCTGAGAAGATGGCCAGTGAGGCGAACGAATATGCCTGTTCGTCGTCATACACCTGCTGCTGCGTGCGCTCTTCCAGGCTGGCGGCGCTCACGCTGCGGGCGAACTGCTGCTGGTAGCTGCGATCCTGGCCCCAATGGCCAAAGGTGCTGGCGGCGCCCACGGTGACCACCAGCCCCCCGGCGAGGAACAGACTATCGGCAAACTGGAACAGCGTGCGCAGCCCGGCGATCAGGTCGATGATGGCTATGGCCACCAGCAGCACGGCCAGGTACACCGCCATTTTCTTGGTGAACTCCCAGATGTACGCAGCGACAACGGCGCGTTTCTCTGCTCGGGTCGGCATGGCTTATACCAGGGCGTCCACTACCAGGGCCACGAAGAGCAGCGCCAGGTACATGCTTGAGTAGCGGTACATGCGCCAGGCGATCTTGTTGCCGCCCACCTGCCAGACCTGCCAGGCGGCGAACATCAGGATGCCACCCAGCACCAGGGCGCTCACCAGGTACACGCTGCCCGCCATCCCCAAAATAGGCATCAGCAGGGTCAGCACCACCAGCTCGATGGTGTAGATCCAGATCTGCGTACGGGTCTCCTTGGCGCCGCGCACCACGGGAAGCATGGGCACGCCGGCGCGGGCGTAGTCGTTCTTTTTCACCAGCGCCAGCGCCCAGAAATGGGGCGGCGTCCACATGAAGATGATGGCGAACAGGAACAGCGCAGGGACGCCCAGGCTGCCGGTAGCCGCCGCCCAGCCCACCAGGGGTGGGATGGCGCCCGCTCCGCCGCCAATGACGATGTTCTGCACTGTGGCGTATTTGAGCCACATGGAATACAGCACCACGTAATAGATCATGCCGGCCAGCGCCAGCAGGGCGGCCAACAGGTTGACGAAGTTGGCCAGCAGATAGAAGGCCACCACCAGCAGCGACAGCCCGAAGGCCAGGCCTTCCGATGGGGTCATGCGCCCGGCGGCAATCGGCCGCCTGGAGGTGCGCGTCATGTGTTTGTCGGTATCCCGGTCGATGTATTGGTTGACCGCTCCGGACCCCCCGGCGGCCAGCGCTCCGCCCAGCAGGGTCCACAGGGTCAGATCCAGCGCCGGGATAGCCCGGGCGCCCACCACCATGCCGGCGTAAGTGGTTACCAGCAGCAGGGCCACGATGACGGGCTTAGTGATGTTGAACAGGTCTGCCAGGCGCTGCTTGCCATCCAGCGGCACTTTGGCTTCCTTGTCCTCCTCAGCCTGGCTGCGGCCCGCCAGGCCGACCAGCACAACCATAATTACCGCCATAGCCCATACAGCCGCAGCGGTGGCTACGTGCAAGCCCAACAGCGAAACCGGGAATTGTGTGCTGACCTTGACGGCGCCCACCACGGCCTGGGAGAAGTACAGCACCACGGTAAGGGTGGAGGCTATCAGAATGCCGCGCTGGGTGCGTTGTGTGCGCCAGGCGCGGATGAGCAGCACGATCAGGTAGATGGACAAAATTGCGACTAAGAGGCGGTGGCCCATGTGAATCCAGCCCAGCGGGTTGGAGGGAATCAGCTCGCCATTGCACAGCGGCCAGCCGGAGCAGGCATACGTGGCGTCGGTAACTGCCACGATGGCGCCGCTGACCAGGACCATGAAAATACCAATGACGGCACCCACGCTAAGGCGCGGAAAGCGGCTGCGGAACTGCAGCCGCTTGGGCAGCTTGCCATGGGTGTAATAGGCAAAGGCGGCCACCGTGGAGGTGATGAGCAACGCCAGCAAAGTCAGGGCCACGCCCAGGTGCACAGCCACCAAATTGGGCGGTGTCTCCATGATGACCACGATGCCGCCCAGCAGGGCTTGTATCACCAGCACGCCCAGCCCCCAAAACAGGGGTTGGCTGATCAGGCGCTGTTTGGCATAACGGCGCCAGGCTACGAAGGCGGCGGCCAGGATCAGCGGGGTGGTGATGGCGGCTACCAGCCGGTGGGAATACTCGATCATGGCATCCAGGCGCAGGGGCGGGATCCAGTTGCCGAAACAGGTGGGCCAATCCGGACAGCCCAGCCCGGAGCCGGTCACGCGCACGATACCGCCCACCACGATGAGTAAATAGGTGGCCAGGGCGGCGGCCAGCACCAGATAGCGGAAGCGCCCCATGAGCTTTGGCTTGGATGTACTCTTCGATTTAGCCATGTTTTTCTTCTTTTTTCTCCTCTTGTTTTCGGGCGAAGAACGGATACCCGATCAATAACAGCGTGGCAAAAGTGAACCATTGGAAGGCATAACCCAGGTGCGGCCCCTCGGACAGGTCCAATTCGGGGGCGGCGGCGTAGGGCGGCTGGGTTTGCTGCCCGCCGGGGATGCGCTGCAGATACACCGGCAGCAGCTCTACATCCGATTGGCTGGCAATGCGCGGCAGATCCAGATTGTTCCAGACATCCAGGCGGCCCTCACCGGGGGCCAGCGTTGGGTCGGGGCGCAGGGAGGTGTAGATGCCGAAGTCAGTTTCGGCGCGGCGCAGCACGCCGCTCACCGTCACGGTGCCAGTTTCGACGTAAGCGGAACGGTCCTGGGCATCCTCTTCGGGAATCCAGCCGCGGTCAACCAGGATGGCCTTATCCGACCCTTCAATGAGCAAAGGGGTGAACAACTTTAATCCCAGCTGGTTGTTGCCGTATTGGTCAGGCCAGATCTGGTTGCGCAGCACGATCTCGTCCTCGGGAAGGTATTGGCCGGTGGCCGTCGCCTGCCGGTATTCCATGGAGTATAAGTCCGAAATCAATGGCGACCTTATCGAGAGTTAAGGACGGGGCATTTTGCTGCTCAATGACACGCGCGTTGAAAGCTTTGCGTTGGGCCAGGCGATCCAACTGCCAGATACCCAGCCGCGCCATCACAGCCGCGGCAGCAATCACCAAGACGGTGGCTAACAGCCAACGCCGCGTGAATAGCCTGCGTATCATTTAGCTGCCGGATTTACCGACCACGGCAACTTCCGCGGTGGCGGGCTTGAGTGGGAAGACGATGAGGCTGTAGACGAAAAGCAACACCGCGGTGGGCGGTGAGGCAAACGCGATGCCCAGCAGGCGGGTGCGCAAAGTTGTGGCCTGGTGCACATCCAGGCCAAGGTACTTGCTGGCGCTGAAAGAACAGGTGATGGCGAAATGGTCAGCAATATCCAGCAACATGCTGGCGCTGCCGTTGGCCGGGATAAACAAGGGGCCGAGGGTATGGGCTTCCACATCTTCGTTTTGCACAACCAGGGTGTCGCCTTGGACGAAGCTCATCGTGGCGGGAATGGTGGGAGGTGTTTCCCCGGCGGCTACGGCCGCGGCGGTACCCTCGGGAATGACCAGCGTGACCTCTTTGGGGGCCCGGGCCGCATTCTCATTCTGGAGGCGCACGCCGATCTCGCTCACAATGGCCACGGCCACCACGGAGGCAACCAGGATCAACAGGAAGCGCAGCAGATACTTCACCAACAGGTGGGGAGACATAAGCAGGATTATTCGGCCAACAGCAAACTTACATCATGGGCGATGTCGTCAGCGGTCATTTCGAAGGGGAAGGTAATGCGCAGCAGGCCCTGCTTATCGATGACCCACACACGCGTGGAGTGAGCCACTACGTAACCAAGGTCACTGTTTACGTCCTCCTTGTAAACACCTGCCCCATAGCCTGTCCACACTTTTTGAAGATCATCTGCCGAGCCGGTTAACCCAATGAAATCGGAATTGAATCGATCCATGTATTGGCCCAGGACCTCCGGCGTATCCCGGTCAGGGTCCACGGTAATGAAAACGAAATCCACGTTGGCAGCCTGATCCTTAAGTTCCTCGGCCACCTGCTTGAACTTGCCCAGGGTAGCCGGACAATAATCCGGGCAGTTGGTGTAACCCAGATAGATGAGCACAACCTTCCCTGTTTCCTGACTCAGTTGGAAATCGGTGCCGTCAGGCCGCTGCAGGGTGAAATCGAGGGCCTGGGGAGCAGGAGTGCCAATGGCCGAACCGCGGAATTGTTGCTGGCCTTGATAGGCATTCAGGCCAAGAAAAAATACGGAAACAACTAATAGCAGTATCCCTGAAGCGATCAAGACGGTGCGGAGGTTTTTCATGAGACCTATTCTAGCAAAAAGCGAGTCCCCTTGACGCGTCACCGCCCAAAGGAACTCGCTGGTTATACCCCATTCGGGAGCTTCTGGCTAAAGGGGGCGGCCCATCAGGTAGAGGCCGACGTAGAAGAAGAACCACACCACATCCACGAAATGCCAATAGATGGCACTGGCTTCTACGCCCCAATGTTTTTCAGCGTTATAGATGCCATGGCGACCGTTGTTCCATACAACGAACAGGAAGATGAGGCCGGTCAGCACGTGGAAGGCATGGTAGCCGGTCATAGCGAAGAACACCGCCCCTTGCGCGCCGTCGGCGGGGCCGAAGGGCGCCGAAGGCCATTCGACGCCTACAACCCCAACCAGGAACAGGACGCCCAGGACCATGGTGATCATGATGTTGCGCAGAAAGGCCGGGCGGTTGTCGTAGGAAATCTCAACCTCGGCGCGGTTCATAAAGAAAGAACTGAGCAGCAATAAACCTGTTACGCTGACCCCCAAAACCTGATTTAGGTCAGGTCGGTTGGCGCCCAGCAATACGATGCGGGTGACAAAAAGGCCCAGGAACAGAAAGGCGTCTGAGAAAACGAACAGCCACAGCCCGAAGCGGTTGCGGGCTAGTTTGGTTGCGTAGCTTACGGCTTCGTGGGCGGACATTAGTGACCCTCCCCGTTGGAAGCGAACAGACGCCCGACGTGCATGTAGTAAACGATCACGAAAAAGGCCTTGAAGGCGGCTACCAGTAACAAGGCTTGGCCCCACAAGGGTGCGATCGAGCCTACCAGGAACTCGCCGAAGGTAAGCACGGCCAACATCATGAACACCCAAGTGCCGGCGTTTAGTTCCTCACGGCGACCGCTTGCGGCCCGCTCAGTGTTTTCTGTCATTCTCACTCCTCATTTATTACTCAGCCGCAGTGGCTGCGGAGGGGGTCGGGGTCATATTGACATAGGGTGAATCCGGCAACCCGTAGTCGTAAGGCTCTCCCACCACCTCGAAAGGCTGGGCGTAGTTGTGCAGCGGGGGCGGCGAAGAGATCTGCCATTCAGGCGAGCGTGAATTCCACACATTGCCCTTGGCCTCGCGGCCCTTCAAGGCGCTGTAGATGATGTTGTACAGCCCGATCAGCACGGCAAAAAAGATCACAAAGCCGGCAATGGTGAGTACCAGATGGATTGTGTCGAAATGCAGGGCCGGGTCGTAATCCACGATGCGGCGGCGCATGCCATTCAGGCCCAGGTAAAGCATGCCGGTGGACAGCACCAGAAATGAAGGCCACATCAGCCAGAAATGCAGCTTGCCCAGCTTCTCGTTATACATGCGACCGGTCACCTTGGGGAACCAATAGTAAACCGCCGCAAAGAACGGGAAGATATACCCGCCAAACATGGTGTCATGAAAATGTCCGACAACAAAGTAAGTATCGGTAAGATGCAGGTCTGTTGAAATGGTGCCCAAGGGAGGGCCGGTGACGCCCCCCAAAAGGAACACCACCAAGGATCCCAGCACAAATAGCATGGGCGTGGGGAACTCCAATTTGCCTTCCCACAAGGTGGCCACCCAGCTAAAGAATTTGACCCCGGTGGGCACGGCTACCAGCAGCGTGGCATACATGAAAGGCACACGCAGGTAGGGGCTCATGCCTGAAGCAAACATGTGGTGGGCCCACACAAAGAAGCCGATCAGGGCGATACCCAGTGAGGACATGGCCACGGCGCGATAACCGAACAAAGGCTTGCGCGAGAATACCGGCAGCAGTTCGCTGATAATGCCCAAACCAGGCAGGATGAATACGTACACCGCAGGGTGCGAATAGAACCAAAACAGGTGTTGGTACAGGATGGGATCTCCGCCGGCATTGGCGTTGAAGAAGTTCATGCCCAGCACCCGCTCCAAGATAATCAGGTTGAAGGACAGGCCGATCATCTGAGTGGCGGTGAACTGGATAAAGGCGGTGGCCAGGGCGGCCCAGGCAAAGATGGGCATCTTGAACAGGCTCATGCCCTTGGTGCGCATGGTAAAGATAGTGACGATGACGTTGATGGAACCGGCAATGGAAGAGAGGCCGATGAGATAGAAGCCGATCAGGAACATCTGCATGCCCAAGGGGGCGCGCAGGCTTAGCGGCGGATAACCCACCCAGCCGGTGTCGAAGCCACCGAAGAACAGGCTGCTCAGAATGATGAGCGCGCCAGGCACGTTGATCCAGAAAGCGAACGAGTTCAGGCGGGGGAAGGCCATGTCGTTGGCGCCGATCATGAGCGGCACCAGGTAATTCACCAGGGCGCCCACGCCCAGCAGGATGGAGCCGATCATGATGATGCCATGCAGGCTCATCAGGGTGTTGTAAAGGTGCTCGCTGCTGTACCCCAGGATGGTCTCAAAAATATCGCTGTTTAGAAAGGTAATGCCGGACTGGGCCAATTCAGTACGGAAGAGCATGGCGAAGGTGCCGCCGATTCCCAGAAGTACAAAAGAGGTAATCCCATACTGGATGCCGATGACCTTGTGGTCGTAATCCACGCTGAAATAACGCATCCAGCCGGGTTTGTTGGGGTCTGGGTCGATGTTTTCATTGATGGGTTTGCCCCGCATCCACCCGAACCATTCGTTGAACGTGCCGACCGCCACCATGAAGGCGAGGGCACCAATGATCACGCCGCCAACCGTAGCCACCTCGATAATATGCTGCTGCGCAACGGCATCCGTACTGGAGATAGGCAACCCAAACACCACGCGTACGGCCATCACGAAGGCCATGCCGACCAGGGTGCCCAGGATCTGGGCGACCAAGCCGCGGAAAAGACCTGTGGAGAAGAAGCGCATCCGTTCCTCCTGAACTACTTCAATGACTCAATAAAATAGATAATTTGCTGGATCTGACCGTCGCTAAGCCGTCCGCTAAAATCCTGGGGCATGATGTTTGGCTGGAACCCATCTACCACTTGAATATTGGGTTTCAATATCGATTGAAGCAAGTAATTTTCATCCGCACGAATGGTTTCGCCATCCGCCAGGCTGACGTTTGAGTCGAACAACCCCTTCCAGGTTGGGCCCACACCCGGGTCGCCATTCTGGGAATGGCAAGCTACGCAACCGTAAACCTGGGCCCAGCGTTGGCCGCATTCGGCATCACTGAGGTTGCATCCCGCGGACTGCTCCGTCAACCAATTGTCAAAATCGGTCTGGGAAACAACCTTTACCTCGGCCAGCATGTCGTAGTGCAGGCGTCCGCAAAGTTCTGCGCAGCGCACCTTGTAGCTGCCGGCCCGGTCGGGGGTGATGCGCAGCTCGCGGGTGAACTCATCGCCGCCCGGTAAAACGTCCTGTTTTACTCGGAATTCCGGCACATAAAAGGAGTGAATCACATCCGCGGAATGCAGGCGCAATACCACCTGCTTGTCTTGTGGTAAATAAAGCGTATCTGAGGACACGGCGGTAAGCACATCGCTGCCATTGTCACCGGGCACGGTGACCGTGTATTCAAAACGCCACACCCACTGCGAGGCGTACACATTTACGGTCATCGCATTGGGGTCGCGGCGTTCTTCGTTGGCCAGCGTGTTGGCGCCGATGACTGCCAGGGTAAGCACGATGATGATGGGGATGATGGTCCAAATGATCTCGAGGCGAGGGTTGTCAGCGAAATATTTCCCATCGCCGCGTTCACCCCGGCGGCGGCGGAAGACGATTACGCTGTAAAGGATAATTACGGTGATCAGGGAGAAAAAGAAGGCGATCAGCCACCAGTGGACCTGGAACAGGTTGTCGACGATAGCCGCCTGCTGGCTGGCCTGCACCGGCAACAAGGGTGCATGGGTAAGGAAAAGCCCCAGTGCCAATGTGGAAATTATCACCAGCACGCTGACGATAATAAGATGAATCATTTGTCTTCCTCCGAGAACCCTTTTGGCGCCAAGCCTCGCCGTTTAGGAACGGAGGTCTAGCGAATATGGCGCGTTCGCTTGTGCCGAAAGGTACGAATCGCAGTATAACACAATTGATTTATGGGGAAAAACGGTAAGTGCAAAGTCTAAGAAGCGGAAAGATGCAGTTCTCCGAGCGTCTTAAGCACGTCTTCACTGTGCTTAATCACCTTAACTTTTTCGTATTCTTTGGCGATGCGGCCTTCTGGGTCAATAATGAAAGTGCTGCGCACCACACCCATGTATTTCTTGCCGAACATGGATTTCTCTGCCCACACCTCATAGAGGTCGCACACCTTGTGACCTTTATCCGCCAAAAGGGGGAAGGGCAGCTTGAATTTCTTTTTGAATGCCTGGTGAGAACTCTCGTCGTCGGGGCTTACTCCCAGCACCACGGCGCCAGCCTTCTGGTATTGACTGTAATCATCGCGGAAACTGCAAGCTTCCTTGGTGCAGCCGGGGGTGTCGTCCGCCGGATAGAAGTAGAGCACCACGGTCTGGCCGCGATATTGGGACAGGCGATGTTCTTTTCCGTTTTCGTCAGGCAGAGTAAAGTCGGGAGCGGTCTGTCCTTCAGTGATTTTCATGTTCCAGCTTTCTGTAATGGGGGTTTGTTGTGAAATTATAGCGTTCTAATCATCTCGTCCAATAGGCATAGGCCAGCAAATAGGTGGCGGCAATGGTGAGGGCCACGGCGTTGAGCGTAAGCGCAGTCCAATGTGGTTTGAGCCCTTCAGCAATGCGTCCCAAGTACCATACCTGCAGCATACCCAGTGGCATGCTCAGCAGAGGCGGCAAAGCCAGACCGGCTGGCAGACCGGCAACGTACGAGATTGCGAAGAAAAGATAGCCGGCGAAGATCAATATATTGTGGAGCCGCAGGGCGTTCTGCCAACCTAAGCGCACCATCAGGGTGCGTTTTTCGGTCTTGAGGTCGGCGGCATAGTCCGGGAATTCCAAGCCGATCATGGAAGCCATGGTCAGGGGGACCAGGGGCAGGGTGCTGAGCACCAGAAGACGATGCAGGTCGCCGGTTTGCAGGGCGTAGCCGAAGGCGGGCACCAGGGTTGCCAGAAGGATGGCCGTGGTCAGTTCACCATAGCCGCTGGCGGCCAGGCGCAGGGGCGGGGTCGAATAGAAAACAGTTCCCAGCACAGCTATACCCATGATGGTAACCACCAGGGGATTGAGCGCACCCAGGCGTCCCAGGGCGAAGGTGCAAACCGCCGCGAGGCCCAGGGTAACGGCGGCGGCTGCCAAGGCAACCCGCGGGTTCAATTGATCTTCTCCGCTGCCCAGGACCCCGCTGCCGCCCGTAAAAGGCGTGCGATGGTGGTTGAACAGGTCGTTGGGGAAATCGAAGTATTCGTTCAAATAGTGGGTGGCCAGCTGCAAGCTGGTGACCCAGGCTTGACCAAGAAGCAATACGCTTATGTCCAGGGGAACGCCCAGGTAGTGGGCGATGCCCAGGCCGAGAAAATAGTTAAGCACCCCGCCCAGCAGAAACAGCGGGCGCGAGAGGCGAAAAAATAGGAGCAAGGAGTTGGTCTTCATTGAAGCCCGGCGAACTGGCCCAATTCCTCTGCGGAGGCCACGCGGTCCTGAGGGTGCTCTTCGCTGTGCGTGCTGAGCAATACCAGGCGGGCATCCGTCTCCGCTGCCAGGCTGCAGGCTACTCCAAAGGGAGCAAGCAGGCCCTGGGGCTGCTTTGCGTCCAGGGTCAGCCTGGCTTGCGCCCCGAGCGAGGGCGAATGCTCGCGCAAGTCCAACAAGGTCACCGTTACACGGCCTTGAATGCAGAAATAGAAACGGTCCGCCTCACCGCGCAGCGTAGCCTCGGTTTGCTCCCCGGCGTCCAAATCAATGAGGTCAAGCTGCCCGAAGCGACGCAACAGGTGATCGCGGTTGCGCAGCAGGGTCAGCGGCCCACTGGAGGGGTGCAGGGGAAACACCAGCATGTCGTGGATGGGAAATTCTGTGGGCATTGGCTGATTATAACGGTCGCGGAAGTGGGAGGTTTGCGCAGCCACCACGAAAGTTTGTTCTATAATGTGCCGAGCTTAATTTCGCCATTGCCATGCAAAAGGAGCATAAATGTCGACCGGCTTGCTTTATTTGATCCCCGTTCTAATTTGGGGTTCCACCTGGTTAGCTATCAAGTTTCAGCTAGGGGTGGTCTCCCCGGAATTCTCGGTGGCTTACCGTTTTTTGCTCGCATCTATCCTGCTCTTCATATATTGCAGGGCACGCGGGATGAAATTGCGCTTCAGCTGGAACGAGCACCTTTTTATTTTATTGCAGGGCGTGTTCTTGTTCTCGGTTAATTACATCCTGGTGTATTTCGCCGAAGTTAATGTCACCAGCGGCCTGGTATCGGTGATCTTTTCCACGCTGCTGGTATTCAATGTCCTGTTCGGGGCTGTGTTCCTGGGAGACGGTGTGCGCGGCCGCGTGCTGTTAGGCGGGCTGGTGGGCATTGGCGGATTGGCGCTGATCTTCTGGCCAGAATTGCAGGGATTGAATTGGCAAAACGGGGCACTGCTGGGTCTGGTGCTGGCGCTGCTGTCGGCACTGACGGCTTCTCTGGGTAATATCATTTCGGCTCGCAATCAGCGGCGGCAGATACCGGTGCTGCAAACCGAGGCGTATGGCATGTTGTATGGCGCCGTCCTGACCGCCATCATCGCGTTCGCCCGTGGGGTCCCGCCTGCGTTTGATACCTCGCCAGCCTACGTGGCCTCGCTTTTGTATTTGGCTCTATTTGGCTCAGTGATAGCCTTCGGGGCTTACCTGACATTGATCGGCCGCATTGGGCCGGATCGGGCGGGTTATGTGATGATTATGTTCCCGGTAATCGCTTTGCTGCTGTCGGCCATGTTCGAAGGGCTTTCCTTGGAGATGCTGCAGTTCGGCGGGGTGGCTTTGGTGCTGCTGGGCAACCTGCTGGTGCTCAATCGCGGCACACAAACGGCGGCCAGCAGCTAAACTCGCTGCATGCGCGGCGCCCAGCAACGGATCATTAGTGAAGTAAGCAGCTGGCCGGGGATTCACACCGCACCGGGCCGCTTTGGAGCCACCGCTTTCGTGCTGGCCAGCGGCCGCGAGGTGGGGCATGTGCATGGAGATAACCTGGTAGACATCCCCTGCCGGCCGGAGCAACGGGAGGCGTGGATCGCGGCGGGCCGCGCCGAGCCCCACCATGTGGTGCCGCGTTTCGGGGTCAGCGTATTCTTGCGTGAGCAGGAGGATATAAAGAATGCGCTCGAGTTGCTGCACGAGTCCTATGAGCAGAAACGGAGGACTTCAAGCTCGGTATAATGCGCGCCGAGTTAATATACGCGCATGACTGTTTCCCTGGATATCGCCAGCTTTATCACAACCGCCACGTATGTGGTGCTGTTCTTTGCCGTGTACGGCTTATGGCGCGGCCGCAGGGCCATTCGCGAATCTGGGGAACTGCCCTACCATCGCTTGCGGCAGCAGCGCCTGCTCAGCGGTTGGCGCACGATATTTTGGGGGCTGGTGCTGGGAGGCGTGGCAGCCTGGTTCCATTTTTATGGCGAGGCGACTGCTTTCAGCATCATCCCAGTGACGGCTACTCCCAGCGCGACCGCCATGCCTACGATCCCGCCCACGCCTTCGGAAACCCCCACGGAAACGCTCACCCCGTCGGAAACGCCCACACTGCAGTTTACCTACACGCCGGCTCCCACGCCCATCCCCCAGCTGCCCGCGGATATCCAGTCCCAATTCAGTTCTGAGGTGACGCCCAACCCGGATGCCGTGTTCAGCGAACCCATCTTTGCGCGTGGGGTCAACTTCCAAACTTACTTGGCTGTGGATGCTGGAACGGTGTTTCCCAATCCCATCCACAGCATTTATGCCACCTTCAGTTACGACAAGATGCTGCCCAACGTACAATGGAGCGCCCTGTGGTATCGCAATGGGGAGTTGGTGCATTATGAAACCAAGCCCTGGGACGGCGGTACCGGGGGCTACGGGTATGCCGAGTACATTGCCAACGCTGAGGATTGGCTTCCCGGCACCTACCAATTGCAGATCTTTGTGGGCACTGAAATAAAGGTGGTAGGCGAATTTCAGGTCACTGGCGTGGCGGCTACATCCAGCGTTACGCCCACTTTTACGCCAACTGCTTCGCGAACCCCAACTGCAACCGCAAAGCCAACACGGACGCCCACCCCGACGGCAAGCGTCACCAACACGCGGGCGCCTACGGCCACCGAAGAGAAGTAGATCTGCGTTCAGATACTTTTGGAGCGCTTTTCCCCCAGGAACTGCGCCACCTGCGCGGCCAGCTTGGCGTTGTTTTTCAGCAGCGCCAGGTTGGCCTGCAGGCTGCGGCCGCCGCTGAGTTGGCTGACCCGGCTGAGCAGGTAGGGCGTCACCGCCTGGCCGCGCAACCCTTGTTGCGCCACCTCGGCCAGCGCCTGGTCGATCCAGCCTTGTACTTCTGCGCGCGGCAAAGCGCTTTCAACCGGGGGTGGGGCGGCCAGCAACACTCCGCCGCCGCCTAATTCCCAATGGATGCGGGCCAACGCGGCAGCTTGTTCAGGAGTGTCCGCCCGGCCGCTGGTAGGCAAGCCGCTGCTTACAGAGTAAAAAGCGGGAAACTCATCCGTAGCGTAGCCGATCACCGGGACTCCCAGGGTTTCGAATTGTTCCAGGGTAGCGGGCAAATCCAGGACGGCCTTGGCTCCGGCGCACACCAGCAAGACAGGCTGTTTAGCCAATTCGCCCAAATCGGCGGAAACATCCCAGCCATCTCCAGGGTGCACGCCGCCGATACCGCCCGTGGCGAAGGCGCGGATGCCGGCCAGGGCTGCCACGCGCAGGGTGCCAGCCACGGTGGTGCCGCCGCTGACCTTGTCGGATACAGCCGCGGCCAGGTCGCGGCTGCTGAGCTTGCGTGGGTTGTCTGCGGCCGCCAGGCGTTGCAGTTCATCTGGGTCCATGCCGACGCAGACGCGGCCAGCCAGCACGGCGATGGTGGCAGGTACGGCGCCATTCGAGCGGACGATGGACTCCAGGTCGCGAGCAAGCTGGAGGTTCATAGGTAGCTTGTCTGCTGTGGTGGAGATTGCTTCGTCGGCCCACTCCGTGGGCACTCCTCGCAATGACGGGGAATGGGGCAGCCCGTGCGTGATCACCGTGGATTCCAACGCCACGATAGGGACGCCGGCTTTTTTGGCGGCAAGCACTTCAGGGGAAAACTTGAAGTATTTGGGTAGAGCCATATAGGCGATTCTATTACGAAATGCTCACGAGACCGCTGGCTTGATGACTTAAAATACTCGCCATGTTGAATGTTGAAACGCACTGCCATACCAGGTTTTCTCCGGACAGTCGCATGCAGCCTGCCGAGCTGGTGGCTGCCTGCCGCCGGCGCGGTATCCAGCGTGTGGTGGTGACCGACCACTGGAGCATCCAGGGCGCTCTGGATGCCAAACAAATAGATCCTGAGCTGGTCATTGTCGGCGAAGAAGTGCTCACCGATAAAGGCGAATTACTGGCTGCTTTTGTGACCGAGACTGTCCCCAAACGTACGCCATACCGCCAGGCTATCCACGCCTTACGTGATCAGGGGGCGTTCATCAGCGTTTCGCATCCGTTTGACCCGCGGCGCAGTCATTGGACGCTGGACGACCTGGAGGAGTTGGCCGGCCTGGTGGACGCTTTCGAAACCTTCAATGCGCGCAATGCCTTGCAGAGCTACGATGCGCAGGCAGCCGCGTTTGCCCACGCACACGGACTGCCGGGCACGGCGGGCTCGGACGCGCACCTGGCTGAAGAGCTCGGCGCGGTGACTATGCACCTGCCCGACTTTTCCGACGCGGATGGCCTGCGCCAGGCCATTGAGCAGGCGGAATTCCACACGCGGCGGCGCGGCTCCTGGGTGCGCGTCGCCTCTCAATGGGCTCGCATGAAAAATCGCTGGCGCAACCGATAGAGTTGTTTGTCAATTTGGGGAAAAGTCGATTTAGAATTAAAGGCAAGCCATTCGCCGAAGAAGGGAGTTGACCCATGAAACTGATTGCCAGCCTGCGCCGCCTGGGGACCCTGTTATTTGTCTTGATGTGGATTCCTTTCGCGTTCATTTTCATTGGGATGGCGGACCAATATGGCAGCATTGGCCGGTGGATCGCCAACGTGGTGGATAGCATCCTGCCCGGGCTGCTGAGTTCCAGTGATTCGGGGGTGTCCATTCTCTCCGGCGTATCCATGTTCGTTACCTTCGGCATGATGTTCGCCGCCATGGCGCTTATTTTCGGCGCGCCGCTGCTGGCGGGGCTGGAGAACCGCCAGCTGCGCAGCACGGGCAGCCTGGCGCGGGCCAAGGTGCTCAGCGCCAACCAAACCGGCACCTACATCAACGAGAACCCGGTGGTGCATTTCACGCTGGAGGTGCAGCCCGACGGCGAGCCGCCCTTCCAGGCGGACGCCGAGCGGCTGGTGCCCATGGTGCGCCTGGCGGCGCTGCAGCCGGGTTCCGAGGTGGCTGTGCGCTATGACCCACAGACCCTGGAGACAGCCATCAGCGATGAGGCGCTTCCGGAAAGCAGCTAGCTATCTTGCGTTAGAATTGCCCAGCGGCGCGGTGGCGGAATTGGCAGACGCAGGGGACTTAAAATCCTCCGAGGGCAACCTCTTGTGGGTTCGACTCCCACCCGCGCTACTTTGAGAGTAGGGGGTCCTGCGCTCTTCTTCCCGTCCTGGTCACCCGCGGGCGGGCGTAATCCCAATACTGTCCGGATGGCGTTTGAATCCCTGTGCATGCACGAAATAATCCGTGCTATTCCGGGTTTCGTCTATTTCAAGGCTACTGACCGGTGGCGGACTGTCAAGGGTTCGGCTTTGCCCTGGCACAAAACGCCAGCCCTTGACAGTCCGCCATGAACGGGTCAGGAGTGCCTAATAAACAAGCCTCAGTAATCCTTGCAGCAAGATACGCAATCCTATTAATCAATGGTTGAGGTTCGGCGACCGTCTCGGGACCACTAGCGCGGACATATCGCGCAACCCCGGACTACCCTTTAGAAACGCGCCTGCTCTTAGGAGACCGCATTTTTCCCTTTAACTACGCCGTGAAGGCTATAGATAAGGAGAAGGCATGGAAATCATTGGATTAGGCGCGGGGCGGTTCTTTTTACGGGGCAGTTGCTGCGCACCTTAAGCCCATCTGGCCGTCGAAGTAGTGCTGCGGTTTGCCGCTGGCACGCCGCGAGGAGCGCAGGTCGGCTAGCAGGCTGCTCCAGCCGCCGCCGCGGCGGGTCTGGTATCCGTCCCCGGCAGGGCCGGTGGGGTTATTAGTGGGTGAGCTGGCGTAATATTCAGGGTCAAAGGTGTCCGCCACCCATTCCCACACATTGCCGGACATATCCGCGGCGCCATAAGGGCTGTTCCCCTGCGGGAGGCTGCCCACCTCGGTGGTATCGGTGTAGCAATTCCCCGCATTGACCAGATCGCAGGCTGGCGCCTGGTCACCCCAGGGATAGATGCGCCCGTCTGTGCCGCGGGCAGCCTTCTCCCATTCGGCTTCCGTGGGTAAACGTCCCCCAGCCCAGGCGCAAAATGCCTCGGCTTCAACGCTGCGGTAAACAAGTACGGGGTAGTTGGCAAAGGTTTCATCGTAGAAATAATTGATACGTGTCTTGGAAGCCACGCCGGTGGCCCCAGGGTCCTGGCTGCGGGTGCAGGCGCCTTCGGATACACACATAGCGAATTGAGCGTTGGTGACCTCGGTCTGGTCGATCCAGAAGGAGTCCACATACACGCTGTGGGCTGGCTGCTCAACGCTTTTTGCCTTTGGATCGTTGGGAGAGGCGCCCATGCTGAAGTCCCCGGCAGGGACGCAAACCAGCACGGCGCCATCCACTGGCGAGCGCCAGGTCTGGCCGATCTGCGTGCAGCGGGGTGGGGCGCCTGCGCGGCTGCAGGCAGCGGCCGCCCAGAGGAACAGCAGTACGGCAAGGGTGAAAGAGGTCTTATGTTTCACTTTATTACTCTTAGCTATTTTACTGTCAAGCCAGAGACAGCCTGGGATACGGGGCCTTGTTTTTCTCGTATACTACACATTGCATTTTTCCCTAATGCATAAGGAGATGGCATGAAAGTTATCGTCTTGGGTGCGGGTTTGGTGGGAGCGCCAATGGCGCTCGACCTGGCCAGGGATGCCCGTTTTGAAGTAACTTCGGCTGATTTCAGCCAAACCAGGCTCCAAGCATTGAAGGCCAAAGAACGCGAAGATCGCTACCGTTCAGCGAGACCTCTCGGATCCAAAACAGGTGACCCAGCTGGTGAGCGATTACGATCTTGTGCTTTGCGCAGTGCCCGGCTTTATGGGGTACGCAACGGCGCAGGCAGTTATTCAGGCGGGAAAAAATTGCGTAGACATTTCCTTTTACGATGAGGACCCCTTCAGTTTGGATGAACTGGCCAAGGCGAAAAACGTGACCATGATCATGGACTGCGGTATTTGCCCCGGCATGAACAATATCCTCATCATGAAGGCGGTGCAGGAACTGGATTCGACGGACTCGGTGGTCACCTACGTCGGCGGGTTACCCGTGGTGCGCGAATGGCCCAGCGAATACAAAGCCGTGTTCTCGCCGATTGACGTGATCGAAGAATATACGCGGCCGGCGCGTTTGTTGGAACACGGAGTTGAGGTCCAAAAACCTGCCCTGTCTGAGCCGGAATTCATTTTCTTCCCTGAAGTGGGTACGCTGGAGGCCTTCAATACGGATGGTATGCGCACGATGCTGAAGACCATTCCAGCCGCCAACATAAAGGAAAAGACCTTGCGCTATCCCGGCCACATTGAAAAAATGGCGGTTCTGCGTGCGCTGGGTTTCTTCTCCAAAGAGCAATCCATCGATGTGGATGGGAAGAAGGTCAGCCCGCTGGAGGTGACCGCGCAAATCCTGTTCCCCCATTGGAAGCTGGTTCCGGGGGAAGCCGATATCACCATCTATCAGTGCGTGGTCACAGGCAGTAAAGACGGCAAAAAGCGGCAGATCAGGTTCGACATGGTGGACCGCTATGACCCGGTGAGCGATGTGATTTCCATGGCCCGCACCACAGGCTATACCGCCACCCTGGCACTGCGCCTGCTGGCCGATGGTTTGTATTCTCAGAAGGGCATCTCTCCCCCTGAAAATTTGGGGAAGCAACCCGAGTGCGTCGACTTTCTATTGCAGGGATTGAAAGAGCGGGGCATTGAATATCGGGAGACGGTTACTGAGATTGGGTCCTGAAAGCTCCGGGGTAAAGAAAGAAAACAGGCTGCGACGGCCTGTCAGACAAGCGTAGGGGTGGCGTACCCTAATCCTCATGCTCCTCTTCGCGGATTCTCACCCGCTTTTTCAGGAGGCGGGCTACCCTGTGCGCATTATGGAACCGACAACGCTTTCCCCCCTGTTGTATTGTCCCCGCTGCCACAGGAGCACCGAGGCAGTCGAGGGCAGTGAACTAGCCTGCCCGCGCTGCGGCAAGCCGCGCCACTTTTTGAAATTTGGCGATCTCCCCACACCCCTGCTGGGGAATCGAGATTTCTTGCGCCCCCGGCAATTAGAGACAGCCATCCAGGATGCGCGCTTGCGGCTGCCCCGCTAACCATCGTGAATGAAAACCCCCCGGCCCGCTTTTGGCGGGCCGGGGTATATATACAGGACAATTGATAGTTTCTTGTGCAAAGTTCGCCTGTGCTATAATGCCGTCATGGCGTCAATCCACTCCAATAACAACAATACCAACGATAACGCCCCCCTCCGGGCGGGATTGACCCTGCTTGGGCGCTAGCCCTTCAGGAAAGCACTCTCGCCCGGCTTATGCCGGGCGTTTTGTTTTATAGACTTAAGGCTGAATAAGGAGCGACTATGTATAAGGATCATACTTGCGGCGAATTGCGGGCAACGGATGCGGGTAAAACGGTCACCTTGGCTGGATGGGTGCATCGCCGCCGCGATCATGGCGGGCTGACCTTCATTGACCTGCGCGACCGCTTCGGGTTGGTCCAAGTGGTCAGCGACCCCGAAAAGGCGCCCGAAGCGCATAAGGCCTTTGAGCCAGTGCGCAACGAGTGGGTGCTGCAGGTAACCGGGACCGTGCGCAAACGCCCGCAGGGAATGACCAACCCGGACCTGCCCACGGGGGAGATTGAGTTGGCCGTCTCCGATGTGCGTGTGCTGAACCCTGCCAAGACTCCACCGTTTTCGATCAATAAGGATGACGAAGTCGAGGTAGACGAGAACACCCGCCTTAAATATCGCTACCTGGACCTGCGCCGGGCTAAGATGCAATCCAACCTGGAGCTGCGCCACAAGATCATCAAGTTCATTCGCGATTACCTGGATAAGAAGGGCTTCCTGGAAATCGAGACGCCCATCCTGTTCAAGACCACCCCGGAAGGCGCCCGGGACTATTTAGTGCCGTCCCGCGTTCATCCCGGCGAATTTTACGCGCTGCCGCAATCGCCCCAGCAGCTCAAGCAGTTGCTCATGGTGGGGGGCATGGAGCGTTATTTCCAGATTGCCCGCTGCTTCCGCGACGAAGACCTGCGCGGCGACCGCCAGCCGGAATTTACGCAGCTGGACATCGAGATGTCCTTCGTCGAGCGCGAAGACGTGATGGACTTGATGGAAGCCATGTACACCCAGATGGTGCAGGAGCTGCTGCCTGGCAAGAAGGTAATGACCGTCCCCTGGCCGAGGCTCTCTTATAAGGAAGCCATGCAGCGTTTCGGCAAGGACAATCCGGATATGCGCTTTGGCATGGAATTGACCGACGTCACTGAATGGGCCAAGGGTTGCGGCTTCAAAGTGTTTGAAGATGCGCTGGCAGGCAAGGGGCAGGTGCGCGGCATCAACGCCAAAGGCCTGGGCGCCTACAGCCGTAAAGATATCGACGGCCTGACTGAAATTGTGAAGGACTTCGGTGCTAAGGGCCTGGCTTATATTGCCTTTACCCCCGAGGGTGAAGAACGGTCTTCCTTTAGCAAGTTCCTCAGTCCCGAGAAGCTGACTGCTCTCAAGAAAGCCCTGGCTGCCGAAAAAGGTGATCTGCTGCTCTTCGTAGCTGACCAGCCGGATGTGGTCTTGGCTGCCCTGGGGCGCTTACGAGTTCCACCTGGCCGAAACCCAGGGCCTGTTGGACCCGAATGTTTTGGCTTTCTGTTGGGTGATCGACTTTCCTTTTGCCTTCTGGAACAAAGAGGAAGATCGCTGGGAGGCCAGTCAGCACCCCTTCACTTCGCCCATGCTGGAAGATATTGACCTGATCGAAAAAGATCCCGCCTCGATGCGCGGCGCCCAGTACGATATGGTGCTCAACAATATCGAAGTGGCCGGCGGCTCCATCCGCATCCACGATCGCGAATTGCAATCGCGTATTTTCAAGCTAATCGGCCTCTCGCCCGAGGTGGCCCAGGAGCGCTTTGGGCATATGCTGGAGGCTTTTGAGTACGGCGCTCCCCCGCATGGCGGGATTGCATCCGGCCTGGACCGGCTGACCATGCTGTTTGCGGATGAGACCAGCATCCGCGAGGTGATTGCCTTCCCCAAGAACCAGGCCGCGCGTGACGTGATGGCGGACGCGCCCACCGAGGCTGAGCCGAAGCAGCTGAAGGAGCTGCATATAAAGGTGGACGCGCCAAAAAAGTAGGGTCAATTGTCCGTAAAAACTGCGGACTTGCGTTAACCCGCGCGTCGGCTGTTATTAATCTGGTTGTGATATAAAAATATAGCCCTGCTGTGTTCGTGCTGTGGTCCAGACGTTTTGAACCAACACGAAACATATGGGACCCGACTTCCAAAATGGATCATCGACGGCTTAGGCTTTGTCGACCCTTTCGGAGAGGGCCCCACCTGAACCATCAGGTTCAAAAACCCGCCACACGCGGCACGGTAGGGCAACCCGCGTCAGCCCAAGTATTAGCCTAACGAGAACGGATTGAAATCCGTCTGCTTGTCGAAGTAGTCTTGTTTCTCAACCCGCTTAAGCCAATTCACCACCAGGTAAGTCAGGGGGGTAGCCAGTGTTTCGTAAGCCACTTTGAACCACCACTGGGAAATAATGGCCAGCAGCAAACCATCAGTGGGGATGATCCCAAAGAAGGCGATGGTGATGAACACTGCAGAGTCGGCCCCTTCACCAAGGATGGTTGAGCCGATGGTGCGCATCCATAAGAAGCGCCCCTGGGTGCGGACCTTCAGTTTGGCCAGCACGAAGGCATTCAGGAATTCCCCCAGGAGATAAGCCAGGAAGGAAGCCAGCAAAAGGCGGGGGGCGAAACCCAGGATAGCCTGGTAAGCCTGCTGGGCTTGTGCAGGGGTGGTGAAAGCCCCTGCGGACCAGAAGTCCGCCGCAGGCAGGAGGCCCGCACCCCAGATGGCGATGACTGCCAGGAGATTGCATAGGAACCCGGACCAGATGACCAGGCGGGCGCGGCCGTATCCGTATACCTCGGTCATCACGTCTCCAAGGATGTAGGCAAGCGGAAAAAGGATGACGGCAGCAGGCAGAACCAGCCCGAAGATCTGGACTAATTTCACGGCGATGATATTTGAAATGATGAGGGTGGTGACAAATACGGCAGCCAAAACTGGGTACCAGCGGAAACGAGCGTCTTTCATGGAGGGATGCCTCTCATTCTCCTAAAGGGGAACCGTTACTGAATGGCAGCTTTGGCTTCGGGAGTTCTTGACTTGCTCGGCTTCCACGGTAATGCCGATGCCGCCGCGAATATTGAAGATGCCGGTGACCTTGCAGTAGTGCGGGTCCAGAACTTTGACCAGATCGTCCAGGATTTGGTTGACTACGTGTTCGTGGAAGGCGCCCTGGTTGCGATAAGACCACAGGTACAACTTGAATGATTTGGACTCGACCACTTTTTTGTCTGGCACGTATTCCACCAGGATAGTGGCAAAATCTGGCTGCTCGGTCATGGGGCAGATACAGGTGAATTCGTCGGTTTCAAGGGCCACCAGGTAATAGCGATGAGGGGAGCGATTGGGGAAAGCCTCCAACTTTTTGCTGGGCCTGGTCGGCCGACCTAGGATGGTTAGATCCTTTAGGTCTGATTTTTTGGTTGCCATATGTGTTCCTTTCATTACTGTGCGGCGCAATCCTGGCCAAGTAATAAAAAAAGGACGGCCAGCATCCTCGCCGCAGTTTTGATAAGCCGGGTGTGCTGCAACCGGCACTGCTCCGCCAGATGTCACAGAAAAGCACGACATCTTGCGATGCGTCACATTATAATCGCTGAGGTCGTTTGCTTAAATAAGATGAATACACCAGTTGACTTAACCCAAAAGACTTGCGTGCCCTGCCGGGGAGGTGAGCCGCCCCTGGAGCGTGAGCAGATCGAGGAATTCCACAAACAAGTCCCTGATTGGGTGTGGTAGAGGAAAAGGATATACCTCGCCTGCGCCGCAGCTTCAAGTTCAAGGATTTTGCGGGGGCGCTGACTTTCACTCAACAAGTGGGGGAGGCGGCTGAGCAGCAGAACCATCACCCCGTCATCCGCACCGAATGGGGCAAAGTGACCGTGACCTGGTGGACGCACAAGATCAAGGGCCTACACCAAAACGATTTCATCATGGCTGCCAAGACCGACCAACTCTATCAAAACCTGAGTTAATCCCATTTGCATACTGCGAACCGTATAGTCTCGCTGGTTGCCGTTTGCATTTTGGCAGCCTGCTCAACGCCAGCGCCCCCGCAAGTGGAGGCGGTTTCATCTACTCCGGCCCCGACCAAACCCGGAGCCGCGCCAACTCCCAGCGCAACGCCTACCCCGGCGCCCACACCTACTCCCGCCAATGCCCCAGACCTCAGTGGAGAGAACATCGCCTTGGTGCAGATCTGTGACCGCACCGGCCAGTTCGCTGACGCGGATGCTGGCCGCGTACAAGCTGTGCAAGATATGGTCGCAGCCATCAATACGGATGGTGGCATTTTCGGTGCACATTTGATTGTGCAGTTCGGCGACAGCGGTGGGACGGCTGAAGGCGCGCGAGTCGGCGCTGGCGCGCCTGGTACGCCAGAATGGAGAAGCGGACCTGGTGCTGATTTGCGATGCGACCAGCGAGAATGGGTTGGTGGACACGCTGACGCAGGATGGGATCCCGGCGTTGGGGCCAGGGGACTTCGGGGCTGAGACTATTTTCCCCCTGGATGCCTCACCCCAGCAGCATTTGGAGTTCCTCCTGGAGGAATTGGCCGGAAACTGGGACCAAATGAAGCCGACGGGGCTGCGTGAGGATATTCAGCTGGCCATCATCACCTGGCCCGCGGATATGGCTGGCGCAATAAACACTGAAGGCTTGGAAGAGGATGTCGTGCTGCAGGCGGAACTGCCGGCTGAGCCGGGCGCTAACGTCTTTGACCTCATTTACCAGGCCCGGGATGCCAATGCCAACGTGATATTTACCAACGCACGCGGCTTTGGCTTGGCGATGCTGCTGAATGCGCTGCACAACCTGGGATTATGGGACCGTTTTGTGGTGGCAGCTCCGTCTTCCTCATACGATGCGCAGCTGTTTGCCTACCTTGCCGATCCCGCCTTTGCTGATGGACTTTACCTAACATCCACGTGGGAGTGGTGGGGGGAGCAGGACCAACCAGGCATCCAGGCGGCTTTGGCCTTGCAGCCCCCGGTAACCCTCAGGGATTGGAGCTATTTGCAAATGGCAGGAGCAGTGGATGTGGCGCGGCGAGGCCTGGAAGACGCTATTTTGAAGGATGGCTTTGGGCAACTGGGGCCTGAGTCAGTTCTGCGCGCCGTTGGGAGTATAAGGAACTTTCCCGTGCTGGACGGTCTTGCTGTGGTAGATTATGCAAAGAGACCGCCTTCGCCTGGCAAGTTGCGCTTGTGGCGGGCCGGACCAAACGAGGGTGAACTTCAGTTGGTCGAGGTGTCCAAATAAAATGGTTGAACGTACAAAAAAGCTAAAAAAACCCTCCGGTCTTTCCCGGTTTCTATTCCGCCTGCCTATTCCTTTTTATCGCATTCACCTTGGATGGTTGTTAGGGGAGCGCATTCTGATGCTTACCCACACCGGCCGTAAAACGGGGTTAGCGCGCCAGACAATTATCGAAGTGGTCACAAAGGATACTGAACAAGGAGTCTATTATGTGACTGCCGCCTGGGGAAACAAGGCGGATTGGTGGCTCAATCTGCAGGCCAATCCACATTGCACGGTGGACGTGGGCCGCAAGCACTTCGACGCTTTCGCCAACCAGGTGACCCCTGAAAAAGCAGGCGATCTTCTGCTTGTATATTCTCGTCAACACCCCAACGCAATGCGTGACTTGGCCCGCTTCCTGGGTTTTCGAGTGGATGGCAGCGAGGAACAATATCGGGACCTGGGTCGCCAGCTGATCATTGTGGCGCTCAAGCCAGTTTAGCGGGTTTTCGATGAGTGCAACCCATATTCTTGCCCTGGCCAGCGATTTATTTTTTGCCCCCCACATCGAGCATTCGGCCGCCTCCCTGGGCCTTTCAACCCAGTGGATTGACCAATACCGCAGCTCGGAAGAATTCATGCGCACGATCCAGGAGGACGCCCCTGCGCTAATCGTGCTCGACCTGAACAGTTCCCTGCCGTGGATTGAATGGTTAGCGTCAGCAAAGGGAAGCACCGCGACCAGGCGCATCCCCTGGTTGGCTTATGGTTCGCATATGAACCCCAGGCGGTTGAAGGCCGCCCGCCATGCCGGAGCTGATAAGGTGGTTCCGAGATCGGAATTTAGCGCCAACTTGCCACAATTGATGGCCGCCCTGATCCGCAATCAAAAAGAGACGCCCTAGGGCGTCTCTTTTTTACTAAGCCTATTGGTTATTTCTTCTTGAAAATCGCAGCACCGATCAGCCCACCCACAGCGCCAAAGCCACCGTACAGCACAACACTACAGATTAACCCGAAGCTGGTAGCCAAAGCAACTACGGCTGTACTTCCACCTACCTGGTCCAGGTACTGAGAAACCTGGGGATCGGAAAGGGAACTGGCCGCAAAACCCATCCCGCCCAAAGCCAATCCCAGTATGGCGGCAACGATGGCAGCAATCACACCAGCTACTGCTCCCACCATGGCGGCCTGACCGCTTTGCAGGTTGACCGACTCCCGCTTGTTATACAGGTAGACGGCAGCAATGCCACCGATCCACAACCAACCGCATAGCAGGCAGTTTACCAAGCGCAGAATTGGCAGTCCGGAAGCCAGCCCTGCCAAGCCGCCGGCAATACCAGCTGCATAGAAAAGCGACGTACTATTTAGTTTCATTGCCAAGATCCTCCTCCATGGTGGTGGCCCTTACTACCTGTCGCGGGAATATACCACGAATTTAAACCCCCTTATAAATTGGCTGCTTCTCGCTTAAAGGACAAAAAAATACCCGCCTGAGGGCGGGTATTTTGGGGGCTTATCTTTATGCCCAACCTTGTTTCTTTACGAAATCGGTCAGGACTGGGATATTCACCGATTTGCCATTGAAGGCCTGGAAAGCCCAGTATAACTGCGGGATCCAGATCAGCCAGCCAATGCATACGAATAACCCGAGCGTGATGGTGGTCAATATGAACCAGGCTACGAAGACTACCACTCCCCAAACCAAGGCTTGCATGTAGTGTTCCTTGATAAAGGGGCGATTTTTCTTGTCTTCAATAAGCAAAAGGATAATTGGCACGAGCGGGGTGAATACCCAGGCTAGAGCTGCCCATAATTTGTCATCACTTGTTACGGTTTCGTTTGCCATTTTGATCTCCTCTTAAAGGTGAGCGAATAGTCGATTTCGCATTATATACCAATTGGTGATAGACGTGCAACGTTCCTACAAAAAGAGGCGTTCTCAGAACGCCTCTTTCTTTATGTTAGCAAGGGATCTTAGGCTAACAGGCTGATACCTGCGACGATGCCGCCAAGCACCGCGCTGACGATGAAGATGGCTACCCAGGCGATCACGATGGTGATAATGGTCTGGGTCCAATCCAACCCCAAGGCTTCTTTGATGGCGATGGCCATGGATACGGCGCTCAATACTGCACCAACCAGGCCGACGATTCCGACCAGGCACAGCAGCAACGGCGTAATTATGGCCAGTATGCTTAAAAAGCCAACGATGCCCCACACATAGGCCAAGCCCATAGGGCGCAGCAGTTCATCGAAGGTAGCCGTGGCCTGGAATAATTGCTTGGCCACGAACATAACCACCCACACGCCCACGGCGAAGGCAACAACCCCAATTAGCATACTAACGATGGAGCCAAGAAAAGAGCTGCTCACTGCGCTGCCGAGGCCGCTTACCCCGCCCAGGGCCCCCGCGGCAGCTGCAGCCACGGCTCCAGCCGCCACAAAGCTGGCCAACTGGTTGAGCACATTTACGACGATCACGATTCCCCAAGCCGTCGGTGTGAAGGAAGCGTCCTTCTTGACATCGGCGTACACTTCACGCTTGAAGGTGAAGGCCCCCATAATTCTGTCCATCAGCATTTTGTTCTCCTTTTTCTCAAATTTAATGGCGGATAAAAACTATTCCACCAAGTATAAACCCACCGCCCAAAAATAGTTTCTAAGACTCTTGCGCAGCTGGTACACCGGCCATGCTGGTGGCCGTGCGGACCGCCTGCAGGATTGCCTGTGCCACCACCTCGGCAGCATAAGCCCCTACGATATTCACATCGGCCTTGCGCTTGCCGGTAGCCAAGGCAAAAATAGTGTCCCCGTCCAGCATGGTGTTGGCGGGCCGAATTGTACGGGCCAGGCCATTCATCGCCATTCCGGCCATTTTTGTGGCTTGCTCCTTATTGAGGCGGGCATTGGTGGCTACTACCCCTATAACGGTGTTGCCGCGCTGGGCAGCGCCGAACACCGTGCGACCAACCACACTCTTCATCACACGCATGCTGTCTGCGAACTTTCCCCTGCCAATCTTGACGGGCCCTTTCTTGAGGCTGCGTGCTCCGGCGATGATCTCGCCGTTATCGGGGTCGATTACATCTCCAAAGGCATTCACCGCGATAATGGCACCCACTTGCACCCCGGCCCCGATCTCCAAGGCTGCCGTGCCAATCCCACTCTTCATGGCTTGCCCCATGCCTAATATCTTGCCAACGGTTGCGCCGGTGCCGGCGCCCACGCTGCCTTCAGCTACCCGCTCGCTGCTTGCGTTCAAACAGGCCTGATAGCCCATTTCGGCGTCCGGACGGCGTTTAGCAGAGCCAATCCCCAGATCGAACAAGATGGCAGAAGGCACAATAGGCACGCGTGCCACGCCTACGTTGAAGCCAATCTTTTTTTCTTCCAGATAGCGCACTGCACCAGAGGCGGCATCCAGGCCGAAAGCCGAGCCGCCTGCCAGCATCACGGCGTGAACCTTGTCCACCAGATGGACCGGATGCAAGGCATCTGTTTCTCGCGTGCCGGGCGCGCCGCCGCGTTGGTCCACGCCGCCCACGGCTCCCTTTTCGCACAGCACCACCGTGCAGCCGGTTGCGGCAGCGTTATCCTGGGCGTGGCCGACGCGAATCCCGTCTATGATGGTAATGGAGTTGTTTTTCATTCTTCCCCCAGGCGCTCGCCGTGCAAGCGGCGGGTAAAGTCTCTTATTTGCCGCGGATATTGGGTGTCGATCAGGCTGGATGTGATTAAAAAATCTGCGCTTGAATGGTTGGAGGCGGTGGGAATGTTGTGCAGTACCGCCATGCGCAGCAGAGCCTTGACGTCAGGGTCGTGTGGCTGCGGTTCCAAAGGGTCCCAAAAAAAGATAAGCATATCCAGTTCACGTGTGGCTATGGCAGCCCCGATCTGCTGGTCGCCACCCAGCGGGCCACTCATAAAGCGCTGCACCTTCAGGCCAGTCTCCTTAGCGATCAATGTTCCCGTTCCGCCGGTGCCAAAAAGAACGTGTTTGGCGAGTTCCTTTTGGTTAGCTTTGACCCAGGCTACTAAGTCATCTTTGTAGCTGTCGTGAGCCACCAGGGCAATTCGTTTCTTGACGGGCAGAGGTGCAGTTTGCATGTTTTCTCCGGAGGATGCCAATGGAAGTATATACCGCGTTGAGTTCCCTTGCCGTTTTTACCAGGGCAGCCTGATATGCAAGGGCAGGATGGAAATTCAATCTAGGTAGGAGTAGGCGCGCGGATTTATGGCAGCATTGATGCGCTGGCCCAATAACTGCCAGCTAACTGCGAACAGGATCAAAGCCAAAGTGGCAGGGAAGAAGGTCCACCAGTAGTTGAACCCAGTGGGTCCGATGATCCAGTTCTTCGAGGCGGCGATCATCTGACCCCATTCGGTGAAATTGCTCACCCCGATGAAGACGAAAGCGGATTCCAGTACCACCATACCGCCGATATCCTTCGTGACCAACACGATCAATGGGGAAATAATGTTAGGGAGGATGTGGCGGAAAAAGATCTTGAAATTGCCCAGGCCCATCACCCGCGTGGCGGCCACATATTCCTGTTCCTTTTGCTGCTCAATGGAAGCGAAAGTGATGCGGCTATAAGGCATCCAGGAAAAAAGGACCAGCGCCAAAGTGACCGGTTGGACATGCCAACTAGCCATCAGAACCTGGAACTGGTTGGGGGGCAGAAATGGTGACTGAGGTGTGAACAACTGGGTAAGCAGCATAACCGCCGCAAGGGAAGGGAAGGCCATGAAGGCATCCGTAATGCGCATGCCCAGACGGCCAAAGATACCGCCGAGGAAGTTGCTCATTGCCCCAATGGCAACGCCTATTGCGGCGGTAGACAAGGCCACCGTCAGCCCGAATTCCAGCGCCGTACGCGTGCCCCAGACCACCGTGTGGAACACATCGTAGCCCTGGAATGTGCCCAAGGGGTTCTCGTCGCTGGGGGGTTCGGGAGCGCTAATAGAAAAACCTGTCTTGTTAAAGGCTGGCTGCTTAGGATCAAACGCTGGAGAAATGATGGGAGCCAACCAGGAGGCCAGGAAAAAAACGATGACCGCGGATAGCGGGAGCAGGTTGCGCCAATTGCTTAGGAAGCGTATCGAGATGAGGCGCAACATTATCTGCCTCCGGCGCGCACGCGTGGATCGACGATTCCCTGGACGATATCCAGCACCAGCACGATGACCAGCACCACGACGATGCTATACACGCTGAATCCCAAGGCCAGGTCGACATCCGGGATGGAGCCTAAGCTTTGGATGAGCAGCTCGGATACCCCATGCCAGTTGAAGATGGCCTCCACCACGTACACACCGGTCATAACTTGCGCAGCTGTAACCGCGCTGTGGTTGAGCGCCGGCACTAGGGCGTTCTTCAGGGCATAGCGGAATAGGATCAGCCGGTCTTTGAGACCGATGCCGCGGGCCAATAGAATATATTCTTTCTGCAGTTCCTCGACCACAGTTGAGCGTGTCACCAGGGTTAGCGAGGCGAGGTGCAGAGCAGACAGGGTGATGACCGGCAAAACCAGATGGCGGATGGCCTGCCAAAAGATGTCCAAGCGGCCGTTTAGCAATCCATCTACGGTGATCAGCCCGGTAAGCGAGGTAAACGCGTCGCTTTGGATCACGGCTTTTTCCGCATAACCTATACGCGAGAGGTCAAAGAAACCTAATTGCACGTAAACGATCGAGATAAGCACCAATCCCAACACAAAAGGCGGAAGGGCGGTGGTGATGTAGGCGCCCAGGCTGCCCAGCCTATCCACCATTCGGCCACGTTTCCAGGCGATGAAGGTTCCCAGCATGACTCCCATAGGAATGTAGAGCAATAACGAATACAGCGTCAACTCGAGGGTCGCGGGGGAGCGTGCCTTAATCGCCTCCAATACATCAACCCTGAGAGTTGAACTGAATCCCCAGTCGCCATGCGCCAGCTTTCCTAACCAACGCGTATATTGCACTGGATATGGGTCGTCCAGACCATATTTTTCAATGGCTTGATCAATGTAAATGCGGATAACGGCCAGCTCTTCATTGCGCAATCTAGGAGGCAGATAGGGTCTGGCGCGCTCTTCGGCGGGGACAATTAAGGTCATCGCGTAAACCACGGCGGTGATAATGAGAAAAGTCACCACGCCAGTAAGCAATCGTCCCCCGATGAATGCCAACCAAGACATTTGGTCTTTCAGCCAGTTTGACCCCTGACTCTCAACCGGAGCCAGGGGTTTGGCCAATGCTTTGGGTTGGTCGGTAGGGAGCAGGAACAATGGGATCAAAGGCTCACCAGCTCAGACGATTACCAGGCGTACGCTTCAGGCGCGGGACCACCTGGGCCAGGCCAGATCTTGTCTAATTCTGTGAGAGCGGCTTCGTCCAGGCTGATTTCCAGGGAGTGCAGATTTCCTTCAAGCTGCTCCAAGGTGCGCGGCCCAATGATGGGCGCAGTCACTCCGGGTTGGTGGCGCAGCCAGGCCAGGGCTACATCGGCCGGCGCTTCACCCAGCTTCTTGGAAAAACCTTCGTAAGCCCTCAGCTGGTCTTTGTGATCTTCAGCCGTGCTCTGGGCGTCATCCGCGCTGCGGCGGCTGTTCTTGGCCTGTAGCAGGGATCCGGCCAAAACTCCGTCGCTCAGCGGGCTCCAGGCGATGATGCCCAGCCCATAAGCCTGGCAGGCGGGCAGGACTTCCAACTCGATGCTGCGCTGCATCAAGTTGTAAAGACTTTGCTCGCTAACCAGCCCCATGAAATGGCGAGCGTTGGCTGTTTCCTGGGCTTGGGCTATCTGCCAACCGGCGAAATTGCTGCTGCCCACGTAAAGCACCTTTCCTTGCTGCACGAGAATCTCCATTGCCTGCCAGATCTCCTCCCAGGGGGTTTCCCGGTCGATGTGATGCATCTGGTACAAGTCAATGTGATCAGTTTGCAGCCGCGTCAGGCTTTCCTCGCAAGCCTGCCTTATGTGCAGGGCTGACAGGCGGCGCTGGTTGGGCCAATCACCCATGCGGCCGAATACCTTGGTGCACAACACCACTTTCTCACGCCGACCGCCCCCCTGGGCAAACCAGCGCCCCACGATCTGTTCGGTCACCCCTTCCCCCTTCTTGTGTCCGTACACATTGGCTGTATCGAAGAAATTGATGCCGGCTTTCAGAGCCTCATCCATGATGGTGAAGCTATCTTTTTCGCTTGTGCGCGGACCAAAATTCATCGTGCCCAAGCAAAGTTGGCTGACCAGAAGACCGCTGCGGCCTAGATGTACGTAATCCATGTTGCTGCCTTTCCAGTAACTTTGAATTAAAACGCAACTGGCTGCGGAGGCAGCCAGTGGTTGGTAAATTACTGCTAATCGACTTGGCGTTGGCTCGCCACTCAGGTGCCAGTCAAGCGAGTTTACCACCATACTCGTGTAAGCCAGGGACTGCCCGCAACTATTAGAATACGACTCCGGAATGCCCTCGGTTCGTTTCAGGTAGAATGGCGCCTCCCATGTTATTTTCTCATCGCTCCGGCATCCTGCTGCCGGTCACCTGTCTCCCAGGGCCCTACGGGATTGGCGACCTTGGGCCACACGCGTACCGATGGCTCGACTTCTTGAAGGCGACCGGCACGCATTGGTGGCAGGTTCTTCCGCTTGGCCCCACCGGCTACGGGGATTCTCCGTACCAATCGTATTCATCCTTTGCCGGCAATCCCGATCTGGTCAGCCCGCAGATAATGTTCGCAGACGGGTTGTTGGACCAGGAACATCTGGATAATCGCCCCAATTTCCCCGATGATCACGTGGATTACTCCTCGGTTATTCAGTGGAAGAAAGGGCTGTTCCAGGTCGCTTTTATGCGCCTGAAACAGCATCCCGATCTCCAGAAAGAATTCGAGGATTTCCGCGAGCAGAACCAGGCATGGCTTGAGGATTACACCCTGTTCATGGCGCTCAAAGACCAGGAGGAGCAACGCCCCTGGTCGGCCTGGCCGCCGGCCCTCCGCGACCGGGGCCCAGAGGCCCTGACACAGGCCCGGCGTAGCTACGTGGGCACCCAGGCTGTGTACTCGTTCCAGCAATTCTTGTTCTTCAGGCAGTGGACGGCATTGCGGGCTCGCATGAAGGAATTGGGAATTGGGTTGATAGGCGACCTGCCAATCTACGTTGCCGAGGATAGCGCCGACGTGTGGGCCGCGCGCCATTTGTTCGAAGTGACCCCGCGCGGCAAAACGTTGCGCATTGCGGGTGTCCCACCGGACATGTTCTCGGATACGGGCCAGCGTTGGGGCAATCCGTTGTACCGCTGGGATGTGCTCAAGCAGCAGGGCTATGCCTGGTGGCTTCAGCGCCTGCAGGCGGTACTGGGTCTGGTGGATGTGTTGCGCCTGGACCATTTCCGCGGCTTTGCCAATTATTACGCCATCCCGGCCAGCGAGCCCACCGCCGAGCACGGCGTGTGGGAGCTGGGACCCGGCGCGGATTTCTTCAATACAGTGAACGCCAAGCTGGGCGGCCTGCCCCTCATCGCTGAAGACCTGGGCGGCGAGGGCGAACCGCTTGTGACCAAGCTGCGCGACCAGTTCCATTTGCCGGGAATGAAGGTTTTTCAGTTTGGGTTTGATGAGGGGCTGCAGCACCCATTCTTACCTCACAATTACCCCGAGAACTGCGTGGCCTACACCGGCACGCATGACAACGATACTGCCACAGGTTGGTTCCAGCACGCGCCTGAAGGGGAACGCAAATTCTGCTTGGAATATTTGCACAGCGAAGGGAAACATATCGCCTGGGATATGCTGCGCCGCTTATGGGCGTCGCAAGCTGCCCTGACCGTTGCGCCCATCCAGGATTTTCTCGAATTGGGCAGTGAGGCGCGCATGAATATGCCCGGGACTCCACTGGGCAACTGGCAATGGCGCGTAGATGACGCCGCGCTGACGGATGGGCTGATTTCCAGGATCGCTGAATTAAATCGAAACGCGGGGAGATCCGCCTAAAAAACGACCCCGTTCGGGGTCGTTTTTGTTCACTTCTTTGCTGCAGGTTTCTTGGATGCGGTCTTCTTTGCAGCTGGTTTTTTCGTAGCTGGTTTTTTGGCGGCCGGCTTTTTGGCGACCGGCTTCTTGGTTGCCGGCTTTTTGGCCGCCGGTTTTTTCGCAGCAGGTTTCTTGGTTGAGGCCTTCTTAGCAGTTGCTTTCGGGGCAGCCTTCCTGGGCGCGGCTTTTGAAGGGGCTTTGGCGGCTGGCTTTGCAGAAGGTTGGGCGGCAGGTTTAGATGCGGGCCGGCTGGCTCCATTGGAGGTCTCGCGTGTCAACTGCATGGCTGCAACCCGGTTGGGGCGCCCACAGCGTGGACAGAATGCGTTGTAATACTTAAAACCTTTGGCCTCCACCTCTTCCAGGGCTGCCTGAATGCCCTCCTGGCTGAGAGTGAAAGGTGTATAGCAATGCGCACAGCGAATTAGCATATGCTTCTCCTTCCTTGGCGAGAGGAATGTTAATTATACACAGCCACGCTTTTAGAAGCGGGTCGTAGAGTGGCCAATACGATCCCGGCCAGGATGAGTATCCCCCCGAATATTTTCAAGCTGCTGGGGGTCTCTGCCAGGAAGAAAAAGGCCAAGATGGTGGACCCCACCGGCTCGGCTAGTAATGCGATCGACACGTAGGATGCGGGAAGGGAGGCAAGCGCCCAATTGAAACTGGAATGTCCCACCAGCTGGGGCAGCAAGGCCAGCAGCAGCATATATACGTAGATGATCGGGGAGAAACCGAACGCCGGGAGGCCTGAAAAACCCACCATAGCCACCAGCACTAGCGCAGCCAGGCCATAGACAAGAAAAATGTACGGGGTCAGCGAAAGGGTGGGGCGCAGCCGACGCCCGATTAAAATGTAACCCGCCCCTGTCCAGGCGCCCACTAGCGCCAGGAAATCGCCCCAAAAGCCTTGCCCCTGGATGAATTCGCTCAGCGGCGGGCACTGCAACCCGAGGCCAGCCTGCAGGCACGAATTACTAATGCCCACCACCACGCTGCCGACCAGCGCCACCAGCATCCCCAGCAGCACGGCCGGGGTCAGGCGCTCCTTGAGAAAGATGGGCGCCAGCAGTGCCACCCAAAGTGGGTTGGTAGTCACCAGCACCACCGAACTCGCCACGCTGGTGTATTCAAGCGACAGGATCCAGCTGGCAAAGTGAATTGCCAGCAAGAGCCCTCCCAGCGCCGCAAGAGTGAGCTCGGTGCGGGTGAGCTTACGGAGCTCGGCTGTATGTTTGGGGAAGGTGAAAGGCAACAGGATTAGCCCGGAGAAGGCCATCCGAAAGGCAGCAATGACTAATGAAGGTGCCTCGTGCTGTGCAAAGCGGATCAACAGTGAAGCCGAGGAAACACCCAGGATGCCCAGAAGCAGCACCAGTTGTGGTGAGAATTTATTTGAGGATAGCGCTTTCAAAGGCTAATTTGTGATTTTCTTGACAAAGGGTTATGGGCTAATTACAATAAATTGGTTCGCCTCGTATTGTAACGCAGGGTCTTCCTGCATCAAGAAAAGGAGCTAGATCATGGCATTTTCCCTTCCTAACCTTCCATATGCCTTCAACGCTTTGGAGCCGCATATTGATGCCCGCACCATGGAAATCCATCATGACAAGCATCATCAAGGCTATGTGAACAACCTTAACAAGGCCATTGAAAAACACCCCGAATTGGCCGATAAATCCGTTGAAGATTTGCTCAAAGACCTGAACAGCATCCCCGAAGATATTCGCACTGCCGTACGTAATAATGGCGGTGGGCACTTTAACCACAGCATGTTCTGGCAAATCATGTCTCCAAAGGGAGGCGGGGAACCCAGCGGCGACCTGGCTAAAGCCATCAACACGGCCTTCGGGGATTTCGCCTCCTTTAAAGATAAGTTCTCTTCCACGGCGGCTGGGCAGTTCGGCAGCGGCTGGGGCTGGCTGGTGAAATCCGGATCTGGGTTGGCGGTGGTTTCCACCCCCAACCAAGACAACCCGGTATCCAGCGGGCAAACTCCCATCTTGGGGGTTGATGTCTGGGAGCATGCTTATTACCTCAATTATCAAAACCGCCGCCCTGATTACATAACCGCCTGGTGGAACGTCGTCAATTGGGACGAGGTGGCCAAGCGCTTCGCTGGCTAAAACCTGCGCAGGAGGGTAAAATTTCACCCCGAAGGAGAATAAATGACCCATATCATTACTAGTTTGTGCCTGCGCGACGGCGGTTGTGTGGATGTCTGTCCGGTGGAATGCATCGTTCCTGGCATGCCGCAGGATAAGTACCCGCTGTATTACATCGACCCGGCCACCTGCATCGACTGTGGCGCTTGCATCCCGGAGTGCCCGTTCGAGGCCATCTTCACAGAAGATGAGGTCCCCGATACTTACTCTGCCAAGGGCGGCGAGTATCAGGCCAAGCCGGCCGGTACCCCTGGTTTTGACCAGAGCTACTCTGGCAATAACCACCACGGCGTGGCGGTCAAGATGGATAACGTGAAACAGCTGGCTGCGGGTGATACCCTCAATTTGCGCGACGATATCCAGTCCAACTATGATTACTTCGAGAAGGGTCCCGCGTATTGGGACGGCTGGCAGAATCACGCAAAGTAAAGAATTCCCTTCGTCACATTCCGGAGGAGGCAATTGCCTCCTCCGTTTGTATTAAAATCAATTTGCAGCTCTACCGACAAACTAATCAAAGCAGGTAAGCATGGCAGACAAAGTAAGAACGGAAAAAGACTCGTTGGGTGAGGTAAAAGTCCCCGCGGACGCTCTTTACGGAGCCCAAACGCAGCGCGCGGTTGATAATTTCCCAATTTCGGGGATGAAGCCGTGGCGGGCTTTCGTATGGTCTATGGCCGCTATCAAGCGGGCGGCCGCTGAGGTCAATCAGGATCTCGGCCTCCTGGATAAAGAGAAAGCCCAGGCCATTATCGCGGCCGCCACTGAGGTGATGGAGGGCAAATGGGATGCGCATTTCGTGGTGGATCCGTTCCAGGCGGGGGCGGGTACCAGCCACAACATGAACGTCAATGAGGTGATTGCCAATCGGGCTACGCAGATACTGGGCGGTGAGTTAGGCCAATATCTGGTGAACCCCAACGACCACGTCAACATGGCCCAGTCGACCAACGACACGATACCGACGGCCATCCGCTTGGGCTGCCTATGGCGACTGGACGAATTGCTGGGCGTCGTTGATGGCCTGGCCAAGGCCTTGGATGCCAAGGCCAAGGAATTCGACGACATCGTCAAATCTGGCCGCACTCATCTGCAAGATGCCGTGCCGGTGCGGCTGGGGCAGGAGTTTGGCGCTTACGCCAAAGCCGTTGCCCGCGATGGCGAGCGCATCCTCCGCAGCGCTGAAGGGTTGCGCCGCCTGGGCATCGGCGGCACGGCCACTGGCACCGGGCTCAATGCCCATCCCGAATATCACCCGCGTATGGTCAAGAAACTCTCCGAGATCACCGGTCTCGAGTTGCACACATCCGACAATCTATTCGAGAGCATGCAATCCCAGGCCGACGCGGCCGACTTCTCGGCGGCTCTGCGCACGCTGGCCGTCACCATGACGCGAATTGCCAATGATTTTCGCCTGCTTGCCTCAGGCCCCTCAACTGGGTTGGATGAAATTCATCTGCCGGCAGTCCAGCCTGGCTCCAGCATCATGCCGGGCAAGGTCAACCCTGTCATGGCCGAGATGACCGATATGGCCATGTTCCACATTATCGGCTGTGACACCACGGTCATGCTGGCGGCCTCGGCCGGGCAGTTGGAACTCAATGTAATGATGCCTATCATCGCCCATAACCTCTTCGAAGAAATGCAGGTGATGATCGGCTCGCTCAAAGCTTTTACCGAGAAGTGCGTTGTGGGGCTTACCGCCAATAAAGAAAAGGCCGAAGGCTGGCTGGCGCGGAATGCCATCATTGTCACCGCGTTGAATCCCATGATCGGCTACCAGGCAGGCGCTGCTCTGGTAAAGCAGGCTCTAAAAGAGAATCGAACGGTAGGCGATGTGGCCGTGGAAAAAGCCGCCGCCGGGGAACTCAAGCACGTGCGCGAAGACCGCCCGGTCAGCGCTGACGAGGTGCAGGCTGCCCTGGGCGACCTGCGTAAGCTCACCGAAGGTGGCATCGTCAAGTAAGCTATGCTGCCCGAAATTGAACATTACCTCGCCTCATTGGAAGACCTGCGCGGGCAGGTGGGCGGCATGATTCATGACACTCCCGTGGAAGGCTTGAATTGGCGACCGGAGCTGCCGGCAGACGCCGACCCCACCAATTCGCTGGCCGTGTTAGCAATCCATACCGCGGGGGCCGAACACGGCTGGTTCGCTGAATCCATCGGAGGATATCCCCATACGCGCGTCCGCAAGGATGAATTTACTTATGTCGCCACCTCTGCGGAAGAGCCTCTTCAGCGCCTGGCCGAAGTAGCTGAGGAAACTCAAAAGGTATTACGTGGGCTCACCTCAGCGCAGCTGGATGGGGATTTCATGAAGGACGATCACGCGATTTCGGTGCGTTGGACTATCCTGCACGTGATTTATCACTACTCACTTCACATTGGGCACATGCAGTTGACTTATCAACTTTGGAATCAGGGGAAGGCCAGCGAAAGCCCACGCTGGTTCAATCGCCTTCCCAAGGCTGATGACTAAAAAAAGCGCCTGCCAACGGCAGGCGCTTTTTTTGGAAATCACAGCAGTTTAAGGGATGGAAAAACTTTGTAGTTCAGTAGTACTGCTCGAAGAGCTACCTTCGATAGAGTAGGTGGAAACGCTTTTTACCCAGCCTGTTCCTGGGGCCCACCAGTTTGTTTCTGTTGATTCGATATTAAACGGCACTGTCAGTCCATTCACGGTTATCTGCATGTCGAAATTGATGCTGGTTTCCACCTTCATGGCTGAAAAATCACCCGCGGGCACACTGACGTCTTCGCTGCCGACGGCCGTGTAATTCTGCGTTACCATGCCATCTGCTGTGGCGGTTTGGCCTTCGGCGATATTCATGTCCCCGTGGATATTGAAGGACTGGCTCCAAGTGTCGCCAGCCGATAAATGAGTCGGGAAAGTCACGCCGGATGTACCCGTAGTTTCAAAGCTCCCGGTTACTCCCGTGGCCAATAGGGTAGCCTCAGGCCCGCTCCCGTATTGCAAAGCAGCCAGTCCGTCTGCTGTACAGCTCCATTGCTGGGTTGCCGTAAGGGTGTCGAACTGGTTGGTCATGGTGAAATTGCTGTCACTCACGTCAGTGATGGTGCTGGTCCACGAAACGTCCGCTGCCGAGCCGCTGCTTGCGTAGGTCCAGGTGGCGCCATCGACCACTGGGAAGAAATCATTAGCGCATAATCCTGAGCTGGCGGCTGTTGGCGCTGCAGTCGGTTCCCCAGGTGCGGGGGTGGGTGTGCCGCCGCAGGCGGCCAGCAGGAAGGCGAGGATAAACAGCCCTGCCAGACCGCTGTGCGATGAAATCCATTTAAGTTTCATAGGTGAACGCATTGATTCTCCTTATATGTCTTTTGTTTCGGCGTGTGGTTCATCCGAGAATAGCATAAATTCAAGGCAACTGGCAACGGCCATTTTTATTAATGCCGACTTCCCTTGACGAAGCGACCTATCCGCTTTACGCTTCTGTGCATGCCCATTCAGGTCCTGCCGGATGAACTGGCTTCGCAGATTGCCGCTGGCGAAGTAGTGGAGCGACCAGCCTCAGTGGTCAAAGAGCTCCTTGAGAATGCCCTGGATGCAAGTGCACGTACCATCGATATTCGCATTCAGGGTGCCGGGCAGGAGTTTATCGAAGTGACCGATGATGGACAGGGCATCCCAGCCGAAGAGTTGCCCATGGCTTTACGACGCCACGCCACCAGCAAAATAGCCAGCGTCGAAGAACTTTCTCGCATTCATACTTTGGGGTTCCGCGGCGAGGCCCTGGCTGCCATGGCTTCGGTTGGCCGCCTGACCCTTGTTTCGCGTCCACCAGGGAGTGAAGCCGCGGCTCAACTTCACGCGGATGCCGGTCACGCCGGTAACGTCGGGCCGACGGGCGCGCCGGTGGGCACATCCGTGCGGCTGGCCGACCTGTTTTACAGTACGCCAGCTCGCCGCAAATTCCTCAAAAGCGAGGTCACCGAGCGCCGCCAGATCAGTAACCTGGTCGCGCGTTATGCATTGGCTTATCCTGAGGTTCGCTTTTCCTTGGAAATGGAGGGGCGGCCTGGTTTGCACACCAGCGGCAACGGCGGCCGTCGTGAGGTGCTGGCCGGCTTGTACGATGCTGGCTTGGCGCGGCGTATGCTGGAAGTGGAAGCCCCTGAAGACGAAGTTAAAAGTAAGCGGATTTATCAGCCCGCTGGATATTACTCGCGGGAACCGCTCAGAAATGACCTTCTTCGTAAATGGCCGGTGGGTGCAGGATGCGGCCCTGGCCGCCGCCGTGCTTCAGGCTTATCGCGGCATGCTGATGGTGGGCCGTTATCCCCTGGTGGTGCTTTTCATTAACCTACCCCCCGAGATGGTGGACGTGAATGTGCATCCCGCCAAAGCGGAAGTGCGTTTCGCCGACCGCGACCGGGTCTTCAGTGCCGTGCAGCGCGCCATCCGGCGGGCGCTGCTGGCCTTTTCTCCGCTTCCATCCTTGGAACCGTTGCCTTCAGGACTGGCTTGGCGGCCTTTGGCGGCGACTCCGGAAGCCTCACCCCAGCCCCTTTCCGATCACCTGTTTGCGCCTGCGGAGGAAGAAGAACCCGCTTTACCGCCCCCGCAGCCGGCGCTGCCCGGCAGCGGTGTGCCTCTGCTGCGTCTGGTCGGCCAGGTGGGCACCGCCTACCTGGTCGCGGAAGGGCCGGACGGACTTTATTTGGTGGACCAGCATGCCGCCCACGAACGCGTTCTGTTTGATCGTTTTCAAGCACAGCAAAATCACATTGGCTCACAATCCTTGTTGGAGCCGACCACGGTCCAACTCAGCTCAGCCGAGGCGGAGGTGCTGCAAAGCCAGTTGTCCGTGATGTCAGAACTGGGTTTCGACATTGAGCCCTTCGGCCCGCAATCGTTCAAAGTGCGAGCCATCCCTTCCTTGTTGCTGGGCAGCGATCCTGAATTGGCTTTACGCGGAGTGGTGGAAGACTTCGAAGAGGATGAAACACCTTTGGAGAATGAAATCCGGGCCAAATTGGCGGCGCGTGTTTGCAAGCGTGCCGCGGTCAAGGCTGGGCAGACTTTTTCCCCGGAGGAGCAGCGCCAATTGCTACTTGATCTGGAGGCCTGCTCCCAGCCGCGCACCTGCCCCCATGGCCGCCCTACGATGATTTATTTGCCGATCGATCTTTTGGAAAAGCAGTTTGGGCGCCGTGGGGCGCGTTAGCTCTTTCTCCCCTTGGAGTCAGTCAACAGATTCGCAAGTTTGAGAGTTTGCTGGGCAATGAAGCTGTCGCCGTCTATATCCATCATAGACTTGTGCATGCGCGCCGCCTGGTAAGCGACCTCGGGTGCGGGGGTAAAGACCACGTCGAGCTCTGCTCCCAGGGCTTTCTGTACGTCGGCCGGGCTCATCACCTGATCGTTGCGGATACGGCTGATCATGGCCACGCGAAATCTTGTTCTTGGCGCCGAGCTCTCGCAGGTCTTGAAGCATGGCTTTGGTCTGCTGCATGGTATGGGGATCTGGTTCCGCCACTATGATCACGGTATCGCAATCCCCAAGGACTCTCTGCATGGCTTCGGGCAGCATGATGCCGATATCCAGGACTACATAATTAGCCAACTCGGCCAGTTCGCGCACCAGGGCGGACATCTGCTCCACGGCGTCGATCAGCTTTCCATCGCTGGGTTTATTGGAGGCTAGCAGAAGTTTAAGCCCGGACTCATGTTCTTCCAATGCCCCTTCCACAGCCTGACTTGTAATCTTCTTAGGGTCCATTTTGAGCAGATTGTTCAACCCCTGGGCATTGGTATAACCCATAAAGGCGGCGATGTCGCCGCGCCCGGGCCGCAATTCAGCCACCACAACCTTGCTGTCCGGGTGGCGTTGCAACAGGGCGGCCCCCAGGTTGATGCACAGAGTAGACACTCCCTGGCCGCCCTTCGCGGCTAAAATTCCGAATACTCCTCTGCCACCCACCAGGTCGCCCGGCAACGGCGGCAGCATGCTGGTGGGCCGCTTAAGGATGCTGCGCACCCTGGCCACCAGTTCGGCAGGGTGGGTAGGCTTGGTCAGGTACTCATCTGCTCCCGCTTCCAGCCCAGCGACCTTGTCGTCGACCTGGGACTTGGCGGTGAACATAATGATGGGGATATTCTCGGTTGCCGGGTCGGCGCGCAGACGGCGGGTGACTTCGGTGCCATCCATGCGCGGCATCATGATGTCAAGTAGGATAAGGTCGGGGTGGTGCTGGCCAACTTTCTCCAGTGCTTCCACACCATCTTTGGCAGCAATTATGAGAAAGCCTTGTTTCTCAAGGGTAGTTCCAACCAATTTTACGGTATCCAGATCGTCATCTACGACCAGGACCTTGACAGGGGATTTTAGGCTACCAGTGACCATTTCGCGCTCAGTCTAGCATAAGGAGGGTAAGTAAACAAGGATACAAAATAACTATTCCGCAAGCAGTGCAAAAGGCCTGCCAAATCTGTAAGGCTATAATCCCAAATATGCTTTTTTCTGAGCTTGGACCTATCTTGGCAGAAAAATGCCTGGTGGATACCAGCAGGCCGCTGGTGCTGGGCTTCTCCGGAGGGCCGGATAGCCTGGCCCTGTTGCACGCACTGCATGGGCTTGGGCAGAACCTGATCGTGGCCCATTTTGACCATCAACTGCGTTCCGAATCGGCCCAGGATGCCGACAAAGCCAAGCAGGTGGCTGCCGAATATCAGGTTCCGTTTCTGAGCGAGGCCTCCGATGTAGGCGTCTATGCTCGGCAACGCGGTCAGTCTCTTGAGGAGGCGGCGCGCAACTTGCGCTATGCCTTCCTCTTCCGGGTAGCTGCCGCAAACGGCGCTGCCGCCGTGGCTGTGGCGCATAATGCCGACGATCAGGCCGAGACCATTTTGATGCACCTGCTGCGCGGCGCTGGACCTTCCGGGCTTCGCGGCATGCCTTACCGCCTGTCGCCCAATCCCTGGAGCCGAGATATCCCGCTGGTGCGCCCCTTGTTGGGTGTTTGGCGCAGCCAGATATTGGAATTTTGCGCCGCCCATGACCTGCATCCTGTGTGGGACGCCTCCAATCAAGATAGGACCTTCTTCCGCAACCGCCTGCGCCACGAATTGCTCCCGCAGCTGGAAGAATATGTTCCTGGCGTGAAGCAACGCTTGATCCAGACGGCGGAATTGCTGGAAGCCGACCAGGAGGTGCTGGATGCCCTGGCGGCTGAGGCCTGGCGGGGATGCCTGGCCCAGCGCGGTAAGGATTATTTTCAGTTTGATCGCAGTGTTTTCATGGCACAGCCGCTGAGCGTGCAGCGCAGGTTGCTGCGACGGGTGGCGGGGGAGTTGCGACCCATGCAGCGGGATGTGGATTTTGAAGCCGTGCAGCACGGCCTGCAACTTATCGCCGAACCCACTTCGATGGGGCAGGCTGACTGGCTAGCAGGTCTGTTTGTGTTGATCGAGGGCAACAAAGTGTGGATTGCTGATTGGGATGCCGATCTGCCCGTAGATTGGCCGCAAGCCCCGGAGGAACTGATGAATCTTGAAGTCCCTGGCCATATAACTCTCAATGCAGGCTGGCACCTCGAAATTGAGAGCAAAGAGCCATTGAGCCAAGAGAAGACGAAACAAGCCAACCCCTATGAAAGTTGGCTGGACGCAAATAATGTAGGGCAGGGCTTGGTATTGCGCAGGCGTAAGCCCGGCGATCGCTTTCAGCCACTGGGCATGGAGACCGGTTCGCAGAAGCTATCCGACTTTTTTATCAATGAGAAGCTCTCTTCGCGAGCCCGGGATGGCTGGCCGCTGCTGTGTAAGGGAGACGATATCGTATGGGTGCCCGGTTTCCGGCTGGCGCAGCCTTATCGTTTGACGAAAAGTACCCAAAAAGCCCTGCATTTACAGCTTTCGAGGGGAAAACATTAATAATCCTTATCACAACTGGGGCGGGGCCTGATTTTTTCTTGACATGATCGGGTTTGGGAAATAAGCAGGAGCAATTGGACACAGGGTCCAAAAAAATAGCAGGGTTAATTAGTTAGTGGGGAAACCCGGGCCAAATGTCTAACCAGTGGACTAAAACAGAGGAATTTGTTCGTCGCCGCGCAGCTGGCGAAGTTTCATGCCCAGCTCCCGCCACTGTATCTCGGAAACTCCCAATTTCTGACGAATCTTGTTCTCATCCACACCTTCTTTAAGGTCGTTGAGTGCGCAAGTCCAACGGCACATCAGGAAGGAAAGCTGCTTCTCCAATCCGGCTTCCTCCCCCAAATCTTGCAGCAGATATTCCAGCCGTCGGGACGACCAGGGGAACAGGCCGTCGCTAAGATCGTATTGTCCCTGATATTCCTCGTAAGCCTCCACCCATTCATCCGGGAGGCTGATCTTGCGCTCTTTGTAGCGGTCCTTGGGGTTAGCGTAGCGCACAAAGAGTATCGGTCCGCGGGGTGCTTCCAGGTCCACGTGGTTGGTAGTGAGCGCCAGACATTCGCCTTTCTTGATGCCAGTGTGCAGCAGCAGCGAGACCAGAGTGTAGCTGCGTGCGTCCGCTTTACGGCCGCGGCGCTGGCGGTTTGCAATTTTGAGCACTTTCTCCATGTCCCCGGGTTGCAACACGTCCGGCAGGGGACTTAGCACGGACTTTTGCAGCACCGGCTCGGCCGGGTCGGCCAGCACGGCCCCTGCATTTTGCAGCCAGCGGAAGAAAGCTTTCAGCGAAGTAATTCGGCGCGCGAAGGTTTTGGGGCTGCAAGGCACGCCGCGTTCCTCCTGCATCCATTCCAGGAAGTTGTTTAGGTCGTGGGTGGTGATAGTGCCTATAGGTTGGTCGGCGGGCAACCAAGAGGCCAGCAGGCGCACATCCGCGGTGAAGGCCTTGACAGTGTGGATGGACGAGCCCTGGTCTTGCAGATAGAGAGCCCAGGTGGCGATGGCGGGGGGGAGGGTGGTGCGAGCATCTACGACTGCGGCGAGGTATGTTTTGCTGGCCATTGAAACTCCTCAGGATTGCGCATAGTCAAATCACTTGGAGTTTAGACAAACGCAGTAGGATTGTCAAACGATTTTGGAACAAGAGGATTGTTGATTGACCGAGAATAATGAAATAACGACGCAGAGCGTCGTTTCAAGAGTTTGCAAAGCACCCTCCCCGAAGCGGAATTACGGACGAATTACGAGGAGATGTGCAGGGCCTGGCGCATAATGGGCAAGATGAGATCGTAATCAGGCAACAGCACGGCTCCGCCCGCCGAAGTGGTGAAGGGAGTGACCTGGTCAGGACCGACGGCATACCGATCCATCTCTCCGTTGCCTGCGCCCAAGTCGGCAGCCAGCGGCAGCAGGGGCAGGATAACGCCGATGCCAATGTCGGTACTCACGGACTGTTGGTACTGGTCGTAAAGTTGCGCGGCATGGGTCACGGCATTCAGGCTGATTAGTTTTTTGAACATAGCTTGCAGAACTTCCTGTTCGCGGCGCGTGCGGGCGAAGTCGCTGGAGGTGCCGCGTGAGCGCACGTACCATAGGGCAGTCTCGCCATCCATGGCAACGGTTCCGGCAGGAACGGTGTAGTCGCCAAATCCGTCTCGGTGGTCGGTTAGGCTCTGGGCGGCTTGCACGTTTATGCCGCCCAGATTGTCTACTACACTCTGGAAATCCCAGAAATTGATCAGGACATAGTAATCGGGGCGCACTCCGAAGTTATATTCCATGGTATCGGCCAGCATATCAAAGCCCCCGCGTCCAAACGCGCCGTTGATGCGGTCCACGCGCCAGCCGGGCTCGTATACGTACAGGTCGCGGGGAAATGAGGTGAGACTGGCCTGCTTGGTGGCGGGGTCGATGGTGAGCAGCAGAATCACGTCGGTGCGGAAGCCACCATCGTCTGGACGTTGATCGGAGCCTAGCAGCAGGATATTTAGCTGCCCTTCCGGCTGCACAAAACGGCCCACGGGATCGGGGATGACAATATCCGACCAACCAGTGGCTGCCGGGAAATCCTCCATCCTTTCGGGAATAACGTCGTTTCGAATCTGCTGTGCGGGAAGTGGCTGCACAGCCACGACCAACTGATCCGGCCCCTGGGTTCTCTCGAAATTGGGGAGGAATGGGGTAGGGGTCGGCGTGATTTGACCCATATGCGCCAGGGATTGGCCAAGGTTAGGGGCGCAAGCAGCCAACCCCAGCACAAAAGCCAGAAACACGAACAAGGATACGCGCAGTTTCATCAGATTGAGAGATGCAATTTTCGAGCCATTTAACAAGCAACGCCGATGGCCCCCCGCGTGTTCCCGCGCTGAATTAGCTAACGTTTAGGGGAAGCAGGATGCTAAAGGTGGCGCCCGCCCCGGCTTCGGTTTCCACCCAGATGCGGCCCCCCAGGGCCTGGGCAAGGGTTTCGGCGATGGTCAAGCCCACCCCAGTGTCTCCCACCCCAGGAATAACGGGATTCTTGGCCCGGTATACGCGTGAGAAAACGCGCGGCAAGTCCTCTTCGGGAATGCCGCCGCCCGTATCGCTGACCTGGATCAACACGAAATCGCCCAGATCTTGCTGGCTATCCACGAAGGCGCGTAGGGTTATCTCGCCTTCGGCTGGGGTGGCGGCGTCGGCGTTCTGCAATAAGTGGTAAAGGATCTGCTGCAAGGCATCCCGATCGGTATTTATCTCCGGCAGGGTCTCGGGCAGGTCCACGCGCATGGCAATTCGTTTCTCCTGCAGCTGATCGCGCAGCTGTCCTAATACATCATCAATCACAGATGCCAGATCCACAGACTTGCGTTTGGCGCTGTAGCCGGCTTCGTCCAGTTCCGCGATGCGAATCAGGTTATCGATTAGTGTGTTCATCCGTTCCGTCGAATTGCGTACGCGTTCCAGGAATTTGCGTTGTAAGGCCCCCAAAATGCCAACCGATTCGCCCAGCAGCAGGTCGGTATAGCCCAGGACGGAGGATAGTGGCTGCCGCAGTTCCTGGGCGATTGAAGCGATAACTTCCATTTGCTTCGCAGAGATTTTTTTGCCCTCAGGGGAGGCAGGTGCGGCCGAGTACAACTTGTTGGGCGATGTTGAGGTCCTCTTGCAAGCGGGTCACTTCTTCCAAGGCCAAGCGCAGTTCTTCTCGCGCTTGTTTGGATTCCAGGCTGCTGGTGCCTGGCGCAGGGGTTGAGCCGGGGCCGTCTTCGGCGGCTGTCAACGCATCGCGCAAGCGCTGGTTTTCTACACGCAGTGCCTCGACCAGTTCATTGCTCTGTTCGGCGTGGGCTGCCTGCGGCTGAGCGGAGTTCATTTCGTCGATGTGCGCCAGCAGCCGCTCCACGTCTTGGCGGTAATGCTGGTTCTCCTCCTCGACCTGCCGCAACTGGGCGCGCAGGGTTGCAAATGGACCAGTCTCTTTCGCAAGCCATGTGGAGGCCGGTTCCTCGCCTGGGGGCGGCCTCTTGCGTGTCTTCGTTGGAAGAATCGTCTATCGAGGCGGACTCTTCGGTTTGGGGAGGAATTGCGGCTGATTCAGCTTCCTCGCTGGTCTCGACCTGAGGAATATCCGTTTCATTAGCTACCTCAATGGCTGAAGCCAGGCGCTCATTCAAATCGAAAGACAGCTCATCCAGTTTGGTCTCGGCTTCGGCCTTCCAGGCTTCGGCAAGCTTGAGAAGCAAGACAGCCCAATGCGCTGGACTGCGCATGTTCGACAGTGGGACCGCCAAAACGTTGGACTGGAAAGAAAGATGCAAGGCCTTTGAAAGGTTGGAAAGTTCAGGCAGGCGGTCATCCGCCACAAGACGAAGGGGTCGTTCCGCCACCATGGCTTCCGCCAGGCGAGGTACTTGGCGGCGGGGCACGCTGGTGGCTTCAATGGGGCTTTCCCTGCCCAGGTTATAACCGGCCACGAGTACGACCTCGTCCCCATCATCGTGCAAATAAGCGAAGGCTCCCAGGTCCGCACCGAATTCCTCAGCGACTTGTTTGGCCAATTGGGTTTCTGCTGCCCCCGGGTGGATGCCCCCCGCTGCGATTTCGTCAGGGTCTGGGAAAAAAGCGAAGCCAGAGGGATCTTCCCCTTCAGATATTGTCTGAGATGGCTGTTCTTGAGTTGTAGGCCTGTTTACCAGGCCGAACAGCAGCGGTAGACTAAGCAGGTAGGCCGCCTCGGTAGCTAGAGGCATGCTGCCCAAGGGCTCGGCCAGGAAGATATGCGCAAGCTGGCCGGCGAATAGAATGCCAACCGCCGCCAGCCCCGTGCTGCGCCCGACACGATCGATGGTGAGGGCTGCCAGGGCCAGTGCGCCTAAACAAATTGCGTCCCAGGCATAATCCAAATCCGTGTAGTTGAATGTGGCGCCTTGTGGCTGGATCAACCAGGCCAGCATAATAAGGATCGCTCCGGCCAACGCAATCAATAAGGCTGCAAACCAGCCTTGCATTTGGCGATCTTCTTCAGGTGGTTGGACCCACAGCCAGGCAAGGGCCACGATCGACACCAAATGTACGCCTCGCTCCAGGGCGGGCATGACCAGCGCCGCGCCTGCACCGTCCAGCCAGGCAAAGCCGAATGCCAGCCCTTCGAGCAGGCGTACGCCCATCAAGGCAGCTAAGATGGTGATGACATAGCGGGGCAGGCTATCCCCTCTGTGGCGGGTCTGCAGCCACAGACTGGCCGCGGATAACAAAAGCAGGGCAAGCAACGCAAAAAAGGTGCTGCCCTGGGACTCTCCAAAATGGCGGCAATGTTTTCCCAAGAAAGAGCCATTGTGAGGATTATAGACCAGACCGTCTTTTCAAAAGATGGATGCACTATGCCGTTTGCGAAACAACTGACGCCGTTGACAGTGCCTGCTTTCAGGTTAGAATTATTTCTCCAGCCGAAGTGGCGGAATTGGCAGACGCGCTACGTTCAGGGCGTAGTGGGCGTAAGCTCGTGTGGGTTCGACTCCCACCTTCGGCACTCGTGGCGGACAGATCGTCCGCCACTTTTTTTTAAGAATTGGCAAATTAGTTGCACCTGCATTTTGCACAAGGTACACTCGAGCCGTGGACAAGATCGTCAAGTTCATCAAACGTTTCCCTATTGTCATTGGAGTGATGTTCCTTTTGTTCGTGCTGCTGGCATTTTCACAGCGCATTGCTGAATACGTGCGCTTGAGCGACCAACTGGACCGCGAGCAAATCCGGCTGACCGAACTGGCCGCCACGCAATCCGTGCTGGAAGACAAGATTGCCTACGCCACCTCCGTGGCGGCAGTGGAGGCCTGGGCGCGGCAGGATGCCCGTTACGCGCAGGATGGCGATTTCGTGGTCATCCCGGTGCCGCCGCCTGGGGTTACGCCGCAGCCCGCGGCGCAATACCAGGCAACCCCCACGCCATCCGGCAATTGGCAGGCGTGGATGGACTGGCTATTTACCAGCAACCCTTGACGCCCGTTTGGCTGGCATGGTACTATGCTGCTCCGACGCGGGGTGGAGCAGTGGCAGCTCGTCGGGCTCATAACCCGAAGGTCGCAGGTTCGAGTCCTGCCCCCGCTACTAGATAGACCGCAATCTACAAGATTGCGGTTTTTTCTTTATACTAGCGGCCGCACGAAACCCTATGATTTTTCTTTCAGTTGCGTACCTGGCATTATTCATACGGCGACGGGCAGGTCATCTTTTCCCAAATGTTGGCTGGGGCGCTGAATAGCTTGCCTGCGCACTAGTCCTCCCAACTCGCAAGCCGAAATAGGCGGTTCGCTTTTATAATGCAGTTATCCGCTGTTATGAAAGAGGTTTGCCATGGCTGACCCAGATGTGAAACGTTTCAAAGCTGCTTTTATCGCCGCCCCGTTTGCCAACCTTTTTTCTACTCGCGTACTTGAGGTTTCGCCTACGCGTGTCTCCATAATCACCGGGCTGCTAAACAAGGATGAGCACATTGTGCCCATGTCCAAGATCACGGATGTGGACCTGTTCCAGGGATTCTTCGGCTCGATGCTGGGATACAGCAACCTGAGCTTGCAGACGGCGGGCACGGACCAGGCCGAGATCTCTTTTATAAGCCTGGAACATGGTCCCGAAGTCCGCGATCTTATCCTGAAATACATAGGTGACACTGAAAGATAAGCAGGGGCCCCAGGCCGTCATCGTGATGGGGGTGGCGGGTTCCGGCAAAACCACGGTTGGCGCGGCGCTTGGCCGCGCCCTCGGTTGGTCTTTCTATGACGGGGACGAATACCACCCCCAGGCCAACATCGACAAGATGGCAGCTGGCCGTCCGCTAAGCGACGCCGACCGCGCGCCCTGGCTGGACTTGTTGCACAGTCTGCTGGCCGAGCAGCTGGGGGCAGGCTGCTCGCTGATCGTGGCTTGTTCGGCACTCAAGCAAAGCTACCGCCGCCTGCTGACTGGCGATTTGGAAAATATCCATTTTGTCTACCTGGAAGGGGATTACAAAACCTTCCATGCTCGCTTGGCTTCGCGCAACGCACATTATATGAAAGCCGATATGTTGAAAAGCCAGTTCCTTGCCCTTGAGGAGCCCGCAGACGCCATCGTGGTTGATGCAGCGCTAAGCACTGATGAAATTGTTTACGCCGTTCTAAACTCCCTCTCTTCTTAAGCCAGGGACTTGCGTAAAATAAGGCGCCGGCCAGCCTTTAGCCCGGTTTTCTCGAAGCCGGCTGCCAGGAACATCTTCAGCGGCCCAAAGTGGTTGCTGGCTTCGCTCTGGGAGCGCGGCAGCGGGTAGCCTTCGGCAAAGTCCAGACCCCGTAGGCGGAAGCCTTCGCAGGCGGCGGCCAGCAGTTGGCTGGCAACCCCCTGGCGCCGAAAGCCGGGTGCGATCACAAAGCATCCAATCGAGCCGAACTGGTCCGGGTCGCCATCGCCGACATGGCGCAATTGAGGGATCAGGGATTTTGGCGCGGCGTTGCACCAGCCGATTGCCTTACTTTCCACATAAGCCAGATATCCCTGCAACTGGCCCTCACCGATCAAGTGGATCACGGCCTCGCGGTTCTCAGTTGCGGTGTACTGCCCCCAGTCCTTCACTTTGCGGTCGGCGTACAGGAAATTGCAATAGCACGATGCCCAATCTGGGTTATCGATAAAGGCGCGGTTGTCAAAATAGTCCAGATAATCCGGGATGCTATTGGTTGTAAGCGGTTTGATTTCAGGCTTCGGCTTTGTCATTCCTAAATGTTTATTTAATGCGAGGAGATGGGGAATTCATCAAAATCATAAGCTAGGGCGTTGGAGCTTAGCGGTCTAGAGGGTCTTTCGAACGGTAAGGCGTTTGCCTTTTTCCTGCATATAGATTTCAAAACCAGCCGAAAGATACATTTGCAGCGGGCCATAATGGTTATTCGCCTCGCTCTGGGAGCGCGGCCGCGGGTAACCCTCAGCGTATTTCAAGCCCTGCTCTTTGAATCCCGCGCAGGCGGCTGCCAATAACTGGCTGGCTACTCCCTGATGGCGGAATGGCTTAGCGATGACAAAGCACACCACGGAACCCACTTGGTCAATATTATCGCCCGGGATATTTTGGAGGGAGGGGATCATGACACGCGGCGCAGCATTGCACCAGCCAATGGGCTTGTTATCTTGATAGGCCAGATAGCCGTGAAAAACCCCCTGCTGGATCAGTTGGATGACCGCGCTGCGGTTTTCTTCCTCGGTATAGCTTTTCCGCGGATCTGCATACCGAGCATGGCAATAACAATATTGCCATTCGGGGTTGTCCTCAAAAGCGCGATTGTCGAAATAATCCAGGTAATCTGGGATGCTTGCGGAGGAAAGAGGCTGGATATCGACTGGTTTAGTTTTCATCTGCATCATTTTAAGGCCCGGCAGCGTCTTAAGGGAGCTTAATCAGGTACTGTTATAGTGAAGCCTAAGTTCACACCCTAATTCAACTTAAGGAGGAGTTGTCTTAATGACGTGTAGAATTGCCATTATCGCTATCGCCGTGGGAGTTGTTGCTCTGTTGGCTGTAGGTGCTGTTGCAGCCTGGGTCTTGCGACCGCCGGCTACCCCCAGTGGGGAACTGACCGCCATCCCGGTTCAATCTAATCAAGCGGCATCCAGCCCCGTAGCCGAAGCATCCGGTACCCCGGAACCCACCGCCGAAATATCCCAGCAGATGGCCGTACCCGCGGGTGATATCGTGGCGGAGATCGATCCAACTCAAAGCCAGGCGCGCTTCACCATCCACGAAATTTTGTTCGGCGAACCCAATACCGTGATAGGGACTACCAGCGATGTGGCGGGCCAGATTCTCATTGATCCCAGCAATCCCGCCAACGCGCAAATGGGCACGGTTCAGGTGGACGCACGCACTCTGGTCACCGATCAAGATCGGCGCAACCGCACCATGCAGAACCAGATCTTGAACACCGGTCAATTTGAATTCATCACCTTCACCCCCCAAAATCTGGTCGGTTTGCCGGACAGCGGGGCCGTCGGGGATACGTTCAAGTTCCAGATCGTCGGTGACCTGACTATACAGCGACATCACCAAGGAAGTCACCTTTGACGCAATCGTGACCGTGGATTCAGACACCAGCATGCACGGCCTGGCCAGCGCTACGATTTCGCGGGGCGATTTCAACCTCCAGATCCCCAATGTGCCCCAGGTGGCCGGTGTGGATGAAGACTTTTTGCTGGAGCTTGAATTTGTGGCTAACAAAGTTCAATAGTTACCAGGGTTGCTTATGAAAAACAGGCGACCATTTGGTCGGCTGTTTTTACTATTATTTCAGCCCCATATTCTCTCCCGCAGGTTATCTCGCTTGGAAATTTCAGGGCTTTCGGCGAGCCGCTTAAGCACATCATCCAGCCTGTCACGCCAGGCGCCCCCTTCTGGATTTGACAGCCACACAGTGTTCTTGCTGGTGCGCACCCCCATGCCCAGGTTGGGAAAACGCCGCGGCGGCTCGTTAGGACCTTTGGAAGGGAACCGCAACGCCAGTTGACGGTTCTCTTCACTGATGGAAACTACCCCGGCGCTTTCGGCCAATACACGCACTTTAAGCTGGTAGAGCAGGTTTTCCACTTCTTCGGGGAGTTTACCGAAGCGGTCGGCGAACTCTTCCTTGAGCGCGTCGATCTCACTCAAGTCGTGGATGTCGGCCAGGCGTCGATACAGCTTGAGGCGCATGGCCTTGTCGACTACGTATTCGCTGGGGATGCCGACTTCGAGGGGCAGATCTACATTGATGATGGGGTGGTAAAGGCTGATCTGCGCCGCCCCAGCACCGGGCGCCAGTTTGCCGGCGCGTTTCAGGTCGCTGACCGCCTTTGACAGCAGCCGTGTGTACAGGTGAAAGCCCACGGCGGCAATGAGCCCGTGCTGCCGGGTGCCCAGCATATCGCCGGCGCCCCGGATCTCCAGGTCGCGCATGGCTACTGAAAAGCCAGCCCCCAAATGGGTATTCTCGGCGATGGTGTCCATACGCTGGCGGCCCTCCTGGGTGGCGGTGTGTTGCGCGTGGCGGAAGAAGTAGGCGTACGCTCGTTGGGCGCCGCGGCCCACGCGGCCGCGCAGTTGGTAAAGCTGCGCCAGGCCGAAGGTATCGGCGCGGTCCACGATGAGCGTGTTGGCGTTGGGAATATCCAGGCCTGATTCGATGATTGTTGTGGTGAGTAGCAAGTCGATCTCACCGCTGTTGAACTCCAGCATGCGCTCGGCCAGTTCCTGTTCGTGCATTTGACCATGGGCAATGGCAATCCGCGCCTCTGGTGCCAGGCGCTGCACTTGGCGGCGCATGGCTTCGATGGTGCGCACGCGGTTGTGCACGAAGAAGATTTGCCCGCCGCGGTCCAGCTCGCGCAGGATGGCGCGGCGGATGAGCTGCTCGGAGTAGGGGCCGACGTGGGTGACCACGGGCAGGCGCTCCTCTGGCGGAGTATTAATGGTGGAAACGTCTCGCACACCAGTGAGCGCCATGTACAAGGTGCGCGGGATAGGTGTGGCCGTCATGGTAAGCACGTCCACTTCAGTGCGCATTTTCTTGAGCGTTTCCTTGTGGGTAACGCCGAAGCGTTGCTCCTCGTCGATGATCAGCAAGCCCAGATCCTTGAAATGCACGTCCTTCTGCACCAGGCGGTGGGTGCCGATGAGGATGTCTACCTGGCCGCGCGCCAGCTTCTCCAATGTTTCAGCTTGCTCCGCATGGCTGCGGAAACGGGAGAGCATCTCCACGCGCACAGGGAAGGCGGCAAGCCGCTGGCGAAAGGTCTCGTAATGCTGCTGTGCCAGCACGGTAGTGGGCACCAACATGGCGACCTGCTTGCCATCCATCACGGCCTTGAAAGCGGCCCGCAGGGCGATCTCGGTCTTGCCATAACCCGCGTCGCCGCACACCAACCTGTCCATGGGCCGTGAGCTTTCCATGTCGCGCTTTACTTCTTCCAGTACACGCAGTTGGTCTTCGGTTTCTACGTAGGGGAAGCTGGCTTCCAGTTCGCGCTGCCAGGTTAAATCCGTGCCAAACGCGTGGCCTTCAGCCATTTCGCGTTTAGCGTAGAGTTCGAGTAGATCTTCGGCGATAGCCTCCACAGCCCGGCGCACCCGCGCTTTAGTGCCGCGCCACTCTGTGCCGCCCAGGCGGCTGAGCAGCGGCGTTTCGCCGCGGCCGCCTACGTAACGGGTCAGGCGGTCAGCCTGGTGTACCGGCACATAGAGTTGATCGCCGCCGGCGTATTCCACACGTAGGAATTCGCGTGCGGTTCCTTCGATCTTGGCTTCCACCAGGCCCTTGAACAACCCGATGCCGTGGTCGATGTGCACTACCAGATCGTCGTTCTGCAAATCTACATAAGGCGCTTCGGGGGCCTCGCGTTCAGTGCGCGGCTGCCGGCGCGGCTGTGGTCGTTCCCAGCCGAAGACCTCACCGTCTGTCAGCAGATGCAGGGCAGCCCCTTTTCCAGGCTTCAACGTCCAACCATCACCGAGGCTGCCTTCCTTGAAGATGGGCTGGGCCACTCGGGAACTGGCGAAGCTGCGCTCTTTCCACAGGTCCTGCAGGCGCGCGGCCTGCCGCGAAACCATCTGCACCTCGTCGCCGTTATCCAGCATGCGCTCGACGTGATCCAGCATGGGTTTGAGCTGGCCGCCGAAACGCGGACCCGGCCGGAAAAGATGCGCTAGACCCTGGGCTTCTTCCAGTTCATCTGCAGGGCCTAACTCGATCACCTGGCGTTCGGCCAGCAGGTCTTGCAAGTCGTCCAGGGTCACGTAGGGGAGGGGATAGCTGGAGTCGATGGTTCCGTTTTGCAACCCCTCCTCGCGTAGAGCCACTGCCTGGGTTTCTAACTCGCTGATCTGTTCTTCAAGAGCTTCGCGGTCATCGATGCAGATAATGGCATTCTCTGGCAGGTAGTCGAAGACGCTGACGCTGTCCGGGTGCAGCAATGGCACGTGGAATTCCGTGAGATCGTTGGGTTCCACGCCCAACTGCCCGTCATCGCTCAACAAGTATTCGCGCGCTGGGCTGAGCCGGAAGGCCTCGATCTCTTCAATGGTGCGTTGGCTGCCGGGGTCGAAACGGCGCAAGCTGTCAATCTCATTGCCGAAGAATTCCAGGCGACTGGGAAACTCATCTTGCATGGCCCACACGTCTAAAATTCCACCGCGGCGAGCGAACTGGCCGGGAGCGGTGACGCTGCTGGCGCTCTCGTAGCCCATGTGCACCAAGATCTCGGCCAACCCCAGGGGTTCGCCGCGAGAACCGCGGCGCAAATCATGGCTGGCGGCGGCAAAGGCATCTTTGGGCAAAGTACGCGCCATGATGGCACGCGCGCTGGCAATGACAAAGGGAGCCCTGTCATCGGGTAGCGCTAGCCGCGCCAGCACCGCCAGGCGGTCGCGGCGGGCAAACTCGCTCCACGGAGCGTTCTCATAGAACAAGGCGCTGGGTTCGGGGAAATACAAGCGCTCGGCGCCCTTATTCCACAGACCCAATTCCTCGTAGTAGGCCAAAGCCCGGTCACGGCGTTGGGTAAGCAACAACAAGGGGCGCTTGCTGGTCCGCGCCAGGGCTGCGGCGAGGGGCAGGCGCGCGGCGCGGATCAACCCGGTGCGTGCAAGCCCCTGCCCGGCTGCCAGAGTCTTCTGCAACTCGGCAAAGGCTGGTTGCGCGGCAATATGATCGAGAACGTGTTGCAAGTCGTCCATCTACTGAGAAGTCTTTTTCTCCGCTGCCGTTGTACTTGTTCATGGCTTCTACAATGCCTTGGTCCAAAAAGGTGAGGGCTGCTTCAGCGGCGCGCTGCAGCACGAAGGGCAGCGCTTCTTGTTCCTGGCGTGAGAAATCTTGCAGCACGTGGTCCGGTGTGGCCATTCGGCCCTTGGGTCGGCCAATGCCTACTCGCAGGCGGGCAAAGTCTTGCCCGCCCAGGTTCTGGATGATGGATTTCATGCCGTTGTGGCCTGCGGAGCCGCCTTCAGAGCGCAGGCGAATGGTCTCGAAAGGCAGGTCCACATCGTCGTAGATGACCAGTAATCTATCCTTGGGTGATTTGTAGAAGCGCAATAGGCCGCCCACCGCCTGCCCGGAGAGGTTCATGAACGTGCGCGGTTTTCCCAAGATGAGGCGCTGGTCTTTGTGACGGGCTTGCGCAACCAAGGCATTGGATTGCATGCGGCCAAAGCTAGCATCCAGTTGGCTGGCAAGTTCCTCGGCGACCATAAAACCTACGTTATGCCGGTTGAACTTGTACTCAGACCCTGGATTGCCCAGACCCACGATGACAAAGGGCGGGTTGTCATTGGTTTTCTTATTTCGCCAGAACATAAAACTCCAGTTGCCTCACAGTTAAAAGAGCAACGCCACCGCCGCATCAGCGGGGGTGGTCACTATTGACATATTTTAGCATTGTGAAAAAGCCTGCGAGAGACCAAAAAAAGAGCCGGTGCAAAGCACCGGCTCATGAGTTAATTTCGAAGGTGCCTAAACGGTGCCTTCCTCCCAGGAGTTAAGGTACTTCTCCTGTTCGGCGGTCAGTTTATCGAGCTGAACGCCCATAGCTTCCAGCTTCAGGCGGGCGATCTCGTGGTCGATCTCTTCGGGAACGGAATAGACCTTATTCTCCAGCTTATCAGCATTGCGCGCCATGTATTCGGCGCTCAAAGCCTGGTTGGCGAAGGACATATCCATCACACTGGCCGGGTGGCCTTCGGCTGCTGCCAGGTTAACCAGGCGGCCCTCGGCGAGGATGTGGATAACGCGCCCATCCTTAAGGCGGTACTGGTCCACGAAGGGCCGCACTAAGCGCTTTTCCACAGCCATTTCATCCAGGGCGGGGATATTGATTTCCACGTTGAAGTGACCGGAATTGGCCACGATAGCGCCGTCCTTCATCAATTCAAAGTGATGTTTATCCACTACGTTAATGTCCCCGGTGACGGTGACGAAGATGTCGCCGATCTTGGCGGCTTCCTCCATGGGCATGACGCGGAAGCCGGTCATTACGGCTTCCAAGGCCAACAGCGGATTGATCTCGGTGACGATCACATTGGCACCCATGCCGCGCGCCCGGTCGGCCAGCCCGCGGCCGCACCAACCATAGCCGGCTACCACAAAGGTTTTACCAGCCAGCAAGATATTGGTGGCGCGAATGATCCCGTCCAGAGTGGATTGGCCGGTCCCGTAGCGGTTATCAAAGAAGTGCTTGGTCATGGCGTCGTTCACGGCTACCACGGGAAATTCCAGGGCGCCATCGGCAGCCATGGCTTTGAGGCGGATGACGCCGGTGGTGGTCTCTTCTGTGCCGCCCATAACCCCATCCAGCAACTCGCGGTGGTTCTTGTGCAACTCGCCAACCAGGTCGGCGCCGTCGTCCATGGTTAGCTGTGGCTTGTGGTCCAGAGCGGCAGTGATGTGGCTGTAGTAGGTAGCCTTGTCCTCGCCCTTGATAGCGAAGACAGGAATCTCATCGTGCGAGACCAGTGAGGCGGCTACGTCGTCCTGTGTGGACAGCGGATTGGAAGCCACCAACACCACGTCGGCGCCGCCAGCCTGCAGCGTGCGGGCCAGGTTGCCGGTCTCGGCAGTGACGTGTAAACAAGCCGAAAGGCGCAGGCCCTTGAGTGGACGCTCCTTGGCGAAGCGCTCGCGGATAGAGCGTAGAACGGGCATTTCGCGCTCGGCCCAATCGATGCGGCGGCGGCCACCTTCGGCTTGGCTGGGATCTTTGATGTCGTATTTGTCCATCTTATGAAACCTCATTCCTTTAACAGATGTTCAATTGTTGGATGATGGCGGGTTGGTAAGAAGTATATCCAGCATACCGCCATCGTCGTAAAACTCGCGATAGCGTGCTAGAAATTGCTGTGGTGTGAAGTGATGGGCCTGCGGCCCTTCGTTTTCCAGGCAGTAGGTGGCGGCCAGTGAACCCAAACGGGCACAGGTTTCCCAATCCAGACCGAGCCTGTAGCCGGTGAGGAAGCCGCCGCGGAACGCATCGCCGCCGCCAGTGGGATCTAGTATGTGGTCGGTAGGCACGGCCTCAATGGTTTGATTCTGGCCGTCGTAGTAAACGGCGGCGCCCTGGGTACCAGAGTCACCACCATGAATTCCACGCGGCTCATAATATCCTTGGCGTTCATCTTGGTCTTGTCCTTGATGAGTTCAAATTCATACTCATTGACGAACAAGGCGTGGGCGCCTTCGACGCCGCGACGCAGAACATCGCCTTCAAAGCGAATGATCTGCTGGCTAGGATCGTAGACGTATGGAATGCCCATCTCCAAACTCTCAGCTATATAGCCTTCCATGGCGGCTGGTTCATTGGGAGAGATTACAACCAGGTCGGGCCGGCCACCGGCCACCTCGTGGAGAGAGAGCTGAGTGGCATCCGCCATGGCACCAGGGTAGAAACTGGCTACCTGGGCGTTGGACCGATCCGTGGTGGCGAAGTAAGAGGCGGTGTATTTACCGGGCACGACTTTTATGTTAAGAGTGTCTACCCCATGCTCCTCGAGCCAGCTGCGATAGTCTTCGAAATCCTCGCCAACGGTGGCCAGCACTCGAGGGTGTCCGCCCAACAGCGCCAAGGTGTAAGCGATGTTGGGCGCAATGCCGCCGCGGCGGCGCACCAAGGTTTCCACCAGAAAGGAGAGGCTTATTTTCTCGAGATGTTCGGCGAGGAGGTGCTCTTTGAAAAGACCTGGGAAGGTCATCAGGTAGTCGTAGGCGACCGAACCAGTGATGAGGATATCCATATTCTTCTTTATCTCTCCACAACAAAAGACGCCCTCGTCGAGAGCGTCCTCCCGTTGCTTGGACCGCGAACAGCGCGAAGTGTAGCATGGCCGCGGCGGAATGTCAAAGTTCGTCAACGGCCCGAACCAGCACTATAATCTTGTCATGAACATCCAATCGCTGGGTAACCTGGCGGCCGTGCTGACTGCCTGGGGGGCGGCTTTTCTGCTGGCGTTGTGGGCCAGCCTGATCTACTGGACCTATCGTGATTCCAAGGCCCGCCTGCAGGACCCCGTGCGTCGTGCGCTGGCCGTGCTGGTGTCAGTGGTGCTATTTATCCCCGGGGTGCTAATCTATTTACTGCTGCGCCCGGCGCGTACCATCGAAGAAGAATACTTGGTGACCTTGGAAGAAGAAGCGTTGCTGCGAGCTATTGAAGAGACAGAAGGAAAAAGTAAATAGCAATCTACTGGAAAATAAAAAGGCGGCGCTTAGCGTCGCCTTTTTTGTTGTCTCATTGAATCAGCGCTTCAACGCATCCCAGCCGGCGTATTTGGCTTTGCTGCCCAACTCTTCCTCAATGCGCAATAATTGATTGAATTTGGAGGTACGGTCGGAGCGGGCTGGCGCGCCGGTCTTGATCTGGCCCATGTTGAGTGCCACCGACAGGTCGGCGATGGTGCTGTCTTCGGTCTCCCCGGAGCGGTGTGAAGTGACCGTGCCCCATCCGGCGTCTCTGACACAGCTTCACGGCTTCGATGGTCTCGCTGAGGCTGCCGATCTGATTGACCTTGACCAGCAGGGCATTGCAAGCTTTCTCCTCGATGGCGCGCTTCACGAATTTGGGGTTGGTCACCAGCAAATCATCGCCCACCAGCTGCACCTTGTCCCCGATCTGGGCGGTCAGCGCTTTCCAGCCATCCCAGTCCTCCTGGGCCAGGCCGTCTTCCAGAGACACGATGGGGTATTGATTGATCCAGGATTCCAGGAACTCAACCAACCCGTCGCTGGAAAGTCGGCTGGCCTTCCTTGCGCAAGTTGTAGTCTTTCTTTTCTTCATCGTAAATCTCGCTGGCCGCCGGATCCAGGGCGATGCAAACCTGCTCGCCGGCTTTGTATCCAGCCTTCTCGATGGCCTGCAGGATGATTTCAATGGCCTCCGCGTTGCTCTTCAGCGCCGGAGCGTATCCGCCTTCGTCGCCCACCAGCGTGGTATAACCCTTGTCCTTGAGCACGCTGCGCAGGTTGTGATATACCTCGGCGCCCCAGCGCAGGCCTTCCGCAAAAGTGGGCGCGCCGAGGGGCATGACCATGAATTCCTGAAAATCGGTAGATTGCCAGCTAGTATGCACGCCCCCGTTGAGGATGTTCATCATCGGTGTGGGCAGCAGATGTGCGGCTTCACCGCCCAGGTAGCGGTACAGCGGTTGCCCGGCGGAAGCGGCTGCGGCCTTAGCCGCAGCCAAGCTGACGCCCAGGATGGCGTTGGCCCCCAGTTTGGCTTTGTTGGGTGTTCCGTCCAAGTCAATAAGCTTGGTGTCCAGGGCCTTCTGGTCAGACGGGTCAAAGCCCTTGAAGGCGTCGGCAATGGGCCCGTTAACGTTAGCCACGGCTTTGGTGACGCCTTTGCCCAGGTAATGGGTCTTGTCCCCGTCGCGCAGTTCCAAGGCTTCGTGGATGCCGGTGGATGCGCCCGAAGGCACCGCGGCGCGGCCCGAGGCTGCCATCCTCCAGGTGGACATCGACTTCAATAGTGGGGTTGCCGCGCGAATCCAGGATCTGGCAGCGCGTGAATCGATTGGATCTTGCTGCTCATCTTATTTACTTATCTCCGCTTTCATTGGAATGCTTTCTTGTTTTATACCCGCCTTTTGGGCCACGGCTTGCAGAAATGCGACGAACAGCGGGTGCGGGCGGGTGGGGCGGGAAAGGAATTCGGGGTGAAACTGCGTTCCCAGCATAAAGGGGTGGTCGGCCAGCTCGGCGATTTCCACCAAACGATTGTCCGGCGAGGTGCCGGAGAAGAGCATGCCATGGTCCTCGAAGGCTTGGCGCGCCGAATTGTTGAATTCGAAACGGTGGCGGTGACGCTCCGTGACCACGCCTTCGCCATAGGCGCGGGAGGCCAGGGTGCCCGGTTTCAGTTGGCAGGGGTACACGCCCAGGCGCATGGTGGCGCCCTTATCGGCCAGGTCGCGCTGATCCGGCATCAGGTCGATGACCGGGTAGGGCGAGTTGGGGTCGAATTCGGTAGAGTTAGCCTCGGTGTAGCCCAGCACATCCCGGGCAAACTCGATGGTCATCACCTGCATCCCCAGACATAGCCCCAGATAAGGTACTTTGTTCTCGCGGGCGTATTGCGCCGCCTGGATCTTGCCTTCGATGCCGCGGCTGTCGAAGCCGCCGGGCACCAGGATGCCATCTGCCGCGCGCACTTCATCCCAGCCTCGCCCTTTCTCTAATTCGGACGAATGGATCCACTCGATCTCCACCTGCACGCCCACCGCCAGCCCGGCATGGTTGAGGGCTTCGCGCACGCTCATGTAGGCGTCGTGCAGCTCTACGTATTTGCCCACCAGGGCCACGCGCACCACGGGTTTCTTCTTGCGCGATTGTTTGACCAGCCCCTCCCACTGTGTCCAATCCGGCTTGCGGCGCGATTCTAAGTTGAACGTATTAAGGATGTATTTTCCAACTCCCAACTTCTCAAGCAAAAGGGGCACTTCGTACATTACATCCGTGGTGACCATGGGCACCACGGCGTTGCGTTCCACATCGCAGAATTGGGAGATCTTGGCACACAAATCGGATGGGATCATCGTGTCAGCGCGCGCCACGATCATGTTGGGCGAGATGCCCAGGGCGACGCAATTCACGCACCGAGTGCTGGGTGGGTTTGGTCTTCAATTCATTGGTGGCTGAAATAAACGGCAGCCAGGTGGTGTGCACGTAGAATGTGTTGTCGCGCCCGGCGTCCGAGCGCATCTGGCGCAGTGCCTCGATAAACGGCAGCGACTCGATGTCACCCACTGTGCCACCCACTTCCACCAGCACGATCTCCGCGCCGGTCTCCTTGGATACCAGCCCAATGCGCTGCTTGATCTCATTGGTAATGTGCGGGATGACCTGGATGGTGCCACCCAGGTAATCGCCGCGGCGCTCTTTGGCGATCACATCGGCGTAAACCTGGCCGGTGGTCACATTGCACACGTTGGTCAAGTTCTCATCCACGAAACGTTCGTAATGGCCCAGGTCCAGGTCGGTCTCTGCGCCGTCATCCAGCACGTACACTTCACCGTGCTGGTAAGGACTCATCGTGCCTGGGTCTACGTTAATGTAAGGATCCAGTTTTTGGATGGCAACCTTGAAGCCGCGCTCTTTCAGCAGCCTCCCGATGGCCGCACAGGTGACACCTTTGCCCACTGAGCTGACTACTCCACCGGTAATAAAAATATATTTAATATCCATGGCGGGCTCCTGTTTTCGTTTCATAATCCCGGAATTAAAAGAAAACGGGGAGGGGTGTCGGCAGGGACCCCTCCCCGAGGTGTCTATCCATCAGTTGGTTCGGATTGCATTTCCTACGATACATAGGCTTCCAGATCGCTTGCCGCTCTACGCATTTCAAGGAACATGATACCCAATTTCGCTTCGCTGCGTGAAAGTGCAGTCAGCACCGCATCCCGGCCTATGGAAGTGAGCAGCACCATGCCCTGATCGCCGCGAATGTAAACTTCTTCGAATTCACCCCGCTGCAATTCGCTGGAGATACGCTCGCCCAGGCTGAGCATGGCGGCGGACATGGCCGCAATGCGCTCCTCATTCTGGTCGGCGGGCAGCGCTGAGGCCAACGACAGGCCGTCGGCGGTCACTACAGCCGAGGCGATGATGTCCGGGGCAACGGCTTGCAACTTCTGCAGGCGTTTCACCATTTCCATCGCGCGCAACTCGACCATAATATTTGACTGAGCCAGTCTACCATAAAGGCCTTTGACGGCACAACTGCAGCCCAGGGTCACGTTGGATTGGCCGTTCTCAGGAGCGGATTGCGTATAATTCCCCCATGCCAAAGACCCTGACCGCCAACGCCATCCGTAAATCTTTCGTTGACTTCTTTGTTAAGAAGCACGGCCATACCTTCGTCCCCTCCGCTCCACTGGTGCCTGGTGGCGACGCCACCCTGTTGTTCACCAACGCGGGTATGGTGCAATTCAAGGATGTCTTCCTGGGCACTGACCAGCGCCCCTACGTGCGTGCCGTGGATTTCCAGAAATGCCTGCGCGTGGCTGGCAAGCACAACGATCTGGAGGACGTGGGTTTCGACGACACGCACCACACCTTCTTTGAAATGCTGGGCAACTGGTCTTTTGGCGACTATTACAAGAAGGAAGCTATTGCATGGGCCTGGGAACTGCTCACCAAGGAGTGGGGCCTGGCGCCCGAGCGTTTGTATGCTTCCGTGTTTAAGGATGACCAGGGCGACATTTCCACCGATGAGGAGGCTGCCAGGGCCTGGCTGGCGCAGCCCCGATTCGATCCGGAACATCTGGTCTACCTGGGGCGCAAAGATAACTTCTGGGAAATGGCCGATACAGGCCCTTGCGGACCCAACAGCGAGATTCACATTGACTTGGGCGAGGCCAAGGGCAAGATTACCAAGGCGGCCGATGGGCAAATTGATTTGGACGGCCCGCGTTTCGTCGAGTTGTGGAACCTGGTTTTCATCCAATTCAACCGCACTTCACCCATGCAACTTGATCCCTTGCCGGCTACCCACGTGGATACCGGCATGGGTTTCGAGCGCCTGGTGTCCGTGTTGCAGGGCGTCGATTCCAATTATCGCACCGACCTGTTCGCCCCTATCATCGACAAGATCCAGGAATTGGCCGGGCATAGCGACTCCGAGCGGGACGCCAACTTCACCCCTTATCGCGTCATCGCCGATCATAGCCGGGCCTCCACCTTCCTCATCGCCGACGGTGTGGTGCCCGGCAATATCGGGCGCAATTACATTGCCCGCATGATCATCCGCCGCGCCGCCCGTTTCGGCAGCAAGATCGGCCTGGACGAGCCCTTTATGGCCAAGCTGGCCGAAGTCATCATCAAGCACTATGGGGAGGCGTATCCTGAACTCCCAAAGAACCGCAAGACCATTCTGGATAACCTCACCCTTGAAGAGGAGCGTTTTGCGCACACCGTGGAAAGCGGTATGGCCCATTTGGAAACCCTGTTGTCGGGCCTGAACAAGCAGAAGACTTTGCCCGGCGATGTCGCTTTCGAGCTCTATGCCACTTACGGCCTGCCTTTCGAGATTACCCGCGATATCGCCCGCGAACGCGGCTTGGATGTAGACGAAGAGGGTTTCCGCCTCGCAATGGAGGAGCACCGCGTGGCTTCTGGCGCTGGCCAGGCCATGGGCGAACTGGGCGGAGAGCAGGCGGCGGCCTTCGGAGACATCCTCAAGGGTTTGCAAAAGGCCAAGAAGCTCACCAAAAAGGGCGTGAAATACGACCCTTATCACGAATTGGAAGCCAAAGGCGAGATCCTCGCCTTAGTTAAGGATGGAAAACCCGTCAAGCAGGCCAGGCCAGGTGACCAGGTGGGCGTGCTGCTGCCCGCTACGCCTTTCTATATTTCCTCGGGCGGCCAGATCAGCGACACCGGCGTGATTAGCTCCGCCAATGGCAGAAAATGGATTATCCAGGTTACCGACACCCAGCAGCCGGCTACCGGGGTGGTGGTGCACATCGGGGAGGTGGTTGAAGGCAGCCCCAAAGTGGGCGACAAGGCTACGGCGCAAGTGGATCGGCGCCGCCGCCAGGACATCATGCGCAACCACACGGCCACGCATCTGCTGCATGCCGCCTTGCACGAGATCGTAGGCGAGCATGCCCGCCAGGCGGGTTCGCTGGTGGCGCCCGACCGGCTGCGTTTTGACTTCACCCATTCGCAGGCACTCAGCAAGCAGGAGCTCGCCGAAATCGAAGACAAGGTAAACGGCTGGATCCTGGATAACTATTCGTTGCACAAAGAAACCAAGCCGCTGGAGAAAGCCAAGAAGGAAGGCGCCATGGCGCTCTTCGGCGAGAAGTACGGCACCGAGGTGCGCACCATCCAGATCGGCGAGGATGGCAAGCCATTTTCGTATGAGCTGTGCGGTGGCACGCACGTCGAGCGCACCGGGGACATTGGGCTCTTCCTGATCACCAGCGAAGGCAGCGCCGCGGCCGGCATCCGGCGCATCGAAGCCGTCACGGGACGGCGAGCATATGAGCTCGCCCGGAAGCGCAACGCCGCGTTAGCTGAAGCCGCACACGAGCTGAGGACCACCGAAGAGGGTGTACCAGCCAAGGTGCTGGCACTGCAAACCGACGTAACGCTCCTAAACAAAGAACTGGCACAGTACAAACTTTCCCGCGCCCAAGAGGGGTTGCAGGATGTAATGAAAGACATTCCCCAGGTTGCAGGCGTACACTTGCTGACGGCTGCCATTCCAGGTGCGGATGCAGCCGCCCTGCGCTCGCTGGCAGACCAATTCCGCCAGCAGCACCCCAGCGGCGTGGCTTTACTGGCCGGCCTTTCCGACGGCAAGGCCACGCTGATCGCCACGGTCACCAAAGACTTGGTAGTCCGTGGCCTGCACGCCGGCGAGTTGGTAAAACTGGCCGCTGAGCCGCTGGAAGGCAGCGGCGGTGGCAAGCCGGAGTTGGCCCAGGCAGGCGGCAAAGACAACGGAAAAGTTTCCGAAGCGCTGGCCAAGGCTGAGCCATGGCTGGAAGCTAAGTTGCACTAAGTAGTTAGCCTGCAAAGACGGGAGCCCCGATAATACTTAACATACCGAGGCCGCACCATCGGGTGGTGATGTAAAAGCTTCTACGTTACTACAGACAGGCGCTTGCGCAGCATGGGCTCGCGAATGGCTTTGGCGTCCAGCCCACCGGCGCCGAGGAATTCGACGAAGCGGGTGAAGCCGCGCAAGAGCGCTTCAGCGAAGACCTCATCTTTGGCCAGGGCTTTATCCTCCAGCCATAAACCCAGGATCTGAAAGGTATTGGCAGTACGATCTAGTTTGCTGTCGAAACGCGCCACCAGCCGATCCCCCCACAATACAGGCATCACGTAATAACCAAACTTCCGCTGGTGGACGGGCTTGTACACCTCCCAGACGTAGTCAAAGTTGAACAGTATCTTGGCACGGCCGCGGGCGCTGACCTGGTCCAAAGGTGAAAGGAAGATAGCTTCTTCAGTCGTAGTGCTACCGACAGGTTTCCAGACTGGAGGCACGCGCCCGGCAATGAGGTTGTTCAGCAGCTTCTCGTCGCTGCCCAGCGCGTAATGCATCTCCTTCCAGCCATCCACGTTCACTTCTATGAGGTCTCCGTTCGCCAATAAGGCATCTGTGATCTGTTTAGCCCTGCCGGCTGGGATCGATTTAGGATCCCAGCGTCCGGAGGCATAACGAAGAAAATAATCGCTGAGGTGCTTGGCGCGCAATAAGCCATTGTGACTTACCTCCTTCTGGATCAAGAAGGCATCTACTTGGTCTTCATCGTCTTCACGTATCAGGTCCGCTGGAGCGATATTTTCTGTGAGCGCATATACACGTTCGAAGTTCTCGCGATGGTGGGTCATCACTTCACCGGTGCGCCAAAGGTAATATAAGGCCAGGGAACTGTCTTTGCGCCCGCGGTAACTTTGCGTTCGCTTGCGGGAGGCCATGGCGAAATCACGGTTGGTAACCGTCTCACGCTCGCGCAGGATGGCCCGCATTTCAACGATGGCCTTGGCATGCTCACGACCCATCTCGCGGATACGCGGGGAAATGTCGCGTTCATGGTGCATTACTACGCGCCAATATGGCAACTCGTGCATGGGTCGCACAGCCAGCCAGCCGCCCCAGTCAAAGAACTTGCGCTGCTGATAGGCTGGGCGCTCCCACAATCCGGGTTTGTAGTCTATTACACGGCTATGCAGCGCCAAGTCCTGGCTGCGGGCGATAACCTGCAGCGGGTCGAGCTGGAGATATTCCATGGCGCGCATGGCCTTCCCAGTTCCCTGGATGCCGCGCCAGCGGCGGCCGGGCCACAAGCCCTGCTTGCCAAGAATAAAACGCCTAGCGATATCTATATCAATGCTTAGCATATTGTTCGGGCGAGAACTGCTGGAGTTCAGAACAACCCTTTTCCAAGGTATCTTATCATCATGCCCAGTTGACGAATTCAACCCTTTCGAGTTCAATTTCTAAGGGCTCTTTAGCCTACAATATCTAGGGTTCTTTGTGAAGACTTCACTAATCCAACTTGATCCGAATTCTGATTGGCGCGCCGCCGCGGGGCGGATCCGTGGTGGGGCGCAAGGCCGCGTCATAGTCGTTTGGTTGGGCAGATCCGGCCCGGGCGATCCGCGGCTGGTGCTGCGGCTGATGCAGCGCCGCAGCCGGCGTCTGGGCGTGCCGATGGGCATAGTCTGTGGCCATAGCCGGGTACGTAACGAGGCCGAGGAGTTGGGCTTACCAGTATTCGCCAATACTCGGCAGGCTCGGCGGGCTGAATGGGGACTGAGTAGCCCGGATCCTTTACCGGTGAGATTGCATCCACGGGTGAACTCCCATCAATTTCACCTGGCGGCGGAGCAGCGGCGTTCCGTTTACCGTTCCGCTCTCTAATCGCAACGTTCCTCTACTTGTATACTTAAGCCATGAAGATTTTGGCAGTTGACCCCGGGGAGGTACGCATTGGGTTGGCGGTAAGCGACCCGACCGGCACCATATCGTGGCCCTTGCAGGTCATATTGCACGAGGCGCGTGACAAGGATGTGGACCGCATCGCCGCGGTAATTCAGGAGCAAGGTGCGGAGTTCATTGTGGTTGGTATCTCACTCACCGAGCATGGCCGTCCCACGCGCACCGGGCGCCGCGCTGCTCGCCTGGCGACCGATTTGCGCGGCACCACCGGCCTGGAGGTCGAGCTGGTCGAGGAAAGCTTCACCACCCAAAGGGCGCACCGCGCGCGCCAGGAAATGGGCCTGAGTCGCAAGAAAAGCCGCAGACCAATAGATAGCGAAGCGGCTGCCATTATTCTGCAAAGCTATTTAGATGAGCATCAACAGGAGGCAGGGTAAACCTACCTGCGCCAAAATGAAGTCGAATTCTTACCTGTCTTGCCTGCTTGTTGTAGGCCTTCTGGTAGTCCTGGCCTTCGTGGCCTTCATTGTGGGCAACGGCTTGCTGGCCCGCGCCGAGACAGTGTTTGGCCAGCCCAGTCCATCTCTGAATGCTTTCCAACATATCCGTATCGGCCTTGAACTAGGCCTGCGCGTGGAAACTTTGACGCGCCCCGCGGATGCCGCAGCTTTGCCGGTGCGCTTTGACATCCACGCGGATGAGCCCGCCAGCCAGATCGGTTCGCGTTTGTGGTCGGCCGGGCTCATCCGCGAAGGGCAGCTTTTCAGCAATTATTTGTTTTACACAGGGCTGGACACCCAGCTGCAAACCGGCAGCTTCGAGATCAGCGCCGCCATGAGTCCCGTGGAGATCGCCCACGCCTTCCTCGACCCGACCCCTGCCACCGTCACGCTGGTGGTCTTGCCCGGCTGGCGCCTGGAAGAGATCGCGGCCAGCCTGCCCAGCGCAGGCGTGGGCTTCAGCCCTGAAGATTTCCTGCTGGCCGCCTGGAATCCGCCCGGCACAGTTGACCTCCCCGCAGATTTCCCCGCAGGGGCCAGCTTGGAAGGCTACTTGCTGCCCGGCAGCTATGAACTCGACCGCGACCTGGACGCCACACAGGCTATCAATGTCATGCTCACCCTGGGCTACGACCAAGTGGTGGACGAAACATTGCGCCAGGGTTTTGCAGCCCAGGGACTGAGCGAGCGCCAGGCTCTCATCCTAGCCTCCATCGTCCAGCGCGAAACCGTAATCGATGACGAGATGCGGCGCATAGCCTCGGTGTTCCTCAACCGGTTAGCGGCGGGCATGAGCCTTGAATCTGATCCCACCGTGCAATATTCCCTCGGGTTTGCCTCGGGTTCTTGGTGGAAGACCCCGTTGACATCTGTCGACCTGGCCGTGGATTCGGACTACAACACCTACCAGAGCGCTGGCCTGCCTCCGGGTCCCATCGCGGCCCCCAGCCTGGATGCCTTAAACGCAGTGGCTTTTCCAGAGACAACGCCCTATTTCTTCTTCCAGGCTGCCTGCGACGGATCCGGCCGTCACGCATTCGCCCAAACCTACGACGAACATGTAGCCAATAATTGCCAATAACGCGAACGGGCTCTTAATCCTTCCCACCGACTCGCGGTAAACTAGCCAAACGAGCGCCTCACCCAAACAAAAAGCGAGAGTGAATGATTAAAGACGGGCTGCCACAGTCCCAAGAACTGCGGGTTTATGACAACGTCATGGGCGCCATTGGCCACACGCCGCTGGTGCGCTTGGGCAAGCTGGGCGGCGAATTGCCTGTGCCGCTGTATGCCAAGCTTGAATTCCTCAATCCCGGGGGTTCCATCAAAGACCGCATCGGCATCACCATTATTGACGCAGCGGAAAGAGACGGCCGCCTGAAACCGGGCGGCACGGTGGTGGAAGCAACCTCCGGGAACACCGGAGTAGGCCTGGCTATCGTCAGCGCCATTCGCGGCTATAAATGTGTCTTCGTCATGCCGGACAAAATGAGCCAGGAGAAGATCCAATTGCTGCGCGCTTTTGGCGCTCGCGTCATCATTACCCCAACGGCCGTGGCACCCGAGGACCCGCGCTCTTATTACCGTGTGGCCGAGCGCATTGCCACTGAGAGCCCCAACGCCATCCTGGCCGACCAATACCGCAACCCCGATAATCCGCTCACGCATTACCTCACCACGGGTCCCGAAATCTGGGAACAAACTGGCGGCAAGGTGACTGACGTCATTATCGGTATGGGCACGGGCGGCACGTATAGTGGAGTGGGGAAATATCTCAAAGAACAGAATGCCGAGATCCGCATAATTGGAGTCGATGTCCAGGGTTCGATCCTCAAGGAGATCTGGCAGAACCACGGCAAGATTCCCGAGGGGGTGGAAGCCATTCCATACAAAGTAGAAGGTCTTGGCGAAGACTTCCTGCCGCCAACCAGCGACCTCTCCCAAATAGACGACATTGTGCGCGTAGACGACAAGGAATCCTTCACGTGGGCTCGCCGCCTGGTAGCCGAGGAAGGCATTTTTTCCGGCGGCTCATCCGGTGCGGCGATGGCCGCTGCCCTGCGTTACTGCAAAGGACTTAAGGGCGAGCGCCTGGCAGTGGTTATTCTGCCCAACTCCGGTTCCCGTTATCTTTCCAAGTTCTATGACGACAAATGGATGCGCGAGAATGGCTTCCTTGAATCTGAATGGAGCGATGCCACCCTGCGCGAAGTGCTGGGCGCCAAGAGCATCAGCGAGCTGATCTCCGCCTCGGCCGACGACCGCATTAGCGAAGTTGTCGCCAAGATGAAAGAGTTTGGTATTTCCCAATTACCCGCCATAAATGGCAAGGATGAGATCGTCGGCCTGGTGAAAGAGGGCGATCTGCTTACATTCTTGCTGGAAAGCAAGGAGTCGCGACCCGGTGAGCAGCCTATCCGCAAGCTGTTGCAGCCTGCGCCTCCCAGCCTGGCGGCCGACATCCGCCTTTCGGACGCCATGGCCGACTTGGTCAGGCACAATGCTGTATTGGTCAACGATGGCGGCCAGGTGGTGGGTATCCTCACCAAGATCGACGTCCTGGATTTCATTCAGCGTTAGCCCTCCGCGGATTCTAAACACATATGGCCACTTACCCCGACCTTCGTATCCTGCCCACCTCAGCGCTCGTCCCGCACGAATGGCACGATGATCAGCGCGCCTGGCCGCTGATCCAACGCCTGCGCGCCAGCGGCGTTCTGCGTAACCCGCCCATTGTCACCCCTTTCGATGACGGCTCCGATCGCTACATGGTGCTGGATGGCGCCAATCGCAGCAACGCCTTCAGCCAGATTGGCATGCCGCATATTCTGGCCCAGGTGGTGGCCGCCAACGATAAAGGCTTGAGACTCAAAAAGTGGAACCATGTCCTTTGGGACTGGGGCGCGGATCAGTTGCTGAACGAACTTCGCAAAGTGCTGGGCGACAGCCTGCTGGAGATTGACCCGCGCATCAAGCGCAAACAAAGCGAATGGCCCATGAAGACGCTGGTTTGGCTGCAAACTCCCGATGGCCAGGCTTATATTGCCCGCACGGACGCCGCCGACCTGTTTGCCAGGGCCGCCAAGTTGGCCGAGGTCGCCGACATCTATGTTGGCAAGGCCACCCTGGACCGCACCACCGCGCAACGTATCAGCGAGGTGAACGGCAAGTATCAGAACCTCACTGCAGTTATCGTCTACCCACCTTTCAAGGTAGAGCAGGTGCTCAAGCTGTGCGAGGCCGGTATCTTGCTGCCGCCGGGAGTGACGCGTTTTACTGTCTCGCCGCGCGCCCTGCGGGTAAACTATCCGCTCGAAGAACTGGCCTCGGATAAGCTCATTGAAGTCAAGAATGAGGCTTTGGAGAACTGGATTAATCGAGCGCATCGCCCGGAAGGGCATGCGTTATTATGCCGAAGCCACCGTGCTCTACGACGAATAATAAGGAGACCCTTGGATAGAGGGTCTCCTTTTGTGTTTGAGGGGTTGGTTCCCATTAAGCTGTAACTAGGGCGCCCTCCAGATCAGCGATCAGGTCATCCACGTGCTCTATGCCAACCGAAAGCCGCACCAGCCCTGGCGAAACTTCCAGGGGCGAACCCACCGTGGAAAGGTGCGTCATCGCAGCCGGCACCTCAATCAGCGACTCGACGCCGCCCAAGGATTCGGCCAGGCTGAAGATGTGCGTTCCTTCGGCTGCTTTCCGTGCGGCCGCCTCGCCGCCTTTTAGCTCGAAGGAAATCATGCCGCCGCCATTGCGCATTTGTTTGCGCGCCAAGGCCGTCTGTGGGTGCGAGGTGTGGAAGGGGTAATACACCTTGCTCACCTTGGGGTGGCTTGCCAGGAAATCCGCCACCGCGACCGCATTGGCGGCGTGGCGGTCCATGCGCAGCGCCAGGGTCTTGATGCCGCGCAGGATCAAGAAACAATCCATGGGTCCGGGCACCGCCCCGGCGGCATTCTGCAGGAATGCTAAGCGCTCGAATAAGGCCGGGTCATTGCAGGCGATCAGGCCCAACACCGCATCGGAATGCCCGCCTAGATATTTTGTAGCCGAATGCAAAACCAGATCTGCACCCAGCGCCAGTGGCCGCTGCAAATAGGGTGTGGCGAAAGTGTTATCTACTGCCAGCAGGGGTTTGCCCGGATGCACTTTGAGGATTTTCGAGATTGCGCTGATATCGCCAACACCCAGATATGGATTTGTGGGGGTCTCCATCCAGAAGAGGCGCGTCTTCGGCCTAAGCGCACCTTTTACAGCATCCAAGTCGGCCATATTTACATAACCGAACTCCAGGCCAAAGCGGCGATATTCTTTGTCGAACAAGCGGAAAGTGCCCCCATACACGTCGCCACCGACCAGAATGTGATCCCCTGGGTTGAAAGTGCGGACGATGGTGTCAATTGCCGCCATCCCGGAAGCGAACGCCAGTCCATGTGTGGCACCTTCCAAGGCGGCAATGCACTTTTCCAGCGCGCTGCGGGTGGGATTGCCTGTGCGGGCGTATTCGTAGCCCTTGGTCTTCCCTACGGCTTCCTGGGCGTATGTGGATGTTTGGAAGATGGGCGTCATGACTGCCCCAGTAGTGGGTTCCGGTGGTTGCCCCGCGTGGATAGCAAGCGTCTCGAAATGGTCTTCACTCATATCAACCTCTGGGCGAGATTGTAATCTACCCAAACGCTCTCCCCTATTTTGCCCAAAGGCTATAATCCTACTCACGCCCATGTCTGACGTTTTCTTTACCAACATTGATGAGGCACCGGTCCCGCCTGATGAGGTGCGCATTCGTGAACTGGCGGCTGCGCCCCGGCCTGACGGGGGGCGTATCAAGGTCCACTTCGCGCTTACGCCCTTCCAAAAGCGGCCCAACGTTGAAGCCAGCATTTTTAATGGAAACGGAGATGAAGTTTCCAACCTAAGCGTAGTCGAGGCCATTGACCCTGCCATGGATTTCGTCATGCATTTGCGTGAAGCCCACCCGAAGGGTAGCTATCGCCTGGAGTTGCAGGTGTTTTATGCTGATGTTGAGGCTCAGGTTCCGGCTGAAGGCGATCAGCCCTCAGCCGGTGCAATCCTGAATAAAGCCCGCAAGGTGGTAGACCAGCGTCACGTGGATTTTGAGGTTCCCTCAACTAGCCAGAATTAAGCCGCCCAATCGCCAGCACTCGATTCCAAAAATTGCAATAATCCGGTTGTGGAAAACAAAGCTCCTGCTGATCTTGCCCTTCAGGTTGAACGCGCCCGCTTTCGGCGGGTGACATTGGCTGTTTTCGCCCTAAGTTCGATCCTGTTGCTCTTTTTGGTTTGGCCCGTCTTGGGTGAATTCGCACCACCGTTTTCCGCCAACGCGGCGGGTGCGGAGGCATCCTCCTCTCCCACCGCCACTTCAACTGCCTCCCCTTCACTAACATCCACGATGCTGCAAACGGCCCCGGTCGATACAGGCGGAACCGGAAGTTTTGCAGGCTCCATTCTAATCAGCCTAAGCCAGCAGGGTTATGCTCACTTGTTTTGGCATCAGCTTTACGGCAAGCCGTTTACCGCGCTTACCCAAGGCTCATGGAACGATGCCCAGCCCTCTTCCAGTCCAGATGGGGAGCGGATCGCTTTTTCCTCTGACCGGGCCGGGCATTGGGACTTGTATTTGCTCAATTTGCGGACTGGTCAGACGTTGCAACTCAACGACGATGCCGACTACGATGGCTACCCATCTTGGTCGCCGGATGGCGCCTGGTTAGCCTACGAGCGCAACGACAGCGACAATTTGGATATCTTTATGGCACCGGTGGATGGCTCGGTACCTCCCGTGGATATAAGTGTTAACTCCGCTGCGGATACTGCGCCTGCCTGGAGGCCTGGCGCACAACAAATCGCATATGTATCCGACCGCAGCGGCCATCCTCAATTGTGGCTGGTGGATTTGGAGCACAGCGACGAGCAGCGTTTCCGGGAGCTCGCACCCGCCGCTGAGGCACAAGCCGACCCAGCCTGGTCGCCGGATGGCGCCTGGCTGGCCTGGACCCAGCAGGAGGATGGAGCCTGGGTGATATATGCTCAGGACCTGAGCCGCCCCGACTCGGTGCCTCAGCGGCTTGGATTAGGGCGTGACCCCCAGTGGAATCCCGCCGGTACCACTGTCCTGGCTCAGGTGAGCGACGCAAACCAAACTTATTTGACGGGTTATACCGTGACGAGCGGCCTCGCTTTGGCTCCTGAACCGATGCCCGGCAATCTAGCTGGAATAACCTGGAGCAGTGCCAGCATCGCTGACCTGCCGGGGCCTTTGGCATCGGCCGCGGCTGCCAGCGTGAATGCCCCTCAAAAGGAGCTGGCTTCGCGGAGCCAAACCGTTGCCCTGGGCGATGTTGAAGCGCCGTTTCCCCTGATCAGCCAGGACGCCCTGGCTCAATTTCAAGCCCTTCGCCAGCGTGCGGCACAGCTTTTGGGTTGGGACCCGCTCTCAAGTCTGGACAACATTTACCTTCCTCTGGATCAACCATTGCCTCCAGACCGCCAACAGGATTGGCTTTACACCGGCCGGGCTTTCGAGTTGCACAACGCCCTGCTGGACGCCGGTTGGATGGTTGTGGCACGCGAGCAGTATGACGGTCAAACCTATTGGAGGGTCTATTTGAAGGCTGCAAACCAGTCCGGCGGACTGGGCCAACCTGTGGCACAGGTCACCTGGGACTTCTCTGCACGTATGCGCGGTTCTGAGGCTGACGCCGAAGCCGGTGGTGCCAGTGCATCTATAGCCCCCGGCGGCTACTGGATCGATTTCACAGCCCTGGCCGCCGAATACGGTTTCGAGCGGGTTCCTGCTTTACCGGATTGGCGCACGTATTACCCGGGGGCGCTGTTCAATCAATTCGTATTTCGCCAGGGGCTCACTTGGGAGCAGGCCATGTTGCAGCTCTATTCCCCCGATGAACTTGCCACACTCTCAACTGCCAAAACACCATGAAGCATTCTGCTTCCTTGGTGGCCTTGGTTCTACTGACCGCCTGCCAATCTGCCCCGCCCGCATCCACCAGCACCAATATCCCAACCAGCACCACTGCCTCGACCGAGACCCCTATCTCTGCACCTACGGAAACGCCCGCCATTCCGTTTGCCTCTGAAACACCTTGGCCCACCTATGAGGCCCCGACCCTGGCACCATTTCCCCTTTCCGAAAGCCAACTTCAACCCACGCCATCTTACATTGACGCCCCGGCCGCAAGTTTTAGTGCCCCGTTGGCCATTGGTCCGCACGACCATTTTTACTTTGCCCGACCAATTGATAGTGCTGACTTGAAGAGCCTTATCCCCAGCCAACGCTATGGTGTGATCCCGGAAGGGGGCGATTCCAGCCAGCCTCACCTGGGTTTGGACATCGGCCTTAATGCGGGCACGCCGGTGCGCGCCGCTGGTTCGGGTACGGTGCTATGGGCCAGCTACGGGCTCCTTTATCGCTCAGTGAATTACGTAGATGACCCCTACGGCATTGCGGTGGTCATTCGTCATGATTTCGGCTTTGACGGCCAAAAACTCTATACGGTATATGCGCATTTACGCGAAGCGAAGGTGACGGTTGGCCAGCACGTGGATTCTGGTGAGGTAATTGGTCTATCCGGCACTACGGGCAACTCGACCGGGCCGCATCTGCATTTTGAAGTTCGCGAAGGTAATAACACGGTCTATTTCACCCACAACCCTGAGCTTTGGATCGCGCCTCCGCAGGGTTATGGCTCCCTGGTAGGCCGCATTACTGCTACCAATGGGATGGTGTTAACTAATCATCTGGTGGAGGTGCGTCCCCAGGCCAGCAATAAGCTTTACAGCGTATATTCCTACGCCACTGAATATAAGATCCTGCCGGACGATTATTACAACGAGAACTTTGTGCTCAGCGACTTACCTGCTGGAACCTACGAGGTCGCTATCCCTTATTATGGTGTCTGGAAGCGGGTGGACATAGAGATCAAACAAGGGGAGATAACCTATTTCCGGTTTGGCGGCGAAAACGGCTACAGTTTCGAACTCCCCGCGGATGCCAGGCCTTCTAATCTTCCAAACTAGGCCCGCTGACCCTCACTTTTTAGTAATTTCCATTACCCGGCCACGGGTATGTTGCTGCAGCTCGGCCGGAGCGAGTGGGAAAACCGCATTTGGCGTTCCGGCAGCCGCCCAGATGGTTTCGTATTGCAGCAGATCCTGATCAATGTAAGTGTGCTGCAAGGGCTCGTAGCCAAAGGGCGGCACCCCGCCGATGGCGTAGCCGGTAGCCACGCGGACAAGATCGGGGTCGGCCTTGTCCAGCGGCTCGCCCACGGCTGCCTCAACGAGGACTTCATCCACGCGGTTGGCCCCGCCGGTCAGCACCAGCACTGCCTGCCCGCTGTGGTTGGTTTTGAAATTCGGGACTTGACGATCTGTCCCAGCTGGCAGCCTATGGCCGTCGCCGCATCCTGGGCGGTGCGCTTGGTTTCTTCGAATTCGACCACCTGGCTAGTTAAGCCCAGGTCTTGTAAGCGTTGCTGGAATTGGATAGCTCTGGGGTTGGCAGGGGCCGCATTGCTATTCGACGATGATCTCCACATAAATTTGCACGCCGAATGGTTCGCCGCCCAGGTCGTAGGCTTTCCAAGAACTGCGGTAAGTGCCTGGCTGCTGCGGTGCACGGAATTGCACCGTAAGGGTCACAGTTTCGCCGGGCTGCGCCTCCGGCAGGGATTGGCGCTCAATGGCGCCCATGGCAATGTCATCCACCAGGCGCAGGGAATAGCCCCTCACCCAGGGGCAGGTACCGTCATTGCGTACCTGCCAGCTCTTCTCGAACTGCTGGCCGGCCAGGAAATGCGTGCCATCTGGCACGTCGACGTCTTGCAAGAACACCAGGTTATTGTCGCAGGGCAGAGTGGGCGTGGCCGGCAGCGGGGTGTAAGTCTCCAGCACCAGCGGGGTGCTGTTGCCTGCCACCGTGGGGGGGATGAAGTAGCCTTCATTGGCAGGCAGGGCGCTGCGGGTGCAGGCTGCCAGCAATAAAAGAACGCTCACAGTCAGCAGCAAGCCGCCGAGGGGAGCGCTCTTTACGGGGGAGGAGGGCAAGCCGCTAGGCTTCGACGGGCTCCAGTTCTTCGACAAGTTCGGCATTCTCGAAGTTTTCTTCATCGCCGCCATCAGTATACACGCTGGGGTGTTGGGTCAGCACTTTCTCGCGGATTTGGGTTTCAATGGCCTCGGCCATTTCGGAATTGTCTCGTAGAAACTCCTTAGCGCTCTCGCGGCCTTGGCCCAGGCGCTCTTCTCCGTAGCTGTAGAAGGAGCCGCGCTTGTCGATGATCTCATATACCACGGCTAGGTCCAGCAGGTCACCGACCTTGGAGACGCCTTCGTTATACATGATGTCGAATTCGGCAGTTTGGAAAGGGGGGGCGACCTTGTTCTTGACCACGCGCACGCGAGTGCGGTTGCCGACCACATCCTGCCCGGTCTTGATGGACTGAATCCGGCGCACGTCCATGCGCACGGAAGCGTAGAACTTGAGCGCCATGCCGCCGCTAGTGGTCTCCGGATTGCCGAACATAATGCCAATCTTTTGGCGCAGCTGATTGGTGAAGACTACGGCAGTGTTGGTCTGTTTAATGGCCCCAGAGAGCTTGCGTAGTGCCTGAGACATGAGGCGGGCCTGCATGCCCATGGTGGCGTCGCCCATGTCGCCCTCGATCTCGGAGCGGGGGACCAGGGCCGCTACTGAATTGACCACCACCAGGTCCACGGCGCCAGAACGAACCAGGGCTTCGGCGATCTCCAGGGCCTGTTCGCCCGTGTCAGGCTGTGAAATCAGCAGCGTATCCAGGTTGACGCCGCAGCGGGCGGCGTACGTGGGGTCCAGAGCGTGCTCCATATCGATGAACGCGGCAGTGCCGCCGCGCCTTTGAACTTCGGCCACCAGGTGCTGGCAAAGGGTTGTTTTGCCCGAGGATTCGGGGCCGTAGATCTCGGTGACGCGGCCGCGAGGGATACCACCCACACCCAGGGCGATGTCAAGTGACAGCGACCCGGTTGGGATAGCTTCAATGGCCATGCCCTTAGCTTCACCTAGACGCATAATCGCGCCTTCACCGAAGCGCTTCATGATCTCATCCAAGGTGCGCTGCAGTGTTTTGAGGCGCTCGCTTTGTTCTGTTTCAAGATGACCGTTCTGTTCATCAGTTGTTTTTGCTCTTGCCATGCTCTGCCTCCAGATAGACAAATGTTCTAAATCAGGGAGATAATAGAACAAAGGAGCTAGTTTGTCAAGCTGTTTCCCGACTATTTTTTTTGGGCGAATGGATTGGAAATGAGAAGGGTTTGAAAGAGTTATTAGCCCTACTTCTGGCGGGCCGGAAATAGCAACCATCCCTCGTCAATCGATTGACGATTTGCGGAAGGTAATGTATGGAAAATGGGGATGGGATGGAAAATACGGGCATGTCAAGGAAAATTATCCAAAGCGCGGAATAAAGAAGGATGGGGCCGCGGTATGATTGCCAGCCGGGCGGACCGATCCTTTGGGAATAAATCATTTGGGCCGCCAATGAGATAAGTACGGAGAAGTTGATGCGAAATTTCTTTGAGCGATATTTGCGCCAGCACTCGGCCTTCGCTGCCCTGGTATTGGTGCTGCTGGTGATCGGTATGCTGAGCGCTGGAAATTACGGCGAAACGGGGGACGACCAAAACCTGCAGACCTATGCAGATCACACAGTGCAAATCTATCGAAGCATTTTCGTGCCCCCTTTCATCAGCAACCCCGGGTTCGACGACCTGCCTTACTATGGACCGGCGTTCCTGATCGCAGCCCAGCTTGGCCTAAACCTGTTCGGCAACCCCGGGTGGGTGCAGACGGAATATCTCTGGCACCTTTTTATTTTCCTTAGTTTCCTGGTAGGCCTGATAGCGATATACAGCCTAGCCATGCGATTGGTCTCAAAACAAGTGGCCTTGACGGTGACCGGGCTGTTTGCCAGCCAGCCGCTGTTATGGGGACATGGGTTCATCAATGCCAAGGACGTGCCCTTGATGGCGTTCTTTACCCTCGCCGTGGCGGTGGGATTGCGGCTGGAGCGCTATTTCCCTGAAAATTCGTGGAATTTCGAAGGATTGCGCAAAGCAATCGCAAAGGACTGGAAGAAGGCGAAAGCCGCGCAGCGCAGCAGGCTGATGGCAGGCGCTCGCGCCTTTGTGTTCCTTCTGGCGATATTGCTGGTCAGTTCGCTGCTTTGGAGCAGCCTGATTAATGCGGTTTTGGGCTGGCTGGCGGGACAGGAAGCTGCTTCGTGGGCTGGGCAATTATTCACCCGGCTGGCACCCAATGCTGGCGAATTGCCGTTGAGCGGCTATGTTAGCAAGGCAGTCATTAACCTGTGGCGGGCCGGTTTCACCATCATAGGCATCTGGTTGCTGTATTTGCTGGTTTTGAGCGCTCGGTTGTTCAAGACAGTCTGGGTGAGCTTGCTGGTTTATATTAAGTCCATTTTATGGACGCATAGCAAAGGGTTTTGGAAGAAGCCGGCGGTATGGGGGGCTGGAATTCTGCTGGGCATTGCGGTAGATGTACGCATCATCGGCCCCCTGGCGGGCATACTGGTATTGGTTTATCTGGTGTGGAAGGCCGGCCCACGGGCACTGGCGGTGGCGCTCCCTTATTCGCTGATCAGCATGCTTACTACGTATGTATTGTGGCCTTATTTATGGGCGGCACCGGTGACTAACTTCTTCTATAGCATGAGCTTGATGTCCAATTTTCCCTGGACAGGGCAGGTGCTGTTCAACGGCGAGGTGATCCGCCCCAAAAAGCTACCCTGGGATTACTTGCCGGTGATGATGGGTATTCAGCTTACCATCCCGGCCCTAGTGGTGGCGCTGGGCGGCGTATGGCTGGGCATCAGAAAATTAGTGAGCAGATCGGTTGGGCTTTTCAACGCCCCCTTGGTCGGCAGCCTGCTGCTCTGGTTTGCGGTGCCCTTTTTATATGTGATCCTGGCCGGGCCGCCCATGTACAACAACTTCCGACAGTTCCTGTTCATCCTGCCGCCTCTGTTCCTGTTGGGGGCGCTGGCCTTGCAATGGGTGTATGTGCGTGTGCCAAAGGTGCTCTTCTGGACCGTGGTGATAGTTGCGATACTCCCGGGCCTGGTAAGCATCTTGCTGCTGCATCCATATGAGTATGTGTATTACAACCAACTGGTCGGCGGGTTGCCGGGCGCCGAGGGACGCTTCGAGCTGGATTACTGGTCCACTTCATTGACCGAGGCCACGCGGGGCTTGAACCAGGTCGCCCCGCAGAATAGCTTTGTGGTGTCGTGGGGTTCGCTGCAGATTGTAGAGCACGTCGCCCGGCCGGACTTTCGATTGGAAAGACTGAAGGCGGCCAATTACGACCCGACCCGCGATTACGATTATGTGATCTTGCCCTTACGGGCTTCGCGCTGGGCCGCTTTTTCTTTGCGGGTTATCCAGAGACACTGGCCGTAGAGCGCGAAGGGGTGGCGCTCTCGGTGGTGAACCAATTGAACTGTGGTTGCGCCAGCTTCGATCCCAACCCTGAATCTCCGGATGACTAGCATTCTTGAGCGACCGTATGGGGAATAAAACCTGGAAGCGGCCCGCTAAATGGGGCCCGGGGGCTGTGTGGCTGGGATGGGCTCTGTTTGTAATCGGGCTGTTCGGGGTACGCAGGGTCATTCCCAGTACATTTTGGGAAGGACTGTTTCATACCTCCGCCGTGATGCTGGTGATACGTCCGGGCTATTGGCTGGCGCTGGCAGGCGGATTTGCCTTGCTGGCTTTTTATGCTAGCAGCCGATGGAAACGCTGGGCCGCGCTGGCCGTGCGAGTCAAAGCTAATGGGCTGTTGCTGTGCGCCAATGTGCTGGCGGCCACCCCATTCCTGTTCCTGGTAATCAGCAAACGCGTGTATTTGGATTTCTGGCTGGATGAAACCATCTCCATCCGCCGGCATATCGTCACCACGATTGACCGGGCTCTGTTTTGGTATCCCATCCCCAACAACCACGTTTTTACCAATGCGCTGGCGGGCATCTACCTGAAGCTGCTGGGCGCCAAGGATCTGCGCAGCGTGCTGGATAACCCGCAAGTGCTGCGGGCTTTCTTTATGGCCTTTGGTCTGGGGGCGATGGCAGTGAGTGCCTGCGTGGCTTATCGATTTGTAAACCGGCGCGCCAGCATAGTGGTGGTTATCCTGTGGACCACCAGCATCGCTTTCCTGAACTTTGCGGCGCAGGCTCGCGGCTACGCGCCTTCGCTTTTCTTTGTGGCGGCGTTGTTATGGGCCTTGCTGGAATACCGGAGGGTCCCCAGGCTGAATAGCGGGCTAGCTATATTGGCGCTGGCGGCCATGCTAGTGTACACGATGCCTTCCAACGTGTATTGGCTGGGGAGCGTGGCGATCTTTTTTGGGGTGGAAAGCCTGTTGGATTTGCGCCTCAACAAGGGCCGCTTCACCTGGAAGCCAGGCCAAGTCGTTTTGGTAAACCCGGCATTCTCGATCAGCACTTTCATTGGCCTGGGTACCCTAGTGGCCGTATTGCTGTACCTGCCCATCCTGCCGGATGTGATGGACAACAAATATGTGCAAAGCCTGGGCTGGCTGCAGGGCCCAGCCCTGAGCCTGATCCCGAATGTGCTGCAAGCGTTCATATCTGGGCGATGGATCTTATTTGCACTGGCTGGCGCAGGGCTGGCGCTAGGAGCCTTGCTCCCTAAAAAGAGGCACTCGGAGTGGGGCGCACTGGCTTTGTTTTTGGGCTGCAGCCTGCTTCTGCCCTTCGTGTTAAGCACTGTGCGGTGGAGATGAGCCTTATATGCGGACCTTTCTATTTTGCCTGCCGGCATTCCTGCTGCTAAGCGCGGTTGGGCTGGACCAATTGATCGAGATGGCATCCAAGCGCTGGCAAAAACGGTGGATCGAAGTTGCGCTTATGCTGTCGATATTCTTGTATGCCAACGGAACTTTCTTCATCACCTACCAGCGAACTTCGGACTTTATCGCCAACGTGCTGCGAACCGAAGATGTCGATTTTATTGAATTTCAAGACCAACGCATCGTGGCCTCTGTGTATATGGACCACTACTCGGTGCGGGACGTGATCAATGAGCTTGAAAAGCAACGAGACCTGAACCTGCCGATCTTTTTGGACTCCCAGAACACGCGCTACGATTTCGCGCTTTCCACATATCTGGATGCGTATGGAATCGACTATCAATCCATTGACAATCTGGGTTCTATCCAAATTCCCCAGTTCTACATGTTCGTTTCCTACGCCGCCAAGAGCGAGGCGGAACTAAAAACCTTCTTTCCGGGGGCAACCTGTGAGGCTGTATCGCGGACCTTGAGCGTTTATAAAGCGATGAAATGTGAGTTCAACCAGTAAGCTAAGCCAGAGACACACCTTCCAGACGCAACAACTTAGCCTTCTTTTCACTCCGTAGTTCGCCGGCGTAACCCCCCAGGCTGCCATCCGAGGCGATGATGCGGTGGCAAGGTACCACGATGGGAATGGGATTGCGGCGCAGAGCCTGGCCCACGGCGCGGACGGCCTTGGGCTTGCCGATGCGCCTGGCGATCTCGGCATAGGAAGCCACCTGGCCGCGGGGTACCTGCCGTGTGGCTTGCAGCACGTCCTGCTGGAAGGGGGTGATGCCGCTGAGGTCTACGTCCAGGTCCAAATTGCTGCGCTCGCCGCGGAGGTAGGCCAGCAGCATGCGCACGGCGCCGGCTACCTGTTTGGCGGAGCGTTGCGGGCGGCCCGAGCTGATCTTAGTCAGGTAGGAGAGAAAATATTTTTCGGAGCCGTCGTATTCCACCGCCACCAAGCCCTTGGCTCCGGCCGCCACCCACAGCGGCCCCAGCGGAGATTGTTCCACCCGGTCGTAATAAATGGGAGCCCAGTGCTCTGAGAGGCGCTTACGCAGCGCAGTTTCGGCCCGGCGCACGGCCTCGTCGCGGGGGCCGGGGGAGTAGCGGCTGTCCATAGCGGAAGCCATCGCATCCGGCGGGGCGGCGTTGCCCTCCAGCCAGTTTGTGTAAGGGTTCATTTCATTCATCTTGCACCTCTTGGAACTGGGCACGCAGCTTCTTGAGCGCCTGGTAAACATTGGCGCGGGCAGCGTCTTCGCTGCAGCTCAGGGCGGCGGCGATCTCTTCGTATTCCAGTTGCTGATATTTGCGCATCATCAACGCGGCTTGCTGGCGCTGAGGCAGAGCTTGCACGGCCCGCTGGATGGCGGCTAGCTGGCTGCGCTCGGCTACCAGCACCTCCACGCCACGCTCCCCAGAGGGGAGCAGGTCCAGCAGGTCGACCTGCCGGCGACGACGGCGACCGTCGCGGACCTGCTGGCTGCGAGCCGCATTGGTGGCGATCTTGTATAGCCAGGCGCGCAGGTAGGTGAAATCCTGCAAGCGGTCGTAAGCACGCAGGGCGCGCAAGAAGGTGTCTTGCAGGCAATCGCTGGCATCGGCTTCGTCGTCCAGCAGGCGCCACAAGTAGCGGAACAACTCGGCGCTGTGCTGCTCGACCAGAGTTTCGAAGGCTGGTTTGGCGGTCATGAACACATTTGTATAACCATGATACTGCTGGATTGTGAAAGCCCCACTCGACGAGGCAGGAACACCGTTACAATCCTGCACATGTCAACACGCTACCTATCCTTCGCGGTCTTTGCCTCGGGCATGACCACCCTGGCGGTTGAATTTACCGCGTCCCGGTTGCTGGGCAACGTTTTCGGCACCAGCAACATCGTGTGGGCCAGCATCATCGGGCTGATCTTGATTTACCTGACGGCGGGCTACTTCATAGGGGGGCGATGGGCGGACCGTTCGCCATTTCCCAGCACGTTTTACAAGATCTTGCTGTGGGCCGCGTTTGCCTCTGGGCTGGCGGCGCTGGCGGCGCGGCCGGTACTGCGGGTGGCGGCGGACGCGTTCGACCAGCTGCAAATTGCCGTGCTGGCCGGGTCGTTCGTTTCTGTACTAATCCTGTTCGTGGTGCCGGTGACACTGCTGGGCATGGTTTCACCCTTTGCCATCCGGCTGGCGATTAGCAAGCCTGAGGAAGCCGGCCAGGTGTCCGGACGGCTGTACGCCATTTCCACGCTGGGGTCATTCGTGGGCACCTTCCTGCCGGTGCTGGTCTTCATCCCGTTGGTAGGCAGCACTTACACCTTTATGATCTTCAGCTTCTTCCTGATGTTCGTGGCGTTGGCCGGGCTGGGCTTGGTGCAGGGAAGGCGGGCCACTGGCGCGCTGGTTGTGGATGCCCATCCTGCTGGCCATCCTCGCGGGGCTGTGGGCGGGCGGGGCGTTCAAGGCCACGGCCAACCAAATCTACGAAACCGAGTTGGCTTATAACTATATTCAGGTCTTGCAGGTGGGCGAGACGCGCTACCTGCGGCTGAACGAAGGGCAGGGTATCCATTCGGTTTATAACCCCACGCAACTCGATTTTCAGGGTACCTGGTCGCAGTTCCTGGCAGGCCCCTTCTTTAATGCGGCGCCCTACGACCCAGCAAACATCCAGCGTATTGCCGTGATCGGGTTGGCCGGGGGTACCAGCGCCCGCCAGGCCACGGCCGTGTTCGGGGATGTGCCCATTGACGGGTTCGAGTTGGACCCCAAATTGATCGGAGTGGGGCGCGAGTATTTTGGAATGACCGAGCCAAACCTGAACGCTATTGCCCAGGATGGGCGCTGGGGGCTGGAGCACAGCGAGCAGACCTACTCGTTGATCGAGATCGATGCCTACCGGCCTCCCTACATACCTCCGCAATTGACCACTGTGGAATTCTTCGAGGTCTGCCGCCAACATATGAGCGAGGACGGGACGTTGGCAATCAATGTAGGACGCACGCCTCAGGACCGGCGGCTGATCGAGGCGCTGGTGGCTACGCTGGAGCGGGTCTTCCCAAGCGTGCATGTGATGGATGTGGCCAACAGTTTCAATTCCATTGTGTACGCCAGCGTGCAGCCGACCAGCTTCGACAATTTGCAAGCCAATTATGATCGGCTGCAGGGGCAGCCGGGGGTGCATCCGCTGCTGCTGGCCGCGCTGCGGCGCACGCTGGCGGGCCGGCAGCCCACTCCCGGCCAGGGGCTGATACTGACAGACGAGCGCGCCCCGGTGGAATGGATCGTCAATGCGATGGTGCTAAACTTCCTGAATTCGAACGGAGTTGAGGAGCTGCAATAATGCAAAAAGTGTTCGTATGGCTGGTGGCGTTGGTGACCCCGGTGGTGCTGCTGCTCACCGCCATCCGCTTGCTGCTGACGCCTGTATTCGTCAACATAGAGTATCGCATGCCGGGGTTCCCTGAGGATGCGTATGGCATGACCCAAGCGCAGCGGCTGGATTACGCACCCATCGCGTTAGATTATTTACTCAACGACCAAGGCATCTCGTTCCTGGGGGACCAGAAATTCCCGGATGGCAGCCCCATGTACAACGAACGCGAACTGAGCCACATGTATGACGTTAAGTCCCTCACGAAGAAGGTGCTAGTGGTATGGGAGGTTTTGCTGGCGTTGCTTTTGCTGGGCGGCCTGGCTGCTTGGCGCTTCGGCGGCTGGGACAGCATGAAAAAAGGGTTGATGCGCGGGGGGCAAGTGACCGTCGTGCTGTTCATCACGGCGCTGGTATTCGTGGCGCTCAGTTTTGATGCGCTTTTTGTGGGCTTTCACCACATCTTTTTCCAGGGGGATACCTGGCTATTCTCGTATTCGGACACGCTGATCCGGTTGTTCCCGCTGCGGTTTTGGCAAGACGTGTTCATTGGCGCCGGGGGGCTGACGCTGCTGGGCGCGGCGGGGTTGTGGTGGGGATTGGGAAAGAAGATAAAGAAGAAGTAAAAAAAAGCCTCGCAAGAGGCTCATTTTTTATCAGCTTACTTTTGTGGCTACCAGCAGTCCGTCCCGCATTGGCACAACGGAAGTTGCCCAGCGATCGCTGCTCATCAAGGCGCCGCTAGTCTCGCGGATAGCATTGGTGGCGGCGGATTGATCTTTCTCGTCAAAGATGCGGCCGCTCCACAGGATATTGTCGATGATAAGCAGGCCGCCCAGGCGCAGTCGATTGTAGATGCCCGAGAGCGCCTTGGGGTAATCCTCTTTGTCGATGTCCATAAAAATAATGTCGAAGGGTCCCTGGATGGAATGCAGGGCCTGAATAGCTTCGCCGACAGTGTATTTCACCAGCCCTTCGTAGCCAAGGGAAGTCAGGTGTTGGCGGGCCATTTTGCTGAGTTCTTCGTCCCACACCACATGATGGACCTCGCCGCCGCCGTTCTCTTGCGCAGCGCGGGCGAACCAGGCCGTGGAATAGCCATACCCTGAGCCCATTTCGAAAATGCGAGTGGCGCCCACAGTGCGGGCCATCTGGTAACAAAAGTGGCCGCATACAGGCCCGATGATGGGGAAGTTGTGCTCCTCGGCGTAGGCTTCCATCCTTTGCAATTCGGGATGGCGCGGTGGTATCAGGTTGGTGAGGTATTCAGTCAGTTGGGGCGAAAGGATATCCATAAGGACCTCATTTCTCCGCAGGCCGCGGAAAGCCCGCCAGGGAGGCTATGTAGGCATCATAATCCTAAATCCCTCTGACGAAGCTATGAACTCAGGCGCCAAACTTCTCCAGGCGACCGGCGTGCGCCAGGGCCAGAGACATGACATCGGTGGCCGGGAATGTGCCCAAGCCTCCCTTGGCGCAATTGCGCTCGCTGAAGTGGGTGTGCTCGTCGGGGAAGCTGTTCTTGGCCGACCAGAGCAGCAACGGCACCGGGTGCCAGGAGTGACTGCGCATGGGCACCGGGGTCGAATGGTCGCCAGTGACGATGAGCACATCCGGCTTGAGCGCCAGCAGATCGGGCAGCGCTTGATCCACGCCCTCGATGATCTTAACCTTACCGTCAAAGTTGCCGTCCTCGCCCATGCTGTCGGTCTTCTTGATGTGGATGAAGATGAAATCCTTTTCATCCCAAACCGACTTGGCGGCCGCAAATTCGTCCGCCGGGCTTTCCCCGCTAAAGCTAATCACCTGCATACCAACCAAGGTTGAGACGCCACGATACATGGGGTACACGGCCACGCATGCCGCGCGCAAGCCGTAGGCTTGCGCGTATTTTGGCAGTTTGGGATCTCCCCCGAACCCCCGCAGGGTAAGGCCGTTGGCCTTGGGCTGTCCGGCCAGAAGTTTGTGAGCCGCGCCAATCCATTGGTTGGCCAGTGCGGCTGTTTTCTGGGAGGCCTTGTCGTGGGCCTTGGCGGGCAGGGGCGCTTCCCCGGTAACCTGGGGGTCGGTGTCTTCGATGTTGCCTTCCAGGCCTTCACCGCGTAGCACCAGCGCGAAGCGATACTCCTTGACGTGACGCACTTCGGCGCGGGCGCCATCCAGTTTTATGGATTGCAGCATTTCGGCGATGGGCTTGGCCTCATCGCTGGGAATGCGACCGGCGCGACGGTCACTGATGAGGCCTTTGTTGTCGAGGGTGCAGAAATTGCCACGGGCGGCCACGTCACCCGGGCCTATGTCCATGCCGATACCCAGTGCCTCCATGACCCCGCGACCGACTGGATAAGCCAGAGGGTCATAGCCGAACAGTGCCAAGTGGGCCGGCCCGGAGCCAGGGGTGATGCCTGGACGCACCGGAATGGTGCGCCCCAGGGCGCCTTCAGCGGTCAGCAGGTCCAGATTGGGAGTCGTGGCGGCTTCCAGACTGGTGGGGGCAGTGGGCTGGGCGGGAATATCACCCAGCCCATCCATGACCAGCAGCACGATCTTAGTGTTCACATCTTTTCGTAATAGAGGAAGTAAATATTCAGCAGGCATGTTCTTTCCTTTTATATAAAAAAAGTAACGCGCAGGAATATCTTACGCGTTACTTTTACTTTTGGCTATAGACCCTTGCTAGCGGATAGCTTTCTCTGTGGCATTGTCGAACAGGTGCATGTTGTCGACGTTGAAGGTTACCTGCACTTTTTCCCCTAGTTTGTAATCGGAGCGGGGATCGACGCGGGCTACATAGCTCTGGTTGCCCGAAGCCAGGTAGGCGACGATCTCATTGCCCATCAGCTCGATCACATCCACCTTGCCCTCCACCTTGGCCGGGGTAATGTTAGGCGGCAGGAACTTGGTGTTGTGAATATCCTCGGGGCGGATACCCAAGGTGACGGCATTGCCCACGTAGGGGGTATAGACCTTGTTGTATTTCTTGGGCACATCCAGCTTGAAGGCGCCGGCATCCACCACCAGCTTGCCGGTGCCCTTGACCACTTTGGCGTCGAAGAAGTTCATGGCCGGGGAGCCAATGAAACCAGCCACGAATTTGTTGGCGGGCAAGTCATATAGGTTGTGGGGTGTGTCGATCTGCTGCAGCAGGCCGGCGCTCATCACAGCGATGCGCGTAGCCATGGTCATGGCCTCCACCTGGTCGTGAGTCACGTAAATGAAGGTGGTGGCCAGGTCTTTGTGCAGCTTGCTGAGTTCGGCACGCGTCTGCACGCGCAGCTTGGCATCCAGATTGGAGAGCGGCTCATCCAGCAGGAAGACGTTGGGTTCGCGTACGATGGCGCGGCCCACGGCCACACGCTGGCGCTGGCCACCGGAGAGCTGGCGGGGCTTGCGATCCAGCAGCATGCCGATTCCCAGGATGTCAGCGGCTTTGTCTACGCGGCGTTTGATCTCCTTCTTGTCCATTTTGCGGAGGCGCAGACCAAAGGCCATGTTGTCGAAGACGCTCATGTGGGGATACAAGGCGTAGGACTGGAACACCATAGCGATGTCGCGGTCCTTGGGCGCCAGATCGTTGACCACACGGGTACCGATGCGAATCTCGCCTTTGGTAATGTCTTCCAAGCCGGCGAGCAGACGCAGGGCAGTGGTCTTGCCACAACCCGAGGGGCCTACCAGCACCAGGAATTCCTTATCCTTGATGGCGATGTTGAGGTCATTGACTGCGGTGACCTCTGCGAACTGCTTGGTTACGTGGTCATACGTTACGCTTGCCATTTGACTCTGAACCTCCGTTTCTCGAATGTATAGTGACGGGATTATAAAGCTATTGGATATGGCTGGCAATGAGTAATCGGCGACCAGGGTTGACACTGTTAGAATTTGAGCATGGCCCGTGAAACCGTCGAAGACCGCATCAGCCCGGTGCGTCAGCAGTATCTGGAGATTAAGCGCCAATATCCACAGGCGATCTTATTCTTCCGCCTGGGGGACTTTTACGAAACTTTCGACGAGGATGCCGAGGTTGTCAGCGCGCGACCTGGACATCGTACTGACCTCGCGCAACGTGGCCAAGGGGGTGCGTGTGCCCATGGCGGGAATCCCACACCATGCAGCCGAAAACTATTTAGCCAAGCTGATCGACAAGGGCCACCACGTGGCTATCTGCGAGCAAATCGGCGAGGAGACAGTGCAGGGGCTGATGCCGCGTGAAGTGGTGCGCATCGTAACGCCTGGCACGGTGGTGGAGCCCGGGCTATTGCCCGGCGATGCCAACAATTACCTGGTGGCGGTAATTGTGGAAGAAGACAAAGCCGGACTGGCTTACGCAGATGTCACTACGGGAGAATTTGCGGCGGCGGAGCTGGACACGCCGGCTGCACTGAAGGCGGAACTGCTCAGGCTGGCTCCTGCCGAGGTTTTGCACCCCCAGGGGGCCAGCAATCTGGACGGCCTGGGGATGCACGCCACAGCCTGGACAACGTGGCGTTTCGAAGCGGGCCGCAGCCGCGAGGCGTTGCTGGCGCACTTCAAGACGGCCAGCCTGAAAGCGTATGGCATAGAAGGGCGGCCGCTGGCGCTGCAAGCTGCCGGGGCGCTGCTCCAATACGTGCAGGAAACACAGCCTTCAAGCTTGAACTTGCTGACGGGACTGCATGCTTACAGCCTGGATGAATTCATGACCCTGGATGGTGAGGCGCGGCGCAACCTAGAACTGACCGAGGCACTACGCGGGGGGACCCGCGGTTCTCTGCTGGAGGTGCTGGACCAGTGCATGACGCCCATGGGGCGACGGTTGCTACGCCAATGGGTGAGCAAACCGCTGCTGGATATTGAAGCTATCCACCAACGGCAGGATGGCGTGGCACATTTCCACGCCGAAGGCCTGCAGCGCGTTGAACTGCGTACTGCGCTGAAGCCACTGGGCGACCTGGAGCGGCTGGCTAACCGGGTGCTGGGCGGCAGTGCCCAGCCGCGCGACCTGGTAGCCATGCGCATTACTCTGGACGCCATCCCGGCCGTGCTGAAGCTGCTGCCTGAACAAGGCGCAGTGGCCGACCTACTTGAAGGGCTTTCGGCCTGTCCGGAAGAATTAAAATTGCTGCAATTGGCGCTGGTTGAGGAGCCGCCGGCGGTGCTGGGGCACGTAGGGGTTATTAGAGAGGGTTATTCTCCCGAGCTGGACGAGGTGATGGTTTCCACGCAGAAGGCGCGGGATTGGATCGCCAACCTGGAATCCGCCGAACGCCAGCGCACTGGCATCAAGAGCCTCAAGGTGGGCTACAACAAGGTGCATGGCTATTACATTGAGGTCACTAAGGCCAAGGACAACGGCAACCTGCCTGAAGAATACATCCGCAAGCAAACGCTGGTGAACGCCGAACGCTATATCACACCCGAGATGAAGGATGTGGAGGCGCAGGTGCTGAACGCCGAGGAGCGCATTTTGGAAGTGGAAGCGCGCCTGTTCAAGGACCTGTGCGCGCAGCTGGCCAGGTCGGCCGGGGAGTTACTGGCCTCGGCGCGGGCGCTGGCCACTGCGGATGTGCTAGCCTCGCTGGCGGAGGTCGCAGCTTTGAACGGCTACAACCGGCCGGACGTTAAAGATAGCACCATGTTAGAAATCCGCGACGGGAGACATCCCGTGGTCGAGCGGATGCTGCCGGGGCAGGCGCGCTTCGTGTCTAACGACACTAACTTCGAAGAAGGCGAATGCGTGCGATTGATCACCGGGCCGAATATGAGCGGCAAATCCACCTATTTGCGCCAAGTGGCACTCATCGTGCTGATGGCGCAGATGGGCAGCTTTGTGCCGGCGGCCAGCGCCCACATCGGGCTGGTGGACCGCATCTTCACGCGCATCGGAGCGCAAGACGAGATCCACGCCGGGCAGTCTACTTTTATGGTTGAGATGGTGGAGACAGCCAACATCCTGCACCACGCCACTCCACGGAGCCTGCTGATCCTGGATGAGATCGGACGCGGCACCAGCACATACGACGGGCTCTCCATTGCCTGGGCCGTGATTGAGTACATCCATAACCATCCCAAACTGCGCGCCCGCACGCTGTTCGCCACGCATTATCACGAGCTGGTGCAGCTGGCCGGCCAACTGCCCGGGGTGCGTAACTACAACGTGGCAGTCAGCGAGGCGGACGGCAACGTGGTTTTCCTGCACAAGATTATCCCCGGTGGGGCAGACCGCTCCTACGGCATCCACGTGGGCCAACTGGCTGGGCTGCCGCGGCCGGTGTTGCAGAGGGCGCAGGAGATCTTGGCGGAGCTGGAGAGCAATTCCAGGCGGGCCGCGGCCGGGAACGAGATGGCCGCGCAGCAGGCGGCGCTGTTCCCGGAGAGCAGCCCGCTGCTGGATGAGCTCAAAGAGCTAGACATCGAGGGCATCTCGCCAATTGAAGCGCTGAATAAGTTGTGGGAATGGAAGAAGAAATATTCGCGAGACGAGTAGCCACTAATAGCTCCAGATTCCAGTGAATTCCGGCACCCGGCTCCAGTTGTTGTTCTGAATGCGTTCGCCCAGCTCTTCTCCGAAGAAGAAACCGCACAACTTGACTGCGAGGTCCACGCTGCCGAAGTTGTAGTCCGTGGCGATGACCTGGCGGCGGAAGCCGAGCTCATTCTCCAGCCAGGCGTAATAAGCGGCCAGCGCAGTATTCGGCGGGCCGGGCTCCAGCACGCCGGTGCCCAGCGTCTCCAGAATGATCAGAGTGCCGCCGGGTTTGACCGCCCGCCGCATCTCGTTCAGGGCGGCTCGCATCTCAGGGCGCCAATTCGCGTACCAGCCGGTAAAGTGCCCGATGGCCCAGCCGGCAATGGCCACGTCGGCCCAGCCAGGGACCAGAGGCAGGCGGCGCAGGTCTGCCTGCAGCAGCGGCCAATTGCGATGGAGTGCGGCGGCCTGAGCAGCTTGCTCAGCCAGCATGGCGTGATGCAGATCCACGGCGAGCATCTCGCAATCCAAGTCTTTCAGTAGTAGAGGGATGCGGCCGCTGCCGCTGCCCAGGTCAAGAACGCGCTTACCCGCCAGAGGCGTGATGGCCTGCAGGGCCCGCAGCAGGTTGCCGTCGGCATCCTCGGCGGCGATGAGGGCGTGGTAGGCGGCGGCCTGGTTGCGGTAAATGTTTTTAAAGTGATCCATCAGCCTTCGCGTGCGTTCACCAGGGCCAGCCCCATCAACAATACGCTGCCGCTGATAAAGGGTACGCTTCCACTGCCAAAGCCGGGGCCGAAGAACGATAGAGCCGCAGCGGCCAGAGTCAGGCCGCGGCTCACGGGGCTGGCCTTGCGCAGCAAATGCCAGCCCACGGGCAGCAGCGGCAGCAGCGAATACACCCATAGCACTGGAAGCACGGCCACGGCCAGGTAAAAGGAGAACATCCAGCCGCGCTCCGAATTTTCCCGAATGGCGTCCCAATTTCTCCAGACCAGCCAGCCCAGAAAGGCCAGCCAGAGGAGAGCGCCCGGCCAGCCAAGCCAGCGCAGGCCAAGGCCAAGCGGGGAGGCGTTTTCGGGGCCTAAAATCAGTTTAAGCGTGCTGTCCCGGCTGGCGGCCAGATAGCGCGTCAGGATCTGGGAGTTGAAACTCTGTATAGCCGTCAGGGCCAGCCCCCAGGCTGCCGCGAAACCTGCGGCTGTACGCCAACGCTTTTCCAGTCGCACGAAATTGATCAACGCTAGCGCAGGAGTCCATTTGGACATGGCCGCCAGGGCCACAGCCGCGCCGCTAAGAGTCGGCCGCGCGGTCCGGTAAACGAAGGCCAGAGTTAGGAACAGCAGCCATACGGGAGTAAGCTGCCCCAGCGACAGGGAGGCCGGCGGCCACAGCAGCAATAGGCCGCCCACGCCGACGGATAATTTCCAGGATAGTCCCAATAACTTGAGGGCGAACATCCAGCAGGCGATCATCAGAGCAGACCAAAGCGCTGAAGCCAGCGGCCAGGAAAAGAAGGCGATGGGAAAGACAAACAAGAATGCCGTGGGCGGGTGTGGCGTGCGAAAGTCTAAGTCCCAATCCAGGCCCAGGTCGCGCAGCGCCGGGCCGAGTACCGGGTACGGGTTAGTGCCGGCCACCAGACCACGAGCCCCGATGATGTCCTGGCTGATATCCGTGGCTGAGGAGCCATAAAAAGAGCCGGCCGCAAAGCGCAGCTTGGAGAGATAATTCCAATGGATGACGCCTGGGTCAGGGAGGAGCAGGGGTAGGGCCAAGAACAGCTCCAGGCACAGCAACCCTGCGGCCAGAACCCTAATTTCAGATCGTTTGCTAAAACGAGGCATTCAGGCGTCGACGAGTGCGGCTTTGGCCACAGCCCGGATGTGCTCCGGGCCGGTGCCGCAGCAACCGCCCACCAAGTGGGCACCCCCCTGCAGCCAGCGGTGGGCGTATTCGCCATACACCTGGGGTTGGGCCGCGGCGGTCTCGTCCCAGTGTTGGTAGTCCTCAGTGTGGCTGGGGTTGGCGTATATGGAGATGGGCAGGCCCGTAGCCTTGCGCAGATTGGACAGGGCCCGGTCCAGGGTAGGCGCGGCGGAGCAATTTATGCCCAGGAAGTTGGGATGGTGCGGCTGCACTGCTTTGACGGCGTCGGCCAGGTCCTCGCCCGAGAACATTTTGCCGTCGTTTTTGCAGATGAAGCTGACCCCGAACGGCAGCCCGGTGGCTGCGGCCGCCTCGGCGGCGGCTTCTGCCTCGCGTATGGTGCTGATGGTCTCGACCAGCAGCAGGTCCACGCCGCCGGCGGCCAGGTTGCCAGCCATTTCGCTATGCTCGGCTAGGTAGACCGCGCGGGGCAGAGTGTTGGCAATGTAGCTGTCCTCCAGTGGGGCCATGGAGCCAGCCACCCAAGCCTGTTTACCACTGGCGCGCACGGCTTTCTGGGCCAGCGAAATGGCCAGGCCGGTAAGTTGCGCGGCGCGCGGACCCATGCCGACTTGTTCCAGGTTACGGCGGTGGGTGCGGAAGGTGTCGGTGATGATCACCTCGGCGCCCGCGTCCAGATATTCGCGGTGGATTTGTTCCACCAGCGCGGGCGCGTCTAACAGCGCCATGGCGGACCAGATTGGCGTGCTGGTGTCTGCGCCACGGCGCTCGAGTTCGGTTCCCATAGCGCCATCCAGCAAAATGGTTCGGGGATTGGCAAGGCGTTCAATAAAGGTTTGACATTTTTGCCGATTGTATCTCTCTTGTTATATAATGACGCCTAGAAAGCCCTGAGGAAACATGATGGATATCCAAAAGGATTTTGCAGATATGAATGGAACCCGCATCTATTATGAGATAGCTGGGTCGGGAACCGCAGTGGTTTTTATTCATGGATTCACTTTTGATACTCGTATGTGGGATTACCAATTTGAGTCTATTGCACCGCGATTTCGGGGCCTTCGCTACGATATGCGCGGCTTCGGAAAATCCGCTCTACCTACCAGCAACCCTATTCTCAAGTGGAGATCTTAAAGTCTTGCTCGAAATCTTAGGGATCACGGAAGCATGCCTGATAGGACAATCCAGCGGCGGAGCGGTAGCCCTGGATTTCGCATTGATTATCCTGGCGCATGAAAAGCTTGTGCTGATCGATGCGGTCTGTATGGTCTTCGCCTGGTCAAAGGAACAATCGGCGCGCGATGGAGAGATCTGGACGAAGGCTGCCCAAAGCGGTATCCCTGCCGGCAAAAAATCCTGGCTCACGCACCCATATTTTGTGCCTGCTCACCGCCAGCCGGCTGTTGCCGCCCGACTGGATCAGATCGTGAATGACTATTCCGGGTGGCACTTTGTAAATTCCGATCCTGAACGCTATGAAGACCCGCCCGCTGCCAAACGTCTGAAAGAATTGAAGATGCCGGTCTTGGCCATGGTTGGCGAAGAAGATGTCCCCGATTTTCGGCGTATCACTGATTTTATTTGCGAGCAGGTGCCGCAAGCAAAGAAAGTGGTCATCAACGGAGTAGGGCACATGTCCAATATGGAAGCTCCGGAGCAGGTCAATAAGGCGTTACTGGAATTCCTGGGTTGATCCCACAATGAAGAATTTGCTTTCCCGCGAAAATCTCTATGCGCTGCTGCTTTGCCTGCTCGTGATCGCCTTGCTGATCATGACCGCGGATGCCAGCCCGCTTTCGATCTATCAGGGTTTCTAAACCGTGACCCTCATCCACATCCTGATCTTTGCCGCGCTGGGTTTGGCCGCTGGCCGCTTCTATAAGTCCATCAGCCGCGCCTGGTTGCTTTTCGTTGCCAGTGTTCTGGCCGTTTTCTGGCTGCAGCCGGCGTCCTTGGTGCGGAACCTTCCCTTCCTTTTCCCAACTATCAGCTTGGGACTCGCCGCCCTGGTCTGGACGTTAACTTTGCCCAAAGATTATGCAGCCACGAAACAGGATCGTTGGGCTGCCGGGTTGCTCGGCGGCTTGGTGCTGTTGGTCAGCCTGGCGCGATTTGTTGATCCAATCAGCGGCTTGCTGGCCGTCCGTCCGCCCCAAATAGACCTTGCCGCGCTGGCTGTCGCCGCTCTCGCCATCTTCGCTTTTGTTGGCTACCGGCTAGGCCGCGGCCGCAACTGGCTGCTGAATGGAACAGTCCTGTTCATTATTGCCATCTTCGTCGTGCTCAAATTCCCGCCATTGGCGCAAGGCGCCAGCGGCTTCTTGCGATCCTTGGTTGGCCAGGACCCAAGTCTGGCATCTTCGTTCGATCTGGGCTGGCTTGGTTTCTCCTATATCGCCTTCCGCCTTATCCACGTCTTGCGCGACCGGTTTTCCGGTCGCCTGCCGCAGGTAATGTTGCGTGACTTTGCGACCTACATCATCTTTTTCCCGGCGCTAACCGCCGGCCCTATCGATCGTATCGAACGTCTCACCCCGCAACTGGCTGGCGATTTCCTTTTAGATGGGGACCGCCTGCTGGCCGCCGGGCGGCGGCTTGCTCTTGGATTCTTCCTGAAGTTCATTCTGGCCGATGGGCTGGCCTTCTTCGCTCTGAACGCCAGCAACGCCTGGCAAACCTCATCCCCCGGATGGATGTGGACTCTGCTGATAGCCTACGCCTTCCGCATCTTCTTCGATTTCGCAGGATATACGCAGATTGCCATCGGGCTGGGCCTGCTGTTCGGGGTCGCGTTGCCTGAGAACTTCGATAGCCCCTATCTCAAGCACAATCTCACCGCGTTCTGGAACAGTTGGCATATCACCCTGGCGCAGTGGTTCCGCGCCTATTACTTCAATCCGCTCACCCGATGGTTGCGTACGCGCCAGGTACAGGTGTGGCTCACCATCCTGGTGGGGCAATTGACCACCATGGGCCTCATCGGCCTCTGGCACGGCCTCACCTGGAACTTCCTCGCCTGGGGTCTTTGGCACGGCCTGGGCTTGTTCATCCACAATCAGTGGGTCCAGTTCAGCAAAGTACGGCCTTCCATCGTCAGCTCCAAGATTGCCGCCCCTCTGGGGATCGCCGCCACTTTTACTTTTGTAACCCTCGGCTGGGTCTGGTTTGCGTTGCCCGGGCCTGCAGATGCAGCCCACGTATTTAGCACCTTGTTTGGGATGTTAATGGAACGCCGCAAGGTTTCGTTGTCTCGCCTGGTCCTTAAGGCCGTTCTTTTCTTTGCGGCCTTGAACCTGGTATTTGCGGCTCTCAATTTGACCGCGGCTGTCGGACATCTCACCCTCTACAACTGGATGCTGCCCGGGCGCCAGCGGCTGCCCTACGGGGATAACCCGGCGAGGTCATACAACCTCAACTTGTATAACCTCGAGGCGATGTTCGCCTCCCATGAGTTGGCGGGAACGCCGAAGGCGGCTGACGATTTTCGCGTTTTGGTCATGGGGGATTTTTCCGTGTGGGGCTTCTTGCTCCAAATAGAGACACACTGACCGGTGCTTGAACGCCGCTGGCCTGCGGGCCGCAGATGGCCGCCGAGCCGTTTTCTACAATTTGGGCCACCCCACCATCTCGCTTACCAAGGACCTGATGCTCCTGGATTACGCCATGCAATACAACCCCGATCTGATCTTGTGGCCGGTGACCTTGGAAGCCTTCCCGCTCAGCAAGCAAACCAGCTCGCCCCTGGTGCAAAACAATGCGGGCCGTGTGCGCAACTCGATCGCCCGATTTGATCTGCCTGTGGACCCTAACAGCGCGGATTTTGTCACTCAGACTTCTGGTCAAACACCATCATCGGCCAACGCCGCAACCTAGCCGACATCCTGCGCCTCCAGCTTTATGGCTTCATGTGGGCCGCCAGCGGCATCGATGTATTCGTTCCCGAGCAGATCGAATTACATGCCGTGGATCTGGAGGTCAGCCAGGACTTCGCCGGGCTGCCGCAACCTCTGCGCAGCGAAGATCTGGCTTTCGGTATTCTGCCGCCGGCGTCGACCGGGCCGGGGCTGTGCCGGTGATCTTCGTCAACGAGCCAATCTTCATCAGCGATGGCGCCAACAGCGATATTCGCTATAATTCGTTCTACCCACGCTGGGCTTATCACCAATATCGGCAGCTGCTGCTGGCAGAAGACGGCAAGCGGCTGGAATTACGTGGACTTGTGCCAAGCAGCTGACAATACCGAATTCACCAACACACCTATCCACCTGACGGCGCAGGTACACTAGAATTTGCCGAGGCCATCATTGCCGTCTTATATGAACAGTTCAGCCTTCGCCCTTAGACCTTAAACTGCTATGACCCGCATTCGCACCGTTCTGCTTCCTTTATTTGCCTGCCTGCTTGCCGCCTGCGGCAGCTCTGCCGGTTCACCCGAGCAAGCCGTCCAAGATTCTTTGCAAGCTATCGTCTCTAACGATGAAACCAGCGCGGTGAACGTCTCCTGCTCCGAGTGGGAAGAACAAGCTAGATTGGAAAGCGCCGCGTATGTTGGGGTAGAGGCTCTATTAAAGCTGACTGCTCTGCGTCAGTCCATGATAGCGATAGCGCCGAAGTAAGCTGCCTGGGTTCGAATAGCGTTTAGCTACGCGGGCGGCGAAGATCAGATCCAATCTCTCGATGACCACATGTATAGCGTGGTCGTTGAAGGGGGCGAATGGAAGATGTGTGGCTTCGCCAACGGCCCTTTGGTTTCCCAACCAGAAGCAACAGTTACCGAAACGGTGGAAGTACAAAGCAGCAAGCAAACCCCAACCGCTGTTGAAGATCCTGCTCCCACGGGAAGTCCAACAGCAGATGTGCGCCCGCTCCCGGAAAGCTGGAGCTCATAGCCGGTGTGCCGGTTATGTCGGACCGGGCTCGTGAGATCTATGAAACGGGTATCGAAATGGGCAACGACCCAAATGCATTCTCTATCATAGGAGATTGCCAAAGCGAGCCCTCAGTTTTTATGGCATTTATGCCACCGACCGCTATTTTCTGGGAGAGGGATTCGATTACCTTCAAGAAACTATCGACCAGTTTGCCGGGAGCTTGGATCGGGATCATATAACCGTCAAGAATGGTTTAAATTGTTGCCTCAGTTTTTTCTAGTTTGTGGGCCGATGGAGCTGCGTGTGAGGCGGACGAAACACCGATAGATTGTGAGTTTCGTTTGTATCATCCCAGCATCGTATTCATCAGTTTAGGAACAAACTGGAAAAATTCAAGCACTGCGGCGCATGAAAAATATATGCGCCAGATCATCGATTATGTGATCGCGCATAGCGCGTACCGATCCTTTCTACCAAGGGAGATAATCAAGAAGGGGACAACAGCATTAACCTGAGTATTGTCCGACTTGCTTACGAATACGACATACCTCTGTGGAATTTTTGGGCAGCGATCCGGGACTTGCCTAATCATGGATTGGATGAAGATCCCGTGGATAGCAACTACTTATCGGTTGACGCTTCGAATCGGCGCAGTTTCACGGGATTACGAACCCTTGATCGTGTTTGGCGCTACTCACAGAGTCAACCTTAGCCTAGTGATGTCCAAATCGATCTCCATCTTCAGTCTTTTTGTGCTGTTTGCCTCCACGGTTTCGCAAGTGGCTTCCTCTCCCAGCCTAGCCATAGAAACATATATCCAAGCCAGTGTCGCTAAAAATGAAACCTCGGCTATCAACCGTCCTGCTCCGTCGGAGCAGCGAGTAGGCTCGAAAGCGCCGCTGAGGGCGGCGTGCAGCGCGCCAACCCGAAGTGATAGCGAAACTGGACCAGATCATTGGCGATTATTCCGGTTGGCATTTCGTGAACTCCAACCAGAGCGCTATCTGGAACCAGCCGCCGCCCAACGCTTACACGCATTGAACATGCCCATATTGGCCAATGTAGGAGAGTTGGATATCCCTGATTTTCGTCAGATCACTGACTTGATTTGTGAACACGTCTCGCAGGCTGAGAAGCTGATGGTGCCTGGGGTTGGGCATATATCCAAACAGGTAACGGACGCGATCCTGGATTTTCTGAAGAACACTGAAATATCGAGGTCTTAAGGAGCACCAGACCAGGGCAATTTGGCCGCAAAGCCTTGCAAATCCGTTCCACCGTAGATTTCGATGCGGCTCAGATAATAAAGTGTGTCCAGGTTGTGCTGCCAGGTGATGCCCAGGCCCATACCCGCCAGATACCCATAGCTGGAGGTCTTATTCGCCACCTCAGCGTTAATGGTGCCAAAGGGGTAAGCAAAGGAAGTGATTTTTATGCCCAAGGCGTCTTCCAGCAGGGTCTTAGAGTCGTGGATCTCGGTGCGCAGGTTGACGCCACTGGCGGTCAGGTCTGGATGGCTCATACTGTGCGAGCCAATCTCCCAGCCGGCGGAAATCATCTCTTTTAGCTCATCGGTATCCATGAAATCCTTGGACTCGAGGCGGTTGGCGACAATGTAGAGCACGCCCACCTGCCCCAGGTTCTTCATGATGGGGAAGGCGTTGTCGTATACAGACTGGTGCCCGTCGTCGAAGGTGATAACCACTGGCCGCGGCGGTAGCGGCGCGCCTTCGCGGAGCGCGTCGACTAGCACGGAGGCGGTAATGGCCGTGTAGCCCCAATCCTTGAGGGCCTTCATCTCCTGCTGGAAATCGGCCAAGGTAATGTAATAGCGCGAACCGGGAGCCTCATCGGAGATGTGGTGGTAGAGCAAGATGGGCACTGTGGCCGAGCCCGGCGGGTTCATCGCCCAGGTGGGGGTTGGCTTGGCCGTTGGGGATGGGACCAGCGTGGGAGTATCCGTGATGGTTGGCGTAGCGCTGGGAGCCGGGGTTCGAGTGGCCGCGGGAAGAGAGATGGCTGTGGGGGTAGCCTGTGCCGGGAAATTGCAGGAGGCTAGCAGCAGGGCCAGGATGGCGGGCAAGAGCTTGCGTAGTCCGAGGGTTGGAAACATGGTGCGAACCGCCGAATTATAATGTTTAGACCAACTAACCCGCGGAGGAACTTTGGACGCTGAAACCGTAAAACAACTCAATGACTACATCACGCGGCAATTACTCAAGCGGCCGGATAAGACGTTGAACCCCAATGAGCCACTTATCTCGGGCGGGTTGGTGGATTCTTTCTCTTTAGTGGACCTGGCTCTTTTTGTTGAGCAAACCTGGGGCGTGCATCTGGAAGATACGGAACTGAATGCACAGACATTTGACACGCTCAGGCAATTGGCTGAATTAATCGAGAGTCGGTCCAAGATAAAACTAGTCATTCCCCACAAACTCTTTTAGATATTTTTCCCGGTTGTCGCTCCTTGCATGTTTGCCGCTGGAGGTCTTGACCACCCAGCCGCGCGAAACTAGACGGAAATCCCCCAGAGTGACCTCAGTCTCTTTGACGATGGCGGTGCGTAACTGGCGTTCGATGGCCTCGGGGTCAGCTCCGTCTGCCGGTTCGCAAACCACCACTATTTTCTCAGAGCCAACGCGTTCATCCAGCACACCAAAGGCCACGGCGCGCCCCGGGTGGATGCCGGGGATGCGGTTGGCAATTCCCTCGATGTCCTGGGGGTAAATATTCTTGCCGCCCACGATGATTAGATCTTTCTTGCGCCCAGTGATGTACAACTCGCCGTCCGCGAGATAGCCCATGTCGCCGGTCAGGTACCAGCCGTCGGGGGTGATGGCCTGCTGAGTGAGGTCGGGGCGCTTGTAATATCCGCTGAGCATAAAGGGGCTGCGTAGGGCGATCTCGCCCACGTGGCGCTCGGGGAGCAGTTTCTGCTCCGCATCCTGGATGCGCAACTCGACATCCTCGATAGCCGCGCCGCAACTAACCAAGCGTTTCCCCTCCTCCGAGGGGATGGCTTCGCCGCGTTCCTGGATAGCGGCGACCTCGATAGTATCGATGCGGGGTGGAGCGCCCAGCGGCGTTTGCGTAACCGCAAAAGTGTTCTCCGCCATGGCATAGCTCACCGCCAGAGCCTTCTCACGAAGGCCGAAGGGCGCCAGCTTTTCAAGCAGTAATTCGTGGCTCTCTGCGTATACCGGCTCGGAGCAGTTGATTGCGGCGCGCCAACTGGAAAGGTCCAGGCCGTCGGATGGCCGGAAGCTGCGGGCCAGCAAATTGTAAGCGAAATTGGGCAGCCAGCACAATGTGCCGCGGTAACGGCCGATGGCGTCCAACAGCATGCCGGGCTGGCGTACCCACTCGAAAGGCGACATCAGCACGAGGTGGGTGCCGCTGACGATGGGCATAACGAAGCCGGCGATAAGGCCCATGTCATGGTACAGCGGCAGCCAACTGACCACGACGTCATTTTGCGGGTCGAGGTGGATCGCGTGGCTGTAAGACGCGATCTGCTGCAAAACGGAGCCATGCGAAAGCTCCACACCTTTTTGCAGCCCGGTGCTCCCGCTGCTATGCTGGAGTAAGGCAATGGTATGTCTTGAAATTTCGGGAGCATTCGATTTGTGGCCTGAAGGCGCTTCAGCGAGTAGCATGTTGGACGAATTTAAAATTGTGACGTCGACATCTTTTAGCAGGGTGGTCAGCGGGGCGAGGTTTTCCGGGAAGGTGACTACGGCTTTGGCGCCGGAATGTTCGACCAGGGTCTTGACACGCTGGTGATACAGATCGGGATCCAGTTTTTCGGTGAGGAAGGGGAAGATGGAAGGGATGGCTCCCAAGACAGCTGCTCCCCAAAACGAAAACACCAATTCAAGTGAATGTTGAAGCACCAAGATAACCAGATCACCGGGCCGCACACCAGCGGCGGCTAAGTAGGCTGCTGCCCGGCGGCTTTCAGTCAGGAGTTGGCCAGTCGTGATGTGCTTTGTCCGGCCGGCCTGGATGAAGGTTAGGGCTGGGGTTTGCGAGGCTTGTTCACCCCGTTCGATCAGGGCGTCAACCAATGTATTGGGAAGATCACTCACGGCCAGAATTCTACTAGCCGTTGGCTCATTTAGCCGGGATCGGGTTCAGCCAGCAAGGCCTGGATAGCGGCTTCGGTCTTGGGGTAGGCGCCTTCGCCAATGTGCTGGTAACGGATGTGGCCGGTCTTGTCAATAAGATAGACGGTGGGCCAATAGCGGTTGTGATAGGCGCTCCAGGTTTGGCGTTGGTTGTCCTGCAAAACCGGATAGGGAACATCCAAGTCGAGCAGGGCTTGTTTGAGGTTGTCGATATTGGCCTCGTAGTCGAACTCGGGATAATGGTTGCCGATCACCACCAAGCCCTGGTCTCCGTAGGTCTGGTACCAGGAGCGGACGTGTGGAAGCACGTGCTGGCAATTGATGCAGGCGAAGGTCCACATCTCGAGCAGAACTACCTGCCCGCGTAGGTTTGCTAGCTTCAGCGGTGCGCTGTTTAGCCAGGGGCCATCATGGATTTCGGGGGCGACCCCCAGGTCGGGAAGGTCAGAGGCGGTGACAGATTGAGTGGGCATAGCGGTCTTCTCTGTAAGGGCGGTTGGCCGAGCGTTGCAGGCTGTCAACAAAAGGATGGCGAGCAGAAAGATATTAAGGTGGGCTTTCATATGATAACTCTGGACATATTCAACTGGAGGCATCCCTCTCCGAAATCCTAAAAAAAATCGTAGGCTCGTTCTTTTGTGAAAAGCGGCTCCTCAAAGGGAGCCGCTCTATCTTATGTTCTCGTACCTGTTAGTGCGAATTGGCCCCCGCCAGGATGGGCGTGCCGCCAATGCGTTTTTCCCCGATGGGCGGGAAGATCTTTTCGAATTCTTCGCGGCTGAGGCTCTCGACTTCAATCAGTTTCTTGGCCACCGCGTTCAACTGTTTGCGGTATTTGACCAGAACCTTCCTGGCGGTGTCGTACGCCTGGCTGACCAGTCTTTGAACTTCCTGGTCAATTTCTTCGGCGACGGCTTCGGAATAATCCTTCTGCTCGGAGATCTCGCGGCCCAGGAAGACGAGTTCTTCCTTCTGACCGTAGACGCGGTTGCCCAGTTTTTCGCTCATGCCAAGGCGCATGACCATCTGGCGGGCGATCTGGGTGACGCTCTGGATGTCACTTGAGGCGCCGGAGGTGATGTCGTCGAAAACGAGCTCTTCGGCGGCGCGACCCCCCAGGGCCACGGCCATGCGGTCGGTGAGCTTGTTGCGGCTGACCATATCGCGGTCCTCATCAGGCAGGGAGAGGGTGTAACCTCCCGCCTGGCCGCGCGGCACGATGGTGACTTTGTGGATGGGGTCGGCATTGGGAAGGACGTGCCCGACAATGGCGTGGCCGGCCTCGTGGTAGGCTACGATGAGTTTTTCTTCAGGGCTGATGAGCCTGCTACGGCGCTCGGGGCCACCCAGCATCACGCGCTCGATGGACTTCTTCGAATTCCTTTTGGCCGATGGTCTTCTTGTTGTTGCGGGCGGCCAGGATGGCCGCTTCATTGACCAGGTTCTCCAGGTCGGCGCCGACGAAACCGGGTGTGGCGCGGGCCAGGATGGACAGGTTGATGCCCTTGGCCAGCGGCTTGCCGCGCACATGCACTTTGAGGATGGCTTCGCGGCCTTTGACATCCGGAGCGTCCAGAATGACGCGGCGGTCGAAACGGCCGGGGCGCAGCAGGGCGGGATCCAGGATATCCGGGCGGTTGGTGGCGGCGATCATGATGACGTTGGTATCGGTGTCAAAGCCATCCATCTCCACCAGCATCTGGTTGAGGGTTTGCTCGCGTTCGTCGTGGCTACCACCCAGGCCAGCGCCACGCTGGCGGCCGACAGCGTCGATCTCGTCCACAAAGATGATGCAAGGCGAGTGGCGCTTGGCCTGCTCAAACAGGTCGCGCACACGGCTGGCGCCGACACCGACGAACATTTCCACGAATTCAGAGCCGGAAATGGAGAAGAACGGCACGCCGGCCTCGCCGGAAACGGCTTTGGCAAGCAAGGTCTTGCCGGTGCCGGGGGGACCGACCAGCAAAACACCCTTGGGAATGCGGGCGCCCAACTGAATGAACTTCTCAGGCTCTTTCAAAAATTCCACGATCTCGGACAAGTCGATCTTGGCCTCTTCCACTCCCGCCACGTCGTTGAAAGTAACCGTGGGGTTCTCCCCCGAGAACATGCGCGCACGGGATTTGCCGAAAGACATGGCGGCATTGTTCTGACCTTGCGCCTGGCGGAATAGGAACCATAACAAGCCGGCAAAGAACACGAAGGGCAATAGATAGCCCAAGATGGTGGCGATGCCGAGCCAAGCGCTGGGTTCCTGCACCTCTATGGAGACGTTATCGGGTGAGAGCTGAAGGGTGGTAACGCCCAGGTCCATCAACTGTTCAACGGTGGTGGAGGTAGGCTCTTTTTCGGCATAGCGCTCGTCGCCATTCTGGTAGATGACGGCTACGCGTTGGTCGTCGGTGACAATCCGGGAAACTTTGCCTGCCTGAATATCGGCTGCGACCTGGTTGATACTGAGGGCTTCTTGCTGGTTGACCGATTGCTGGTAATTAAGGACCACAAAAAAGATCAACGCAGCGAAAAACAACAAATAAATCAGGGACATTCGGCTGCGGGGGGTATTCACTTAGGTTCCTCCAATATGGCCGCACGGGATGTCGGCATCGGGTGATTATACCAATCCCAAGGCTTGTGAAGAAGCAGACGAGCTTTCTAATAGTTCTCTTACGGCGGGCGACGCAAGGAAAGATAGACGAGGGAACAGGAAAGGCGAGGTTAATAGGAAATTGGAGCAGGCTGTCAAAGTTGCCAGTAAAGGGGCGTAGACCTGATCTGCTAATGTAGTAACTGTTCCTTGGAATTCCTCAGGGCAAAAAGCAGACTCAATCCGGCTTCTGGTAATGAGATTTGTAAATTAGGTCCTCAGGGGGGGCTAAATCTATTGGCGAAAGACACACATGCATAGATAATTAGGGAATGCTCGGGCAGGGTCGCAATCGCTTGTCAGTTTCACTTTGGCCGCTCCTGATTCCTTTGTTGGTGCTCCTGCCCAGCCTTGGCTCTTTTCCTTATCCATCCGGGGCATCCCCTTTTGCCGGGATCAGCGATCTAAGCATCTCGCATTATCCCAACGCGATCTTTCTGCAGCGGTCAATAATCGAATATCACCAAATTCCATTGTGGTCATCAACCATTTTGAGCGGCTATCCGTTTGCGGCAAACCCGCTTTCCGGCCTTTGGTACCCGATAGGATGGCTGGCCCTGGTGTTTCCTTTGCCATTGGGCTTCAACATAGCGGTGATCGCCCACCTCCTTCTGGCTGGACTCGGCACGTATTTCCTCGCCCGCGCTGTCGGCAGGTCGCATCAAGCTGCCTTGTTTGCCGGGTTGGCATTTGAGGCCATGCCCAAGCTCTTTGCGGATTATGGTGCCGGTCATTTGACGATGTTGTATGCCATTTCGCTGACTCCATGGCTTATGTTGGCGGAAATCCGACGTCAAGAGCGGGATGGCCCTTATTTGACGCGCCAACCCGGCATCGTGCTGGCGCTGATCGCCCTGGCAGACCCGATGTGGGCGGTATACGCCGGATTGCTGTGGGTGGCCTTTCTCTTGGTTTTTGACTATAGACCTTGGGTAAGCCGAATAGCTGAGCTGTTAAAGCAAACAGTCATTGCGGTTGCGTTAGCATCCCCGCTGCTGCTCCCAATGTTCGAATATAGTCAACTGTCCACGCGTGCCCATTTAACGCCAGCAGACCTGTTGGTTTTCTCCTTTCCCTTGGTAGGGTTACTCGGCCTGTTGGCGCGGCAGTTCGGCGGCTTCCACGAGTGGGTGATTTACGTGGGCATCGGCACATTGTTTTTGGCTCTAATTGCCCTCGTAAAAACAAAGAAATCAAAAAAGGAATTATTCTGGATCGCCACAATAGGGGTTGGCCTGCTCTTATCCTTTGGTGAAAACATCCCGGGCCTTGCCCTGCAAGCGCAGTTGCCGGTCTTTTCGCTGTTGCGTGTTCCACCGCGCGTTTTGCCGCTTGTCGCTTTCGCGTTAATTTTATTGGCGGTACGGGCCTTGGATGGCCTGTTGGCGCGGACGCTGAGCAAACAAGATTGGCGACGAGTGCGCCTTACCTTCTTTGCGATAGTTGCCTTTCAACTGGGGCTGGCACTGGTTGTTGGGGTGATATCCAAATCGCTGCCGCTAAACTATCTTTGGGCTATTGGGCTGAGCGTGATCATTGTTGCGGCAATACTTCTTTTCTCTTCGCATCGAATAAGTGCCAAAGTATTTTGGGTGAGCTTGGTTGTCCTGTCCATGCTGGATTTGGGCGCCATGGACACATCCCTGTTTTCGGCAAGAGGCAGAGATTTGGTGCTTAGTGAAGGTGCAGAAGTTGCAAAGTATCTTGCACAGCAACCCGGCCAGTTCCGCGTCTATTCACCCTCCTACCGTATCCCCCAGCAGACGGGCGCGCAGTATGGCTTGGAATTTGCCGACGGTGTCGATCCCTTGCAGCTACAAACCTACTCCGATTACATGGAGCAAGCAGCCGGATTTAGAAGTGACGGCTACAGCGTTACTTTGCCCGCATTAAGTAAAGATCCCGCCTCCGAAAAGCAGGCGACTCCTGATCTGTCCAAGCTAGCTCAGCTCAACGTCAAATATATATCGTCTGAATTCGAAATGAATTTAGAAGGCTTGAAATTCGTGGGACGCTTTGGCACCACATTCTTATACGAAATTCTAGATGCGCAACCGCGGGCTTGGATTGACTCTCACCTTGAGAAAGAGGTCAGCATTGACCAATGGAGCCCCAATCGCATTGAGATGACTGCCGAAGGGCCGGGAAAATTAGTGCTATCCGAATTGGTTTATCCGGGATGGGTCGCTAGCGTCGACGGAGAGGCGGTTCACATTGAGGAGTTCGATACGATATTGCGTGCCGTGAGCCTGGACGCAGGCTCTCATCATATAATCTTTGCCTTCCGCCCCGGCAGCGTATACATTGGAATTGGGTTGTTTTTTGTCGGGGTAGCCAGCTTAGGCTTTGGGAGTCTTCGGGAACGAAGAGGGATGTGAGTCGTGCCCGTATCGAAAGACTTTCCTTAGGTCTCTTGAAGGAATTATTCCTGTTTTACCTGACATTGAGCACTTCTCATCGCAAACCGCCCTACCTTACGGAGTAGGTTAAAGTTGCCAGCTATCGCCCCAGTTCTGCAGCAGGGTTTGGTAAGCGGGGTCCTGGTAGCGGGCGAGAGCGAACATAGACGCGTAAGCGGGCAGGTCGGCGCCAGTGAGGTGGGCGGCGAGCAGTTCTCCAAGGCCGGCGGCGGCCATGATGCCGTAGCCGGAGGCGGCGCCGATTACAAACGCCCCAGGAACCGGCAGCGGACCGGCCAGGGGGCGGTTCTCGAGCGTCTTGGTGTAGTAGCCGCCGTCCGTTTGCGGGCGAGGCAGACGGCCAAGGTAGCCGCCCATGCCTGGCAGGATGCGGGAAAGGCCGCGCACCGCCAATTCGGCGACTAGGGAATCACCTTCAATGGGGAAGGCCGGCTCGACCGGTTGGTTGTGAATGTCCCAGAGCACGAGAATGCTCTGCGCGGCGGCATCGCCTTCGGGGCGGGTGTGGGCGCCGGAGGGCAGCGGCTCCAGCATCCAGGCGCTGTCAGGATCGGCGGTGAGCATTTCGCGTTCTTCGGGGGTCCAGTCCAGGTGCTGTTGGTCGGCGCAGATGAGCAGTGGAGCGTTGCGGTCCACTACGCCCAGGGTATCGTTGAGGGTGGCCTTAAGGTGCAATTCGTTGAAAACGGGAATGTCGACATCCAGCAGCTTGCCAACCTCGGCCAGGTAGGGGCCGGCGGCATCCACGAAGGCGGGCGTCCGGATGTGGGTGCCATCTTGCAAAACCACTCGAGCCACGGCACCGGATTCGGTTTCGACGGCGGTGACGCGGCCAGAGAGTAGTTGGACGCCGGCGGCTTTCGCCTGCTCAAGCATCCACATGCCGTAGACCTGACCGCTGAGCCAGCCGGCGCGGCGGACATGCAGGGCGGCGGTGACGTCCTTGCTCAGGTAGGGGAAGTGTTGGCGAATGAGGGCTGCGCTCGCAAGCAGGTCGGCGCCCTCGGGTCCGGCGAAGCTTTCGGGCTGGTGGGGGATGTAGGCTTGGCTCCCGGGGACATACTCGCGCAGTTCCCCGGCTCCAAGGCTGGAGGCTTCGTTGGCGGCGGCGCGCAAGCGCTGGGGCCCCTTAAAGTCGCAGGTAACGTAGAGGTAGCCGCGGCGATTGAGGTGGAACAGGTTGCCGGATTCAGAAGCCATAGCTTCCATGAGGGTGATGCTGCGGTTCATCAGGCGCAGCAGGGCGTCCCCTGGGCCGGGCCACCAGTTGCGGTAACACTCGGTGGATTTGTCGGAGGTGAGGGTGAGGGGCGAGCGCTGGTCAATGAGCAGAATGTTGGGCTGGCGGCGCTTGACGGCCAATTGGTAGGCGGCACTGACGCCCAGGATGCCGGCGCCGCAAATGACCACATCGGCGCGCGGGTCGGTCATGCGGCGGGAGCAGCCGCCTGCAGCTCCTGCAAGGCGGCTTGGGTCTGGGCGTCGGTGAAATCCAGCAAGGGAGGTCGTACCGGCCACAGCGGAATATCATGCTGGGCATGCAGCAAGGCTTTCAGATAGGCGGGAGCGGGAGGCATGGCGTCCATTGCGGCGCGCAGGAAATCCAGGGTGGCCTGCAGGGCGGCGGTATCCTGCCCGGCTAGGTGGGCGTCGTAGATGGCGCGCAGCTGCGGCGAGCGCAGGTTGGCCAGGGCGGTGATGCAGCCAGCGCCGCCGGCCGACAGACCGGGGCCGAGCAGCTTGTCATTGCCGACCAGCGCGGCGCAGCCGGGCAGACCGGAGGCGTAAGCTGAGGCGGAGGCCAAGTTTCCGGAGGAATCCTTAATGCCAGCGAGACGGTCGGGGTAGGCGAGGCTGAGACGCTGAAGCAGGCTGAGGGGCAGGGCAACGCCGCTGACCGCGGGGATGTGATAGCCCAGTAGCCACTTGTCTGAAGGCACGGCCGCCTCGATGAGCTGCGAGTACCAATCGAAGAGGCCTTGCTCCGGGGCGCTGCGGAAGAAGAAGGGCGGCAAGACCACGACGGCTTCAAAGCCGAGGCCGAAAGCCGCCTGGGTCAGGTCGATGGTTTCACTGAGGCTGGGAGTGCCGGTGCCAGCCAGCAGGCGGAAGGCGGGATGCCGGCCGCGCCACTTGGCGGCAGCTTCCCAGACCAGCAACCGCTCTGCGGGCGAGAAGGAAGGGCCTTCACCGGTAGTGCCCAGCAGCAGGGCGCCGTGGCAGCCGCGAGCTTCCAGGAAGGAGAGCAGGACTGCTACGCCTTTGGGGTCGGGCTGGCCGCCCGGGGTCACCGGAGTGACAGCAGCGGCATAGACACCGGCAAGGGGATGCATGCTGAAATTATAAGCTGGCCGCAAGTTGACGAGGGTGCATCGCGGGTGATACCCTTCTATGTGACCAAACTGAGAAAGGTGTTGCAATGTGGATCGGGGTAATTGGAAAAAATCGGCTTGCCGCTGGGGTGGCTGGGTTATTGATCTTGGCGGCTTGTGCGCCCGCGGCCAGTATGGCCGCACCCACGGCCGCTCTTCAGGCAGCCGTGGGAGAAAACGCGACACAAGTCGCCGCCGAAGGTAACCCGGGGGAACAGATATCCCCAGGTGAAACTTTGGTGACTTTCCAAGGCGATGGATTTACTATAGCCCTTCCTTCCAGCTTCGAAAAAGGTGGTACGGAGATTCAGTTGGGTGTGTCAAAGATCAATACTTTGGAAGAGAGCACGATAGCCAGTGTGGACAAAGACCAGGGCGACGACGTAGCCAGCGCTACGTTGAAAGAACTGGCGGACCGGGAAGCGGGCTTTTTCATGGATACACCAGGATATTCGGTCATCGCCAGAGACAATTTTGACCGTAGTAACTTTGACATGATCAAGCTCACCATCCATATTGACGTTAGCGTCAGTGGAATAGATGGAGGTTGCATCTTGTATGAGTATCTAATGAAGGACCAGGACGCCCAGTGGAAAATCTCTTTCGTTACGCCAGCGAGTTTTGCACCAATCTGGATGGATTTGTTCGATCAGAGTGCGGCATCCTTCCAACTAGGACAATAAGAATCGATCCGTGAATCAAAAGAGCGGCCGAAAGGCCGCTCTTTTGTTTGTGAGGGCTATCGCCAGCCAACTGGCTCCAATTTTCCGGATAGATGTCGGGCAATCTGCGTGGCCAAGAAAGTGGCCACCTGGTGATTGCTGAACGGCCAGGCGTAGATAAATTCGATATCCGGGAATTTTTCCCGGGCATGCTGGATTGCGAGGGGAATCTCCACTTCCGAGTGGCTGCCGCCGGAGGTCATCATGGGCGTAATCACCAGGACGCGCCTGCCCTCGGTCGCCGCTTGCTCCAGGGCCTGATCCAGGCTGGGAGAGCAGAACTCATTGAAGCCTACAATCACCGGCAAATGGGATTCCTTAGAAACAGCTTGGGCCAGAGCCAGGGACCCCATGTAGAAGGGGTCGTTGGCTTCAGTGCGCGGCCAACTTCGCAGCAAGTGGTCGAGTTCGGCGTAACGCGCTTTTTCTGCAGAGGTGGGCGGTTTGGAGGCGAAGCCGCGGTGCAGCTTTTGGCCGGGATAATTGGCCTGGTCGACAGCGTGCAGGCCAACATACTCTGCCAGGTCTGCCTGGGGGAAATCTGTGGGTGGGGCACCGTGCATGGCGAGGACAACCAGTGTATGCATGCAATCTCCTTTGTGGGATTTCAGTCTATTCTGTAGATCTCAGCAAATTAAGGGGCAAACAACCCCTCGCCACATGGAGTTTTGTCCCCAGGATGGCTATCCCGGAGCCAGGAAAAGGACGGCTACTCCGACAAGAGCAATGACTGTGCCGACCAATGCGCGGGCGCTCACTTTCTCCTTGAAGAAGAAATAGCCGATGGGGATTAGGAAGATGGGCGGCAGGGATTGCAGCGTGCTGGCAATGCCGATATTGGGAGTGTATTTAACGGCCGCCAGCGAAAACCAGACGCCCAGCACCGGCCCGAAAACTGCACCCAGCAGCAAGAAGCGAGTGGCTAGCGGCTGCTCCTGGAAGGTGCGCAGCGTGCGGCGCCCCTGGCGGAGGGCCAGGGTGACCAGCCAAATAGCTAGCGCCGCTACGCTCATACGGATAACCTGGCCGGAAAGAACAGAAATGCCACCGATAAGACCCTCCTTGGCGGTTACCAGGCCGCCGGCCTGGCCTACGGCGCCAAGGAAGGCGAAGAATAAGCCGGACACGTACAGGCGAGAATCAATGCGCTCAGAATTGTTTTGGCGCTCGGCCACCACCCAAAGCACACCGGCTAAGGTAACGACGATTCCCAAGGCCTGCTGGAAAGTAAGCGTTTCCCCGTGCCATATCCAACCCATTAGCGCGGCCAGGATTGGCGAGAGGCTAAAGATCAACATGGTAAGGCGCGGCCCTATTTGGATGAAGGCCTGGAACAGGGCGGCGTCGCCCAGGCTGAGTCCGATGACGCCGGAGAGGCTGAACCATAGCCACTGGTCCGCTGTGGCCTGGGGCAACAGCGCGCCGTAAATCACCAGGTGAGCCAGCATGAGGATGATGGCAGCCGCCAGCAGGCGACCGCGATTGACCATGACCGAGCCGATCAGCCGACCGCTGAGAGTGAAGAAGCTGGGCCCGATGGAGAACATGACCGAGGTGGCCAGGGCGGCCAACTCGCCTGCGAAAAGAAATGGCGGCACGCTTGCCTCCGTTAGGATAGGATTCACGCACTATAACTCACCTATACCCAAGCTTGTGAAAATGAGCCATTGCGCAAATCATTTACAATAGTTTCTGTCTTCGCTATTGACCCTCTGGAAGGAACCCTGATATGCCTGATGCAGTGATCATTGACGCCGTGCGCACACCCATCGGCGCTCTGGGCGGAGCCCTGGCAGCTGTGCGGCCGGATGATATGGCAGCCCTGGTCTTGCGCGCTTTGGTCGAGCGCAATGGTCTGGACCCGGCCGAAGTGGAAGAGGTCTATATGGGCTGCGCTAACCAGGCTGGCGAAGATAACCGCAATGTGGGCCGAATGGCGGTGCTGTTGGCGGATTTCCCGGTAGAGGTCGCCGCGGTTACGGTGAACCGACTGTGCGCCTCAGGACTGCAGGCGGTGAACATGGCTGCCCGGGCTATCAAGGCCGGTGAGGGGGACGTGTACATTGCCGCTGGGGTGGAGAGCATGAGCCGGGCACCGTACTCGGTGCCTAAAGCTGCGCAGGGGTTTGAGTATGGCAATGTGACCATGTGGGACACCACCTTGGGTTGGCGTTATCCCAATGCGCGGCTAAAGGAAAAATTCGGAAACGAATCGATGGGGGAAACCGCGGAAAACATCTACGACCAGATGCCGATCTCGCGGGAGGAGCAGGACCGATTTTCGCTGCAAAGCAACCAAAGAGCGATCGAGGCAATTGATGATGGCCGCTTTGCCGAAGAAATCGTGCCTGTGCCTGTGCCTCAGCGTAAAGGCGACCCTATACTGGTCGAAACGGACGAACGCCCACGCAGGGATTCCAGCTTAGAGAAGCTAGCCAAGCTCAAACCCGCATTTCGCAAAGGCGGCACGGTTACGGCGGGCAACTCCTCGGGACTCAACGACGGGGCCGCGGCGTTGCTGCTAACCAGCGCCGAGAAAGCTGAGGCATTGGGTCTAAAGCCAATGGCGCGGGTGCTGGCCTCGGCGGCCGCGGGGGTGCCGCCGCGCACCATGGGTCTGGGTCCGGTGCCAGCCACGCGCAAGGCATTACAGCGCGCAGGCTTGAAGATTGAGGATATGGGGTTGGTTGAGCTCAACGAAGCTTTCGCGGTGCAATCCCTGGCGGTGATGCGCGAGCTGGGATTGAGCGAAAAAATCACCAATGTTAATGGGGGCGCTGTGGCGCTGGGGCACCCATTGGGCTGCTCGGGGGCGCGCATCCTCACCACGCTGCTGCACGAAATGCGTCGGCGGGCGCCCGCGGCAAAGCGGCCTTATTATGGATTGGCTACCCTGTGTGTTGGTGTGGGGCAGGGGGAAGCCACTGTTGTGGAATGGGTAGGGGACTGAAAATCGGCACCTTCGTTTGAGGCTAATCCCGATCATTGCACCTTTCACATAAAAGATTCGCATTAATAGATGAAATATGAAAAGGAGACAAATATGAGTGACGATGTGAAACGATTGTATCGTTCGCGCAATAATCGCATGCTGGGCGGCGTAGCTGCCGGCCTGGGAGAATACCTGGATGTGGATGCAACGATATTACGGCTGATCTTCGCCTTCAGCTTCCTTCTGTGGGGCACCGGGATCCTGGTGTATTTAGTGATGTGGATTGTCGTCCCCGAGGAACCCATCTCGGAAGCAAAAAGCAGTTCGAGTTCGCGCGAGAGATGATCTAATCGCGAATTAATAGGGGCGATGCAAACAGCCAGTTTAGGCGGCTGTTTGCTTTCTTAATCCACATTTTCGATAACGCAGACCCTATGGCTCATTCTGCTCCATGAAAGGAGGTGATAATGATGGCTGGTGACTATACATTCACGCAGTGTGGTGCTTCGGCTCCTGGGACTAGCTAGATAAGTACAACCAACAGGCTCATGCCCAAAAACAAGTAAAAGTTCGACGTGTTAGTGGTGGGGGCAGGTTCCGGGCTGGATATTGCTTTCTACGACCAGATGATTGCTAGCCCTACGAAGACATGGCCGCCAGGCCTGGGCGAGCCACGCCATGGCTGCCACAGCTCGTTCGGGGTGGGGGATCTCTTCAAGGGATGAGCGGTTCCAAACCAAATCCATGCTGGCCGGGGCCAGCTCCGGATGGAAGATATCCATGAGCACAAAGCTGGCCGCATAGTCCGGGACATCGGCCTGCAAATGGTCTTCCAAATTCAAATCGGCAGCCACGCCGAGGGCTACGTTTGGCTCAGAGGCCCGCAGAATAGCCGCTGCCACAGGCCACCTAAGCCACGCGCAGTCCATGCCCATGCAGCGCGGTGCGGCGCAAGAAGGCTACGAATTGGCGGTTCATCGGATATCGCAGGGGCTGGTAGGGTCGGGTGGCCTCCATACGTTCCAGCCAGATAATACTAGCCATCTTTTTTCACCAGAATTAAGGCGGAAGAACCCATAGGGAAGCTGACCACGCTGAGGAGCTGCGCCTCGAACCAGGAGATGGCAGCCAGAGGCTCGTTGATCAGCGGGTGGGGAGTGCTAACATCAGATTGGGCCGGCTGGCTGTCATCCGCCAACTGCATGGGATTGAGCAATTTGCGCAAGGCCAAAAGCGGGAAGACGGACATGAACAGGTATGTGGCGCGCAGTAGCCCTATTCCGGGCTTATCAAATAGCTGCTTCAATTGGCGCAGATTGTAGCGTCGCACCGAATTGACCGCCCGGTCGTGCTCGCTAAGCAGCCATTGGTGGGCGGACATGACGAAGAGCCCGTGCCCACCTGGCTTGAGGGCCATCAGCGCCCTATCGACCAGGCGCTGGGGGTCGATGTTTTCCAACTCAAGGACGTTCACACAGACGACCAAATCAAAGGTTCCCCGAAAAGGTAGATCGTTGGCGCTACCCCGTATCAAGCTGGCGGCATCGCGGCGCGCAGCGTATTGTAAGGCTACCGGAGAGTAATCCAAGCCCACGGCGCGAAAGCCGCGCCGGGAGAGATAACGCAGGAAGCCGCCAGTTCCGCAACCGATGTCGAGCGCCTTTAGGCTCTGTGAAGAATCACTGGGCAGCAGCCTGCCAAGGAACATGCGCAGGCCGCGGAACCACCACATGCGCTCCTCAGCCTGGTAAAGGCGGTAATATTCTTCGGCCTGCATACAGGGCACTCAGTCCCGGCCGCTGAGGAAGCGTAGCCGCAAGCTGAAGATGCGCAGCACATAGCGCGAGCCGGTTATCAGGAAGGAGATCAGTGAAGGGGCCGATTTGGAAATGCCCACGTTGCGGTCGCGAAAGGCATAGCCCACTTCTTTGACCTTCAATCCAGAGCGCAATGCGTCGTAGATAAATTCGATAAAATAATCGCCATAGCCCATGGGGATCAGGGTAATGTAATCGAATACCTCGCGGCGGATGGCCACGAAACCGCTGTCGTAATCACGCACGTGGCCGCCCAGCACAACGCGCGCCAGCCAGTTGATGGCACGGCTTGCCGACACACGCAGCCAGTTACGGTTGTCACTGCCGCCCTCCACATAGCGGGAACCAATGGCGACGTGATGTTGGTCCAGTTGGGCGATCAGCTGGTTCATTACCTCCGGCGGCATGGTCATGTCGGCGTCCATCCAGCCGATGATATCGCCAGTGGCTTCCAGAATGCCCCGATGGAAAGCCGCCGCCAGACCCCGCACCTTGCGTCGGATCAGGCGCAGCCCGGGGTAATCTAGGCCGGCCACCAGGGTAGCTGTGTCATCGGAGGAATCATCGTCTACGATGATAAGTTCAAGCGGAGCTTCGATCTTGGCGTACAGATCTTCGACCAGACTGACGATATGCTCTTCTTCGTTATACGTAGGAACGATGATGGACACCTTGATGTTAGCTGGACGCATGGCCATGCAGTGTACTCTAGATTGGGGCGCTTCTTATGGGGCGGTGCAAGCCAGCATATTCTGCACCGCGCCCAAGGCCGACTGGCGCTCACGGGATGGCTGTGTTTGGTCGCCGATGCGCCTCCACAAGGCGCAAAGCATTGGCTGCATCCCTGGGTTGACCTCTTGCGAACGAGCGGTGAGTTGCAACGCTCTTTCCCAATCGCCGGTGTGGGCGTAGCCCTCGATGAATGGTGTGCGTTCGGCTGGATGGTTGGGAGCATCGTCCAGGCTGAAGGCAATATCGCCCAGTCTAGCAACTTGCTCCCAGTCCCCCAGTTGGCGGGCAAGATCAGCTTTCTCGAAGTAGGAACACCAACTGTTGTCCGGGGCGGCCTCCCAATAAGGGAAATTTGCCATCAATTGGGGGCTGGGCTCGGCTGAGATACGCCCCAAGTTGGAGCGGGCCGCCTGGTCCATAAGTATCTCCGGCAATCCTGGCCTCCAGGCGTCCAACTCGGGGTCGAGGATGCGCAAACAGGCGGGCGGCGCGTAAAAGAATAGCACCACATCCTCGCTGCTGCCCAGGAATTGACTTGAGCGATAGTTTTTGCTGATGGTGGGACTGCCGCCCAGCAGGGCTTCGTTGCTGCGCAAGTCGAGGTAAGCCATGTAATAAGGGATGGAGGCCGGGGTGGCGGCTTGCCCATAGATCCAGATCAATGGAGCGGTTAACGAATTGTCCGTGTAATGTTCGAGTGAGTTTTCCACACTGAGCAAGGCGGTATTGGTCGCCAGAGAAGGTACCCTCCAGACCAGCTGCTGGAAAAAAGTGCGCTGCGCCTCCCACTCTTCGCGGTATGAGTTAGCGTTGTAGAGATGATAGCCGGCACTGAGTTCCGAACAGCAGGGCGACAGCCAGCCATGCCGGCTTCCAACGAGCAATCCATAGGTCGAGGATGGCTGCCATCAATAGACTGACGCCGAGTAGCATCGGCAGGGTAAAACGGTCCCAGGCGAAGCTAAGGCGCAGAGGCAATTCCGCGATCCAGAATGACAGGCCTCCCAGGAGCAGGGCAGCGCCTCCAAACAACCAGATTTCCCCGCGTTTTCCAGGGTCGGGTCTCTGTTTCCCCATTGGATCGCAAGGCCAACGCTGCCAGCGCGAAAACAGCCAACACTACGAAAAGATATAGCCAACTGGCCAAAGATCCCCAGATGATCTGCTGCCAAACCAACACCATGCGCCCCCAAGCTGCCAGGCTGGCTTCGAAGAAATCGCCTAGCATGGTGCCAATCAGGGTGGGGATGGCAGTGGTCGGCTGGGCAAGCAGGCTGCCGAGCAACGATGTGGCATACAGGCTATCACCCGCTAGCGCCTGCTGGTAGCGCCAAGCGAAAACAAGGGCCACCAGCGCTAGGTAGGGCACCCAGGTAAGCAGCGTTTTTTGCAATGTCAGGCGCCGAGACGATGTTTGGCGGTCGAGCAAGATCTAATATCAACAGGCCGCGGGCCAGTTCCAGGCCGTAGAAGTATTCGGTGGAGAACATGGTAGAGCCGCGGCAAGCAGCAGTGCTCCAGCAGCATAGGCCCAGGAACGGCCGCCGGGACGAAGGCTCAAAACGGTGCAGCACAATGAAAACAAGAAGAGGGTGAAATACAGCCAATAAAGGCTGTAGGTTACGGCAATGGGCTGTTGGCTGAAGCCGGGGTATATTGCAAAGATCAGCGCGGCAACGGTCGCCAGGCGACGGCGTGTTGGCCACAACAGGCGCAGCAGCCACCACAGTGCCAATACGCTAAGCCAGCGCCACAGTAACGCGTACAGTTGCCAGGCAAGAGTTGATTCGCCCAACAGGGAAAACGAAGCCGCGTACAGCCAACCGGAAAAGGGTCGGGAGGGCTCATAATTGATGAAATACGCGGATCCGAATTGATGTGAAAACCAGGTCAGTGGCCAATCGTCCCAATAGAAGCCCAACCAAGGGGTAAGCAGACCATAGGCCAGGCTGCAAATGCCGAGACTGAGGACAGGTAATCGGTAACGCCCAACCCTGTTTGATACCTCGGTTAGAGTTCTGCCAATTTGCTGCATTGCGTCGATAACCTGGAGCTACCCAGTCCCCTTTATTTTGTCTTTGAATTCTGCCAGCGTAGGTACAGGCGAGGGGTCGGAGCCGTAGGCAATGGCAAGGTAATAGCTGGCGTAGTCTCCGTAATGTAAGGCGGTCCACATTTGCGACAGGCGGCGTGTCGCCAAGGCCGGTGATGGCGTCAGTGTTGATGCCCTGCACCATAATCGACATGCGAGTGAGCTCGGCTCGGCGTTCGTCGCGCGGGTCATTGAGCGAAGCGCGCAGGAAGATCGCCATAGTGGCGCCGAATTGGTTTTCGGGCTGCAGCGTGCCTTGCAATGTGTTGTGGTCGGCCTCAGGAATCAATTCGTAGGAGGCCTGGGCTTTGGCGTTCTCGTTGATCTGTGTTTTCCAGCGGCGCGCCACCGGAGCCATGAGTCCGGCCCCGAAGACGGTGGTCCAGCGGCCCATGAACTGGCCACCCATGCGCTTGGCGGAATTGCGAGTGTCGGGCACCTCCGGCAGCAAGCTGGCTTGCTGCTCTTTCATCGCGGTCACTGCGCCTTCCAGCTCTTTGGATGGGTCGGGGAGAAGACCCAGGCGGAAGGCGGCGGCCAGCAGCAATCCAAAGGAATAACCGACTGCCGTGCGTGGTTGGAAGTTGTGTTCGAAAACCCACAGGGGCAGTTTGGCTTGCTTAGCGGTTGCGGCCAGCTTGCCGCCCGTACTTACGCATAAAATGCGGCAGCCAGCCGCCCGGGCGGCTTCGAAAGCGGCCAGGGTCTCTTCGGTGTTGCCGGAATGCGAAGAGCAGATGACTAGCGTTGCCTCGCCAAGAGCCCAGGCGGGCAGACCATAATCGCGTTGCGTGGTCCAACTGGCCTTGAGGGACGGCTCGGCATAAGCGGCTAACAGGTCGGAGCCAATGGCTGAGCCGCCCATGCCGGCCACGACCACCTGCTTTATGCCAGTCCAGGTTGGCAAGTCTAGCTGGCTGCCCAGCTTCCAGGCGGCGACCAGTTGGTCCGGCAGGCCGTTGATGTGGCCGATCATGCCTTCGGGGTCGAGTTGTTTGTATAGGTTCAGGTCGTTCAGATTCATGCCTAGTCCCGTTATTTTTTGAAGTCGTCTAATGATAAACGCAGTGGGATGAGTTTAGTTCTGCGACATCTTTTGCAGCAATTCGTACACCTGACTGCGCGGCCACCCAGCGCTGGCCGCCACACGGCGGGCTAACTGCGAGGGTGTCTCCCCGCCCTTAGCGTCTTTGAGGGCGGCCAGCACGCGAGCATCGTCCCAGGCTTCAGCTTCTGCTTGCGCCCCGGCGACTACGATGGTGAACTCGCCCCGCACCACTTCGGCTTCGTAGAAAGCAATGGCTTCGCTGAAGAGTCCGCGGAAAAAGCGCTCGTAGAGTTTGGTGAGTTCGGCAGCCACGGCCACCTGGCGTTCTCCCAAGATGGCTTGCAAATCCTGCAGGGTGGGCAGCAGGCGGTGAGGCGCTTCAAGAAGGATAAGCGTATAAGGCAGATCGGCGACCTCGGCAAAGGCGCGGCGACGCTCCGCCGCTTTGCGCGGTGCATAGCCCAAGTAGAGGAATTGGTCGCTGGGTAGGCCCGAGGCGGCCAGGGCGCTGATGGGCGCGCTAGGGCCGGGAACAGGGCTGACCTGGTGTCCGCTGTCGAGGGCGGCGCGCACCAACAAGTACCCGGGGTCATTTACAGCCGGCATGCCGGCATCAGAGATGAGGGCCACATCACCCTTGTCCAGAGCCGCCAGGACTTTGTCCAGCTTGGAGCGCTCGTTGTGTTCGAAATAACTGGTGAGTGGAGTTCTGGATCCCAAAGTGCTTGAGTAGGTTTCCGCTGTGGCGTGTGTCTTCAGCGGCGATGAGGACAACTTCACCCAGCAGGCGCTGCGCACGGGGGCTGAGGTCTTCGAGGTTGCCGATGGGCGTGGCTACGAGATACAGGGTGGACATGGCTTCAGGCAGTAAGTTCTTCGGGCGGGACGATCTTCTTGAGGCGTTTGGCCAGTTTGCGGCGTTCCAGTAGCACCCGCCGGCCGCAACCCAGGCAAACAAGGCCAATGTCTGCTCCCATACGCACCACTTTCCAATCCGTGCTGCCACAAGGGTGGGTCTTGCGCAGGCGCACCACGTCATCAAGTTTTAGGTCGGGCAGCATGCGTCTTATCCGGTCTCGGCGGCATTATAACCTCGGCATGCTATAATCCCGGGCTGCCCCCATGTTAGACAATCTGACGCCTGCCATTCTCATTGCCCGCATCATTGTGCTGGTGGCGGCTTTCACCGTCCACGAATTCGCGCATGCCCTGGTGGCGGACGCCTTTGGCGACGATACACCGCGCAGCCAGGGGCGCTTGACGCTCAACCCCCTGGTGCATCTGGATCCGCTGGGCTCGCTGCTGTTGCTGGTGGCCGGCTTCGGCTGGGCCAAACCTGTGCAGATCAATCCTTACGCACTGGAGCGCCGCTCGCCATGGGCGCCTATGCTGGTGGCTTTGGCCGGTCCCGCTTCAAATTTACTGATGGCAATCGTGGGGGCTGTCCCGATCCGCCTGGGATGGGTGAGTTTTTCATTTCAGCAGACAGGCTGGCTTCCATCGATTTATTATGTGCTGGAAACCTTTGTGCTGATTAACTTGATCCTGATGCTGTTTAATCTGCTTCCGCTGTTCCCGCTGGATGGTGAAAAGGTGCTGCATTTCCTCTTGCCCCCTTCCGGCAAGGCTGTCATGGAAAACCTGCGACCTTACGGATCGATCATTTTGTTGGCGGTGATCTTCATCCTGCCATTGGCAGGCTTCGACATTCTTACCAATCTAATCTTTAATCCTGCTTTGAATATTGGCCAATTCCTGGCCTTCGGCCCATTGTAGGATTAAGGTTCCAGCCACACCTCGACGCTGGAGAGGCTGGCGGTGACGCCATCCTGGCGTTGGGAAACGGTTACCAGCACCCATTCTGCTTGCTGCAAACTGTAAACCACCTCGGCGGAAAAACTGCCATCGGCGGCAGGGTAGACGTTGGCTATGGCGGGCACGCGGCGATCACGGGTGACCAGGCGCAGGTCGAGAGGCCCTTCAACCCCCGGGGCCACGCGGCCTGAAAGGGAAAGCAGGCCCCCACTCACTGTTTGACCCGCCTGTGGGAGGTCGATGTGTGGAGTTTCCTGCTCACTGGGCGGCATCGGGAGGGTGGTCCCACTCTCAAGCAATTGGATCTCCACAGAACGCAATTCAACTACGCGATTAAATTGGTCGTCCCGGCTGACCAGCAGGCGCGCGTTTTCTTCGCCGCGGATCTCAAAGGGGATATCCACCTCCACACGGTCAGAATCACGGGTGGGAAGGACATCGCGCCACAGCAAGGTGGTGTCATTGCCTACCAATTCGGCGCGTAGGACGCCGTCTCCAGGGGGTACATCCACGGTTAGCTGGATGGGCGAAACCAGGCGCGAACCCTGGCCGGGCTGGAAAATATTCAGCGATTGTGCAAAATATTTTGCGGTAGGTGTAAAAGATGCAATATTCGTTGCAAACGGCTGGGCGGTGGTGGGATGGGCGGTTGTCGGCGGAATCGCCGTTGGAGCGATCCGGGTAGCATAGGCACAACTGGATGCAATCGACCCAATCAGCAGGCAGGCGCTTATAACCGGGAAGCGAGTTTTAGGGTTATTCACAATTGGGGTGGAACCTTCAGCGGGAGGTTACCTCAACCTTGGGGAGCGTACTCTTTGATGACCTCGAGAAGGGTCTGCAGACGGATGGGCTTTTCTAGGCTGGCTACGGCGCCGTGGGCGCGCGCTTCTGCCTGGATGTCCGACAAATTCAAGGCTGAGAGCGTGACGATAGGGATTCCTTTGGTGTCGCTTCCCTTGGTGAGCTGGTCAATCATATCCAGGCTTTGCTTGCCTTCCAGATTCACATCGGTGACGATCAGGTCGGGGCGTTCTGCGCGGGCTATTTTCAAAGCCTCCGCCTCGGAGGAGGCGGTAATGCCACGGTGACCCAGGATGCTGGCGGCTTGGGTGAGCAGTTTTCTGGTTAGCGGCTCGTCGTCCACGAACAGGATGTTGGCCATTGGCAGAATCATACCTGAAAGGGAAGAAGTGGGGGCGGGTTAGCCTACCCGCCCCCTTGAGTTACAGGTTGTAAATCTCGCCGAATTTCTTTTGTAGGTAACGGATATAGGCTGCGCCATTGATCTTGGCACCGGTGATGCGCTGGACGATCTCCTGCGGTTCGAACTTGGCGCCGTGACGATGGAGTTTTTTGCGCAGCCAGCCCAACAGGGTCGAGAATTCTCCCTGGCTAATCTGCTCGTCCAGATCAGGGATGTCCTTGGTGACGACTTCCCACAATTGGGCGGAGATCAGGTTGCCCAGCGCGTAGGTGGGGAAATAGCCCATGATGCCCGCCGACCAGTGCACGTCCTGCAGCACGCCTTGTGCATCGTCCGGAGGCGTGACCCCGAGGTAACCCTGGAAGCGCTCGTCCCAAGCGTCGGGAAGCTCTTTGACTTGCAGATTTCCCTCCAGCATGTCGATCTCCATTTCAAGACGCAGCATGATATGAAGGTTGTAAGTGGCCTCATCGGCCTCCACGCGGATGAAGGTGGGCGCAACGCGGTTGATGGCTTTGTAGAAAGCATCCTGCTTGACCTTACCAAGCTGCTCCGGGAACACTTTTTGCAGCTCAGGGTAGAAGTGGCCCCAGAAAGGCCTGGAGCGGCCCACAAGATTCTCCCACATGCGGGACTGGGATTTCGTGGACTGCCAACGAGGTGCCGTTGTACAGCGGCGTGCGCGCCAGTTCCTTGGGAATGCCCTGTTCGTAAAGCGCATGACCGGTCTCATGCATGCTTCCGAAGAGGTGGGCGTTGAAGAAGTCTTCGTAGACGCGAGTGGTGATGCGCTGGTCGCCGTACCCCAGGTTAGTCATGAATGGATGGGTGACCTTATCCTGGCGGCCGCGCTCCCAATCAAAGCCGAAGGCGGTGATGACTTTCACGCCAAAGGCCCACTGGTCCTTCTCCGGGAAGTGCTGGTGCAACATACTGTCGTCCACTGGGGGCTTCTCGGCGATGGCCTTGATGAGTTCCACCTGTTTGGGACGTATCTCGTCGAAAATGGCTTTGACCTCGGCGGTTTTCATGCCAGGTTCGAATTCGTCCAGCAAGGCGTCGTAAGGATGATCCACGGGCGCGAAAAGCTGCCCGTAGCGCTGGGTCCAATCCACCACCTTTTCAAGATGGGGTTGGAATATGGGGAACTTGGATTCGGCACGCGCTTTCTGCCAGCCCTGCTGGGCCATAGAAGTAATCTCCGAACGCTCGCTCACCATGGCAGACGGCACTTTAACGGCGCGCTCGAAGTTGCGGGCAGCGACTTTCACCAGGCAAGCCTCATCGGAATCGGGATCCCAATCCTTGGCAGTCTTTTGCAATTTCTCTAGCAGTTTGCCGGTTTCAGCCGAAGTGAACAATTCGTGGCCGATCTTGTTGATCGTACCGGATTGCTGCCCATGGGCCTCGGCGGCGGCAGGCGGCATGTAAGCCTGCTGGTCCCAATCCAGCAGGGCGCTGGCCCGGCTCAGGTCATCTACCTCGGCCAGGATTTCTTTCAAGCGTGCCAGGTCTTTATTCATTTCTCTCCTTAGTGTATTCTCGCCACAAAGTGCACAAAGAGAAATTAAGACCTTGTGCACTTTGTTTCTTTATGGTGTCATTTCGTTTATTTGATTTGCCAGCGCAAGGGCTTGCCCTGTAAAGCGTTGAGCACTTCGTCGGCGACGTCCATTGCCGCGCGAGTCTGGGCCTCGGCCGTTTGAGCGCCAATGTGCGGGGTGGCCACCACGCGTGGTGGGCAGCCAGCGGGCTTTGGCCGGGAGGTTCGGTCTCGTACACATCCAAGGCGGCACCCGCTACCTGCCCCGAATTCAAGGCGGCCAGCAATTCCCCTTCATCGATCATGCCACCGCGGGCGGCGCACACCAGATAAAGGCCCCATTTCATTCTTTCGAAAAACTCTCTGTTTAGCATGTGGTGGGTCTCGGATAGGAGAGGTAAGTGCAGAGTTATGACATCCGCCTGAGCATAAAGGTCTTCACGCGAAATTGGTTCAACACCACGCTGCTTGAGTTCCTTGTCGTCCAGGAAGGGGTCGTATCCCAGCACGCGCATATCGAAGGCTGCGGCGCGGCGGGCCACCTGGCTGCCGATATTACCCACACCCAGAATACCCAGTGTCTTGCCGGCCAGTTCAGTGCCTTCCAGTTCCTTTTTGACCCACAAGCCCTGCTTCATGCTGTCGTCAGCGCGCGGGATCTGGCGTATCAATGAGAGCAATAAGCCGAAGGTAAGCTCGGCCACAGCCACGCTAGTGGACACGGGTGTGTTAACCACAGCTACGCCGCGCGCGTTGGCCGCGGCTACATCAATATTGTCCACTCCCACGCCGGCGCGGCCTACCACCTTGAGCTTGGCGCCCGCGGCCAGCAGCTCGCTGGTCACCTTGGTGCGGCTGCGCACGACGAGACCATCCACTTCGGGCAGGGCTTTAACCAGCGCGGCGGCATCTATCCCGCCGCGGTCTTCCACCTCAGCGCCGCCGGCGCGTAGGCGCTCGGCGGCCTCTGAGGCGAGTTTGTCTGCGATGAGGACCTTCATGCGGCTAGTTGGTTTGGCTCTCGAGATATTGCACCGCCGCATCCAGCACCGGGTCACCGGAGCCCAGTACGGAATCCAAGGTCTTGGCAACTTTGACATCCGGCTGAACGCCCTTGCCCTCCAACACGATGCTGCCATCCGGTGCAACCGGGCGGCCGGTGGGGAACTGCATGGTGAAGTCGCCTGGCATGTTGTACTGACCCAAGCCCACATCCCCGAAGGCGCCGGAGGTGCCCGCATATCCCACTGCCGTGGCGCGACCGTTAAATGTCATGGCGTAGGCGAAGCCTTCGCAAGCGCTCACGCAGGAAGGGCTGATCAGTACCACAACAGGTCCGTCGTAGTACGGAGGGGTCGGTTCGATACGCACCGGGAACGGGCTGGTCTCGAAGCTTCCCAGCAAACTGTTGTAGCTTTCGCGATGCCATAGGTCAATTGTTTGGTTGTAGAAATAGCTGGCGAACTGAACGGCTAATCCGCCGCTGCCGCCCCCATTGGCTCTCAGGTCGATGATCAAGCCGGGTACGCCGTTGTCGACAGCTTTCTTTATGGTGACTTCCCAAAGGTGTGCCAGCAGGTTGGTATCGTCCTCAAGGCTGGTTACTTTGATATATCCAAAACCGGATTCCAATGTTCTACCTTCCAGTGGAGCGGACATGGCGTCGAGGGAAGCCAATGCATCCGCCTGAAGGATCGAATCGAGCTCAAGGGCCGAATCCATGGTTACAGTCTTTTCGCCAGCGCCAGGATTCTGGAAGGTAACTTCCACGCTGCTGTCCTGGGGGACACGCGTAAGGTAAATTAACTGGTCCAGAAGTTTAGCCTGTGGCGTGGAATGTGCGTTAAAGAAGGGAATCACTGCATTCAACGCCTGAGCAACTGGTCGCCCAGCCCAACTAATAATCTTGGCTCCGGGCTGAATGCCGGCCGCGGCAGCAGGAGATTGGACCGTTCCATTTCTTTGATCATCCACCTGTTGCAAAACCTGCCTGACCACAACGCTGCCATCGTCAAGCTGGTCCAAGATCAAGCCAAAGCCTCCGCCAAATAGCGGATAGAAATCACCAGCGTCAAAGCTCAGGCCAACGTGTTCGTCAGGAATGGCGTGCTGGAAATCGCGCAAAGCTTTATGGAAAGCGGTGTCCGTGCCTGCCGCCGCCACTTCAGGAGCGACCTGGGAGTAAATTGCATTCCAGTCCAAACCTTTCAGATCCGTGAATGGGTATTCAACGGACACCTTATTGAACAGGGCATCAAAGGCATCCGTGTAGCTCATCGCGGAGTAATCTTTGAGGGCGCTTTCGCCTTCGTTCAGAGTCAGATCAAGCGTTGATTGCTTGTAGACGCGGAACGGAGAGGCATCAAGGTCCACAAAGCTGTAGCCTGCCGGTACCACAGCAACCGGGTCATCTTCGGTGAACAGCTTGTTGTCTTCGCCAAAATCGGTGGGGAAGGATTGCTGGTCGTCAGGAGACCAAATGACCATGGTTCCGCCATCGATCTCATCCTCACGGTTCGGGTCGGTGGTGGTGGAGACGTAGGCGTTGGACCAACCGGTGCCATCGCGTTCTTCCAAGAAGGGCCCATCCCAGGTATTGGACCAATAGGCAACGACAAACACCATTACACCTTGGTCAGTCTGCCCGTTGTTGTCCACATCGACGAAGGTCCCCTGGGGCACGCTGGGCAGAGTTAGGCTGAACTTCAACTCACTGTCACTTACCTGGTCTACCGGGCCAATGGCTTGTCCGTTCAAAGGGAAGACAAAATCGCGGTTGCGATTGACGAAACCGGATTCGTCTTCCAAAAGGACGAATGGCTCGAAGCTGCTGCTAAGGAAAAATGGGCTGGTGAATGGAATGCTGCCAGTAACCAGCACCGGCTCGTCATCGCCGCGGGTGATGGGGGTGCCTGATAACGGGGACTGCGTGGATGAGGCACCTACACCAAGGTCGGCAAAGGTCGAGCAGGCCAGCAAGGTGCCGGCAAGGGCAATAAATGCGATCAGAAGGTTGGTTTGCTTGTGCATGGAAGCTCCCTGAAGGACGAGGTTTTGCTCAGTATACTGCGAACTATTTTGTGTTGAGGTGTTTGGCTTCCAAGTCAAGAAGCCACTCTTTGGTTTGCAGGCCACCTAAGCCGCCATAGCCGTGCAACTTGCCATCGCTGCCGATGATGCGATGGCAAGGGATGAGGAAAGAGATGGGATTATTGGCCTGCACGCCACCCACGGCGTGGGCGGCCAGAGGTTTTCCTACCGCCGCTGCGATCTCTCCGTAGGAAGCCGTGCTGCCATAAGGCACAGCCATTACCGCTTTGCGTACAGCAATCTGGAAACCGGTCATGCCGCTCCAATCCACGGGAGTATCGAAACGAACGCGCTGGCCGGCCAAGAATTCATCCATCTGGCGCAGGAAGGGCTCGACCTGGGCGAGGTCGTAGACCAGGCTGACCATGCCGCCGCGCCCCTCGGCCTGGGCGCGGAATTCCGCTTCGGACATGCCGTACGCCGCCGCCCAAATTCCGCGCGAGCTGAGGGCGGCCCAAAGCAAACCCAGGCGAGCGTGTGGGTATTCCCCATAGTAGACGGTAGGCAAGCTACGGTTGGTACTCATCAAATACTTACCATATTGATGGGTCAGCGTAGGGTAAGCGTAGGGAAGGCGTCAAGCAGGTACTAGTGGACTCCTCTATGATATCAGCGTAAGGGCGATTTCTCTTCTTCTCCTCCTTAGTGAGAGCCGGGCGGCGTACCCGGCTCTCTCACTTTAAAGCTGCACTTCGGCATGGCGAAAGCAATCCACCAGATGGTCGTTGACCATGCCGGTAGCCTGCATGAAAGCGTAGCATATGGTGGGTCCCACGAAGCGGAAGCCGCGTCTCTTCAGGTCTTTGCTCATGGCTTGGGACCCGGCCGATTGGCTGGGAACCAGCTTCGTCGTGACCCAATTATTCTGGACTGGCTTGCCTTCCACGAATTGCCAGATGTATTTGTCGAAACTGCCGAATTCCTCGCTGGCTCGCAGAAATGCCTTGGCGTTGTCGACAGCCGCGCGCAGCTTGAGGCGATTGCGGATGATGCCAGCGTTGGACAGCAATTCAGCCACTTTGGCTTCGCCGTAGCGGGCGATCTTTTCAGGATCAAAGTTCTCAAAAGCCTTCCGATAAGCAGGCCGCTTGCGCAAGATAGTGAGCCAGCTCAAGCCGGCCTGGGCACCTTCCAGCACGAACATCTCAAATAGGCGGGTTTCGTCGTGCAGGGGCAGGCCCCATTCATGGTCGTGATACCGCATGAGCAACGGGTCGCTTTGTGCCCAGCTGCAACGAATCGGGTCGGCAATCATTTGGCAAGCGCCTCGAGTGTTTTTTCGAGGCTTGCCTCCGAGATAAACTGCCCGGTAGGAATTTTTTGTTTGGCTGTTTCCAACTGTCCACCCTGGCCGCCCACGAACATCATTGGAATGCCTCGCGTGGTTTTGGCCCTAGCCAGGTATTCGGCTGTAACGCGGCTGTGGGAAGGCTTGTAGTCCAGGAAGAACACAAACGCGTCAGGCGGGTTGGCGCTGGCTGCCTTGCTGCCGCGTTCGCCATCCTGCCACTCCACTTCAACCTGCCAACCCTGAGCGCGCAGGTCCGCCGCGGTTTGCTCGGCGGCGGCCTGGTCCCAGCGAAACAGAAAAACGCGGTGTTTGTCCACAAACAGATAATAGAGTAAATGGCCTCGCTGGGTCAACAAGCCCACTTGCCACTAAGCAGCGCATATAATCCCTGCATGCAAAATTCGGCAAACCGCCAGATAGCCCGGGCAGCCGGCACCGTGATGGCTGCCTTTGTGCTCAGCAACCTGGTGGGCTTGCTGCGCCAGATCCTGATCACGCGGGCTTTCGGAGCGGATGCGGCCCTGGACGCATACTACGCGGCCGGCCGCCTGCCGGACCTGGTGTTCAGCCTGGTGGCGGGTGGCGCGTTGGCCTCGGCGTTCATCCCAACCTTCACCGGGTTGTTGGAAAGTAAGAAAAAAGCCCAAGCCTGGCTGATGGCCTCTTCGATCACCAACCTGCTGACGCTGGCGCTGGTGGCACTCTGCGCTCTAGCCTGGCTGTTCGCAGCTCCGCTGGCTCAACACATCCTTGTGCCAGATTTCGATCCTGCCCAGCAAGCCCTGACCACACAGCTGCTACGCATCATGCTGCTGACGCCGATTATTTTTGGCTTGAGCGGCTTGTTGATGGGGATGCTCAACGCCCACCAGAAATTCCTGCTGCCGGCCCTGGCGCCCAGCATGAATTGGATCGGCGTCATCATCGGTGTCCTGTTCTTTGTGCCGCACATCGGCGTATATGGCCTGGCCTGGGGGTCGGTGCTGGGTGCCGGGCTGCACCTGGTGGTGCAACTGCCCGGCCTGCTGCAATTGCGGCCCACGTACACGCCCACATTCGGATTGGGCATTGCCAATGTGCGTGAGGTTGCCAGGCTGATGGCGCCGCGGCTGCTGGGGCAAGCCGCAGTGCAGATCAATTTCGTGGTCAATACCATCATCGCTTCCGGATTACCCGTTGGAAGCCTGGCGGCAATCACGATTGCCTTCCAAGTGATGACCATGCCGCAGATCGTCATCGCCCAAGCTATCGCCATCGCCGCGCTGCCGACCTTCTCGGCGCAGTTCGCGGGTGGCAGGATGGATGAACTGCGCGGTTCGCTGGCCGGAACCTTGCGCAGTGTTTTGCTGCTCTCACTGCCTGCTACGGTTGGTTTGATCCTATTACGCCAGCCCCTTGTGGCGCTGCTATTCCAACGCGGCGAATTCACGCCCGGCGATACCCAATTGGTGGCCTGGGCACTGCTCTGGTATACCGCCGGCCTGGTGGGACATTCGGTCGTGGAGATTGCCTCTAGGGCTTTCTATGCGCTGCATGATACGCGCACCCCGGTGACGGTAGGTGTGGCCGCCATGGGGCTAAATGCGCTGCTCAGCTTGATCTTGCCGGGCGTCTTCCTGTCCAAGGGATGGATGCCGCACGGCGGACTGGCGCTTTCGAACTCGGCGGCTACCTTCCTGGAGATGCTGGCCCTGTTGGTGCTGATGAGCCGCCGGCTGAGCGGCTTGGAAGGCGGGCGCGTGTGGGCAGGTCTGGGACAGGCCGCGTTGGGCAGCGCCGCCATGGGGGCCGCCTTGTGGGCCTGGCTGGCAAGCATGGAAGGGAAACCCGTATGGCTGCTGGCCGGTGGGGGCCTCATCATCGGTTTTGGAGTGTATGTTTTGGTGGCCTGGGCGCTTCGCGTGCCGGAGCTGGGCGACCTAACCCATGTATTGCAGCGACGCCTTGGGCGAGACACGCAATAGGCATCAAATTCGCTCGCTTGACAGGAAGCTCGGGCCGCGGGTATAAACGCGGCGTTAATAACTGAATAGGAGAAATAGCGGCTGGGTCTCGCCTATGGCGAGATTACGAGGATGAGGTTTATCGGACTAGCAGCGGATACCTCTGGAGCCAAGCTACAGGCTCCGTTTCTCCCTCCAAGACAAGTGGCTTCCTAAAACCGACCGGTGACGGACGGGACAGCGGAAACCATGGTAGCGAACCACCTATTGGAGGGTATGGCCGTGAGTTTAATGGGCATGCCCGCATGCCCATTTTTTGTTGGGCGGAAAGGCAGTCAATGAAGCACGCGCTGGCAAGCCGCACCCAAGCTACTTCTGGTCCATCCAGCGGTTACCGCCGCTATCACGTCTCTACCCAACCTACCCCAGATATCGAGAAATGGCCCAGCCGCTTTAAGGTCCGTGTAGGCAAGGTCGGACTGGCCCGCCTGCTGGTTAGCGAACTGATCCATTACCGCGGGCGTTTGGCGCCCGTATTGGCGCGGCCCTGCATGTATGGGGTATTCTCCGGGCCGGTGGGCGGCTTCGCCCCGCGTGAGCACATGTGCGTGGGCTGCTTGCGCTGCACAACAGAGTTCCCCGAATTCGTGCGTGTTGAACACAATCCAGCGCGCCGCAAGATGGGGGATTCCTTTTTCAATTCGACCTACGTTGACGCGATTAGTAACGAGTTTCAACCGGGCTGGTGCCTGTAAAGGGCGCTGGCTACCGCGGCAAATTTGGCGGGCAGGGCTGGGACGGCATGTGGACGGACATGTCCGAGATCGTGCGTCCCACTCGAGACGGCATCCATGGTCGCGAGTTTATCTCCACTGTGGTCGATATCGGCTCTGCCCCCAGTTTTTTGACCTTTGATGAAGATGGGCAGCCTTATGGTTCCCAGCCTACGGGCTTCAGCTTGCCGCTGCCTCTGCTGTTTGACCCTCCCGGGAACGACCAGAGTGACAAGGTCGCCGCTATCGTGGCCGAGGCGGCGGCGGAAATTGACAGCCTGGCTGTGTTGCCCTTTGAGCAAGTCCACGAGCTGGGCCTTTCGTCCCAGGCAGTTGCCCCTGTCTTGCGTCCGGAGCATGCGCGCAGGCTGCGCAGCCTTCCCAACCCGCCGCGCCTGGTGGAGATGGATGGGTGGGAGAGAGCGCTTTTCGCTGCCATCAAGGATGAACTACCCGACACTGTTGTGGCCTTGCGCACTGAGTACGGAGACGAACGCGGCATGCAGGCTGCGCTTGAGCAGGGCGTACGCGTGTTCCACCTTGTCGCCGACTTGCACGGGCGCGGTCGAGATGGCAGCTTTGTCCTCGAATTGATCCGGGCTGCCCACGGGCACTTTGTGGACCTGGGTATGCGCGAAGAAGTGACCCTCATCGGCGGCGGAGGCATCGTGGCCGCTGAGCACGTGGCCAAAGCCATCTTGTGCGGCCTGGACGCGGTGGCGCTGGATTCGCCCATTCTGGTGGCGATGCAGGCGCGTTTTGAAAAGGAATGTGTTGATCGCAAGGAGAGGTCCTTCCGCATGCCCTTCGATTTGAACCACGACTGGGGCGTGCAACGCTTGAAGAACCTGGCCGCCTCCTGGCGCGACCAATTGCTGGAGATCCTGGGGGCCATGGGCTTGCGCGAGGTGCGCCGCCTGCGCGGCGAGATGGGCCGCGCCATGTTCATGCAAGCCTTGGAAGCGGAAGCTTTCGCCGGCATCGAGGGCTTCTCGGGAGCTGAACGTGGCTGATCTCAACGGGTTCACCGACGAGCAACTGGTGATTGCCAAGCACATCGCCAATTTGCACAACGGCTTTGCCCACTGGCCGCGGGACGCCGAGGGCCCGCCTGCCATGGGCGATTATCGCTGGACGCAAGACCTGATCCTCTCCACCTGGATGATGGCGGAAACGGGTCAGGCGCCCGGGAACGGACGCGAATATCGCATCGGTGGCTCCGACGGTGGCTTCGACGTGCTGGATTTCAAATTCCTGCCTAAGAAGCAACAACTTGACACGGATACCGAAATAGACCTATCCATCCCTCTGAATAAGCGCGCTGACGGAGCGCGGATTGAGATACCCATTCCCCTATATGGCGGGGGTATGTCTTACGGCTCTGTGAGCGAGCAGGTCATGCAAGCCAGGGCACGCGCCGCTCAGAAGTGGAGCACTTTCACCAGCACGGGGGAGGGCGGCTATCCCGCTTCCTTGGTGCCGTACAAGGACAACATCATCACGCAAGTGGCTACGGGCATGTTCGGTGTGCGCGAGGAAACCATCCAGTACGCGCCCATCGTGGAGTTCAAGTATGCGCAGGGCGCCAAGCCCGGATTGGGTGGCCACTTGCTGGGTGACAAAGCGACCTCCAGCGTGGCCGCCATGCGTGAATCCGTCCCCTGGGTGAGCCTGTTCTCGCCGTTCCCGTTCCATTCTGTGTATTCAGTGGAGGATCACCGGAAACACGTGGACTGGATCAGGACCGTTAATCCACGGGCGCTGATTTCCGTAAAAGTTTCCACGCCCACCGATGTGGATATGGTGGCAGTGGGCAGCTATTTCGCCGGCGCTAACATCGTGCACCTGGATGGTGCATACGGCGGTACTGGCGCGGCGCCCGAGATCGCCAAGAAGAACATTGCCATGCCCATCGAATTCGCCATTCCCAAAGTACACAAATATCTGGAGAGCGAAAACGTGCGCGACCAGGTGACCCTTATGGCCAGTGGAGGCTTGCGTACGGCCTTTGACATCGCCAAGGCCATCGCCCTCGGCGCCGACGGCTGCGTGCTGGGCACTGCCGAGCTGGTGGCCATCGGCTGTACACGCTGCAGCAATTGCGAGCGCGGCCGGGGGTGTCCCTTTGGGCTCACCACCACCGACCCGCTGCTCTCGCAACTGATGCCGGCGGAGTGGGGCGCTCAGCGCATAAGCAACCTGTATTCAGCGCTGTCGATTCAGCTCAAGGCTATTCTGCGCCAACTTGGGCTCACTAGCATCCGCGAACTGCGCGGCCGCAAAGATTTGCTGCGTTACGTGGCCTGAATATGGATAGAAAGCTTGAAGCCCTCAATATTCAATGCCTGTTGGCCTCCCGGCGCAAGTTGCCGCGTCCCGAGATCGATCCGCGGTGGCGCGAAGACGCCGCCGAAGGCGGCTGCGGAGTAATCGGCCTGGCCGGCAATCAGCAAGTGGCTGCCAAGCACATGCTTAAAGCCTTGACGCAGATGAGCAACCGCGGCAATGGCAAGGGCGGCGGCATCGCCGCCGCCGGGCTGGATGCCGATGAGTTCGGCGTCAGCCCCGAAGTGCTGCGCCAGGATTATCTGCTGGCGATTGCCTATCTGGACCCCAAGGCGCGGGCGGAGGTAGAGCGCGAATTCATCAACTCTGTGTTTGAAGTGGACCACGTACGACAGCAACCCCAGTTGAAAGATTATAGGAAGATCGAGACGCTGGAAGTACGCCCACCTGACGTGGTCGAGTATTTTGTGCGCATAAAGCCCGAACAGTTGACCGCTTTTAAAGACCAACATGACCTGCACAATCTTCCCCAGCGCGCGGCCGAAGACGAATTTGTGTACCAGAATAGTTTCAAGCTCAACACGGCGTTTTATGCATCACTAGGCGAAAAGCGCGCCTTCGTGCTCTCGCATGGCAAGAACCTGCTGGTGCTCAAGATGGTGGGCTATGGGGATGACGTTATTCGCTACTATCGTTTGGAGGAGATGCATGCCCACGTGTGGATCGGCCACCACCGTTATCCCACCAAAGGCCGCGTGTGGCACCCCGGCGGGGCGCATCCCTTCATTGGCCTCAACGAAGCCTTGGTGCACAATGGCGATTTCGCCAATTACGCATCCATCAGCGAATACCTGGCCCAGCGCAACATTCGCCCGCTGTTCCTCACCGACACCGAAGTCGCCGTGCAGGTTTTCGATCTGCTCTACCGCACTTACAAGTATCCACTGGAGTACGTCATCGAGGCGTTGGCGCCCACTACGGAGCGCGATTTCACTATGCTGCCCGCCGATAAACAACACATCTACGAAATGTTGCAGCGCAGCCACCTGCACTGCTCCCCGGATGGCCCTTGGTTCTTCTTGATCGCTCAATCCGACCAGGGAGAGAAGGACGAATCGGTCTATCGCCTCACCGGGATAACCGATACGAGCATGCTGCGCCCGCAAGTATTCGCCTGGCAGGAAAGCGGGGAGGGCGATGAGAAAGTTGCCATCGGTTTTGCGGCTTCCGAAAAGCAAGCCATCGACGCGGCCCTGCGCAGCCTGGCCGCCGATGACTGGCGTTATTGGACCTGCGCAGATAATTATTGGAACGCGCGCGGCGGCAGCCATACGGATGGCGGCGCCTTCCTCTTTAGCGTCCACGACGACCACAAATCCAAGCCATACTTAGTCTTAACGGATAAGTTTGGCCGCCGGGTAGCTCAGCCGACCCAGGCGACGGCTTACCACGGCGAGGGACGCAAGACCTCGGCCATGAAGCTGCCAGAGGGGGAGGCGGCCGAATTATTTGACTGGGCGCGGCAGCACATACCCAAGTGGACATACGATGATGTGCACGATCTTCTCGCCGGGATCGAGGCTTCTGCCAAGGACGATGCCGGCCGGTCTTACTCCATCGAAACCCTTTCTTTGCTGATGGACCGGCGGTACCCAACGGGCCAGCTGCGCCGCAGCAGCCTGGTTTCGATGTTCGACGCCAGTTTGGGGTACACACTCGAAGCTATCCACAAGAAGCCATCAGACAAGTTTCTTTTCCACGGTTACGACACTGCCTTGCCTAAATTCAAGGATGAGAGCCAAACCGTCGTATTAGACGCGCGCGGCTTTCCGGCCCAGGGCGACGAATCGCTGAGTCGCACGATGCAGCGGCTGGCCACTGCAGGTTTCCGATGCTTTGTTCTGGCAAACTGCACCGGGCAGCGTTTTATAGGCAACGGCCTGGGCCCCAAGACGGAGGGTATGTCTGTTGACGTGTTCGGCTCGCCGGGCGACTACCTGGCCTCCGGGCTGGACGGCGCCCGTGTGACCGTGCATAACAATGGGCAGGACCAGTTGGCCCAGATACTGAAAGCCGGGCGCCTGGTGGTGCACGGCGATGTGGGCCAGACCTTCATGTACGGTGCCAAGGGGGGCGAGGCTTATGTGTTGGGTAACGCCGCGGGTCGCCCGTTGATCAACGCGGTGGGCAAACCTCGTGTGGTCATTAACGGGACTTGCCTGGATTACCTAGCCGAATCCTTTATGGCAGGCGACCCGCTGCATGGCGGTGGCTTCGTGGTGGTAAATGGCATGCGCTTTGATGAGCAGGGCAACTTGGTTGAACTGGATACACCTTATCCGGGTGGCAATTTGTTCTCGTTGGCGTCGGGTGGGGCGATTTACGTGCGGGACCCGCACGGCCTGCTTTCGCCTGAGCAGCTCAATGGCGGCGAGTTCGCCGACTTGCGCGGCGAGGATTGGGAGCTTATCCTGCCCTATTTGCAGGAAAACGAGCGACTGTTCGGCATCCCCGTGGATGAGCTATTGCGCGTTGGCAGCCAGGTGCGCCAACCCGGAGAGGTGTATCGCAAGATACACCCGGTTGCAGTGCGCGCCCTGCAGGCTGAAGAAGCCTGGGTCACCAGGGGCAGGCACTAACCCCAAGCCGAATTAACAAATCTCTTATGTAGACCCAGGGGGAATTGCTGTACAATGCTCCGGTTTATTTAGATAGACTAACTAACTATGCAAAATACTCAAGATGTTCATGACAAACTGAGCGCGCTGATGGCTCGCTTGGAAGCTCTGGAATTGGCGCGCCCGCGCCTGGCGGAAGTAGGCCTCAGCCTTCCCCAGTTTGGATTGCTGATCAGCGTGTGGCGTGAGCCCGGCTTACGTGTGCATGAGGTGGCAGAGAAATTGGGCGTAACCACGCCCACGGTCAGTGTGGCCCTGCGCAAGCTGGAGAAGGATGGCTGGCTGGAGCGTAAGCCTGACCCCCAAGACCGACGTTCGGCCCAGCTGTTTCTGAGTGAAAAGGCCAGCCTGCTTGCCCGCCAGGTTAGCAGGCACCGACGCAAACAAATCGGAGAATTTATGAATGGCCTCAGCGCCGGCGAGCAGGACCAGTTGCTGAGCCTGCTGGAAAAGGCAATTACCAACTTGGAAGAAAAACGCATATCCAAACGTCAACAGGAAATGCGGCAATAATTAACTGAAGGAGAGACACATGGCAAAATCTTTAGGTAAGAGAATTACGAAATTCGTTCGCAACCGTTGGTGGGTGCTGGCCATCGGGGCTGTGGTGTTGGTGGCAGGCTACCTGGCTATAAACGCAGCCCGCACGGCCCAGTCGCAGTCGTTGGCCGGATTGCAGACCGCCTCCGTGGCGCGGGGTGAATTGACCGCCACCATTGGTGCCACCGGTTCTGTGCGCGCCCAACAGAGCGCAACATTGACCTGGGGCACTTCAGGCAAAGTGGAATCCGTCGATGCCTTCGTCGGCCAGCATATAGCCAGCGACGATATATTAGCCTCGCTGGAATTGGCCTCAATGCCGCAGAATATCATCATGGCCAACATAGACCTTAGCAATGCGCAAGACGCGCTGGATCTGGAAGTCGCCAAGGCTGGTGAGGCCCTGGCGGAAGCCCAGAACGCTTTGGAAGATGCTCAGCGCACCTTTTACAACTTGGCCAACCCAGGTAAGCAGGTGGATATCGACCAGGCCCTTGCCAACATGGTATTGGCCAAGGACAAGTTGGATAAGGCCCGTGATGATTACGAACCTTATGCCGATAAGCCGGAAACCAACCTGACCCGTGCTAATTACCTGCTGCGCTTCACCGAAGCCCAACAGCAATATGATGCTGCGGTGCGCAAATACAACGCCTATTCGGGAACTTCGAGCGATACCGACCTTGCTGTTGCCCAGGGAAACGTGCAGCTGGCGCAGGCCCAATTGGAGGTTGCCCAACGCACCTACGATAACGCCCTCAAAGCTTCTGATCCCAATTACACAACGTCTGCCGAGGCACAACTGGCAGCGGCTCAGGCTACAGTAGATTTAGCGCATATCAAGGCGCCTTTTGCAGGAGAGATCACAGATGCTTTCCCGCTGACTGGCGATCTTGTGTCCCCCGGCGAAATCGCTTTCCAACTGGATGACCTTTCCCATATGCTGGTGGATGTTGAGGTCTCCGAGGTGGACATCAACAGTGTGGCAAAGGGTCAACCCGTCACACTTACTTTCGACGCCACCCCTGATAAGGAATATAACGGCGAGGTCACGTCTGTAGCCATGTCTGGCACCACGGATGGCGGTGTGGTGAACTTCCGCGTCACGGTGGAACTGACCGACGCTGACGATTCCGTTCGCCCTGATATGACTGCTGCAGTAAGTATCGTCGTCACCCAGTTGCAAGATGTGCTGCTGGTTCCCAACCGTGCAGTGCGCCTGAGCGACGGCCAGCGAACGGTGTATGTCCTGCGCAATGGCGCCATGCAACAGGTCGAGATTACCCTGGGTGCGTCCTCGGATACCTACAGCGAGGTTATTGGTGGTGACCTTCATGAGGGCGATACCATCGTGCTCAACCCGCCTGCAAATGCCTTCGACTTCACCAATCCGCCCCAGGGTGGAGGCGGACAGTTCCTTTTGGGGGGCAGCAACCAATGAGCAAATGGGTTGTCGAGGCCAAAGACCTGACCAAGGTTTACCAGATGGGGGATGTGGAAGTGCGTGCCTTGCGCGGTCTTTCCCTGAATGTGAAGCGGGGTGAGGTGATGTCCATCATGGGCCCCTCAGGCTCAGGCAAGTCCACGTTGATGAATATCCTTGGCTGTCTGGACCGGCCCACCTCGGGCAAATACGAGCTGGACGGCGAAAGCGTGGCCAAGTTGGATGATGACCAGTTGGCTGAGATTCGCAATCGCAAAGTTGGCTTTATCTTCCAAACCTTCAACTTGCTGGCGCGTACCAGCGCCCTGGAGAATGTGGAATTGCCTTTGCGTTACGCGGGAGCCAACAAGAAACGCCGCGAGCGCGCCCAGAAAGCTTTGGAATCCGTAGGCCTGGGTGACCGTTTAAGCCACAAACCTAACGAGCTTTCCGGCGGCCAACAGCAGCGCGTGGCAATCGCACGGGCACTGGTAAACAACCCGGCCATTATCATGGCTGACGAGCCCACGGGTAACCTGGATAGCAAGTCTGGTGAAGACATTATGAAGTTACTGCTCGCCTTGAACGAAGAAAAGGGCGTTACCCTGATCATTGTTACCCATGACCCCGAGATTGCCGCCCAAACCAACCGGGTGGTGACCATTCGTGATGGCGAGATAGACGAAAAGCCCAAGAAAGAAAAGAAGCCCAAGAAGGACAAGAAGAAATGAATATCACGACCTCATTCTTGGCTGCGCTGGAAAGCCTCTCGGCCAACAAGCTTCGTTCGGCGTTGACCATCCTAGGCATCGTCATTGGCGTGGGGGCTGTGATCGCCATGCTGGCCATCGGCCGCGGCGCCCAGAATTCGATCACCGGGTCCATCGAAGGCATTGGCACCAACTTGCTTTTCGTGGTGCGCGGCAATACCGAAAACGACGTTCACAACCCCAAAGCCCTGACCATGGACGATGCCGCTGCCCTGCAGGACGCGTTTCAGGCGCCATCGGTTATAGCGGCCGCGCCTATGATGCAAGGCAGTGTGACTGTTTCTGCTCAGGGCGAGTCCGCGTCTACACAGCTCAATGGCGTTACCCCCGAATACGAAACGGTGCGCAACGCCACCGTGGCGGATGGCGAATTTATCGATGACACCCAAATCCTTGGCCGTTCAGCAGTGGTCGTAATCGGTCCCGCGGTGGCAGACAACCTGTTCGGTCACCGTGACGGACTGGTGGGCGAGACCGTGCGTGTAAATGGACAACCCTTCCGCGTTATTGGAGTGCTGGACGAAAAAGGCGGTTCCGGCTTTACCAATGAAGATGACCGCATCATCGTGCCCATCACGACGGCCCAATCGCGCCTGCTGCAGCGTTCCACGCCGCGCCAGGTGGATATGATCATCGCCCAGGCTATCGACTCGGATGCCGTGCCCCAGGCTACCGAGGAAATCAGCAACATACTGCGCACGCGCCATCGCACGGGCTTGGGGGCTGACGATTTCACCATTTACAATCAGCAGGATTTCCTGACTACAGCCGCCAGTGTCACAGGAGTGCTCACCATATTTCTGGGCGGCATCGCGGCCATCTCGCTGCTGGTGGGCGGCATAGGGATCATGAATATCATGCTGGTTTCCGTCATCGAGCGTACACGCGAGATCGGCTTGCGCAAAGCCCTGGGCGCCCGCAAGCGCGACATCCTGGTGCAATTCCTCTCGGAATCCGCGCTGCTTAGCCTGGTGGGCGGAATCCTGGGCATCGTGCTGGGCTGGCTGATCTCGGTTGCAGTCGGCGCCATTGCCGCGGCAGCCCAGGCTGACATTGTCCCTACCATCGGTATCGACTCGATCCTGCTGGCGACCCTGTTTTCCATGGCAGTCGGCCTGGTCTTCGGCGTGTACCCGGCTAACCGTGCTGCTAACCTGGAGCCTGTGGAGGCCCTGCGCTACGAATAACCTATTATGCTTGAAAATCGATCCATGCCCAAAAGCAGGTTATGCCCGTGCTCAGCTACCCGGATGTGGCCTCGGCGGTCGCATGGTTGTCGAGGGCGTTCGGCTTCACCTTGCGTTGGAAGGCAGGCAATCACCGCGCCTAGATGAACGTGGGGAGGGGTGTGTGGCTATTACCCAAGGTGGCATGCAAAACCTCCCGGGTTTTTCGATCATGGTTCGGGTGGAGGACCTGGATGCTCATTTGCGGGGCTCAGGCGGCAGATGCCAGGTGATCAATCCACCTCGGAATATCCGTACGGCGAATATCAGTACACCGCGAAAGATTTGGCAGGATTTACCTGGACCTTTCCCCAATCTATTGCAGATGTTATGCCTGAGGATTGGGGGGGGAATTCCGGCCAGCTCTAACTTCAGTGTGATAATACTGGGCGTTGAAGCCTAAAGATCTCGGAGCCTTCATTGGGCTAAGCATTGCCTGGGGGGCCTCATTCTATTGGACCAAGATTGCCTTAACTGAACTGGGGCCGTTTACGCTGGTGGCCATGCGCCTGCTTATCGGCGTGGCGGGTTTGGCCCTATTCACTTTTCTTGTCAGACCAAACCTGGCTCTGTCGCGCAGCGAGTGGTTCGTGCTGCTGGTGCTGGGCATCACCAACGAAGCCATCCCATTCGTGCTCACCACCTGGGGACAGCTTTTCATTGATTCGGGTGTGGCGGCCATTCTGCTGTCAAGCATTCCGTTGTTCACCGTGGTGGCGGCCCACTTCATGCTTAGCGACGACAAATTCTCTCTCACGCGCGGGCTGGCGCTGATGATCGGCTTCGTTGGAGTGGTGGTGCTGCTGCGCCGCGACATTGGTGGCGGCCAGAGCACGCTGCTGGGTTACGGCGCGCATCTGATAGGCGCCTTGTTTTATGGTGTGAGCGCCGTGCTGGCCCGCCGTTACCTCCAAAAGGTGCCGCTATTGGTGCAATCGCTGGTGCCCATTGCGTTTGCCGATGCGCTTATCTGGATAATGGTGCCGGTGGTGGAAAGCCCCCTGCATTTGCCCTCGAGCTCGCCGGTATGGTGGTCATTAGTATGGTCGGGTGTGCTGGCCTCCTGCCTGGCTTATATCTTCTACTACTATCTGCTGCACTCCATCGGCCCGACGCGCACATCCATGGTTACCTACACCTTCCCTGTTGTAGGTGTGACCCTGGGCGTTGCTTTCCTGGGGGAAAGCCTGGACGCGTTTCTGGTACTGGGTACTGCCTTGATCCTGGCCAGTCTGTATGTGGTGAACCGCGCTTAATTCTGTTTGCCTTTAGGGGTGTCGTTGCGCAGGTTGCGCAGGAACTCCATGGCCGCGTTGGCGGCTGACTGGCTTTCGATGCCAATGCGCTCCGCCAGTTCGCGCACCCGATCGCGGCGAATGTCAACCTCCTGGCCGCTCAGTTCATACAATTCCACCAATACCCCATGGCTGCTATCGGGGTGCACAAAAGCGATCTTCTTGCCGCCTGTCCCGATGACAGGTTCCTCATTGATCAGGTGCATGCCCTTTTCTTTGAGGTGCGCCATAGTAGCCTGGATGTCGTATACCTCGAAGCAGATGTGGTGCATCCCCGGCCCACGCTTCTTGAGGAACCGCGCGATTCCGCTGTCCTCTGATGTGGGTTGCACCAACTCCACCTCGCTTTCGCTGGCAGGCAGGAAAGCCACCATAGATTGCTCGCCGGGCACGTCTTCTACGTAGGCAAGGTCCATCCCCAGAGCGTCGCGCCAGAAATCCAAAGCCTGGCTGATGTCCTCGACTACCAGGGCGATATGGTCAATTCGTTTGATGAAGGCTGGCATAGCGCTCCTAGTTAGGCGGTAACCGGCGGCCGGTACTCTCCCCAAAGCTGCCGCAGGCGACCGCAGATCTCTCCGAGGGTGACTTCATTTTCCACGCAATCAATAAAGACCGGCATCAGATTGTCGCTGCTGCGGGCGGCGTTCTCCAGTTGCACCAGCAGCGCGCCGACCTTAGCGTTGTCGCGTCGCTGGTGCAAGCTGGCCAGGCGCTTGCGCTGGGCGGCCTCAAGGGCTGGGTCAACCTCTAAGCGCTCCAATTTGGGCTTTTCGTCGACCTCGAACGCATTGACTCCCACCACAATCTCTTCGCCAGCCTCCATGTCTTGCTGGAACTTGTAAGCCGCATTTTGGATTTCGCCCTGCAGGTATCCCTCCTGGATGGCTTCCAAAGCACCACCTCGCTTCTCGATCTTGTCCAGATATTCGCGGGCGCCTTGCTCGATCTGGTTGGTCAAGTATTCGATGGCGTAAGCCCCGCCCAGCGGGTCAACCGTATCCCCAACTTTGGCTTCGTGGGCGATGATCTGCTGGGTGCGCAGGGCCACGCGCACAGATTGCTCGGTGGGCAGCCAGAGCGCCTCATCCATACTGTTGGTGTGCAGCGATTGGGCCCCTCCCAGCACGGCAGCCAGCGCCTGCAGCGAAACGCGCACCACGTTGTTCTGCGGCTGTTGGGCGGTCAGGGTGGAACCGGCGGTCTGGGCGTGAAAACGCAGGCGGCAAGACTCGTCCCTTTTGGCACCGAACTGCTCGCGCATGATGCGCGCCCATAATCGCCGCGCCGCCCGGAACTTGGCCACTTCTTCCAGGAAATTATTGTGTGCGTTGAAGAAAAACGAGATCTGGGAGGCAAATTCATCGATGTCCTGGCCGGTCTTCAATGCCTCTTGCACGTAGCAGATGCCGTTGGCCAGGGTGAATGCCACTTCCTGCACGGCGGTGGAGCCCGCCTCGCGGATGTGATAGCCAGAGACGCTGATGGTGTTCCACCGCGGCACTTCCTTCTGGCAATAGCTGAACAAGTCGGTGATCAACCGCATGGAAGGCTTGGGCGGGAATATATAGGTGCCGCGGGCTATGTATTCTTTGAGGATATCGTTCTGCACGGTGCCGCGCAGCTTGGATGGTTCAACCCCCTGGCGCTTGCCCACGGCAATGTACATAGCCAAAAGCACGGCAGCCGGGGCGTTAATGGTCATGCTGGTTGAGACCTTGTCCAAGGGGATGCTATCGAAAAGGGTCTGCATGTCCTCAAGCGAGGATATGCTTACGCCGACCTTGCCCACCTCACCGGAGGCGATGGGGTCGTCGGCATCGTAGCCGATCTGCGTGGGCAGGTCAAAGGCCACCGAGAGGCCCGATTGTCCCTGCTCCAGCAGGAAGCGGTAGCGCTTGTTGGATTCCTCTGCCGTGGCATACCCTGCGTACTGGCGCATGGTCCACAAACGGCCACGATACATATCCGCTTGCACGCCGCGGTATAAGGGTACTCGCCAGGGAACCCCAGGTCCTTTTCGGGGTCCAAGTCGAGATCTTCGTTCGTCAGCAGGACGGGCCAAGGCAAACCACTGGAGGTTTCGAAGGCTTCCTTGCGTTCCGAGTACTTTTCCATGGCTGGTTTAAGCGTTTCCTCCTCCCAGCGTTGCTTGCCATTGACCTTAGTCTTTGCTTTTTGGGCCATGTACGCCAGTATAACCGCTCGCCTGTCTGGCATTCCCTTTGCCCACCTAATTGCGGTATAGTTAACTTTTGGAGAGAAGGAGTGCATGGCAAAAGAAAAAGATACGATAAAAGTTGAAGGAACTGTGGTGGAGGCTCTGCCAAGCACTCAGTTTCAGGTGGAATTAGACAACGGGCACACAGTGATGGCTTACCTTTCCGGCAAGATGCGCCGGTTCTATATCCGCATTCTTTTGGGGGATCGCGTTATCCTGGAAATGTCTCCGTACGATATGAATCGCGGCCGCATCGTGTACCGCTACACACGCTCGGGCGGCCCTCGTCCAGAGGGCGTTTAGAAAATCCTAGGCCCGGAACATTTCGGGCTTTTTATTTAAATTGAATGGTTTGGCCGGGGGTCAGCATATAAGGAAACGAAATATTGTTCGCCCCCGATAAGATAAACCAATCCAGCCCATAGTATTCAGCAATGGCCACCAGGCTCTCGCTGCGCGCCGCCGTGTAGATTTCCGGAACATCAGGGGTTTGAATTTTCTTCCCATCCGGAATTTGCAGGCTGTCACCGGCGACCAGGGAGAAGGGCGGCGCGATATGGTTCAACTGCGCCAATTCGATCCAATCCGCGCCGAGTCCCTGTGCAACGGATTGCAAATAATCTCCGCGCTCCACCGTGTAGGTTTGCGGTTCGGGAGTTGTTTCTGCCTGCGGCTGGCCCGCTTGTCCTTCCTCACTGAGCAACAGGGTCTGCCCGGGGTAGATCAAATACGGGTAGCTGATCCCGTTCCAGGCGGCCAGATCCGGCCAATACAGGTCGAAGCGCGCCGCTACTTTATTGAGCGTATCGCCGTGTTGCACGATGTAGCTGTCGCCGTTGGTGCTGCCCCCAGTGTTGGCCGACTGCGTGTCTGCGCCAGATTCCTGGCTGCTGCCGTTACCGATGATGGCCATATTCCCAAGCACTCCCCAAGAGGCCAGGAAGTTGTCCAGCGGATGCGTCACGGTGTAGCCGGTCAACGCATCCACCAGTTGTACGCTGTTCGGGTCGTAGCCGATCACGATCATGGTGTGCTCGTTGTGAGCCACGGTTACTTTCTGTCCATCTTGGGTCTTGTATTTGCTGGATTCCCCTGACCAAATGCTGCCGATCACCCACACGATCACGGGACGTCCTGCCGCAATCTCGGCGCGCACTTCATCCCAGCCCAGCCCCAGCCCGGCGTGGGCGTCCAACCCATAGCTGCGCAGCAGTTCGGCGACCGGACCGGCATGCACCCCATATGAATTGGGCGGGATGCTGCCCCAGGCATCGTTGGGATTCCCCACGAAACCTGCGTCGGGGTTATCCGAGCGCGGCAGACGGTTGAGGAAGTCGGTTTCGTCCACGTAAACGCCCCAGTAGCCTGCCCAATCCGAAGCCGAGCGGGCCTCGCAGGATAGAGAATAAGTCTGGGCATGCCCGACCACCCCTGAGACGTAAGCCTGATCGGGCAGCTGGGCGCTGGCGCGGCCGGATGCGGAGGCAAGCAAGCCCGCCAGGATGAGTAAAACAACTGAACAGCGTTTTATCGCACGCATTCTTGCCACTTAGCAGCCCAATATACGCTCACGGCTAAATTCCTGCGGTTCTACGAAGATGTTAACACTCGGTACGTATAATCCTCAGATGAAGTCCTTCTCAGATGCCGTTCGCGATCTTCTGGGGATTGACTTGTCGGAATCCCAATTGGTCGCCTTTGACCAATATGCAGTCGAACTAGCTGAATGGAACCAGCGCTTCAATCTCACCAGCATCTCCGCGCTTGAAGATGTCCGTATCAAGCACTTCCTCGATTCACTCAGTTGCTGGGTAGCTCTGCAAGCTGCGCCGCCTGCCAGGCTCATCGACGTCGGCAGCGGCGCCGGTTTCCCAGGCCTGCCGCTCAAAATCTTCCATCCTGAAATCGACCTCACTCTGGTAGAAGCCACCGGAAAGAAAGCTGGCTTCCTGGAGCATATGGTGCAAGTTCTGCGCCTGGAAAGCGTAACCGTCCTACCTGCGCGGGCAGAGGAAGTTGGCCAGCTGCCAGCGCAGCGCCAGGCTTACGATTGGGCCCTGGCGCGCGCCTTGGCGCCGCTGCCTGTGCTGGCGGAATACCTGCTTCCACTGGTGAAGGTGGGGGGCCACATATTGGCGCAGAAGGGCCCGGGGGCCAAAACTGAGGCGCAGGCTGGCCGTTCTGCCATCGAGGCTCTGGGCGGTCGCCTGTCCGAAGTGCGTCAGGTTCGCGTGCCCGGCTTAGGTGAAGAGCGCTGGCTGGTGATTGCCGAGAAAGTGGCAGACACCCCGGCTAAATATCCCCGCCGCGCGGGTATGCCCAGCAAACGGCCGTTGGCCCAATGAGGCTAATCGGCGCCGTCCTGCTCCAACTCGATATCCATTGCATATAGCAAACCCAGCGCGTCTGGCAGGGAGAACCTAGCCTTGCTGATCTGGTTGCTGGCCGGGTCAATGTAATAGTTCGTGGCGCCCACGAAGTTGGACCCCGCCAAATTTGTGTTCCTGAATAAGGCTTCCTCGAAGTCGGTCTTGCGAAAGTCGCTTTTGGAAAGGTCGGCTTCGGAGAAATCGGCTGCGCGGGCCACACACTCAACCAGCTTCAAGCCGGGGAGCCGCAACCCGACGAAACTCGAATAGTTGACCACGCATTCCTTAAAGCTGACCGTTTTGAGCAAGGCTTGCATTTGCTGATTCACCCAAGTGGCTTTGCCCCAATTGACCCCTAATAACTTGCATTTCACAAAGTCCACCCCGCGAAATGCACTCTTTTCAGGCGCCATCAGACTCAAGTCGCAATTAGCAAACGCGCAATCTTTGAAGGTGCATAGCTCAAAGCTGGCTTCCCCGAAAGAACATTGCTTGAAACGGCAATCCGTGAATTCGCTGCCCCTTAGCGTGGCTTTTTGCAGGGTCAGCTGGTCGAAGATTTCCCCATCGTAATTGGCGTTATCAGTCAGCTTCACTTAAGCCGTCCAGCCTCGATTTCCCAGCGCTTTGCATTTTTCAGGAATTCAGGCGTGAATAAATTGAAATCCGTGGTGGTCAGCAGCACCTGCTGGTCGCCGCCCAGGCGGCCCAAAAGGTCGCTGCGGCGGGTTTCGTCCAATTCGGCCAACACCTCGTCTAGCAGCAGCACCGGCCGGTGGCCGCTGCGCGCTTGCATCCACTCCAATTCGGCCAGCTTCAAGGTCAGCAGGGCGGTGCGCACCTGGCCGCGGGAGCCGAAGCTGCCCAGGTCCACGCCGTTGCCCAGGAAGCGCAATTCGTCGCGATGCGGACCGTTGCTGGTGCTACCCCGCGCAATATCTTCCCGGCGCGAAGCGACCAGCATCTCGCGGAACCCGCTCTCGATCCTCTCGCGCTGGATGCCACTGCGGTCTGTGGGTTCCTGGATGAGCACGCGCTGTTTTTCGGGGCTGGGCAGTGGGTCAAAGCTGGGCTGGTAAAGCAGGCGCAGTACCTCGCCGCCCTGGGTTAGCTCATGGTGCAGATGCCCTGCCAACGTATCCAACTCTTGCACGGCGGCGAAGCGCGCCGCCAGCAGCTGCGCGGCGCGCAGGCTCAGACGCTCGTCCCAAAAATCCAGTTGGTTGGCGTCGCCGCCTCTTTCAGCAAGCTGCTTGAGCAGCGCGTTACGCTGGCTGAGCACGCTTTCGTAATCGCTAAGCTGATCGGAGTAGCCGGGCTGCGTCTGCGACAGCGCCAGATCCAGATAACGGCGCCGGTGGCGGGGTGTGCCCTCGACAATCTGCAGCATCTGGGGCAGGAACAATACCGCCGAGAATTGCCCGGCCACTTCGCCGGCTCTCTTTTTTCCGCCGTCCAGCAGTACTTCCTTGCGGCTGCGCTCCACCCCGTTGCGGGTTTGCTCCTTGATGACGCGCACTTCCAGTTGGTGCTGGCGGCCGCCGCGTTCGAAGGTGGCCTGCAGGCGCGCCACCGCCAGGGGCTTGCGTCCCTCATCGAAATTCACCAGTTGCCGGTCGGTTTCAGCATGGAAAGAGGTCAGCGTGGCCAGGAAATACACCGCCTCCAGCAGGCTGGTCTTGCCCTGCGCGTTGCGCCCCACGATCAGGGTAGCCCCGTTGGGCACCTCCACGTCCAGGCGCGCAAAGTTGCGGAACTGGGTCAACGAGAGGTGCTTTAGTTGCATGGGAATGGCATTACGCGCGTTGGTTATCGTCCGCGTCGCCTTCCGGCAAAGTTTCCACCTTGATGGCGCGGTCGATGTAGAGCACGCCGTTGATGTGGTCGATCTCGTGCTGGAAGATGCGCGCCAGCCAACCCTTGGCCTTGATCTTGACCGGCTGGCCATGGCGGTTCTGCGCTTTCACCGTCACTGCCAACGAGCGCTCCACGTCCCCCACCAGCCCGGGGATGGAGAGGCACCCTTCGGCGGCCACTTCGGTCTCGGTCGACATGCGCGTGATCTCTGGGTTGATCAACGTAAACAACTGTTTAGGCTTGGGCGCGCTATCTTCATCCTCAGGCTCTTCGCCGTATTCCACCACAATGACGCGCTGGGGGACGTTGACTTGCGGCCCGGCCAACCCGACGCCGGGCGCCGCCCGCATGGTCTCCACCATGTCATCGATCAGTTGTTGCAGGTTGTCATCTATGTTCTTTACATCCTGCGCCTTGCGACGCAGGATGTCATCCGGGTGTTTAATGATTTCTCTTATTGGCATAACTCTGGTTACCGAAACAAAGAATATGGTGGCGTTTGCAGTATTTGCAAAACGCCTTAGCTGAGCGCTGTTGAGCGCATAAGCCGCGCTCAACAGCGCTCAACACTATTCTAACGTTGCTTCGTCTGTCGGCGCTTCCGCCTGGTTGCGGCCGCGTTCTTCCTCATACACGCGCAGCCACTCGGTCATGCGGCGGCGTTCTTCGTCGCTTTGGGCACGCTCCTGCCTGGCCTTGAGCGCTTCCATGCGGGCGAAGATATCTTGCTGCACCTGGGCGGGATTGGCTACATTGGCGAATTCCAGGGTGCTGTCGCCAACGCGGATGCGCACCGCACCGAAATCCAGGCTTAAACCCAACACGCCCACCTTATGGTTTTGCAGGCTGAGGATGTTGGCGATGGGCGCCGATTTGGTCACTTCGCTGCCTAGCGGCTTCCGCTCGGTGTCGATCAAATTCTCTGGCGTGACGATGTACACATCGTTCTGCCAATCCACGATGCGGTAGGCGACCACCGCCAGCGGAGCCAAAACGGCTGCTACCAGCACCCCCCAGCCCAGGCTGCTTTTGGGCAGCCCACTGAACAGGGTGGGGGCTCCAAGCAGCACGGCCAACTCGAAGACTGCCGGAAGGATCAGGTTGCTGAACAAGGTGTACCAGTGCTTATGATAGATGATGGTGTCGCCCTTTACGGTGCGTGTCCTGAACAACGAGAAGGGTCCGCCGCGCTCCACCACAGGCAGCCGCGGGGTGGCGGCGGGCGCGGCGCTTTTATCCGCCTCCATTCCAAGGCTTTCGCGCACTGCTCCCCGAATTGAATCATGCCGCGCCTGGCGGCTTTGCTTCTTGGTACGCGCCACGTAGTCTTCGATCAAATACTTTTTGCGCACCGGGTCGGCCACCCCGGGCATCAGAACTGTGCCGGTATACGTGCGTACCACGATGTCGCCGAAGCCCATCAGCCGCCCCAGGAAGGAGGTATGCACATCCACCGACTGGATGCTGGCCAGCGGCGCCTCGACGCGGCTTTGCGAATACAGCAGTTCCTGTTCCATCCACACCACGCGCAGATTGGTGATCAGCACGTAATCGTTGCGCCAGTCCAGCGCCTGCCAAATCCCCAGCCCCACCGCGCCGATGATGAGCAGGGCGCCCGCCAGCAGCGCATAAGCCTGCGTATTGCCCACGGCCCCGATTGCGTAATAAATGGCCAGCAAGCCCACAATGGCCAGGACCATGGAGCGGCTCATGCGCAGCCACAGCGTGCTGGGGTGCTTGCGCGCCGCATAGTGCACCACTTCGTCTTCTTGCAGGAAGTCGAAATCAACCTGGTCCAGCAGCTTGCGGCCCGCAAGCAAATGGTCCAGGCTGGCGGCCACCCTTGGGAACTGCGCCAGCAGCCACTTGAAATCTGCCCCGATTATATACAGCAGCCAGCGCGTCATGTAAGGCGCTCACCGCTGCATGGCGTTCGCCGTCCCCCAGCAGCGCTTCAGCCCCGAACGGGTCGCCGGGTTCCAGCAGAATTTCCCCCACGCGCTGCCCCTGACGCACTTCCTGCTTCAGCAGTCGCCCTGCGGCTACGATATAGAAATTCTCCGCCCGGTCCCCGGCGTCGTACAGCAACTGGCTGGCAGGCAGCTCATATTCGTGCAGGCGTTCGGCGATCGACGCCAGCTGCTCTTCTGTTACTTCCCTGAAAAGGGCCAATTCCTTCAATTCGGCCAGTATTTCGGTCGGGTCCGTAGCCATGCGAGCATTCTAGCAGAATTCACTTTTTGCCAACTGCCAATCGCTAAGTGCTGTTGGCGGTGTTACAATTTTCCGCCGCAACCTCCCTATGCCTATTCATTTCGGAACTGACGGCTGGCGGGCTGTCATGTCAGATACGTTCACCTTTGCCAATCTGCGCATGGTCGCCCAGGCCATCGCCGACGCAGTGCGCACCGACCTGCAGAATGGTGCCGGCGCCAAGTTCGCTAAAAGCGGCGCCCCGCACCTGGTGGTGGGCTTCGATACACGCTTCCTTTCCGACCGCTTTGCCCGGGACGTGGCCTGTGTGCTGGCTGCCAATGGGTTGCGTGTGCACCTGGCCCAGGCGGATGCTCCCACTCCGGCCATTTCCTTCGCTGTAAAGAACCTGGGCGCCCTGGCAGGCGTGATGATCACGGCGTCGCACAACCCGCCCCGCTATAACGGTATCAAGCTCAAAGCGCCTTACGGAGGCTCGGCCCCCAACGAGATGTGCAAGCGGGTTGAGATTTACCTGAGCGACAACGAGAACCGCGGCCGCAGCCCCAGCCTGATGGAATATGAAGACGCCGAGGCGGATGGCCTGATCAAGCGATTTTCTCCAATTCCCGCCTACGCAAAACAATTACACAAATTAATCAATTTCGACCTCATCGCCAAGGCCAACCCCAGCGTGATGATCAACTCGATGTACGGTTCCGGCCGCGGCCTAATTGCGCACCTGCTGGAAGGCAAAGCCAACGTACGCGAGATCCGCAACGAAATGAACCCCGGCTTTGGCGGCATCCATCCCGAACCCATCATGCCTTATCTGCAGGCGCTTGCCGACGCCCTGGACCTTTACCCTGGCTATTTCGGCGTGGCCACGGATGGCGATGCCGATCGTGTGGGCGCCATGGATGAGGCCGGAGAATTCGTCGACCCACACAAGATCATGGCCCTGGCTGTCCGCTACCTGGTGGAGAAGCGCGGCATGCGTGGCCGCATCATCCGTACCGTGTCTACCACGCGCATGGTGGACCGCCTGGCCGCCAAGTACGGGCTGGAAGTCGAAGAGACCCCGGTGGGTTTTAATCACATCGCCGACTGCATGATGACCAGCGACGTACTTATCGGCGGCGAGGAATCCGGCGGCATCTCTTTTAAGGGCCATATTCCTGAGGGCGATGGTGTGCTGATGGGTTTGCTGGTGGTCGAGATGGTGGCCGCCTCAGGCGGAAGCCTGCGCGACCTGGTGGCAGACCTGCTAAAGGAAGTTGGCCCGGCCTATTACTCACGCACGGACCTGCGCCTTAAGCGCCCCGTGCAAAAAAAAGAGATGAGCTTCCGCCTCTCGGTGAGCGCCCCCGGCAAGATCGGCGGCGAAAAGGTGATGAATGTGCACGCCAACGACGGCACCAAATATCTCCTGGCGGATAATTCGTGGCTGCTCATTCGGCCTTCCGGCACCGAACCTGTTTTGCGCGTCTACGCGGAAGGCCGCAGCCCCAAGATGCTCAAAGCCCTCATGGCCTATGGCGAGAAGATCGCCGCCGGGCTTACCTAACCCATTTGTAACGCCGCATTAATCCAAAAGCTGACTCAACTCAAAAACCGGCCCGTCTTCGCAGGCCAGCCGCGGCCCCTTGGTGGTTGTCAGCGCGCAAACGCCGCATTGGGCCAGCCCGCCGCACGGCATGGGCGTTAGCACCAACACTTCGGAGCTGACCGAGCGCGGCACCCGGCTCTTCAGCCTATCCCCCAGATGTTCGAGATCCTCCAGACGAATATCCACGGCGATGTAATCGGCCCAGTTCACCAAGCCAGCCACTTCGTCCAGTGGGCGCGTTTCAACAGCCAGAGGCAGCTCCCACGCACCTTCCCCGCTGCACAAGACTACCTCTGCTCCTTGGTTCAGCGCCCTGGCGGCCAGCGGCAGCAGCCGCCCTGGTCCGTCAGCTAGAGCGATCAGCGCTACGCGTTTGGCCCGTTTTGGCAAAGTGAAGCCGCGCCCCAATGGGCCACGCAGGATTAGTTCAATGCCCGGATGCCAGGTTTCCGGCAATTCACCGGAGACCAGCAGTGGGACGGCTCCCCCTCCATCTTGGAGGGAAACGCCTCCTGCTGCATATAGGGAAAGCGGCAGCGCTTGCAACTCGTCCTGAGGGGCAACCACTTGCAGGTATTGCCCGGGCCGCGGTGCCGCTTCCACGGGGCAGGCCAGCCGTGCGGAGGCGTTCTGATAGACTTCTAACAGGATTTCCGCCAGCTGGCCCTTGTAATATTTCACGAGGACATGCTAACATTCTTCTCTGCGAGGCGATACGCCTTGAAAAAATAGCTCTGTGAGGAGGAGTTGTGAATCTCGTAACAATCGTTAGTTTCATGGGCTTTGTTGCCTGGGCCTCATTGATTGCCCTCGCCGCTTTGGCTGTGCTGCGCGCTTCGCGTGGCCGGCCTTTGCGCGGCGCCTTCGCAATGCTGGTTGGGCTGGCCGTGCTGGCCCTCGTCCTGAGCGTGCTGGCGGCGGGCATGGTTTTCATCCAGCCCAGTGAGCGCGGCGTGGTGGTGACCATTGGCGTCGGCGGCGTCCGTTCGGAGCCTTTGTTGCCCGGCTTGCATTGGGTGGTGCCGTTTGCGGAGACCGTCGTGCCTTATTCGATCTCCCGGCAAACTTACACCATGTCTATCGCCCCAACTGAAGGCAGCATCCTTGGTGACGATTCAGTGGAAGCGCGCACCTCGGATGGGCAGATAGTCAGAGTGGATGCCTCGGTCATTTTCGCCATTGATCCCACCCAGGTGGTAAATGTCCATATCCGCTGGCAGGAGCGCTACGTGGACGGAGTCGTCAGGCCCCTATCACGCGGCATTATCCGCGATAATGTGGCTCAATTCCAGATCGAGGAAGTTTACAGCACCAAGCGCCTGGAGTTGAGCAACCAGATCCGCGACGAAATTGCAAGACGCTATGCGGAGAATGGCATCATCCTGGAAGACTTTGTGCTGCGCAACATCGCCTTTTCGGATGAGTACGCCGCTTCGGTGGAGCAAAAGCAGATCGCCGAGCAGCTGGCTGAGCAGGCCAAGTTCGTGGTCGAGCAGCGCCGCCAGGAGGCGGAGCAGGCCCGCCAGGTAGCCCAGGGCCAGGCCGATGCGGTGGTGATCAAAGCCCAGGGTGACGCCGATGCCCGCCTCATCCAGGCGCAAGCCGAGGCGCAGGCTATCGATTTGCTGGCCGCCGCGCTGAAGAATAACCCGGACGTGTTAACCCTGGAATACATCCAGAAGTTGGCCCCCAACATCAATGTGATGCTGGTGCCCACCAGCAACCCGTTCCTGCTGCCCATCCCCAGTCTGGACGGCACGACAACTACGCCTTAGGGGATGAGAGTGAACTAAAAGAGGCGGCCACTAGGCCGCCTCTTTTTTTTATTGCACTACTCTCTATTCACTCTCTTCCTTGTCTTGTGATACCCTCTCGTTATGGCCACCACACATAAGATCGAAAAGCCCATCCGCCTCACCAGCATGGCCGCCTGCGCCGGCTGCGCCGCAAAACTTAAGGCTGAAACTCTGGTCGAGTTGCTCAAGCCCCTCCAGGGCCTCTTTGATCCGCTGGATACGCCTGACCTGCTCGTCGGCCTAGGTCAGCCGGACGACGCCGCCGTGTGGCGCCTGGACGATGACCGCGCCCTGGTGGTCACCACGGATTTCTTCACCCCCGTGGTGGACGACCCTTACGACTTCGGCGCCATCGCGGCTGCCAACGCCATTTCCGATATCTACGCTATGGGAGGCAAGCCCTTCCTGGCGCTCAATATTGCTACGCTGCCCAACGACCTGGATCCGGCCATCGGGGCCGCCATCCTGCGGGGTGGGGCGGAGAAGGCCAAGGAGGCGGGGGTCGTGGTCGCCGGGGGGCACACCATCCAGGATAAGGAGCCTAAGTACGGCCTGGTGGTCATAGGTTTCGTGGACCCTGACAAGGCCATCAGCAAGCAGGGCGCCCAGGTGGGCGACCTACTCTTCCTTACCAAGCCGCTGGGCTTTGGGGTCACCAACACCGCCGTCAAGCGCCAGATCGCCAGCCCCGAAGAAGAGGCCGAAGTGGTCGTATGGATGAAGCGCCTCAACAAGGTGGCCTCTGAATTGGCCCAGGAGTTTGGGCTGCGCGGTGGAACGGATATAACCGGCTTTGGCCTGCTGGGCCACGGCTGGGAAATGGCCAGCGGCGCAAATGTGCGCCTGCGCATCAATTTCAATGCCGTGCCCTGCACCTCGGCCGCGCTGAAGTTTGCCGAGTCCGGCGCCTTTCCCGGTGGCTCGCTGGACAACCGCAAGTTTTACGGCCCGCACGTGGAATTTCACGCCACCTTAGAGGATTGGGAGCAAGGCATCCTCTTTGATGCCCAAACCAGCGGTGGGCTGCTGCTGTGCGTCCCGGCCGCCCAGGCGGACGCCTTTACCGCCCGTGCGAACCAGCTTGGCCAGCCTGCCTGGCGTATAGGAGAAGTGTCAGAAGGCCCGCCCCGCATTCAAGTGGTCAAAGAGTAACGATATTATTGTTACGTAATCCCCATACCCGCATAATATCGTTATCTCAATGGAGGAATCATGCTGATTAGCAAGAATCTCGAAAAAGCGATCAACGCCCAGGTAGGTCACGAATTAGGCGCCCAGATGCAATACATCAATATTGCCTCCTATTTCTCGTCGGAGAACATGTTGCTATTCAGCCGCATCTTCTTCGATCAGGCCGCCGAGGAAAATATGCATGCCATGAAATTCGTCAACTACGTATTGGATGCCGGCGGCACGATTGGCGTGCCCGCCATTCCCAAAGCGCGTGACGATTTCAAATCGCCGCAGGATGCAGTCGGTGCGGCCCTGCAATGGGAAGAGACCGTCACCGGGCAGATCAATGGGCTGATGGATGTTGCCGTAAAGGAGAAGGATTACATCGCCCAGCAATTGCTGGGCTGGTTCGTCAACGAGCAGCTGGAAGAAGTCTCAAAGATGAGAACGATTCTCAGCATCGTCAAGCGCTCCGGTGACAACCTGCTGCAGGCCGAGCAATACGTCCAGCAGACCCTTACCGACATCGAGTTCAGTGGAGGGTGGAGCCGAGTAGTTTTCCAAGACGCTTGGTTGGTATAATCATCAAACAGCTGAATACAAATCTTCGGGGCATGGTGAGCTTGCGTTGCGGAAAAGCACCGTAACGCGGGAGTTTACAGGCGTATTCGACGCCTTGGCAAACTCCACGGTTCGATAGGAACCGTGAGCAATTCCAGATCGGTGGTAAAGCCCACGAGCCAAGCGCCTCTCGCGTAAGGCATGATCCGGTGAAATTCCGGGGCCGACGGTATAGTCCGGACTGAAAGAAGTCGATGGGTCTCCCATCGTGCGGCAAGCCGGCTGGCTGTTTCAGGGCTGCGTCTTGCTGCGAGGCTCTGCGCGCACCCCGAAAGGTATTCCCCTTTCGGGATTTGTTTTAAGGGCGTGCTGAGGCGCCCCGCTGCAATTTAAGGAGGTCGGGGCATATTCCTGCCCAGGTATGCAAATCATCAAGCCATCCACCAGCCGCCGCGTAACCTGGGCGCTGCTGCCGCTCTCGCTGGCAGTTGGGCTCCTGCTGTGGGCCGGGTTGGTGCGGTCCAGCGGGCTGCCGGCTTTCATCCTGCCCGCCCCTGCCGCCGTCTGGGAGCGTTTCCTGCGCGCCTTGGCAGACGGAACCCTGCTGGGGCACGTCTGGGTCACTTTACAAGAGGTGCTGCTAGGCCTGCTGGCTGGCGTGCTGGCCGCCAGCGCCTTGGGCTACCTGTTGGCCAATTCCCGTCGCCTGGAGCGGGCGCTTTCACCTTATGTCGTAGCCAGCCAATCCATTCCGGTGGTGGCGGTTGCCCCGCTGCTGGTCATCTGGTTTGGGCCCGGCCTGCTCTCCAAAGTGCTAATCTGCGCCTTGATCGTTTTCTTTCCTGTACTGATTAACACGGTGGTCGGCTTGCAAAGCGTCCCTGAGGACCTTCGTGACCTGATGCGCTCCCTGCGTGCAAGCCGCTGGCAGACCTTCCGCATACTGGAATTGCCGGCTTCCATGCCGGTCTTCCTCGGCGGACTGCGCATCGGCGCCACGCTTTCGGTCATCGGCGCCGTGGTGGGCGAGTTGGTCGGCGCCGACCGCGGCCTGGGTTTTCTCATCAACGTGGGTCGCGGCCAATACGACACCGCCCTAGTTTTCGTGGCTGTCTTTGCTTTGATCGCTATGGCGCTGTTGTTGTACGGGCTGGTGGTTTTGCTCGAAGCCCACTTGCTGTGGTGGAAGAGGAATGACCAAGTGGCCCATTGAGGTAAGGAATAACATGACAAAAAAAAGGATTTATCCGCTTTACTTACTGGCAATATTGCTGACCTGCTGCCAGCCAACCCCGCAACCCACCGCGCAGCTTCAGCACATCCGCGTGCCCCTGGGCTATATTCCCGATATTCAATTTGCTCCTCTGTATGTGGCCGTGGAGCGCGGTTACTTCGCCCAGGCCGGCTTCGCCTTGGATTTCGACTACAGCTTCGAAACCGATGGTTTGGCACTGGTGGGCGCCGGGCAGGCGCCCTTCGCGCTGGTCTCCGGCGACCAGGTACTGCTGGCCCGCCAGCAGGGCCTGCCCGTAGTCTACGTGGCCGCCTGGTGGCAGGACTATCCCGTGGCCGTAGTGGCCAAATCCAGCAGCGGCATCCAAAAGCCCGAGGACTTGCAGGGCCGCAAAGTGGGACTCCCGGGCTTGTTCGGAGCCAGCTACATCGGTTTGCGCGCCTTGCTGGCTCAGTTCAACATCCCAGAGAGTGACCTGACCTTGGACTCGATTGGCTTCAACCAGGTGGTGGCCCTTGCCGCCGATCAGGAAGAGGCCATCGTGGGTTATACCAATAACGAGCCGGTGCAACTGGCTGCCCAGGGCTATGACGTGAATGTCATCCGCGTGTCCGATTACGTGCAGTTGGCGGCCAATGGTATTTTGACCAACCAGAGCATGATCGCAGAACACCCCGACCAGGTGCGCGCCTTCGTGGGCGCCTTCCTGCACGGGCTAACCGACACCATAGCTGACCCGGATACGGCCTATGAGATCAGTAAGAAATATGTGGATGCTCTGGCTTCCGCCGACGAGACTGTGCAGAAGCAGGTGCTGACAAGTTCTATTGAGAGCTGGCGAGCTGATCGGCCGGGCTACTCGCAGCCCCAGGCTTGGCAAAATATGCAAAGTGTGTTGCTGGAGATGGGGCTGCTCACCTCTCCACAGGATTTGAGCCAGGCTTATACCAACGAGTTCTTGCCCTGATGTCCAAACCCTCACTTGAAGTCTCCCATCTTTCGGCTTCATTCACGGACCGCCGTGGGAGTTTGCACGTGTTGGATGACTTATCCTTCTCAGTGGCGCCCGGCGAATTCGTGTGTGTCCTGGGGCCCTCGGGCAGCGGAAAGTCCACGCTGCTGCGCGTGCTGGCTGGCTTGTTGCCCGAGGGGGCCGGTTCGGTAAAGCTGCAGGGCGAGGAAGTGCTTGGCCCGCAGCCCGGCGTTGGCCTGGTTTTCCAGAACGCAAATCTAATGCCCTGGCGAACGGTTGCCGAAAATATCCGACTGCCGCTCGAAGTGAACGGACATGCAAATGGCGCCGTTCAGGCCATGGTGGACCTGGTTGGCCTGGGCGGTTTTGAAGGCGCCTTGCCCGGTGATCTCTCTGGCGGGATGGCCCAGCGTGTGGCCATCGCCAGGGCTCTGGTACATAACCCCGATATTTTGCTTATGGATGAGCCCTTCGGTTCGCTGGACGCCATCACGCGGGAACACATGGGCGACGAGCTCTTGCGCATTTGGGGCACCCAGCACAAGACTATCATTTTGGTCACCCACGATATATCCGAGGCTGTGTATTTGTCTGACCGCGTGCTTGTGCTCAGCAGTCGCCCGGCCCAGATCAAGCTCGATCTGAAAATCGATTTACCCCGGCCGCGAAAACTATCCCTGCGTTATACGCGCGAGTTTGGAAAGCTGGCGGCCAGGCTGCGGGCGGCCATCGAATAGCTTAGCAGATGGGTGGGATTTGAGACGGTATAATGCTCGCGAAAGTGAGAAATCCCACATGAGCCGCAAAGCCAACATTCGCCCTAAAGCAAGTGGCCTGGGCCGCAGTAAATTTCTTATCGGCGGATTGGTTATCCTGGCGGCGGTAATTTATCTGGTCGTTTCGTCCACTGCTGCCGGCGCCCAATATTTCTTCACTGTGGACGAACTAAAAAGCCGCGGTACGGAGGTCATCGGCAAACCTGCCCGCATCGCCGGAGCCGTCCTGGGTGACAGCATCCAGTATGATCCCGGCACCCTTACGTTGAAATTCACCATTGTGAACATGCCTGCCGACAATGCCTTGATAAACGAAGAAGGCGGCTTGGCGCAGGCTTTGGATGCGGCCGTGGCAGACCCCACGCGCACGCGCTTGGATGTGGTTTATGTTGGCGTTAAGCCTGACCTGCTTAAGAACGCCGCCGAAGCCATAATCTCCGGCCAACTGGGTGAGGACGGCGTGTTCCAGGCCAATGAGCTGCTGCTGCGCTGCCCGACCCGCTACGAAGAATCAGTGCCTGGGCAAGTTCAAGGATAGTGCCGGGCGGGCTCCAGCCCTGCCTGCAAATTTTCCATTCTCATGATCGCTGACCTCGGTTTCTTTGCGCTGCTGACCACATTTTTGCTGGCTGTGTACGCCTGCATAGCCGCATTGGTGGGTCATCTACGCAAGGCGTCGCGCTGGATTGCCAGCGCCCGCGCCGCTGCCTTGCTGGCTTTCCCACTGCTCAGCCTGGCCGCGCTGTGTCTGATCTACTCTTTGGTCAATCTAAATTTCCAACTGGACTACGTAGCCCACGTCACCAGTCGCAGCATGCCCATTTATCTGCGTGTCACCGCGCTGTGGGGCGGCCAGGCAGGCTCGCTGCTCTTTTGGTCCTGGCTGATGTCGGCATTCGCCGGGGCGGTGATGCTGCGCGACTGGCGCCGCGACCGTGAACTGCAGCCCTGGGTCATCTTTGTGTGCATGGCCACCCTGGCCTTTTTTCTCTCGCTGACCCTATTCTTTGAGAACCCGTTCGTGAGCTTGTGGCAGGGAGCCACGGGCACCGTGTGGACCGCCATGTGGCAACCGACTGGGGCGGTGGCCTATATCCCCGTGGATGGCAACGGCCTCAATCCCCTACTACGCCACCCGGGGATGATTATCCACCCGCCGATGCTGTACACTGGTTTCGTTTCTTTTGTCATCCCCTTCGCATTCGCTATCGCCGCCCTGGTAACGGGCCGCAATGACGACCGCTGGATCCGCATCACCCGCCGCTGGACGCTGGTGGCCTGGTTGTTCCTTTCGCTGGGATTGCTCTTGGGCAGCCGCTGGGCCTACGACGTGCTAGGTTGGGGTGGCTATTGGGGCTGGGACCCCGTGGAGATCGCTGCCCTGATGCCGTGGTTGGCTGGAACGGCTTTCTTGCATTCGGTAATGATCCAGGAAAAACGCGGCTTGTTCAAGCATTGGAACATGCTGCTTATTATCCTTACCTACGACCTGGTTATCTTCGGAACATTCCTTACCCGCTCCGGGGTGCTTACTTCGGTGCACGCCTTCGCCCAGAGCGAGATCGGCCCGATGTTTTTCGTATTTATTGCATTAACTTTCGGGATTTCGTTGTATCTGCTCATCCGCCGTTGGGAAGTGCTAAAGTCCGACGTGCATATGGATTCCTTGCTTTCCCGCGAAGCCCTGTTTCTATTGAACAACTTCCTGTTCGTCAGCATCCTGGCCATCTGCTTCCTGGGGGTCATCTTCCCCCTGGCCAGCGAGGCGTTGACCGGCCAGCAGATTACCGTGGGTCCCGTGTATTACCAGTCTGCGACCGGCCCGCTTTTTGCTGCCCTTTTGCTGCTGATGGGCATTGCGCCTTTGTCCGCCTGGCGAGCAAGTACGGCACGCACCTTGGGTCGGGCTATTTGGAAGCCCACCATGGCTTCTGTTTTGCTGCTGGGTTGGCTGTGGTTAGGCGGCACGCGTAACCCCGGGGCTTTGCTGGGTTTCTGGCTGTGCTCCCTGGTAGTGTTTGTCACGATATATGAATTCTGGCGCGGAACCCGTGCGCGCAGCGGCCGCGGGGAGAACTTTTTCGTGGCTCTCTGGCGCCTGGTGGCCCGCGACCGGCGCCGCTATGGGGGTTACGTCATCCATATAGGTGTGGTGTTGATCGCCATCGGCGTAATCGGCATCACCTTTTTCCAACAACAGACTCAAGGCGCCCTGGCGCCAGGCCAAAGCCTGACCGTTGGACACTATGCCATTCAATATGATTCGCTGGCCGAATTCCAGACCGACGACGGTCGTCTGGTCGATCGCGCTGTCGTAAATATATACGAGGATGGACAATTGGTGCATCAACTGCACCCTCGCCAGGACTTCTACCTGGAATCCGGACAGCCTATGACCATCCCGGGCTTGTACCCCACGTGGGAGACAGATGTGTATGTCCTGCTGGTAAGCTGGGAGCCGCTTTCCGGACAAAGTGCCACTTTCAAGGTGTTCATCAACCCCCTGGTGAGTTGGGTGTGGGTGGGCGGCTTGGTGTTCATTCTGGGCACTCTATTAGCCGCCTGGCCAGAACCTGAAACCCGGCGTGTGACCCTGCCGGCCAAAGCCATTCGGGAGGCCGCGGCGGTGCGCGCAAATGAAAAAGCTTAGCCTTTTGCTGGCTTTAGCTTTTGCGTTGGGCATCTGTGTAGGGCAGACCGCTGCCGACCCCGGGCCAACTCCCAGCCCTGACAGGGTCAATGCGATTGCCAAACATTTGTATTGCCCAGTGTGCGCCAATGTGCCGCTGGATGCGTGCGGCACGGCGGCCTGCATCCAGTGGCGGCAGCAGATTGCCGACCTCATTGAGCAAGGTTATACCGACCAGCAGGTCTACGATTTCTTCGCGCAGCAATTCGGCCCCAGCGTCTTAGATGCCCCTCCTGCCACAGGGTTCAATTGGCTTATCTACATTCTGCCGCCTGTAGGTGTATTGCTGGGTGGGGGACTGGTTTGGCGAACCCTTTCGAGACGGCCTAAGCGTCGGGGTAGGACTTCGAGGGGAGCTAAGCCAGCCGGCAGCAAATATATTCGCGAGCTTGAAAAAGATCTGAAGGCCCGCCAGCAATGAGCCCGGAACAAGGCAGGGAAACTTCCATTTGGGTGCGAGTTTTAGCCTGGGGCTTGCTTGTGGGATTGCTGGCTGTGGTTGCCGCCCAGTTGTTGCATTCCCAACGCGGGGCCATGACCCGCGGCGAACCCGCCCCGCAATTCGGTCTCATCACGTTTGATGGAGATACCATCGGCCCCGACCAAATGGCGGGGAAGGTGGTGCTGGTCAATATTTGGGCCTCGTGGTGCAAACCCTGCGAACAGGAAGCAGCAGACCTGCAGGCCGCCTGGGAGCAATACCAGGGCCGCCGGGATGTGCTCTTCCTGGGCGCCGATTATGTGGATACCCAAAAGGAGGCGCTGGCCTACTTGGATAAATGGAGTGTCACTTATCCAAATGGACCGGATCTGCGCTCGGATATCTACGATGCCTTCCGTGCGCGGGGAGTCCCTGAAACGTACGTGATCAACAAATTAGGCGAGGTGACCCTGGTGAAGATCGGCCCGTTCAATGGCCTGAGTGAGATTACGGCCGCCATCGACCCTCTGTTGGAGCCTAACCCCTGATGACCCTCGGCCCCTTGCTGCTCTTCGTCGCGTTGCTGGTTGTCGTGGCGCTTTTTGTTGCCCGCCCCTTGGTGGAAGCGGATGCGGACATCGAAGACCTGGGCGACCCGGTTGCCTCGCAATGGGTGGCTGAGCGCGAGCGTGTGCTGGATGCCCTGACCGAGTTGGATAGCGATTGGCACATGGGCAAAGTCCCCGAGGATATTTACCAGGAACAGCGCGACATGCTGCTTGCTACGGGAGCCAAAGCGCTGGAACAGCTCGACCGTTTGACCAGCAAGCCCTCAAGGCAAAAAAAGAAAGAGGCCAAAGCCGACGATTTGGAAGCCATGATCGCGGCCTATAAGGTCAAACGCAAGAGGGGCAAATGAAGCGCCTGGGCTTGGTTTTGCTGGCCGGTGCGTTCCTGCTCTCCGCCTGCGATTTCACCCTGGCTGGGGACGTAACCCCTCCCCCGGGCGCCTTGATGTCCAGTCAGTCCACCGCCGAGCCGCTGTCCACTCCGTCCTCGCCTCCGGACGCGGCTGCCGGCGCTGACCTGTACAGCCAGCATTGTGTGGATTGCCATGGCACCGGTGGGCTGGGCGATGGCGCCCAGGCCGCGCAGTTGCCCATCGCCCCCGCGGCCATCGCCGACCCTAAGCTGACCACGCTGTCCAGCCCTCAGGAATGGTTCCAGGTACTCACATTAGGCAGGCTGGCGCGCTACATGCCTCCTTTTGCAAATACGCTTACGCCACAGCAGCGCTGGGACGTGCTGGCGTACGTGTATGGCCTGGGAATGAACTCGGATTTGTTGGATTCTGGCTCCCAGGTTTACGCCCGGAACCAGGCGGAAGTGGACCACTTGCTTCAGGGCGACGACCTTGCAGCCAAACAAAGCCTGTTCGCTCCACTGGGACTGAGTCTTGACGAAGCGGTTGCCTTGACCGCATTTATTCAAGCCCGCGCCTTTGGACTGGATAGCAGCCAAATCCCGGCCGCCAGCAGCCCCAGCGCCCCAGCTGAGGGGGGCGGTGTGAGCCCTTCTGGACAGGGCACTGTTTCAGGCCAGGTCACCTTTGGCAGCCAGGGGCCCTTCCCTGAAGACCTGGCTGCGACCCTGGGGGCTTTCGACAATACCCAGCAGGTGCTTACCCGCACCGCGCCGCTGAACCCGGATGGAAGTTTTGCGTTTCCAGACATTCCTGTTGTTGATGGGCGCATCTTTTTCGTCGAGGTTGACTACAAGGGCCAGCGCTATTTTTCGGATTTCGTGACTGCCGACCCGGGCCAAACCCGCCTGGATTTACCGCTCACCATCTTCGATACCACCAGCGACACCAGCCAACTGGCTGTGGAAAGCAACCAGCAGGTGTTTGACTTTTCCACCCCTGGCTACGTGCGCGTGGTGAAACGCGTTTCGATCACTAACCTAGGCGACAAAGCCGTTGCTCCGGACGGTGATCAACCGGTATTGCACTACCAGGTGCCCCAGGGTGCCAGCGACCTGGGGTTCGAGCAAGGCGCGCTGGGAGATCGCTACGTTTCCGAGAGCTCGGGATTTGGTGACCTGCGTGCCGTTCTGCCTGGCCAGGAAACCTACGATTTGCTTTTTACCTATAATCTCCCCTATTCCAGCGGCCTAAACTACCAAATTTCCATTGACCTGCCCACGCGCTCTCTGGTAGCCTTGCTACCCGAAGGCGATCTTCACATGACCACTGACGTCCTCCAATTGGTGGGCAGCCAGCAGGTCGACCAGACCAACTATTCGGTATATTCCAGCGACGCGGGTTTTACCCCAGGCGAAACCGTGACTCTGCAGATCAGCGGCCCGCATCCGCTGGGCGGCGTCGGCTTGGGCAGCTTACTGCAAGATAATGATTTGCTGGTCGGCTTGGCCGCCCTGACCGTGGCCATAGGCCTGGTTTGGTGGTGGCTGCGCGCAGCCACCGTCGAGACCAAGGAATCCGTGATGGATGAGATTGTTACTTTGGATCAGCGCTATGAAGCAGGCCAAGTCGGCGAGAAGGCCTACCGCAAACGCCGCACTGCTTTGAAGACGCGGTTGGCCAAACTGGTGGCCAGGGGAAAGTCCTCTTGATCTCTGCCCGAGGAGTCAGCAAGCGCTTCGGCCCGCGGCTGGCGCTACGTTCCGTAGACTTGCAGGTTGAGCGCGGCCAACTGGTGGCCCTGCTGGGCCCTAATGGAGCCGGCAAAAGCACTTTGCTGCGCATCCTGGCCAGCCTGGCGCGACCCACGCTGGGCGAAGTGACCATTGCAGGCAGCCGCCTGCCTGAACAGGCCGCCGCGGCCCGGGAGCGTTTGGGCTTTGTGGGGCACCAGACCTTCCTGTATGGCGATTTAAGTGCCGAAGAAAACCTAGCCTTTTTCACCCGGCTATACAGGGTGGGGCGGCCCAGCCAGCGTATTTCCGAATTGCTGAAGGCTTTCGAACTGTATACCCGGCGTAACGAGCCAGTGCGCAGTTTTTCTCGCGGTATGCAGCAACGCCTCAGCTTGGCTCGGGCACTGGTTCACCGGCCGCGGGTGCTGCTCCTGGATGAGCCTCACAGCGGACTGGATCGCGAGTCCGTGGGCATTCTGGATGACCTGCTCAAGCGCCAAATCAGGCAGGGTGTAGCCATTCTCATGGCCACTCATGACCTGCAACGCGCCGCCAGGTTGGCCCAGCGCGTGGACGTGCTGGCTAATGGGAGGCTGCTGGCTTCTTGGGGGAGCAGCAAACTGCGCTCGGCCGCGTTTCCGGGTCAATATGACCGCGCTTTGCGCGCCTCCCAAAGCGAGGTCACCTTTGGCTGAGCTCGGGCGGTACCTTTCAGCAATCGCCGCGGTGCTGCGAAAAGACCTGGCCGTGGAGTGGCGCAGCCGGCAATTGTTGGCTTCTATGCTGGTGTTCGCCTTGCTGGTAATCCTGATATTCAACTTCGCGTTGGAGTTGGACGCCAAAGCCCGCGCCGATTTAAGCGCTGGGGTTCTGTGGGCAACCTTCGCATTCGCCGGAACCCTGGGCCTTAATCGCTCGCTCGGACTTGAGAGCCAGGCCCAGGCTTTGGATGGCTTGCTGCTTGCTCCAGTGGAGCGCAGCGCCATCTACTTCGGCAAAGTGCTATCCAATACCTTCTTTATGCTGGTGGTGGCCGTATTCAGCCTGCCTGTTTATGGAATTTTGTATAACGTGAACCTGTGGAATCCTGGACTGTTCGTCGTGCTGCTGCTGGGCTTTTGGGGGTATGCTGGCGTGGGAACCTTGCTGGCAGCCATGACCATCCAGGCGCGCAGCCGTGAGCTGCTGCTGCCGGTGCTGCTGTTCCCGCTGATTCTGCCCATACTGGTGTCCGCAGTCCGCGCCAGCAGCTATTTCCTGCAAGGGCTGGAGCTGGCCTATATTTGGCCCAGCCTCAACCTGCTTATTGCGTTTGCCGTGATAATGCCCGCCCTGGGCTTTATGTTTTTTGACTTCATTGTGGAGGAGTGACCTATGGCTTCAAATTCGCTTCAACGCAAGCCCCGCTTCTTGATTTGGCTGGACTATCTCTCGGCCGTGCTGTTGCTGGCGGCCACCTTGATGGTGTTCCTGTATGTCCCGGAGGCCCAGCCGGAAGCTGGCGGCGCCGTGCAGCGTGTGTTCTACTTCCACGTCTCCACCGGCTGGATTGGCATGGCTGCCTTCATTGCTGCAGCCGTTGCCGGAGTGATTTACCTGATCCGCCCGGAAAAGAAATGGGATATTTTTAGCTTGGCCGCGGTCGAGATGGGGCTTGTTTATTCTTTCGTCAACATCGCCGCCGGCTCGATTTGGGCGCGGCCAGTTTGGAATACCTGGTGGACTTGGGATCCGCGTCTGGTGACCTCCACCGTAATGGAACTGACCTTCCTGGCTTACCTCTTGCTTCGCCAGAGCATTGAGGACCCAGACCGCCGCGCTCGTTTTGGAGCCATTTACGCCATTTTGGGCTCGGTGACCGTCCCTTTGACATATCTGTCCATTCGTATTTGGCGCACTATCCATCCCGCAGTGATCGGCAGCGGGTCACCGACAGCTCAGGGCGGTTTTGATATGACCACCCCCATGGTCTTTACGCTGCTGTTTAGCCTGCTGGCTTTCACTGTTCTGGGTATTACCTTGCTGTGGCACCGCATCCGCCTGGGATGGCTGGCGGATGAAGTGGAACAACTGCGACTCCGCGTCATGGGCCTTTAGGAGATAGACATGGCAAATCTAAGCTATATGATTTTGGGCTTCAGCGTCATCTTTGGCGTGTTGATTGTCCATATTGCCAGCTTTGTGGTGCGTAGCCACAGCCTTAACAATGACTTGGCCATGCTGCATGAATTGGATAAAAAACCTCCCAAGAAGAAGCCCGCCCCCAAGAAAAGCAAACGACGCTAAAATAAGGACCCTTCCACTGGAAGGGTCCTTATTTTTCAGCGCGGAACAGCAACACCCACGAACCCCAGGCCGGTTCGCCGTCTGCAGTCTCGCACGCGGATGCTTGAATACCCCCCATGGTCTCAACCCCTTGAATAAATAGCGTATACACGGATTGCGGCTGGATTGCGGTTCCCGCATACCCCGGGCCTTGCGAAGGCTGCTGGCCGGTGGTTAGGTTGATTTTGTCCTCGCCAGAGGACAGGGTTAACTCGATTCCGGCCTGAGGCAGGTTGTTGGCATCCGATGTATAGATCTGTATGCTGGGTTGGCCTTGCGGGTCACCGCAAGTGAGCTGCTGGTTGTCCAGCACGTAGGCGGCGCCGGTGCCGGATTCAAAAGGCGTAGCTGGCTGCTCTCCGGGATTGGGGGTGTTGACTGCCGCGGCCGTCGACTGCTGGGATTCTAGGTGCACGCCCAGGTCCTGCGCCAGGCCACCCAAAGCACGCGCTTCACGCTGGGTGGATTCGCTGGCTAATGCTTCCTGCGCCTGAGTGGTGAGGGCGCGCACCGCATCGCTGTCACCCAAAAGCGCCAGCCGCGCCTCGGCCCGACCCAGGTCTCGTGTGGAGGCATAGGCCAGGGAAACTTCCAGGCGGTATTGGTCTTTGTAGGAGTCTGCCAGGCTGTCTGGCCCCACTGTGGAAACGTGCGCAGGCCATATGATCCAGGCCAGTACGAAGCCCAGGAACAGCCCGAAGACCAGACCCGTGACCAGATAGAGAGGAGGTTTGCGCTCGGGTTGGCGGATCATGGCGTAGGGGTGCCGGCCAGGGTGGGGTCGAATTCCAGCAAGGCCGATTGCAGCGTCTGCAATAATCCGAGGTCGGTGACGGCGTAACCGTTTTTGGTGCCGAAAGTCAGGGCGTCGCTCACCAGCCCATATGGGTTATACGGTTTGCCTGTGGTCGCCAGAAAGCCGAGCGAGGCAATTGCTCGTTCGGTGTTGTGGTCGTTCTGAAAGGCTTCAGCCACCATCAGGGTGTAGTCTGAGCGGAAATCCTGGCGAAGGACCGCCGGAGCGGCGTCCGTGGCGCGCACGGGCCTATCCGCCCAGCCGTAATAGACTGAGCCTATAAAGCCTAGCAGTATGGAGATACCAAAAAGGATGTAGCGGGTCATCGACTAGGGTTGTGCAAGATTGCGGCCAATGTGCCCCACGGAGCACTTGCAGTGTGCTTGGCGGCTAACGCCCGGCGGTAAGGATCTCGCGCAGGGCTGCCAGCACCAGGCTTACGTACTTGTGCTGGCTGCTGTGGCCCATCAGACCAATGCGCCAAATCTGGCCTTTAAGCTGGCCCAGCCCGGCGCCTACTTCAATGTCGTAATCCTCCAGCAAGTGGTTTTTTACGAAATCGTGGTCGGCTGAAGGGGGGACCCTCACCGAGGTAACTGTAGCCATGCGGTATTCACGCTTGACCAGCAGTTCCATATCCAATTCTTCCAGACCCTTCCATAGGTCTTCGACGTTTTGCTTATGCCGGGCGAAGCGATTCTCAAGCCCTTCTTCAACGACCAATCGCAAGGCCTCATGCAATCCGTAATTCAACTGAATTGGAGCTGTGTGGTGATAAGTGCGTTCCTTGCCCCAGTATTTCTGTACCTCGGCCAGCGAAAGATACCAGGTATCCAGGGGCGCTTTGCGCTCTGCAATGGCTTTCTCGGCGCGTGGGCCCACTGTAATGGGCGCCAAACCGGGGGAGGCCGATAGCGCCTTCTGTGAGCCGCTGAAGGCTATATCCACATCCCAGGCGTCCACCTCCACCGGCACACCTCCCAGCGTTGCCACCGTGTCCAGCACGAAAAGGGCGCCGTTTTGGTGGGCCGCCGCAGCCAACTCTTTGATATCGGGCTGCTGGGTCCCAGCCGATGTTTCGCCATGCACTACGGCCAGTAACTTGTATTTTTGGCCAGCCAGCTTACTCTTTACCTCTTTGAGGTCCAACACCTGGCCCCACGGCACCTCGATGGTGTCAACAGTGGCGCCGTGCCTGCCAGCCATATCAACCATGCGTTGGCCGAAATAACCCATCACGCCGATCAACACTCGGTCACCGGGTTCGATCAAATTGGCCAATGCCGATTCCATCCCGGAACTGCCGGTGCCGGAGACGGGGATGGTCAGTTTGTTCTTGGTCTGGAATACGTATCGCAGCATCTCCTGCACTTCGTCCATTACCTTCAGGAAAGCCGGGTCCAGATGGCCGATGACGGGCATGGCCATCGCTTGGGAGACGCTGGAGGGCATATTGCTGGGCCCGGGGCCAAGCAGGATGCGCTCGGGGGCGTTAAAGGCGGTATAGGTTTTTATATCGGTCAAGGAAAACTCCTGATGTGGGGATGTTCTTGGCTAAGTTTACCACCGGCAATTTTCCCTCAATGCGTAATAGAATCCCTGCATGCCTGCGCACCGAATGGTTGAAGTCTTTGAGGTCGTCAAACGCCGCCACAAGCTCCAAGCCGCCCAGCGTTCCTCATTCAGCCGGAGGGCGTTGCAGGTTGCCGCTTTGCTGCTGGGTGGTGTCAGCTTGGCGGGCGCTTTGCTGGCTTTAGCCGCCTGGCCCGCCTATCTCTACCTAACTCAAAGCCTCCCTCCAGTGGAGCGACTGGAACAATTGCTGGATCCGCAAAATGGGAACCTGCTGCAACCCACGAGGTTCTATGACCGCAGCGGCAACCAATTGCTATTTAGTTTGCAGCCGCCTGGGGCGCCGCGTAACTTTGTGGAGGCGGTCGGCAATCGCGATCTGGTGGATGCCTTTGTGGCCAGCCAGCAGCCGGATTTCTGGAGCGCATCGGGCCCGCCTTTGTGGCAGCTTTCCACAGGGCCGCAGGGCATCGCTGAAAAACTGGTGGCGCGGCTGCTGCTGGCTGACCAACCTGACGGTTGGGTCAAGACCCTGCGCGCCCGCCTGCTCGCCGCGGAAGCTGAGCGGCACTACGGCCGCGCCCAGTTGCTGAACTGGGCACTTAACAGCGCCGACTTTGGGCATTGGACCTTTGGAGTGGAGAGTGCCGCCGAGCTTTATTTCGGAAAGACCACGGCTGAGCTCTCGCTGGCACAGGTGGCACTGTTGGCTGCAGTAGCCCAGGCACCCGCGCTCAACCCCATCGATACCCCCGAATTGGCTGTGGATTACCAGCACCTGGTTCTTTCTGCAATGCGTGACCAGGGGTTGATTACCGGTGCAGAATTTTCATCGGCCTTTGCCGAGCAGCTGGAGTTTGCCAGTAACACTACGCCGGAAGACAGTTTGAATCGCTTCGAAGACCTGGCCCTGAGCCAGCTTCAGCAGCAAATGGGCGATATGTTGCAAATAGGTGGCCTGAAGGTAACCACCACCCTGGATGCGAACCTTCAAGGGTTGGTCGAATCGGAGTTGGCCCTTAACCAGGAGGCCACGGTAATCGACCCTGTCAATGGGCAGATCTTGGCTCTGGCTGGGAAGACTGGCCAACTTCATCCAATTGGCAGCGTAGCAGATCCGTTTCTGTACTTGGACCTTTTTGCCAGTGGGTACAGTCCAGCCGCGCTGGTGTGGGATCTTCCCAACACGACAATTTTCACACCGGCGGATTTCAGTGGACCAACCACTATGAGAGCATCCTTGGCTGCCGGAAACATTGCCCCGGTTGAAGATTTGCTGGATGAACTCGGCCAGGCATCCCTGGCAGAAACCTTGGCCGCCTTTGGACTGCAGCAGGGCAGCCCAACCGGCGTCCTGCAGGTGGCTTCTGCCTTTGGCGTCCTAGCGGACGGCGGCTCATTGGCGGAGCTTGCAGACCAACCAGGCTTGGGGCCAACCGCCATCCTGTTCGCCGTGGATGCTACCGGAAACGTGCTGCTCAATTGGATTGCCCCTCAACCAGCCTCGATTACCACCCCCGAACTGGCCTACCTGGTGACGGATGTTTTGGCCGACGTAAGTGTTCGTCCGAGCGATACCATACCTGCCACCATTGACGGTAAACCCCTGGCTGCGTTCACAGGTAGTGCAGGCGACAATGGTTCTTGGGTAGTTGGTTATTCGTCGCAACGGGTCGTGGTTTTGTGGGGCCTCGACTCTGTGGACATCTTGCATCAGGCCTGGACGGCAGTCTTCAGTGCCGCGCATACCAACTTGCCTTTCAAGGACTGGGAGCAGCCCGCCGGATTATCTCAAGCAACAGTATGCGTGCCGTCGGGACAGTTGCCGGATGAGGATTGCCCGCAAAAACGGCGCGAGCTTTTCCTAAGCGGCACCGCGCCCAACGAAAGGGACAGCCTCTACCAGCGCATTGCCGTGGACAGTTTGAATGGCAAATTGGCCACGGTTTTTACCCCCGAGCAATTCGTCGAGGATCGCCTCTATCTGATCGTTCCGCAAAAGGCTCAGGCCTGGGCGCGGGCTGCAGGCATTGCGCAGCCGCCCCAGGATTACGACCCCATCCCAGCCTTGACCCTAACCGGCGGTGCGGCGGCCATCGCTCAGCCGGCGCCCTTCAGTCAGATGAGCGGCCCGTTCACCATCCTTCCTGTTCTGCCTCAAGGAACGGTGAGCTTTGATATTCAGGTGGGGCAAGGGCTAATGCCGGCGGAGTGGATTAACCTAAGCAGGGGTCCGACCCAGGCAGGAACTAACCCGGAAGTTCAATCGGACACGCGCGGCCTGAGCGGCGTGTGGGCAATTCAGCTACAGACTTGGGATGAGGAGGGCAGGCTCACCCGGGCGTATTCGATTGTAAGTATCGAACCTTAGGGTTTGCCTTTTCGCCGTTTCCAGGCTAGTGCTCCAGAACCTACCGCGACCAAAGCGAGTCCTAAATCGAGGGCGATACCATAATCAGCCACAAAGGTCACCAAATCAAATGTTGAAGATGGTTGGCCAGCTCGGTCGGCGCCTCCTGTAGCCTCAGAAAACATCTGGATTTCTTCATTTTCCTGTGGGGCAGCCAAGCCGGCTTCTGGTGTGGAGCCTTCTTTAGTGGCCGCCTGCGGAGCCACCAGGGCTGGCGGGGCTTCCTGCGCGGCCAACGAAGCCGTTGCGCCTAATGGCTGAGCGGCCAGGAATTGTCCTACCAGAGTCAACACCAACATCAGGCTGGCCGTAGCCGATACCAGCCCGTAACCCGAATACCATGGCGCGTGGTTCTTCTCTTTTACCCCAGCCATAGCTGGCGAAAGTGTGAAGTTGCGCGGCACCCGGCGCTGAGGCGCTGCGCGCAGCTGTGCGTGAGTGGTTTGCAGGTTGTGCAAAGTCTGGGCTAGATCAGTTTCCTCGGTCAGGCGTCGTTCCAGGCGCTGAAGTTCGTGAGGCGCCAGCGCGCCGTCTATATAGGCGGAAAGGTGCTCCAGGTCGCCCGGCGAAATATCTTTGCTCACTATGTTCCCTCGTTATTAGAACGATAGCGCTGGGGGATAAGTTCCTCGAAACCTTGCAAGCACGTCTGCATACGGGCGCGCCCGCGAGCAAGACGGCTCTTGACAGTGCCTACAGGGCGTTTTAATGCCTCCGCCGCCTCGGAATAATCCATACCCTGGATGTCAACCAGAACGACGGCGGCCCGGAATTCGGCATCCAATTGCTTCAGGCAGCGCTGGATAGCCGCATTCAGTTCGCCGCGTTCTGCCAACTCTTGCGGGGTGTCACCAGGGTCGGCCAACCAGCGCGGGTCGCCGCTCGGTTCACCTTCCGGGTTTTCGGGTTGTAGTTCGACTTGAGGGCGGCGCTTTTGACGGCGCAGTTCGTCATAACAGCCATTGGTTACGATGCGCAGCAGCCAGGCTTTGAACGAGCCGCCGGTAAAGTTGCGTATGTGTCGGTGGGCGGAAATAAAGGCTTCCTGGGTGACATCCTCCGCCGAGTCGTCCTCCCCGAGGATTCGGTAAGCGACGTTAAAAGCTACCGTCTGGTGGCTGATTACTAGCCGATTGAACGCATCCATGTCGCCTTGTTGCGCCGATAGGATCAGTTGGTTTTCGTCCATGCCGGGTACATTCTTGCCAATATCAGGATCATCAAGCTACGTGAGATTAGCATGCCCACAATCAGCACAGCTCCCATTACCAGCGCAAATATCGGCACTAACGGGGTTCCCAGCCAAACAGATCGCAACCACGCGGCGGGGAGGGCGCACAGCGCGGCTGCCACTGGCACTCGCCAAAGTTGGCGCCACTGCCTAGCATTATCGGGCCGATACATGCTTAGGGCGCTTGCGATTAAGGCCCACACTAGAAAAAAGGGGAGAAAGGTGGACGGTAAGCGAGACCAGAGGATGTCCACCTCCTGGTGAGAGCTTAGGCCTATTAGCGTGACAATCAGGATGACAATGCCATCATCGATAAATAGCAGCATGGATTGGAGTTCCATGCTTAGCGTTTTACCATAAATTGCTTATACAAATGCTGGCTCCGTGACGTTGGCGGGGAGCTGGTACCAGGCCTCGCAGGGTGTGCATCTCATTTTGCCTAGCCTGGCCGAGCTGCCGGCTGCCTGGTCCCTTACTGGATTAACGACTTAATCGTTTCAGGAAATTCTGATAGCGCTCTGGATTGGGGGGATTGAGCGCCAGAATGGAGCGCACGGCAGCCACCGCGCCGGACCGGTCTCCCTTTTCAGTAAGCAGTTCGCCCACCTTGTTCCACTCGCGGATGGCTTCCTCGCTTTGCTCTTCCTGCTGATAGGCTTCAGCCAGCCGTCGATGAGCCAGAGCAAAACGCGGATTTTCTTCGACCAGGCTCGTTAAAAAGGCAGTGGCACCCTTGTCGCTGTCCGCGGGCTGTTAAGTAGGGAGAGGTAATTTTCCAACTCGGTACTGGCTTTACCTTCTTGTCCGATTCGAAGGTTTAATTGCACCAGGTTGAGACGGGCAGTCTCATCTTCTGGAGCCAAGGTGCGCACCTGCTCGTAGACCAATAATGCTTTGCGCCAATCTAGGCGCTGCATATCAATGTCTGCGATCTGATGCAGGATTTGTACGGTCCAGGCTGTGTCCATTTCAGTACCCTGGGAAAGGCGTAGCGCTTTTTCGTAGGTCTCCCGCGCCTGGTCTAGTTGGGCCAGGCGATAGTACACGTCGGCTAGCTCCAGGATGTGATTAATGGCCTGCTTGACCTGACCCTGGGCAGTGAGCTGTTCCACCAGATGAGTTCGCGAATCAACATCCAGCGGGGAAACGTCCACAATGCGTTCGTACATCTGGGTGGCTCGGTCGCTTTCTCCACGTGCCGAGTAAGTGCGCGCTACCGTGGATAACTTCTGAATGGCTGGGCCGGGACGGTCGTTCATTAGCAGGAGTTCGCCTATGTGGATGTGCAAAGGCAAATAGGCGGGGGAGAATTGAAGAGCGGCGAAGGCTTCCTCCATGGCAGTGTGGGAATAACCTTCCCTGGAGAGCTCGTTGATATAGGCCAAGGCGTCCACCAGGCGGCCACTGTTGGCATGCGTGAGGATTTCCGCCAGGGGGGTAGGGGGGGCGTTCTTGGGCATTCCCGGGAGCTGGCCGCGGGCTTCGTGGACGCCGATACGCCAATTGGATCGCATCAGTAGGTGGCGGATGTTCTCACAAAGCTGCCTGGTCTCAGTCTCGCTGGTGTTTTGCGCTTCCTCGGCAATGAGCGGCTCATATTGGCCGCGCAGCGCTTCCCCCTTATCTTCTGAAACCACGGCTGAATTGGCGATCTTTAATGCTTGAAGATATTCCACCACAGCCTCTTGCGGCCGGTTCTGCCCAATCAAATAATTACCTTGCAAAAGACGCGAGGCCAGCGAGAAATCCGCATGTTTGACAGCTTTTTGAAAACTGGGTTGGGCGGCTTCTTTTTGTCCCTGGTTGAAAAGCAGGACTCCCAGCATAAAGTGGGCAGCCGGATGGTCCAGGCCCGCCTCAATTACAGCCTTGAATTCGGCGCTGGCTTCCTCGCTTTTGCCTTGGCTTCCCAATTGGATGGCCTGGTTGAGATGGCGCACGATGGCTTTCTCGTCGAAACCGCGTGTCATCAGTCCAGTGGAGACCACGCGGGCAAAGGAGCGCAAAGTATTCGTGCGCCGCGGGGCATCGCCTTCAAGTGGAGTCAGGTCAAACAGCATGGCTGCCAAAGAGCGCAGCGCACTCTGCGTGGCCTCTTCAATCGGATCAGGGCCTTTTTCGAATTCGAGTTTTTGGCTAACATTGGAAGCGGGTTTGGCCGGCCCCGCGGGCAGGCGCAGTGGCCCACTGATGCCGCCTTGGCGCACCGGCTTGGGCAATTGCTTGCGGGCCTGTAGCATGGCCACAGCCTGCTGGGCTTCTCTATTCTTGGGGTTTAGTTGCAGGGCGTGTTCGCCAGTGCTACGGGCTTCATCCAGCATGCCTGCATGCTGCTGCAGGGCCGCCACAGCGATGTGTTCTGTAACGGCCTGAGGTGTTCGTCCAAGTTTTTCGTAGACCAGGGCCAGGCGGGCGTGGGCATCTATATTTTCAGGTTCCAGGCGGATGACCCTTGTCCAGTTCTTGATGGCCTTGTCGGCGTCGCGTAAGCTTAAGTAAAGCTCGGCCGCCTTCATGGAGTATTGAGCGGATTCTTTAGTGCGGCCCGTTTGCCTATAGATCTGGGCCATCTTTTCAACGGGTAGGGGGTCTTCCGGAGAAAGGCGGGAAGCATGTTTATACAGCTCCATGGCCTTTTCCAAATTGCCCAACTCGAAATGAGCCAAAGCCAGGCTATTCAGCGTAGGGGGATTTTCCGGGAATTCTTTCAGGGCCCGGCCGTAATGTTCCACGGCCTGGTCCCAGCGGCCTTCCCAGGCTGCCGAATGGCCCTGGTTCATAGACCGGCGAAAGAGATCCTCGTTGCCGCTCACAACAGTCATTCAGCACTTACTCCTGCAGAAAGTCTAGCACAATCCGATTGAAGGCTTCGGGTTTTTCCATGGGCGGCAAGTGGGCGGTTCCAGGCATATCTACGCGCCGGATGTTGGCGATACCTTCCTCGAGCCGATCGGCCATCTTGTGGATGCCGTCAAGGTCTTCGTCACCGATGATTAGCAGAGTAGGGGCTTTGACTTCCCCCAGGCGTTCAGCAGCCAACGGGCGGGCGTAATCGCCTTCGCCTTCACCAATGCCCAGGTCCAGGGTGTGCCGAATAAGAGCCAGGGCGCGCTGGCGGAAAGCGGGATCTACGTCCTCTGTCTTGCGGCGCGGGCCGTCCACCCATAATTGGGCGCAAATTTCGGCGGCCAAGGCGTTGTCTCCGGCTTTCAATGCGGCACCTTGCTTCTCGGACATTTCTTCGTCAACCTTATCTTCGACAGCATACCCGGGTATCCCCGACGCCACCAGGATAAGCTTGTCCACCCTATCTGGGTGGGTAAGAGCGAATTCAAGGGCAATGCGGCCACCATTGGAGATACCCAATACATGGGCGTGAGAGATCCCCAGCTTGTCAAGCAGCAATTCTAGGTCGTTATAGTCGGTGTACTTGCCAGCTGGGTCAGGGGTCTCCCCAAAGCCGCGCACATCGTAGCGCAGCACCTTATGACTCTGGCTGAAAGCTGGCATCTGCGCTTCCCACATGTTCAAGTTGGCGATGGCGGCGTGAATTAGCACCAACGGCTGGCCTTCCCCTTGAATATCGTAGTGCATCTTCACCCCGTTGATTTCGGCGAATTGATAAGACATGGCTCTCCTTTGATTGTTGGGACTGATGTATGTGCAGGAAGAATAATAGAACTATGGTTCTAGGTCAAGGCTGTCAGGGTTGGATATCTTGCATCTCTTCCCAGTTTTTGCCCCATTTCATATCCGTGGCCAGAGGGACCTTCAATTGGTATGCGGCAGCCATTTCATTACTTACCAGGCTGGCGGTCTGTTGCAACTCACCCTCGGGCATTTCCAGCACAAGCTCGTCGTGCACCTGCAACAGCATTTGGCCGTGCAGCCCGGCCTTCGGCAGCGCTGCTGCAACGCGCAGCATGGCCAGTTTCATAATATCGGCAGCCGTACCTTGAATAGGACTGTTGATGGCTTCACGCTCCAAACGGCCGCGCAGAACGTAGTTGGTCCCGCTTTGCAAGCCCGGGAAATAGCGCCTTCGCCCCAATAGTGTTTCCACGTACCCGAGTTTGTGTGCCTGCTGTTTGGTATTCTCAATGTAGTCCTTCACGCTGGGGAAGCGATCAAAATAATTCTTGACGAAGTCCTCGGCCTCGGCCAGGGTAAGATCGGTAGAGCGGGTAAGGCCAAAGGCGCTCATTCCGTAGATCAGGCCGAAATTGACGGCCTTCGCATGCCGCCGATCATTGGCAGTCACGTCCTCCGGCTTCAGGCCCATGATGGTTGCTGCAGTGGCAGCATGGATATCCTGGCCCGCTCGGAACGCCATAAGCAACCCCTGATCGTCGGCTATGTGGGCCACAATGCGCAACTCGATTTGGGAATAGTCCACGCTTAGCAATAAATTACCCGGGGAGGCAATAAAGGCACGCCGCACCTTGCGTCCCTGTTCGCTACGTATGGGGATGTTTTGCAAGTTGGGCTCGCTGGAAGCAATGCGTCCGGTAACGGTGCCGGTCTGGTTGTAGGAGGTGTGCACGCGCCCCGTTTGGCTATTCACCTCCTGGGGCAGGGCGTCCACATACGTGGACTTGAGTTTGGATAGCTCGCGGTAGTCCAGGATCCAGGGCACGATCGGATGCGCATCGCGCAAAGTATCCAGGATGTCCGCCGCAGTGGAATAGGATCCGGAGGCGGTCTTGCGCACCCCCGGCGGAGGCTCGACCTTGAGTTGGTCAAAGAGAGCATGGGCCAGTTGCTGCGGCGAATTGATGTTGAACTCCTCGCCCACATGCTTGTAAATCTCTTCGGCCATCCTGGCCATTTCGCTTTCCAGTCCCCCGGAAACCTCCTGCAGCCAGGGCAGGTCAAGCATGATGCCGGCGCGCTCCATATTGGACAGCACTGGTACTAGCGGCATTTCCAATTCCCCAAACAGCTCTTTCCCACCGGCCTCGTCCAGGCGTTTATCCAGGATCGGCTTGAGGCGCAACACGACTTCAGCGTCTGCTGCAGCATAGGGCGCCGCCTGCTGGATAGGAACCTGTGCCATGGTGATTTGCTTGCGGCCGCTGCCGAGTAGTTCCTCGATTTCGGTCATATGTATATTCAATCGTACCCAGGCCATGCTCTTCAACCCCAAGTTACGCGACGAGGGATCGCGCAGCCATTCGGCGATCATGCTGTCGAAGGCCAGAGGGGACACCTGCAGGCCGTGGCGAGCCAGCACAACATAGTCGAAGCTGAGGTTATGGCCAGCTTTGGGGATGTTCGGGTCGGTCAATGGGCCACGCAAGCCGGCGATCACTTCTTCAAGGGGCAGTTGTTTCCCCAGCATGGCTTCGTGGCCCAGCGGAATGTAGTATCCCTTTTTGGCTTCCACGGCCAGCGAGATGCCAACCAACTCGCAATTCATGTGGCGTGTTCCCGTGGTTTCGGTATCGAATGAGATGATTTTGGCTTTGGACAGAACCTTGACCAGGTCGGCTAGGGCTTCGGGAGTGTCCACGATGGCGAACGAAGAATCCAGGCCTTTGGCACTCCTCTCGGCTTGCTCTTGCCCAAATAGCCCTAATTGTTGCCCGGCCTGTTCTTGCGGGACGCCCAGGATTTCCATTACGGTGTTCAGGCGCTTCATAAGCGAGCGGAACTCCAACTGGCGGAAAAGCGGTTCTAAATTCTTGGGACGCAGCCGGTCTGTGCGAGCGCTTTCCGGATCAAAATCGATTTTAAGGTCGGTGACGATCTGCGACAGTTTGTGACTAAGTTTGACCTTCTCGTGGTTCTCTTCCAGCTTTTGGCGCTGGGCAGGCTTAAGCTCGTCCAAGTGCTTATAGATTCCATCCAGGGTTTTGTATTGATTAAGCAGCGCGGCAGCAGTTTTTGGACCGATGCCAGGCACCCCCGGGATATTGTCTGAGGTGTCCCCAACAAGGGCTTTGTAGTCCACCACCTGTTCGGGGAGCACTCCCAGGTAGTCCTGCACGTCCTTCTCGGCGTAATCTTTGGAGTCCGCCAGGGACTTCCCCGGCAAACTGACGATGATGCGTGGCTCTACCAGTTGCAGCAGGTCTCGGTCACCTGTGATGATCTTGACGCCGATGCCTTGGGCGGCCACTCTCTTGGCCACGCTTCCCAGCACGTCGTCCGCCTCGTAATTTTCCATCTCCAACCGCGGCATATTGAAAGCATCCACCAACTCGCGGATGCGGCCGAGTTGAGCCCGCAGGTCATCGGGCATCTTTTCCCTTGTCCCTTTGTAATCCGCGTAGAGGTCATCGCGGAAGGTACGCCCGCGGTCGAAGGCCACAGCTATGTAATCGGGACGTTCCTGCTCCAGGATACGCAGCAATACGGAAATGAAGCCAAAGACCCCGGCCGTGGGTTCTCCCGAGGCGGTCATCCAACGGCTGGTGCCGGCGCCCGCACCCGTCAGGGCGAAGTACGTGCGGTAGGCAAGTGCATGGCCATCTATTAGGTACAGGGTAGGGGGCATCCAAAAGATTTTACTCGGTTTAGCCGACTCACTTGGAAAGCCCCAAAAAGTGAAACAAAAAACGGCTGGTAGCCAGCCGTTTTTGCGACAAATAGGATGCCAGCGAATTCAATTCTTAACCCTTGCTTGACGCGTGTCTGTTTCACAAAGTCGGCGAGTTGCTCGGCGCTTGCAGTAACTTCGTTGACCAAAAGAGAGTCGGATGCCCAGAAATGGCCGGAAGGGTTCTCGTAGGCCAGGCGGGGAAATTCTTTGAAGATGCGCTCGGAAAGATATTTGTCCAAAGTCTTCACCACATTCTTCGCCGGGACATCCGGAGAAACGGCAACCAGCCATTGCAAGGATTCGAGCTGCACATCCATGCTCTCCAAGCGCCAACCAAAAGAGATACAAAGCTCCGGCAACCACTCGGCTATTTTCTGAGCAAGGTCGCCCTGCAGTTGGTGTTTGGGGAGCCTGGGCACAAGGGCCAAACCATAGCGCAATTCCGCTACCCCGCCCTTGGGGGAAGGGGAAGCCACCGGCGCCTGCTGTTCAACTGGTTCCGCTTTGCCGGGTTCAGGTTTGCGGTCTGGAGCCGGTGAAGAGGGTCCGCTTTCCAAACGTGGTCGGAGGCTGCTTTCGGCCTCGGCTGTCAGCTGGTTTTCGTTTCTCTGCAAAACTTCCTGTGGTGCCCTGGTTAGGGCCTTGGCGATCTCGCTCACCTGAGCGCGCATTTGGCTGAACGGGACCTGGGCGTCAAATGCCAACGCCAGCATAAAGTCTCCTCCCAGGCTGGTGCCGTACAGCATGTAATCTGACTTGGTCGCATTTAGATGAACAAAGCGGGCCAAGTCGGCACCTGTGCCATTGGCGGCATGGTCGGCGACTGCGTCGGCCAATTCGTCGGCGGCTCCCTTAGACAGGTCCCCAGCGTAAGCCCAGGCTTGGTCGCCGCGCACGATTAGAGCCGCCCGTGCATCTGTTTCCAAAGACAGACGCGTCAAGTAACGGGCAGCTTCCGAGACATTCTGCAGCCATTCAGGCGCGTTTCCTGGCTCCTTGGGCGGCTGCTGGATATGAGGACCCTCATCCCCATAGATACGCCTTTTTTCAGTTATGGACACAAGCGGACCAAAGAAATTTTCAACGGCGGCCAGCAGGTCGGGCAGATAGAAGGGACTGCTGAGGATGGCATCCGCTCCCAATTGCTGCAAGCGCGGATCGGAGGGGTCTTCTTTGGTGGGAATGATCACTAAGCGGGCATGTGGAGCCAACTGGGCCAACTCAGGCATAAACTCAGCCGTGACTTTGGGAAGCATTTCGGCATCGAAAACGACCATAGCCACCGCGTGCGCGATTGGCGATCTCCAATGCCTCACTCGGATTGGAGATCAGGAATGGCTGATAAGCCCCGGTGTCTTGTAACACCTGGCGAATCAGTCCACCGAAGCCCGAACTGGGCGTCAAAATGATGACTCGTTTCTTGATCATGGCACGTTAACTACCCCTCAAAAAAGGGCAAATTAGTATACATAAACTACTTGACCTCAGCAACCAATTTTACGAACTCTTTCCACTCATCGGGGAAGAAATGCAGAGTTACATTGCTGATTTCCAGATGATAGGTTTCCCCTTCTTCGGGCTCTTCGGTCTTCCAGATAATATAATTTTCGGTCTCGGCCAGGGTGGTGGAGTGCATGTCGTGGTTGGATTCGCTCATTATCTTGTCCTTAACCTCTTTGATAGATATTCAAACAGCACCTTCAATTTGTCAAATATGTATTGCAATCCCCGTGCCAGTGAGATCTCACTTTCCGCGGTCTCTTCTGGCCGCGGCCACGGGTCCAGGTCTAGCATTTTACGGAAGACATAATTGAATCCCAACAGCAAGCTGGCCAACACAGGGGCGGCAAGCAGTAAACCTACTAAACCCAGAAGGTTAGCGGCCACCAGGGCTGTTAACAGAATGGCCGCCGGATGCAGACCTAACACCTTTCCAATAAAACGTGGTGTAACCAAATTGTCAAAACTGAGATCCATAAGAATTGCTGGGATAGTGGCAAAAAGCATATACGTTGTGCCCGGTTCAATGCCGAGGTAGTTGGCTACCTGAAAAAACGTGACCAGGGCCGTGGTGATGTACATGGCTAACGACCCAATATAAGGCACGAACTTGGCCAGCCCCGTGAGGAGGGCCAAGGCAAGCGCATACTTCACTCCCAAGATACTCATTAGCGTAAATGAGCTGATCATTATGAGGGTTACCAAGGCCAACTGCCCCCGAACATAAGCGTTCCAGACGCGCCCCAGCTCTCGAAGCAGACGACGCAAGTCACCATGGTGTCCGGGCAGGTCAATGGAGCGGAAGAAATCGGGAGCGTTGCCGATATCCGACAAAATAAAATAAGTTATAACCACAATAAATAGAAGCCATCCAATGGAGGTAAAGGTGGACGTTGCCAACGCACCCAGCACAGAGCCCGCCTGCCCCAAGGCTGGCTGGATGGTGGACAGCAATTGCTGGCCCATGGCGGCCAGGTCCATGTTGAACACGCTAACCAGTGTGTTTTCCAGCCCGCGAAAATCCACCAGGAATGGGCCGACCTGAACGGCCTGAGTTGCCAAGCTTTGCAGAAGGTCAGGCAGGCCATCCATGTAGCCCTGGACCACCTGCACCAGGTTGACCAACTGGTCCAGAATTGCCGAGCCTGCGAGGGTTAGCAGCCAACCGATCAGTACGATGAAGGTGACGAAGACAACATTGACAGAGGCGCGCCACGATAATTTAGTGCCCTCGCTGAGTCGAAAGACAAGAGGGTGCAACAAATACGTGAGGATGAAAGCAAGCAGCAGCGGCCCCAGGAAGCCGCTAAAGCGCACTAAAAGCGCGCCAAAAACGGCTACCATGGTCAAACCTGCTATCAGCTTGGCCGTAGCGTTCCAGTGGGGCGAAGTTGTGGCTTCCTTATTAGGCATAAGATTTTTTGATTCTAACCTATTGCCGTGAACCTCTTTTAACTAAAGAGCCCGGCTTTAACCGGGCTCTTGGCTTCCTTATTGCGCTGGGACTGTCCATTCCGGACCCAGGATTACTTCAACGCCTACGGCGCTCTTGGGGTCGAAGCGACTGAATACGTGGCTGACCGGCACTCCCATAAGGTTCATCAAATACTGCACGGTGTAGGGGTTGCCGGTGTAATCATAAATCGTGGTTGCAGTTACGGGATCGGCAGAATCGGCTACGCCAACCGTCACGCCTTGACTTTCCAGATACGACTTGGTGCTGTCCGCCAAACCGCTGAGCCCAGAGCCGTTGTAGACACTGACCGTCGCAGCTTCCATCTTCATCAGGTCCACCAATTGACTGTTGTTTGCCACGGAGCTGCGCACCGCGCCGCTGGAAAATATTTCGTCCCGCAGCAGCCGAATGTTCTGGGAGACCGGCTTGAGGATATCCAAGCCATCCGGTGATTCGGCGGCGGAAACCGGAATTACGTAATCCGGGCCGATGCAGCTTGGGGAGGTACAAGCTTGCGGGGCTAAAACGGCTTGATGGATGTCCTCCAATTCTATGTTTTTAACTGCCCAACCCAAGCTGACGGCGTCGTTTAGGGACATGTTGGTATTGATTCCGCTGGCCAGCTCTTGGTATATCTGTAATAGATTGTTTAAGACCGTTGCACGTACATCGTCCCGCGCCATCTGGAGACGGATTGCCAAAATGATCTGTTGTTGGCGCTTGGAGCGATCGAAATCACCGTTGCCTGAATGGCGCGCCCGCGCATAAGCCAGGGCGTATTCACCACTGAGCACCTGCCGCCCACTCTTTATCAGAGTGCAACCTCCTATTGGGCAATCAGTGCGCGTGTCTCCAATAAGTTCCACGCGCGTATCCGTTGGAACGTCGATCTTCACCCCTCCGATTATGTCGATGAACCGTTCGAAGGCGCCGAAGTCGATTTGTGCATAATAGTTGATCGTAATGCCAAGGAATTGCTCTACAGTCTTTACTGCTAGCCCCGGGCCACCTCCGGGAAGACGGTTGCCTTCGCCTAAGGCATAGGCATTGTTGATCTTGTCGTGCCCAAATCCAGGGATCTCGACCCACAGGTCGCGGGGTATCGAAAGCATTCCTGCGGTTTGGCTCACCGGATCAAAAGTGAGCACGATCATGGTATCCGTGCGTGGGGCCCCTGCTCCTGTTTCCCAATCGCGAGAATCCAGACCCATTACCAGAACATTGATACGGCTGGAGCCGTCCCAGCGGGTGGGAACAGGATAGCTGTAAACATTCTGAGAGGAGCCTGGTTCGGCCGTCGTGTTGGCAGATGGAATATCCTGAATAGCCAACCCGGGTAGGGTGAATGACGGCGCGTTTTCGGCCAACACGCGCATGTAGCTGAAAGCTACCACACCGCTGGCGAGACCCAGCACGATGAAGGCTACTAGGAGAACCTGCGTTAGCCGGTCCAGCCGACGGAATCCGTTCGCCAGGCGGCGAAAAATGTTTTCTTTTTTAGGTGTATTCATCATAGACAAGGCGAGATTATAGCAAGTGCCATTTTGTCTGGCATCAATTACGCTTTAGCGGTTCTCCTTGTTATAGGGCTTGGTGCAACAAAGGTGCCAGTTTTTTTCTAGCCTGGGCTAGGTGCCCCAATCGCGCAGATATAAGAAATCGTATCCCACCGTGCGGTTACTCAGCTTGGCAATGGGTGGCATCATGCGCTTGAACTGGTTGCGCCGCACCCGTTCAGTTACTCCGTCCACGAAGGAGCGCTTGAACCCCGCTTCGACGCACTCCTCAACGCTGTAGCGTCGGTCAACCAGCAGATACAGAAGCTTATCCACTTGCTCATACGTGAAGCCTAGTTCGCCTTCGTCCGTTTGCCCCTGCCATAAATCGGCGGAGGGTGGCTTTTCCAGAATAGGTTGGGGTACGCCAACTGCTTTAGCCAGTTGGCGCAGCTGGGTTTTGTAGAGGTCCCCATTGGGGTTTAGTGCATAGGCTGCATCCCCATAAATTGTCGTGTATCCGAGCAGGATCTCGGTTTTGTTGCCGGTTCCCAGCACCAAACCTTTGAACGCCACGGATTGGTCATACCAAGTAATCATCCGCTCCCGCGCCATAGCATTGCCCCTACGCAATTTATCCATATCGGGCAGCGCTTCGAACAGCGGATCCACCATAGGGGAAATGTCGATGGTCTTATCTTTCACCCCCAGTGCGTCGATCACCAATTGAGCATGCTTGATCGAGTCCGGGGACGAGGTTTTATATGGGTTACGTATGGCCAGCACGTTTTCCGGGCCAAGGGCCTCAGCGGCCAGGTAGCAGCACAACGCTGAGTTCATACCCCCCGAAAGACCCAACACGGCCCGCTTGAAACCAGTGCGAGTGATCTCTTTGCGGATGAAACCCACCAGGATGCGGCGGGCCAACCCGGTGTTGATGGTTAGGTCAGTCTCGGCCATTGAACCTGCTCTGGTCTTGCAAGATGCGCTTCAATTCGCGTTGGACCAAACCGGTGCGCTCATCGCGCAGCACTGGCAATCGGGCACGCGTACGGTGCAGCTCATCCAGATCTAATTCGGCCATCGTGACAGCCTCTTCGTGATACGGCCCCTTGGCAATCTCTTCCCCATTGGGGTCGTATGCCGTAGCCCCACCCCAATAGTTAAGCCCGTCTTCATAGCCCACCCGGTTGGTCTGCGCTACAAAGCTGGTGAACAGGCTGGCATAGGCCTGGTTTACGTGCTCTACCCAGCGGGCGCTTTCCAGGGCTTCATCTCCATTCAGGCCCCGCCCAGGGGACGCCGAGATCATATAGAAAATATCCGCGCCGTCTAACCAAAGCAGATAGGGCGGGGACGCATGCCAAAAGTCTTCGCAGATGAGTAAGCCTACTTTCCCAAAACGCGTATCAAATGCCTGGATTCTGTCTCCCCAGGCCCAATAACGGCCTTCATCAAACATGCCATAAGTAGGTAAATAGACCTTTCTGTGCACATGTACTACCTTACCCTTGGAGAGGTAAGCGGCTGAATTGAAGAAACGATGTCGACGGTCTTCTTCAGTAAAACCGACGATCAGGTCCATAGTTTTGCTGGCTTGCAGCAAGGGTTTGAACACGGGATCGTCCGGCTGCGGACGCGCTACCACGCTTGGCACCAGGTCTTGAATAACGTAGCCGGTAAGGGAGAGCTCTGGGAAAACGATCAGATCCGCTCCCCTGGCCTTTTTTACATACTCAAGGTGTTTTTCGAGATTGGCACTGACCACTCCTAATTGGGTGTCTATTTGCGCCAGCGCCAGTTGAAGCTTCATGGGATGTCTATTTTGCCTGCCGCGAAAAGTTTACCATGTGGGGTATATAATGCTGCGCCTAAATGCAACCCGCCAGCCCCAAAGCCTTCCCTTCGATTCGCTTCGTTCCCGCCAATCTGTGGGACCTCAATTCCGTACGAGAATTGGAACATCTCAGCTTCGACCAGGATGCCTGGCCCCTGATCGAGATTATCGGGGTACTTAGCCTGCCGAGCATCGAGCGCTGGAAAGCCGTGGACGGGGACAAAATGGTCGGCTTCGTAGCGGTCGATATCCGCCGTCAGGATAACTTATCCTGGATCGCCACCATAGCCGTGCACCCAGATTACCGCGGCCGGGGCATTGGCGACCGCTTGATGCAAGTTGCCGAAGAGCACAGCAGCATGGCGCGCATGCGTCTCAGCGTGCGCACCAGCAATCACACCGCCCAACGCCTTTACCAGCGCCGCGGCTATACCCAGGTGGACGTTTGGCCACGTTACTACAACGGCGGCGAGGACGCCATAGTCATGGAGAAAATTCTATGAAACGCGGATGCATGTCGCTTGGGCTCCCCGCTCGCAGATTCAGCTGACTGCCTGTCAGCCAACCCTCGAAGGTATCTTTGTTCGCCCTGGTGGTAGGTCACCCAAATCAAGTAACAGCCATTGCCAAGCGCCGTTAGCCGTTTTAAGGAGGTTGCCATGATCCGTAAACTCAAAAATGGTAAATATCGGATCTATTCTAAAAAGAAGGATCCGCATACTCGGAAAAGGCGCAATCTGGGTACTTTCGATACGCGTAAGGAAGCTGAAAAACACGAACGCGAAAATCGAATACTTCAAGCATCAGTCCTAGTTATCGCGTCCGTCATTTTGGCCACCCTGGCTATGCTTTCGACATCGTGCACGCGCACCACATCCGCGCCGCGGGCGATGGCAACCGCCACTGCGGCAGCGGTCCCTTCGACGCGCTGCTCGGGAGGCAAATCCAGCGTATAGCCGATAAACGATTTACGTGAAGGTCCCACCAGCAAGGGGTATCCCAGCTCGCGGATTTCGCCGCAGCGGTTCAACAATTCGAGGTTCTGCTCAACGGTTTTGCCAAATCCGATGCCTGGGTCCAGGATGATTTGCTCGTCCAAGACGCCACCTTGTTGCGCCAATTTCACGCTTTCCAACAGTTCGCGTTTGATATCTTCGATCAGGTCCTCATACTCAACGCCGACATAGCGACCGCCCAGTCGTTCCCGTAAGTCCGCGTTCGCCGGGTTGCTGCGGTTGTGCATAAGCACAATCGGCACTCCCCGTTCGGCGATCAGCCCTCCAAGCTCGGGATCCGCCCTCAGGCCCCACACATCATTCACCAGGGTGGCGCCTGCATCCAGCGCCGCCTCGACTACAGCAGCCTTGTAACTGTCGATGGAGATTGGGACATCCAACTCGGCTGCCAGCCTTCCGATAACCGGAAGAACGCGCGTTTTTTCTTCTTCGGCATTCACCGGCTGCGAGCCCGGCCGCGTGCTCTCGCCGCCGACATCCAGGATGTCGACGCCTGCGGCAACAAAGCCGCGCGCCAGTTCGAGAGCGGCGGCCGCCGGGTCGGCGCCCGCGGCCAGCCCATCCCCCGAAAAGCTATCTGGCGTGATGTTCAGAATCCCCATCACATAAGTCCGCGTTCCCCACGTGAAGGTCCGCCCGCCTATATTTAGATCCTTCATGTTTTCCCTAAGGTCTGCCTTAAGCAATACACCAGGACGGCGATCCCAAATCCCCATCCAAAAATAGTCTCGGCCAGAAAGATCAAATTTCTGGCCAACTCTGGTAGGAACGAGCCCAAAAAAGTGGTGCCCAGATAGATGGTCAAGATTTTAGTGATTTGCTGTCTATCTGGAATATGCTTCTTTGAGTTGCTCTTGAGCCCGGGCTGCTGCAGGCTCCGCCATAGCAGCCAGCCTATCGCTGCGTATAAAGCCCAGATTACCAGGTGCCCTTCTATGCCAGGGTAGGCTTCCGTCCGCAGCCCCAGGCCTGTGAGTACATATAACAGGAATAGCAATCCCACCAATACCCCGAACGAGCGCCCGCTGGGAAAAAGTTCTTGCAAGGAGTAATCCATCCCGCCTTTCTTTCGCCACCAGGCCAGCAAGCCCCACAAGATCAGCAACCCGCTGGCGCCTGCCAGCAAACTGACCGCTGGCGGCTTCGCGGCTGTCTGCACCAAACCGGCAACAACCGCAATTCCAATTACAACGCCCGGGTTGGATAAGTAATCCCGCAAGCGTTGGGGCAGATTGTCAAAAATTGAGCTTGAGGATGTAGCGAATAACTCGACCAGCATCAAAGGGATAATAAACGACACAAATGGATGCCACCATAGGGCCAGAGTAAAAGTGGAGAGCCAATCAACGCCCAACACATGAAGGGTCACCCCCGCCCAGGGCGGGTTCCACAACACCTTGGTTATATAGGCTTCGTAAAGTCCGAAAATCACCCCGGCGAAATACAAGCTTTGAAAGCGGGGCGCTCCCTTTAAGAACGCAATTCTTGCCAGCACCAGGCTATGCAGGCCATACAACGGGAGCACAACCAACAGACCCCAGGCAATAAAAAAGGGGAAAGGTGTTGAACCGCTGATCACCTCAGCGAAGAAAGTGGATGCTGCAGCCACCAACAACCAAAATAATAGCTTCGGCGGATCAGTCGATATTCTGCTTTTCATAAAGACGAACTCCCTCATTCCCCACAATACTGAGCCACTCCGAGGCGGTTTTACCGGTTCCTGGAATCACCGCATTCGGCGCCAGCTCTGCTAACGGCACCAGCACAAAGGCCCGTTCGACGATGGACGGGTGGGGTACCTGCAATCCGTCTTCGTCAAGGACCAGGTCGTCGTATAGCAGGATGTCGACGTCGATTTCGCGTGGCCCGTTGATAAAGCGGCGCTGGCGGCCCAATTGCAGCTCGACGCTCTTGAGCAGCTTCAGCAACTCTTTGGGCGCCAAGTCGCTTTCCACTTCCAAGACCTGGTTTAGGAACTCCGCTTGCTCGGTAAAGCCCCACGGTGCAGTCGCATAGATAGGTGAACGGCGCAGCACCCGTAGCTTGGGCTCCAGGGCCGCGCAAGCGGCATCCAGGGCGGCCTGCCGATCGCCTACGTTGCTGCCCAGTCCCAGGTAGATTTTGTGAAGCATCAGCAGGATTGTAATGGTTTTGCGTACCGCCCGGACAGCCTGTAAGCATGAAAACCGCCATGCTATAATTTCGCCGCTTACCCGGAGAGGTCGCATAGTCTGGCCTAGTGCGCGCGCTTGGAAAGCGCGTATACCGCAAGGTATCGAGGGTTCGAATCCCTCCCTCTCCGCCAATAGAAACTGCGCCATTTCAGTTAATGCCTCTTCAGTCTTCAATCCAGTAAAGCGTACAATAAACGTATGGCAAACGTCCTCAGCATGCTCTCGTCCTCCGGCGCCGTACAAGGGGTCATTATCGGCGCGGTCCTGGCGTTCATCACAGCCCGAATTATCGGGCGTACCAAGGCCAGGAAAGTCAACGGCTGGATCACCATTTTCGGATGCGGCGTGCCCGGCAACGGCATGTTGCTGCGAGCCGCGAGCTATCAAATATTTCCCGGCCCCGTAAACGTACCGGAAGAGGCGATGTATTGGACCACGAGCGTAGCTGGCGCAGGCAACTACATCATGCACTTCCCACCAGGTGGTCTTCCTCCCAATGATGCCTTCTGGTCTCTGACCATGAGTGATGCAAACAATGACTTTGTGGCCAATCCGATCAATCGGTACACTGTCAACGATCGTTCCGCTCTCGCGAAAAACCCCGATGGCTCGATCGATATTTACCTCCAGAACACCGCTCCCTCGGGACCCGAATCCAACTGGCTGCCCGCGCCCACGGGCAAATTCATACTTTGGCTGCGTGTGTATATTCCCGGGGCCGCTATTCTCGACGGCTCGTACCAGGTTCCGCCTGTTGTTAAAGCGAAATAATATGAACAGGCTTATTCTTAAATACGCATACCCGCTCACATTCGCCCTACTGGCGCTCCTCGCATGGGTCGTCTACCGGCGGTTCTCTGCAGGGAGCGGGCTCATTACGCTCGCCGTGGTGGCGGTCGTCGTATGGGCGTTCGGCACGTTCGCCTTCGTCTACTTTTGGCCGCGCCTCATCTTAAACGTATACAAGAGGGCGGCTCTCATTAAGGGGTTCGGCGAGGGCCCCATCCCCGTCAATACGCTCTATGCGCAGCCGCAAGCGCTCTTTGCCGACCCGCTCCACGTAAAGCTACCTCCCGGGAGCTCACCATTGATGAGTTACGGCACGAACCGCGACACGCTGTATGTGGTCGGCTGCCTCGATCTCTCCAAAGGACCGCAAGTCCTGCACGTGCCGGACATGGCCAGCCGTTACTACGCAGTGCAGTTCACCGACCCATCGGATGGCACCAACTTCGCCTACGTTGGCAAACGTACCACAGGAACCAAGGCCGCCGACTTTCTCATTAGTAGGCCTGGCTTGAAGGGAACGGTGCCGCAGGGAATGACGCAGATTTCTTCGCCGAACAACAGCGTGCTTGTTATCGGACGAGTGTTCGTCGAAAGCGACAGCGACCTTCTGAGTGCTTACGGTCTCGCCAAGCAGATACAGCTCACGCCACTCAGTCAATGAAAACCGGGCCAGTAGCAGTTCATACAACGACCTCGAAAGACCAACTGTCTCAATTGACTTCTTCCTTCCCCGGCCGCATCATCCTGCCTACTTAGCCGGCGGATCATGAGCACTCAGAAGAAAACAAATAATGACCCTGCGTCCGGCGCTCAACTGGTGGATGCCTATTTAGCCTCCGTGCCCAAAGCCCACCGCCCGGCGCTGGACAAACTCCGTTCGACCATCCGGGCGATGGTGCCGGGCGCAGCCGAGGCGATCAGTTACGGGCTCCCCGCCTTCAAATACAAGGGCAAGCCTCTCGTCGGTTATGCGTCCTACAAGGATCATTGCTCCTACTTTCCCATGAGCGGCCGCGTGATCTCAGGTCTGCGGGATGAATTAAAAGCCTATGAGACAACCAAGGGCGCGATCCATTTCCAGGCCGAAAAACCGCTGCCTGTCAACCTGGTGAAGAAATTGCTCAACGCTCGCATTCAGGAAATCGACAAGCAATAGCTCCGTTCCTTCTTTTTTTACGCCGAGCACTATTTTTCCTCATTGCGAGCCGGGCACCCAGTGCCATTTACAGGCGCGGCCGGGGCTGCGCTTAGCGCAATGAATGTGCGTTCGCTCCTAGTTCATTTCATCTAGAGTTATGATTAATGAAATTCGTTAAAGGAGCTTCCATGGACGCCTCAAAGCAGATCGACAAACGCATCGCTGAAACCACGGACTGGCGCGGCAAAGTGATTGCCCATCTCCGCCAATTTCTTTTTGCTAGCCCCCGCACCCCTTCATGCGTTTCGTCCAAGCCGCGATCATTTTGTCTAAAATTTAGCTAGGTAAAATAACCCAGTATGGAATTCTCGCCCTTCAACCCTGTTGTTAAACTATGTCTTCAAGGTATGGACCTTGAAGAAAAAGGCAGGCCGGAGGAGGCGATTAAGCTATTTCAACAAAGCTGGAACGAAGCAACCAATAGCTTTGAAAAATTTCTTGCAGCCCACTTTATCGCCCGACAGCAAAAAAGCCCTGCCGAAAAAATAAAATGGCTTGAAACAGCTCTCGAGTATGCGCTAAAAGCCGATGACCTTTCCGTAAAAAGTGCTTTACCCTCCCTCTATTCGAACATCGCTACCTGTTATGAAGATTTAAACGATCGCCACAAAGCGAACGAGAATTTCGAACTGGCAGCTTCGTACCAGAATGACCCCTCTGACAAAGGCCCCTTCTACCACGGCACAAAAGCAGATTTGCCGGCTGGTGATTTATTAACCGCAGGGGGTAACTCCAATTACAAGGTGGACACTAAAATGAAACATATTTATTTCACCGCGCTGAGTTAATGGGGCAGGGCTGGCTGCTGCACTAGCCAAAGGCGATGGCGAAGAACATGTGTATATTGTCGAACCAACCGGGAGTTTTGAAAACGATCCCAACGTAACCGATAAGAAGTTCCCAGGCAATCCGACCCGTTCATACCGCTCCCAGTTTCCTTTGAGGATCATAGGCCAGGTAACAGATTGGGTTCGACAAACCTCGGAAGAACTTCAAGCGTTCCGTGAGAAAGTGGCGGACAATAAAGGAGAGATTGTTAATTAGCCTTTTCACGGAGACACCTTTTTTTCGCCGAGAGCAAAAGGAGCGGCTATGGAACCCAGCCAATTAATCGACCAGCGTATCGCTGAAACCCAGGACTGGCGCGGCGAACGCATGGCACACCTACGCCAGTGGATCCACGAAGCTGATCCCGAAATCACCGAGGATTGGAAGTGGGATACCCCGATCTTTGTACGAGGCGGCAATATCTGCGGTCTGGGCTGTTTCAAGGACCATGTCAAGCTGCACTTCTTTAAGGGCGCCTCGTTGCCAGATCCGGATGGCCTTTTCAACGCCGGGTTGGACGCCAAAGCTATGCGCGCCATTGATTTCATGGAGGGCGACCAGGTCGACGAGCGAGCTTTCAAAGCCTTGATCGCGGCCGGCGCGGCCCTGAACCTGAGTTAGAAGAAATAGGAGCACCTATGTGCCGCAATATCAAAGTCCTGTATAACTTCGAGCCGCCTGCCAGCGAAGATGAAGTGCGCGCCGCGGCCACGCAGTTCGTGCGCAAGATCTCCGGCTTTACCAAGCCTTCCAAGGCCAATGAAGAAGCTTTCAATCTTGCCATAAATCAGGTTGCCGCCGTTTCGCGCGCCCTACTGGATTCCCTGGTGACCCAGGCGCCTCCCCGCGACCGCGACATCATTGCCCAGCGTGCGCGAGAGCGCGCCGCCAAGCGCTACGGAACCGCGGCTGCCTAATATGTACGGATTGCAGGGGAAGATCATTGCCAAAGAGGGCAAGCGCGACGCCCTGGCCGCCATCTTGCTGCAGGCTGCGGAGGCTTTGCAGCCCAACCCCGAGTGCGTTCACTACGTGGTCAGCAACCTGCCTGAAGAGCCGGACGCCGTCTGGGTGTCCGAGGTCTGGGTCAGCAAAGAGGCTCACGACAAATCGCTGGAACCCGAGGATGTCCGCGCCCTCATTGCCCAGGTTCGGCCGATTATAGAAATATTCGGGGAGCAGATTGACCTGGAGATTCTGGGCGGTAAGGGGCTGCCCTAGTTTCACAATGTCCACCGATCCCAGCCCGCAGGCTTTCAACTCGCTGCTGGCCTTTATCCCTCAGCTTTGCGCGCCCGGCTTTGTGCCCGTCGTTAATTGGCACACTGCTCCCGGCACTTTCCCCTGGCCGGAATACAGCCCCGAAGTGGATGCCTTCGCCTATGCCGTCGCGGAGCAGGGCTGGCTCGACACCGCCTACCTGGATTACCAGCCGGGTGTCTTGCTAGCCGACCCGGCCGCGGTGGCTTCCGCCACCCTGGCCCAGGCCAAAGCCATGCTTACCTACTTTGTCAGAGGCGAACGTTTTGCGGACGGCCACCGCGCCGCCCTTATTGAGAATGGGCAGCTCTGTGCCCTCTTGCAGCGTCTACAAGAATTGCGAGACCTGGTTCCATAGCGGCCCGGCCAGTTGCAGCATCACCAACCCCATGACCAAGCCGGTAAGTAAGCCTGCCACCACGTCGTGAAACATAGTGCAATCCAGTAGCCACCCGCGCTAACCCCACCAGCGGCGCCCACACCAGCAGCAGCCAGCCTAGCCAGGCCGGGCCAAGCCCAACGCTACAAGAGCCAGCATCAGAGCTCGAGCGGCGTGACCAGAGGGGAACGAATGTGGGTCAGTGCGCCGATAGATTTGTCCCCATTCGCCTTCTGGTCTCTGGCGGCGTACGGTGAACTTGATCAGTAACACCAGCACTGCGGTTAGCAATATCCCCGCTATCATCATCACCGCCAGCTGGCGCCAGCTCTCGCTCCCGAGCAACGCCACTGCCAGCAACCCGGCCAACCAGAACCATGAGTTGCCCGAGTGACCAAAGAAAATGGCCAGACTGCGCCGTTTCCCGGGTTGCTCCGCCACGCGTAGGCGCGCCGAAAGGCGCGCATCCAATTCAAGCCATCTTTTCATTATTTCTTAACCAGCGCCTTTTCTACGATCTCCAGGTGGTGCTGTTTGTCCACATCCATTCCCACCTCGGCATAGGGGCACAGTACACCCCGGCCGCGCAACCCCAGGTTCTTGCCAACCCGCTCGGCAGCCTGGTCCACAGTCATCGCCCGAAACAGCAGCAGCAGCAGAGTATCGAAGCCTACCAAGGCGGCCTGTTTGATGGGGCTCTTGCGTGCGGCCGTTATTTTCTCCCACGGCCCGGCATGCGCCAGGATCAAGGACACTGAGGCAGGATTTATGTCTCCACCGCATACCTCGATTCCTTTAAGCTTGGTGTACGTGCGCCTGGAATTGGGGAAACGCTTCTCCATGACATCGCGCCGGATCACGTTATAGACCACATCGTCTTCCCCGGGACGCAACTGTGCACAAACCCAGTCCACCATCTCAGCTGTGATGGTGGGAATGTCGGCAGAGACGATAAGCGTGTACGCGGCCTTAGGGTTGACTTCAGCCACCTTGCGCGCCCCGGCGCGGATGTTCTCCAGCATGCTGCCCTGGCTGGAAATGTAGCTCACAGGTTTCTTGCACCTCAAGCCGTCCTTCTCGCTGAGGCCGACGACCACCACTTTCCCGATGTTCTTGGCCCCGCCCAGGGCGTCCAGCACCCATTGCCCCATGGGTTTGCCCGCCACGTCGATCAATGCCTTGGAACGTCCCTGGCTAAATGGATAAAGCGACTTGTCGGGTTTGGGGATGCCACCGGCCAGCACCAACGCATCCAGGGTCAATTCAGCTCCTGCAATTGCGGCTCGAGCTTAAGCTTGTCGATCAACTCATTGAGCTCGGCATGGGTCAGCACCCGGCCCCTGCCGCTGGCGGCGACCAGGGCAGCCTCCATCATATTAGTGCCGAAGGAGCGCCCATCGTACACAGGCGTGGTCGTAACCAGGTACTTAATACCGATCTTCTTGAGCAATTCGACATCGGAAGCCACCGTGGTGTTGGTGACCACCACTTTGCCGGGCAGGCTGTTGGGGATATGGCGACGGATATAATGCATATCCCCGGCGATTACGGAAGCCCATTCATAGTATTTCTCGTACTTCGGTTGGCGCACTTCTTGCTTCTCACCAGTGGGATAAACCCACTCGAATGGCAGCAACCCCGCTATCGGCACCACAATCGGGGCCAGGATTTTCAATGTATTTGTGGAGCGGACCGCAATGGGGATGCCTAGTCCAAACATCAAGTCGCCAAAGACGGTTTCGTACCCAGCCTCCGCGAAGCCTTTGCTCATCCCCCAACGGTCAGCGCCGCTGACCACGAAGGCCTTCTTTTCTTTAATGTAGCTTCCCAGTTTGGAGTCGACAAAAGCTGCCGCGCGGTTCTCCAGTGTGTTTTTCAGCCCTGCGCCATCCACCAGGGGGGTCTGCTTAACAAAGCGCACGATGGACCTGACCGAGCGCAACCCGTAGAATTTGTTATCAATCGCGATTCCAAGGTCTGCTCCACCCAATCCGAAGGCATCCACTTTGCCATCCAGTTCCTTGAACATCTGGGCGGCTTTTTCCATATCGCCGTCCGTGCCAATGCGTTCAATGCTTACTGTCTCCCCTAAAAGCTTCACTTCTACAGCTTTGTCGCGTTTAGAGGATCCGATACTGATACTGACGGCACGCTTCATGGCGGCCTCCTAGTCTCTGATTGGCGGTTTTGGGATGCTGAATTGTAATTCAAACCGGACAAATGACACTCAATTGCCTCAAATAGCTTCAATTTGAACGTAGCGAGACGCGCAAGCGTAGGACAAACGTAGGTTGATTTTTAGTGAAAATGCGCGATAGGATATACTTATTGTTGTTCCCAATGTTGAACTCAGCCTGACCGGAGGTGCAGCTTGACCCTTCCCAACTATGCCTTTTTCCGCGGCAAAATAGTTCCCTATTCAGAAGCCAAGATTGGTGTCATGACCCATGCGCTGAACTATGGCACGGCCGTGTTCGCAGGTGTGCGCGGCTATTGGAACGAAGAAGAAGAAGAGTTGTTCGTGTTTCGTCCCATGGATCATTTTCATCGCTTTTTGAACTCCATGAAACTGATGGTCATGGAGAACGCGTTCTCTGAAGAAAGCCTGACCCAAATCATCGTCGAGCTGCTTCAAAAAGAGGGTTTGCGCCAGGACGTTTACATCCGCCCGCTGGCCTATAAGAGCGACGAGATCATTGGCGTCAAGCTGCATGATTTGCACACTGATGTGACCATCTTTGCCGTGCCTTTTGAACGTTACGTCGCCAATGATACCGGCGCCCACGTGACCATTTCTTCCTGGCGTCGTGTCGACGATAACATGATCCCCCTCGCGGCAAGATCGCCGGCGCTTATGCCAACACGGCTTTCATTAAAACCGATGCGGTACGCGCCGGCTTCGATGAAGCCCTGGTACTCAATGTGGATGGCCACCTCTCCGAAGGCAGCGCCGAAAACTTCTTCATGGTTCGCGACGGCATCCTTATTACTCCGCCCGTTACGGACAATATTCTGGAAGGCATCACCCGCCGCACCGTGATGGAACTCGCCCGTGAGGAACTGGGCCTTGAGGTACGTGAGCGTTCAGTCGACCGCACCGAGGTTTATCTGGCCGACGAAATGTTCCTGACCGGCACCGCCGCCCAGGTGACGTCCATCACCAAGGTAGATTATCGGCCGGTTGGCAGCGGCCAAATGGGCCCCATTACCGCCCAGTTGCGCCAGTTGTACGATGACGCCGTGCGCGGCAAGCTGAAGAAATATCGCCACTGGAACCAACCCATCTACGAAAAGATGGTGGTCAATTCTTAGGTTTGCGTCACCTGAAATATGTGAGAGGCAGGTTGCAACCTGCCTCTTTTTTCGCCTTTTGGGAACCGGCGCCTCCGTACCGATCTGGCGCCCGCCAAGGAGAAAGAGTTATCATGCCTGACGTGACGGCTCAACAATCCGACTTCTCCCGCGAAGAAGTCCTTCGCTATTCCCGCCACCTGCTCATCCCCCAGGTCGGTCTGGAAGGCCAGCTCAAACTCAAGGCTTCCTCCGCCCTTGTCATCGGCGCCGGCGGCCTTGGCTCGCCGGTAGCCATGTACCTGGCCGCCGCCGGGGTGGGGCGCATCGGCCTGGTGGATTACGACGTAGTCGATTCCTCCAACCTGCAGCGACAGATCATCCACGGCGCCTCCCAGATCGGCGAATTGAAAGTGGACTCCGCCCGCCGGCGCCTCCTGGACCTCAACCAGGCCATCGACGTGCAGGTCTACAACGAGCCGTTTACTTCGCGTAACGCCCTGCGCATTGCCCGGGGTTATGACCTGATCATTGACGGTACCGACAACTTTCCTACGTGCTATCTGGTCAACGATGTTTGCGTCAAACTGGGCATCCCCAACGTGTATGGTTCTATCTTCCGTTTTGATGGGCAGGTCAGCGTCTTCTACGCCAAAGAGGGCCCTTGCTACCGCTGCCTGTTCCCCGAGCCGCCGCCGCCCGGCTTGGTGCCTTCCTGCGCCGAGGGCGGCGTGCTGGGCGTCCTCCCCGGCATCATCGGCTCCCTGCAGGCCAGCGAAGGGCTCAAACTGCTGCTGGGCATCGGCGAGCCGTTGGTTGGCAGGCTGCTGCTGTTCAATGCTTTGGACATGAGCTTCGACTTCGTCAAGCTGCGCAAGAATCCGGATTGTGCCGTATGTGGTAAATCGCCTGAGCAAATCGAATTAATCGACTATGAAGCGTTTTGTGGCGTGCCGGCTCACGACCACGACGAGGCTGCCATGGATAAACAATTTGAGATCGAACCCAAAGAACTCGCCAAGCAATTGAAGGATGGAAACAAACCCAAACTGATCGATGTGCGCGAACCACACGAGTTGACCATCTCTCACATCGAAGGAGCGCAGCTCATCCCGCTGGGCCAGTTGGCCGCCCGCCTCTCCGAACTGGATTCGGCTGACGAGTTGGTCGTCTTCTGTCGCACCGGGGGCCGTTCCGCCCGCGCCGTCGAGCTCATGCTTTCCGCCGGTTTCCGCAAGGTCAAGAACCTCAAGGGCGGCATCAACGCCTGGGTCAAGGATGTCGACCCCGGCCAGCGGGTTTACTGAAATCCAGACCGCGAAGGCATAAAGAAGGGGGTTCCTCTGTGTGGTGATTAGATCGTCCGTTGGGGCCGGGCTATAATTGCTCCAGTTTCGCCCATTTGCCTATGCCCGGTAAAAAGAACTCCCACAAGACCATCCTGGTTGTCCTTGCCCATCCGGACGATGAATCCTTCGGCATGGGCGGTACCCTGGCCTATTATGCTGCTCAGGGTGTGGACGTGCATCTTTTGTGTGCTACCAAGGGGGAAGCCGGCACCGTGGATGCGCACTTCCTCCAGAATTACAAATCCATTTCCGAACTGCGTGAGGCCGAATTGGCCTGCGCTGCCCAGGCTTTGGGCCTGGCCAGCGTCAGCTATCTAGGTTTCCGCGATTCGGGCATGGCCGGCTCCGAAGACAACAAACATCCCCAGGCCTTGGCTACCGCCTCAACCGAGGATGTCGCCGCCAAAATCGTGGCGGCCATCCGCCGCCTCCAACCGCAGGTGGTGCTCACCTTCGATGCAGTGGGCGGTTACCATCACCCCGACCATATCGCCGTACATAATGCCACGGTGCGCGCTTTTCATTCCGCCGGGGATGCCGGCAGGTTCGCCAAAGCCGGACCCGTCTTCCAACCTGACCGCTTGTATTTCACCGCCATCAGCCGCGGCAGTCTGCGCCGCGCTGTGAGACTTATGCGCTTGATGGGCAAGGACCCCACCAAGGTGGGCCGTAACCAGGATATCGACCTGACCGTTCTCACCCGCGATGCGGATACACCACCGCATGTCACCATCAACTATCGCAGCGTGCAGGACCGCAAAGACAAGGCCGATGCCTGCCATGCCAGCCAACTTGGCGGCAGTTGGGGCACACGCTTCTCCCTTTTGGAGTTCTTTGCCCGGCTGCTGGGCCATAAGAACCACTTCACCCGCGCCGTTCCTCCCGCCCCAGACGATTACCGGGCTGTTGACCTGTTTGCCTGAATGCGGACACAGGAAGTGAAGCAGGTATACCGAAAGAGCATCTAACTCAGGAAGGGAAAAAATCCCTTCCACCTTTCTTTTCACCGGGATGGTCTCGGTAGGAGGGTAGTCATGAAATTCGGTAGACTGTTTGCTCTTAGCGCGATCATGCTGCTTGGCCTGCTTTTCTTGGCGGCTTGCACCGGGACCCCTCAATATAGTGATTATTACGTAGACGTAACCGGGAGCGATACGACGGGGAACGGCGCATCGTCAAGTCCCTGGCGCACCATCCAATATGCCCTCAATCATGCCAGCTATATTTCCAGCAAGACAGTGCGTCTCCACCTTGCTAAAGGTATTTATCAGGAAAACATTGTCATTCAAACACCAGTGGTCATTGTTGGCGTCGGCTCTAGCCAATCAGTGACGATTGGACTGATCCCAATATGCCTGTCCAGCAAGTTTCCGTCATCGCGAGGCAAATCCAGCAAATCCTCCCGCCGGGCTAACATAGATGCTCGGTAAGCGTTCAATCCGCTGGGGAAGTCCACTTGCAAGATCTCAATGTTTTTGGCGGAGGTGTTACCGCTCGCCATAGCGACTTCCACATGGATAATGTTTACGTTATGGGGGTTACCGGGTTCTATGGGGTTGAGGTTAGCGATGGCAGCTTCTCGATCATTGACTCGCATCGTCACTCAACCCGATGGCTATTCGGATTACGGGTTAAGCATCGTAACCTCCGGAGGCTTCTTTACCAATTCCTACGCAGGGGCGCGCTTCGACCATGCCATAAATGTCATCCCATGGACCCCCGAGTGCAATGTAAATCTTTATGATCTGCCCATCCCGATGAACATGTATATAACTGGAGCCACTGTCGAGGGTTCACCCATCTATTACGCTGATGGCATTCGCATTCAGAGCCCTACCAATGTCGTCATCAAGAACTCGAAAATTTCCCGCAGTCCAGTTGGGGCCGAGGCTCCGGGTTCCGGCACACCTCACAATCCGCCTTATGCCGCCATTGAGGTAGCCGGGTGGATGATAGACGGAAACAAAATGCGCCGTGTCGAGATTTACAACTCGAATATGTCTGGCTTTGACGTCGGCATAGGGGTGAACATCGCCACCACCGAGTTGAAGGTGCAGGGCAATTCCATCGTGGGCAACACCTATGATGTACAGACCAGCTACAACAAATATACAGGCAGCGTTGACCCCGTAGTGGATTTTGGAGGTGGCCCGCTGGCCAGTACCGGGCAGAACACCTTTGGGCTTGCCAGCCCCTATGCCTATTATCACGACACCGGCACTTATCCGGTAAGTGCTTGTTACAACACATGGTTGGTGAGCAGCAGCCAAGTCGACCCGCTAAGGATTTACGATAAGTTGGATAACTCCAAGTGGGGCAGGGTTACTTGGGATTGCGCCGGCGGTGTTGGCTCTTCGCAGAGCTCGCTGGTAGCTGTGCCCAATGAAAATGTGAATTGCCGCGCGGGCAACAGCGCCAGCTTGTTTGATGTCGTCGACACCCTGGTTGCCGGCAAACAATATTCACCCATCGCCCGGGGCGCTGATAATCTGTGGCTGCTGTTCGAAGGTCCTGTTACCGGCACCCCATGCTGGGCCTTTACCGGCAATCTAACCTTGCTGCTGGATGGCAGCCCGGCGGACCTCGGCCACCTCAACTCCGAAGCACTCCCCGTGCTTTCCTACCCGGATTTGCCAAACCCCACCGCAACCGGGACGTCCAAACCGGCGCGAGAAATAGAGCCCACCAACGCCACCGTGCCGCAATGCAGTGATGGAATAGATAATGACGGCGATGGTTTCACCGACATGCGCGATGCGCAATGCAGAAGCTCCAGCGACGACAGTGAATAGCTGATCAGCGTTTTCCGCCGAAGTTGTGGCTTGTGGTACAATCTGCCGTTGCTTTGAAAAGGAAGAATTATGGTTGATCTAATGAAGGCCGTTGAGGCCGCCACCAATCCAAATATCCCCGCCCTGCGTCCGGGCGACCAGGTTAGCGTGCACGTCAAGATCAAAGAAGGTGATCGCGAGCGCATCCAGGAGTTCAAGGGCACGGTGCTGCGCGTGGGGAAGGCCGCCAACAACAAGAACTTCACAGTTCGGCGCGTAGCCAGCAACGGTGTTGGCGTGGAACGCACCTTCCTGGCCCGCTCCCCGATGATCGATAAAGTCGTCGTAGAACACGGCTCAGAGGTGCGACGCGCCAACCTGAGCTACCTGCGCGGCCGCACAGGCAAGAAAGCCCGCCTCAAGCAAAAATTCGAAGAATAGTCTTGCGGATTCTGGTATAAACGCGGGTGCGGTGAAAGCCGCACCCGTTTTGTTTTATGGCAAAAAAACCGGATAGGGCTGCGCCCATTGGCGCCTTTGATTTCAGGAGTAGGGGGCCTCAGTGTTTTGCGCGCCCTGCGAGAGCGCCTCCCCGGCGAAGACTTCATTTATGTGGCCGACCAGGCCAATGTGCCATATGGTCCGCGCGGTTTGATGGAAGTGCGACGTTTCTCGGAAGGGATCGTGCGTTTCTTGATGGATCAGGGCGCCAAGTTGATCGCTATTCCTTGCAACACGGCTTCCGCGGCGGCACTTCACACCCTGCGCCAACAGTATCCCAGTTTCCCTTTTGTGGGGATGGAGCCGGCGGTTAAGCCTGCCGCCGAACATACCCAAAGTGGGGTTGTGGGAGTGCTGGCGACCCCCACAACCTTTGAGGGTGAGTTGTACGCCTCAGTGGTGGACCGTTTTGGCCAAGAGGTAACCATATTGCAGGATAGCTGTCCTGGTTTGGTCGCCGAGATAGAGGTTGGCCGCGCCAATGGAGCAGAAGCCCGGCGCATCCTTAACACCGCCCTGCAGCCCATGCTGGCACGGGGGTTGGATACGGTGGTCTTGGGCTGCACTCACTATCCTTTTGCGTTCGAAGTTATCCGGGGCATCGTGGGCGAAAGCGTCCGCCTGATCGATCCAGCTCCCGCTATCGCCCGCCGAGTGGAGTCCTTGATAGAGCAAGGTGACCTGCGCAACCCGCGGGGCACGCCTGGTCACGTTCGATATCTGACCAGTGGCGACCCAGGGCAGATGCAGGCCCGCGTGAGCGAGCTATTGGATGAACAGGTTGAAGTTGGAAAATTAAGCTGGAACAACGGGGTTATTTCGGGATTGCAGACTAATCGGCTTCATTGACTCCCGCCCGATGCAAGTCAAACTCTATGTTTTCAAAATTAGCAAAGGTGATGTCGGTGAAGTTCAGGCTGAATAGCTCTTTGATGCGGCGGAAGATGCCTATATAAGTTTCAGGCAGACGCTCTTCCCAATCCAACTCCAGCTTCCTGGCAGCTTCCTCGATAGGTTCCGGCTTGACCCCCTCGATTTCAACGAATTGCCCATAAGGCATTTCATCCAGGGTGATCTTTAGGCCTTCCAGCCCATACGTAGTCCGGTACTTCTCATACACGAAATTAGAACGAAAGCCCAGTGCTTCTACCATTTTCTGCGCCGAGGCAAAGTTGCTCACCTCGAACTCGATCTCCTGGCGGGCAAGCACGCCGCCCAGTGTGGTGCTGGGGCCCTTAAAGGTCAGATGGCTGGCGCTATCCCGGCGCAGGCGCAGCATGCTTTCGCGCTGCCCCAGTTCAGCGCTGGGTGTATCGAAGCGCAAGTTGTACTCATGCGTGCGCGGCTGCACCAGCGTTGCCCCGGCCGCCACCAGACGTTTTTCCATCTTGGCCAGGTCGCCAACGCAAAACTTGACTTCTAGCTCTTTATCGCTTGGGGAAATAATCATTGATGCTACTCTACGCTCAATAATATCTGCCGCTGTTCTACGCTGTCGCCGGCTTTTACTTGCACACGAGTTGCTTTTCCGTCTCGCGGGGACTTTAGTTCGTTCTGCATTTTCATCAACTCGAGGATAAGCAGCACGTCACCCTTCTTAACCTGGTTGCCATCTTGCACCGAGACCTTTACCACCAGGCCCGGCATGGGAGCCCGCAGCACGAACTCACCCGAGGTGGTGGAGCCCGCACCCCCGGCCGCTGACAGGCGCTTCTCGCGCTCATCCTCCACCACGGCTTCATAGAAACGTCCGCGCATCAACACTTGAAGCGCGCCTTCATCGCCGGGATATACATCCGCTTGGAAAGAGCCACCGTCCACCAATAGGCTAATGGTCGGCTGGCCGGACAGTGCTTGGAAATCTATTTCATAAATATGGTCATTGACGCTGACGTGACTCTCGTCGATCACGTCAACCACGTATTCTTGTTCGCCTATACTCGTGATGTATTTAGTCATAATAAATTAGCGGTGCATGCGTTCCCAGCGGGACACCCATTTCCAGTTGCTGGTATCGCGCTTGCCGCGTGCGATGATATGCGCCGAGCGCTCGGCCTGCTGGTCGGCCACCAGGGTAGCCACGATGGCCGCAACTTCTGGGTGGCTTTGCTTGCTTTCCTCTGCGGCCTCCAGTGAGAAGCGTTCTTCCACGAAACGGGTATCGTAGTTGCCGGCGAGGAAACGAGCCTGTTCCAAAATGCTTTGGTGGAAGGGGATATTGGTTTTCACCCCTACGATGCGGTATTCCTCCAATGCGCGCCGCATGCGTAGGATGGCCTGCGCCCGCAACTCTCCGTGCACAATGAGCTTTGAGACCAGCGAGTCGTAGTAAGGTGAGATCTGGAAGCCGGCATACACGCCGGTATCCACGCGCACACCAGGGCCAGTGGGGATCGAGTGATGTGAAATATACCCGGTTGAGGGCAGAAAGCCGTTGTGAGGATCCTCGGCGTTGATACGGCATTCGATGGCCCAGCCCTTCTGCTTCACGTCCTCTTGTTTGATGCTCAGTTGCCGGCCGCGGGCAATGCGCAATTGTTCGGTGACAATGTCTATTCCGGTGACTTCTTCAGTGATGGGGTGCTCCACCTGAAGGCGGGTATTCATCTCCAGAAAATAGAAATTCTTGTCTTTGTCTACCAGGAACTCAATGGTCCCGGCGTTCAAGTAATTGACTGCCTTGGCGGCTTTTACGGCCACTGCGCCCATGCGCTGGCGAAATTCATCATCATCAATAAAGGGAGAGGGTGATTCCTCGAGTAGTTTCTGATGGCGGCGCTGCAAGGAGCATTCGCGCTCGCCCAGATGGATCGTGTTGCCTTCCATATCAGCAATGATCTGGAATTCGATATGTCGGGCGCCTTCAACGAGTTTCTCCAAATAGACGTTGCCATCCCCAAAAGCGGATTGCGCTTCGCTGCGGGCCACGTTGATCAAGTGGGGCATTTCTTCCAACGAGGACACTTCGCGCATGCCCTTTCCGCCCCCGCCGGCAGTGGCCTTGATCAGCAGCGGGAAGCCGATCTTGGGCGCCACGGCCAACAACTGTTCATCGGTCAAGTTGCCTACGTCCTCGGTTCCCGGCACCACCGGCACGCCTGCAGCTGTTACCGTGGCGCGCGCTGTGGCTTTGTCGCCCATGGCTGCGATAGCCGAGGGGCGCGGCCCGATGAAGGTGATCCCGGCGTCTTCACAGGCCTGTGCAAAATCAGAGCGCTCGGCCAGGAAGCCGTATCCTGGGTGGATTCCTGTGGCTCCGCACTTCTTGGCCACGTCCAGGATCCGTTCCATATTTAGGTAAGATTCCCGCGATGGGGGAGGGCCGATCAAATAAGCCTCGTCCGCCAGGCGCACATGTAAAGCCGCCCGGTCAGCTTCGGAGAACACCGCCACGGTATGTATACCCAACTCGCGGCAGGCGCGTATCACCCGCACGGCAATTTCCCCACGATTGGCAATTAAGACTTTATCGAGCATGGCTAAAGCGGGATATTCCCGTGCTTTTTGGCGGGGTTGCTGTCGCGCTTGTTGGTCAGCATTTCCAGCGCGTTGATTAGGCGCGGCCGCGTGTCGCGCGGCTGTATTACGTCATCGATGTAGCCGCGGCCGGCTGCCACGTATGGATTGGCGAATTGCTCGCGGTAGTTGGTTACCAGTTCGTCTTTCTTCTTCTGCTTGTTCTTGGCCTTGGCCAACTCTTTACGGAAGATGATATTTACCGCGCCGTCCGGGCCCATCACAGCGATCTCAGCGGTTGGCCAGGCCAGGTTGACGTCGCCGCGGATGTGCTTGCTGCTCATCACGTCATAGGCTCCGCCGTAGGCTTTGCGCGTCACCACAGTCAGCTTCGGCACCGTGGCTTCGCAATAGGCGTAAAGCAGTTTGGCGCCCGCGCGGATAATGCCGTGGTGTTCCTGGTCAGTGCCGGGCATGAAGCCAGGGACGTCTTCTAGAGTTAAGAGTGGAATATTGAAGGCGTCGCAAAAGCGCACGAAACGCGCCGCCTTCTCGGAGGCGTCGATATTCAGCACACCCGCTAGCACCATGGGTTGATTGGCGATGATGCCCACCGCGTGGCCGCCCAGGCGGGCAAAGCCCACCACGATGTTCTGGGCGAACTGTTCGTGGATTTCAAAGAACCCGCCATCGTCCACGATCATGCGAATGACTTCTTTGATGTCGTAGGGCTTGCTGGGGTCGTCGGGGATGATCTCATCCAGCCCTTCATCGCGGCGCAATGGATTGTCCTTGGGCGGTTGGAAGGGTGGGTCCTCTAGGTTGTTTTGCGGCAAGTAGGAGAAAAGCTTGCGGATCAGGAACAGCGTATCTGCCTCGCTGTCGGCTACCACGTGACACACCCCCGATTGGGCCGCGTGCACGCTGGCTCCACCCAAGTCTTCGAAAGAGACCTCTTCGTGGGTCACGCTCTTTACCACTTCCGGCCCCGTGACAAACATATAAGAGGAGTTGCGCACCATGAAAATAAAATCGGTGAGCGCGGGGGAATAAACCGCACCGCCTGCGCAGGGGCCCATGATGGCGCTCACCTGGGGAATGACGCCTGAAGCCATCGTATTGCGCAGGAATATGTCTGCGTAGCCTCCCAGCGAAACCACACCCTCTTGGATGCGCGCCCCACCTAAGTCGTTCAGCCCAACGACTGGCGAGCCATTCTTTAACGCCATCTCCATCACTTTGACGATCTTCTCGGCGTGAACTTCTCCCAGGCTGCCACCGAACACGGTGAAGTCTTGCGAAAATACGTACACCAGGCGCCCGTCGATAGTGCCCCAGCCCGTCACCACGCTATCGCTCAGGATTTGCTGCTGGTCCAGATCGAAGGCTGTGGTGCGATGCTTAACGAAGGCGTCCAACTCTCGGAAGGAGCCCTTGTCAAGCAGCAAATCCAAACGTTCGCGGGCGGTCAGGCGGCCGCGCTCGTGCTGGGCCTTAACCCGCTCCGGTCCGCCGCCTTGCTGGCTTTCAACTCGTATTTTGTTGAGTTCTTCTATTTTTGAGCGATTGCTCATCCTGTTCTCCAAAGAAGGCGCGTACTTGTGGAAGCGCCAACACTCCAAACACAGCAGCCAATAATACGAACGTGGCAATGGCTTCAAACGGCCGGTTTGCGCTTTGCGGGCCCTTGGCCTGCAATGCCAAACGGTCCACCCAATCGAAAGCCGCGAAGGCCACCATTCCCCACTTTGCCCCTTTTGGTGCCCAGGCCTTGCCTTGCCACAAGCCGACGGCCAACCACAAGCCAAGGCTTCCCCACGCCAAGCCGCTGATTACAAAGAAGACCGGGGGCACTCGCAAGGGAAGGCTGCTGTAAAAGGCGAAATTTCCGAGTGCAACCCAAACTCGCAGGAATTGGGCGACTGTGAAGGTTAACACTAATGCGGCCAGACAGGTTACGGAAAACGGGCGTTTGGGATGGGGCATAGCGACAAAATCAGTATACAGGCAGAAAAGTGAGCGCGAGCTAAGCGATTTCCAACACGATCTTGCCCATTTGGTCCCCGGTTCCCATTCGTTCGTGAGCCCTGCGGGCCTCTTGCAGCGGGTAGCTGCGGTCGATCACCGGCTGCAGTTTTCCAGCGAACACCAGTTCCATCACCCTGCTGAAATCCTCGTGGGTCCCCATGGTAGATCCTAATAGACTGAGGTGTTTGCTGAAGATATAACGGTTATCGATCTCCACCTTGGGTCCACCGCTGTTTCCCACAGTAAGCAGGCGTCCGCCCTTTCGTAATGCCCGTAAGCTGAGCGGGAAGGTGGCGCCCACATTATCTACCACGGCGTCCACTCCCCGTTTTTTGGTCAGCAGGAAAGCGGCTTTTGACCAATCCTCTTCAAGGGAACGGTCGATCAAGTAATCCGCGCCCAGTTTCCCGGCTAATTCGAGTTTGGTCCTGCCGGAACCCACTACGATCACCCGGGCTCCTAGATATTTTCCAATCTGGATGCAAGCCGTGTTCACTCCGCCCGAGGCGCCCACGATCAACAGCGTCTCGCCGGCCTCCAACTGGCCGCGCCGCGCCAGGCAGTGCCATGCGGTCAGGTACACCAGGGCGGCCGCAGCCGCGCCGGGGAAGGGAAAACCATCCGGGATTTCCAATAGATTCTCGGCTGGCACCACCACATGTTCAGCGTAAGTGCCGGGAAGGTGCTCCCCCAGCAGGGCCCAGCGCCGGCAGCGGTTCTCCCACCCAGAACGGGTGAAGTCGTCCTCCTCCAGACAGATACTGGCGTTGATGACGACACGTTGGCCCGCCTTCCAATCGCTAACCCCTTCGCCCAGCGAGGCGATTTCCCCGGCACCATCTGCTCCCAATATGTGGGGCAATTCCAGGTTGAGACCCGGCCAGCCCGCCCGCACCAACAGATCGGCGTGGTTCAGCGCCGCCGCGTGCAGGCGCACTAACACCCAGCCAACCGGCGGCTCAGGCTCCGGTTGCTCCCCGTATAGCAGCACCTCCGGACCCCCGTGCTGTTCGAAATAAACGGCTTTCATATATAGCGGATTATACTGGGAGCACTGTGCCGCTCAGGCGGCTAACAACCTTCTAGGAAAGAGGAATGAATAATTTCGCTGCGTGCATTGAAACCGTCGGGCTGGTGCGCTGTCTCCATGCCGGGTTAGGCATCACCTCGCTGTATTATTTTCTCCTTATTTCAGTGTGGGGATACTTCCGCTTTTTCCGGCGTGACGGCATCAATTCGTCCTATTGGGGCATGCTTGCCATCGGCGAGGTTTTGCTTCTTTTGGAATCTGTTTTGGGTGGCATTGCCTGGATTGATGGTTTCCGCCCCGCTCGCGATTGGCTGCATGTGCTCTACGCAATGGTCATCGTCATTATGATCCCGGGTGCCTATCTGTACACTAAGGGGCGAGACGAACGCGCCGAAATCCTGGTTTACAGTACTGCCGCCATAATTACCTGTGGTTTGATTCTTAGAGCCATATATACCGCCCAGGTGGCCTTGTGACCCTGGAGATTAGAATTGCTTGTCACGCTAATTCAGTAGTGATAAAATACGCAAGTTAAATTTCTAAGAGTGCTTGGAGGAACCCCGCATGACTGAAGCCGCCGCTCCCGCCGGCCAAGCTGAACAGCCCCCGAGTGAACAAAGCGAACTAAAGCTTAATCGCCGAGAGTTCCTAAACATTGCCTGGCTCGCCTCATTGGGTTTTCTGACTCTGAGTATAGGAGGGGTGGCTGTTTTGTTTAGCCTGCCGCGCTTCCGTGAGGGCGAATTCGGCGGTGTGGTCTCCCCGGGGACCGTGGCCGACATGCCGGATGTGAACATCACTCCGGTCAACTTCCCCAAGGTAAAGTTCTGGCTTTCCAATACGCCCGACGGCGTGTTGGCCTTATACAAAGTTTGCCCGCATCTAGGCTGCTTGTTCAACTGGAATGAACAGGAATTCAAGTTCATCTGCCCCTGCCATGGCTCCCAATATCAGCACGACGGCACTTATATCCAGGGGCCGGCTCCGCGCAGCCTGGATCGCTTTGTCGTTAGCATTGTCGACGAAAGCGGTAATGTGCTCTCGATGACTCCTGAAGACGGCGGCCCCGCGCCATTGCCCGACAATCCCAACGCCGTTGTCGATGTCAACACCGGGGAAAAAATCCTCGGCCAGGTCCATGATTAGTTCGCCTTGTGCGGAGAAGCCCCATGCTGAATAGTCTAATGAAACGTTTGAACATTCCGCCGCGCAATCAGTGGCGCGCCGCCATCGGCAAAGTCATTGATGACCGCGTGCGCATCATTACTGCCGGCCTCAGCATCCGTGAGTTGCGCGCTGTTATGCGCGGCGACCCCCCGACGGAAAAGCCAAACCCGCGCTACAAAGTCATCACCACCAGTTTTGTCGCCCATCTGCGCCCTCGCTATTATCCCGCGGCTGCCACTTGGTTCACTCACACCCTGCACTTGGGATTTTTCACCACCTTTTTCTTTATCGTAGAAGTAATTACCGGTGTGATCCTGATGGTGTATTACGTGCCGTTTCCGGATCAGGCTTACGAATCCATCCTCACCATCGAAAGCAACGTGTTCTTCGGCGAACTGTTGCGCGATATCCACCGCCTGGGCGCCGAGGCCATGGTTATCTTCAGCTGGTTGCACCTGCTGCGTACTTATTTCACCGGCTCCTATAAGGGCCCCCGCACGTTCACATGGCTAACCGGCGTGCTTCTGTTGCTCATCACCGCTTGGCTGAGCTTTAGCGGCTACCTGTTGCCTTGGGACCAGCTGTCCTACTGGGCTGTGACTGTAGGAACCAGCATCACCGAATCTGGCCCGGTAGTAGGGCCGGCCCTCAACCTGCTCTTGCGCGGTGCCCCCGATATTGGCGCCGGTGGTTTGCTGCGCTTCTATCTGCAGCACGTCATTTTGTTCCCGCTGCTTGCCATCATGTTCATCAGCATCCACTACTACAAAGTGTCCCGCGAGCACAGCATTTCGCTCCCGGCCCGCGTCGAGGAAGGCAACCTGGATCCCGAAAAGAAAAAGGAAGCCACTCGTCGCATCGACCTTATTCCCGACCTGCTATCCCACGAGCTTTTCCTGATCGCCGTCGGCATTTTCGCCGTATTGGCTATCCTGTACTTCCGCGGCTTTGCCTCCCCATTAGAGCATCACGCCAACCCGCAGGCAACCCCGTTAGATACTGAAGCTCCCTGGTATTTCTGGTGGTTACAGGGCATGCTTAAGATTGACCCTGCCTCCATCATTGAGAACTTGATCAACCCGATTTTTCAGGCCCTTGGCCTCAGTTTTCGCTTGGAGTTGAGCCATCTGCTTAATAGCAAGTTCGTCATGGGGCTTATTGTCCCTCCGACCTTGGTCTTGATCTTGATGGCCATCCCTTATATCGATCGCAATCCCGCCCGCCTTGCTCGCAAGCGCCCCTTTGCCATTGCATGGGGCATCGCCTGGGTTTTCATAGTGATTACGCTTAGCTTTATGGGCACGCCTAACTATGGCATAGAAACGCCGGCTGCGACACGCATCATCCAGGATCTGGCGCCTGAAGAAGGGGAAGGGCCCCTGCGTGAAATCCCCTACGCCGAGCTATATGACCGCCAAACGCAATATATCGTGGGCCAGAATTACGGCCAGGACCTTTGCCCGGGCCTGGCTTATCAGCCGGACCCCAATGGTGACCCGAACAATGTGGTTACTGGCTGTCCGCATCTGACCCAGGTCTTCAACGAATTTTCTGAACGCCTGCAGGCTGCAAAAGCCGACGGCCGTCTGCCCAATATGACCGCTACCTTTACCGTTGAGCAGTTCCAAGCCAATCTGGTCAAGGTCACCCCGCACGTGCAATGGACCGACCCGGAGAATGGCAAAAACCAAACCCTTGAGAAGGTTTTCTTCCTATCTGAGGATCGCGCCCAGAAGTAGCGCTCTGAGCATCGAGGAGACGCACTAGGAAAATGAAACGTATCCAGCTAGAAATCGTCTTAGGCACAGTCTTGGTGCTGCTCAGCGCCGGCATTGTGATCATCATGGGTTTACGTGAGCCGCAACGCATGGCAGATTACACCGTGGAACAACGTGCCGCCCAGATTGAATTCGGCGCCTCGGTTTTCACCACCAACTGCGTTCGCTGTCACGGCTCTCAGGCGCAGGGCATCCCCGGTATTGCCCCCAGCTTGCGCAGTGAGGAATTCTTCACGCAGCGCATCAAGGAAGTTGGGTGGGGTGGCAGTTTGGAAGACTACATCGTCTCAGTGGTTACTGTTGGCCGCCAGGTTTCCACCCGCCCTGCCTTATATCAAGGCGGCGGTACTCCCGCCATGCCCACCTGGGGCGACCAATTCGGCGGCCCCTTGCGCGCGGATCAAATTCATGCCGTGGCTGCATTCATCATGAACTTTGAACCTTATGCGCTTGGTGAAGTAGCCACCTCGATCCCCTTGGGCCCGCTAGCCGACCAGTCCACGCCTGAAGGCCGCGGCCAGGTTGTCTTCGCCACCGCCGGTTGCACCGCTTGCCACACGATCAGCGGCATCAGTTCCGGCAACGTCGGCCCTGTCTTGGATGGCTTGGCCAGCCGGGCAGGTGACCGCGTCGCCGGCCTCAGCGCTGAGGATTATATTCGTCAATCGGTCATGGACCCCAGTGCTTACGTGGTTGAGGGCTTTCCCGACAACACCATGCCTCAGAACTTTAGCCAGGTACTTACTTCCGACCAGATCGATGACTTGGTTTCCTTCCTCTTGACCTTGAAGTAACCCTCGATTAATTCTATCAACGCCCTCCCAGCGGAGGGCGTTTTCTTTAATTTTGCCGATGATATACTCGTCAACTAGATGTTGTTGTGCAGGTCTCCCCGTTCAATAGGATGATACGCTCCCTCAAATTTACTTTTCTGGCCTTGCTGGCTGGGACTGCCTTGCTGGGTGCCGCCCGTGCACTCCCCGGTACTCGGGGAGATGTGCCTGGCGACCCTCTGGCGGGCGCCAAGATCTATGACAACTGGATGCTGGCCTTGGATCAGCCGCCACCCGCCGGCGACCAACCTTTGTGGCGCCGCCAGGATCATAATCAGCGCAATGGGGTGGTCACCTGGCGCTGTGTGGAATGCCACGGCTGGGATTATAAGGGGGCCGACGGTGCCTATGGGTCCTATTCCACGTATTACACCGGCTTCCCCGGCTTGCAGGATGTTATCGGTGCTTCCCAAAGTGAAGTGCGGCGGTGGCTGGATGGCAGCATTGACCCCGACCATAATTTCCTGCCCTTGGTGGGTACTACCGCCCTGGATGACTTGGCCGCCTTCCTTCGCACTCAGCAGGTAAATATGGACCTGCTTATCAACCCGTCCACGGGCGAGTCACTGGGAGATAAGAACCAGGGCAGGGATATCTATAACGCCAATTGCCAGTCCTGCCATGGCGACACGGGACGAAAGCTGCAATTCGGCACGGCATTAGAGCCATTGTTTTTAGGTGATCTCGCTGTGGCTGAGCCCTGGCAAACAGTCCACAAGATACGTTTCGGAACCCCAACCAATCCCCGTATGCCTTCCAGCGAGGAGCAAAACTGGTCCCTGAACATGGTCGCGAATGTTCTCGCTTACCTGCAAACTCTGCCTCGTGCCAATCCGGACTATCAGGTAATTCAGTTTAACCCGGATAATTCCCTGCCCATCGCCCACCAGGGACAGGTTGAACCCATCGTGTGGGGTGCCCTTGCGATTCTTGCGGTCGTGGGAGCTAACGTGGCCTGGGACGTATATTCCAAGCGCCGCCGCAAATAACACATGCCCTAGCGCCTGCCCGGGTAGAATTTCCTGAATGAATCTCGCGCGCATTCGCTGGCTGGCACTCGCAGCCGCTGGGTTGATTTTGCTGGCCGGCTATCTCTCGCTGACCAAGGTCGTGACTGTCATTGCTGATGGCGGCACAACCACTGTGGCCAGCCGTGCCATCACCGTGGGCGGCGCCTTGAAGGCCGCTGGCATTCAATTGGATCCCCGCGATGAAACCATCCCCTCGACCTGGTCTTTGGTTTCCAACGATCTGCTCATTGCCGTCCGCCGGGCGACTCGCATCCAATTGACGGCCGATGGCCAAACTTACCAGACCGTGGGCGGGGAACGCACCCCCGCGGACTTGCTTGCCAAGTGGCGCTTGGCCCTCGGACCGGATGACCGCATTCTGCTGGCCGGGCAGACCATTGGCTTGGATGATGAGATTCCGGAAATACCCTTCGTATCTCTGGAATTGCGCCGCGCCGTTGCCGTTTCGCTGCTCACGGATGGCGCCACAGCCCAGTTCCTTAGTTCAGCTACTACGCTGGGCCAAGCATTGACCGAACAGGATGTGGACCTGAAGGTGGCTGACAGCCTGCAGCCCGGCCCTGCTACCCCCCTGAACGGTCCCGTGAACGCAACTCTGGTGCGCGGGGCGCTGGTTCACATCCGTGTGAACGGCGAACAGGTGGATGCGCTTGCCTCGCGCAGCACCGTCGGCCAGGCCTTAGCTCAGGCTGGCTATGCCCTCCAGGACCTGGACTACAGCCAGCCGGCTGCCAGCGAGCAGTTGCCCGAGGATGGCGAAATCACTATTGTCCGTGTTCGTGAAGCCGTGCAGTTGCAGCAAGACATCATCCCTCATGATATCCAGTGGCAGGAGGATCCTGAGGCTGCCCTGGACACCACCAGTATCATCCAGCCGGGCGTGGATGGCATTTCCGGTTCGCGCGTGCGCATCCGTTACGAAGATGGCCAAGAAGTCTCCCGTACAACCGAAGGCAAGCGCCAGTTGGTCGAATCTCAGACGCAGATCAGTGGTTACGGGACCAAACTCGCTACCTTCACCGAGGTCGTAGATGGTTTGACCATCGAGTATTACCGCAAGGAAACGATATTCGTGACCTCTTATTCTCCCTGCCGATCCGGGGTTTCCGGTTGCCTCAACGGTACTTCCTCAGGGTTGCCGGTGCAAAAGGGTACCATAGCTACTTGGATTAACTGGTACCGTGCACTTAAGGGCACTACCGTCTACATTCCGGGCTACGGGTTTGGAACCATCGGGGATGTAGGCACCTATTACCCAGACCGCAGCCGCCCCTGGATGGATTTGGCCTACAGTGATAGCGACTATCAAGAATGGGATCGCTGGGTTACCGTATATTTCACTACGCCCGTTCCGGATAACGTTCCGCTCACCTGGCCGCCGTAAAACGATGTTCAATGTACACGACCTTTTACGCCAATACGGCCTGCGTCCCGATAAACGCCTGGGTCAGAACTTTCTGGTGGACGAAGGCTACCTGCAGCGCATCGTGCAGGACTCTGGCGTCGGTCCCGACGACGAGGTGCTTGAGGTTGGAGCTGGCTTGGGCTCGCTCACCCGCCACCTGGCTGGAGCCGCCCGCCACGTTATCGCCGTGGAGTTGGATGCCCGGCTGTACCAGGCGCTGCAGCTTACCGCCGCATCGTATGGCAATGTAGACTTCGTACTGGGCGACATTCTGCAACTAAAGCTCTCGGACTATTTCCACCAGCCCGGTTATCTGGTCGTCTCCAACATCCCTTATTACCTGACATCCAACCTCATCCGTCACCTGCTGGAATCCGACCCGCGCCCTGCGCGCCTGGCGCTGACCATCCAGCGCGAAGTCGCCGAACGCGCGTGCGCCCAGCCCCCCAATATGTCTTTGCTTTCGTTGAGTGTGCAGTTGTATGGAAAGCCACGCATCGCCCATCAAATTCCCGCTGGTGCTTTCTACCCCGCCCCCAAGGTGGACTCCGCTCTCTTGCTGGTGGACCTGTTTACCGAACCCGCCTTGCCCGCTGATCAGGTGGACCAATTCTTCAGCCTGGTCAAGGCTGCATTTGGCCAAAAGCGCAAGACCCTGGCAAACTCGTTGGCTTCCATGCCAAACGTGACCAAGGAGCAAGCCATCGCCCGCTTGGAAGCCGCCGGTATCGACCCACGCCGCCGGCCCCAGACCCTTAGCTTGGAAGAATGGGGTAGGCTTCTTTAGCCGTCACTCCGAACCGGCGTAAATCCTCTCAGCTATAGGGTTAAGGAAAAGTGAGGACCCTCCGAATCCTTCTCCCAGAACCCACCCCGCCTTGGGATTAATCCGTCCCTAAATCCCCTTCTCCCAGCACCTTTAGCATTTTGGCGTGCAACGCCGAGTTGGCCGCCAGTACTGATTGCGGCTGGCTAATGAAATCTGGCCCGCCGCGCACGTTTGTCACCACCGCCCCGGCTTCCTGGGCGATCAGGGCACCCGCGGCCACATCCCACGCGTTAAGCCGGATCTCCCAGAACCCATCGAAGCGCCCCGCCGCCACGTAGCATAGGTCCAGCGCCGCCGACCCCAGGCGGCGTACGCCCTGCGTGCGCATCGAGAAAAGTTGGAACTCGGCGAAATTGTTCACCGGGTTGGTCCACGCGTCGTATGGGAATCCAGTCACCAGCAGGCTGCTCTTGAGATCGGCTGTTTGTGAGACGTGGATAGCCGCATTGTTGAGTTGTGCGCCCTTTCCATGTTCGGCGGCAAACAGCTCGTCGGCCATCGGGTCATATACCACCCCGAAGGTCAGCTCTCCCTGGTGCGCATACGCCATGGATAACGAAAAGATGGGCAGGCCGTGTGCATAATTCAACGTTCCGTCTAGGGGGTCGATGTACCACAGGTGCTCGTCGGAGCCGGGGTGTTCTCCGCTCTCCTCAGTAAGCACCGTGTGTGTGGGGAAGCGCGCCCCGATTTCGCCCAGGATGAAGTTCTCAGACATCTTGTCGATCTCGGTCACCAGGTCGATTTCGCCTTTATATTCCACCTGGTGTTGTTTGCCGAAACCGGCCCGCAGGATCTCACCCGCTTCGCGGGTTATGCCAATAACATCGTTTAATGTCGGTTGCATGTCAACGGTTATACCACCCCCAGGTATTGGTTAGAACTGTGCTCGCCTGCCTGCATTGCCTCTAATCTCCGCGCTGGCCTGCTGTACCGCCAGCCTGATCACCATCATGTCCCCCATCCACATCCTTGACAACTCAGCCAATCTAAACAGCAAAGGCATATTTCTGCTGTACATTCTTGGGATGGCATCCACCCCTATTAAACAACGGCTTCACGTGTCCCGTGGGCCTCAATTGCCTCAGTTGCCACCTCTCCCGTGTGAAATTATTACAACTCCTTCCTCATCTACTGCCAGCAGCAGTTGCACGGCAACTCCAAAGCAAATGAGAGGAATTGGCTATTTTTCCCCGCGCGCCTCTGCGTCCAGTTCCTCGAAAAAACTGTTTAGGAATTTCTGGCGGCCCTCCGCGATCTGGATAGCCGTTTTTGTGTATAAGCGCTCCTTGATTTTCCCCAGCTTGAAAATGAACTCATGGTAAGAGCTGTGGGTTTCGCCTTCTTCCTTTTTCCCCGTCTCCCGGAATTGCTCCGAAGGCTCTGCATAGAACGGCCAGCCCATCACCACGTCGTAGGCCAACGTGCGCGCCACCCCGAACGCGCCGATCACGTCCAGCTTATCGGCGTCGAACACCACTTTGGCTTCCAGGCTCTCCGGCCTCTCATCTCCACGGAAGCGGTGAGCGCGGATGCAGTGCTGGACGGCCGCAATGCGATCCGGCGGCCAGCCTTCGGCTTCCAATACATGCTTAGCAAATTCGGCGGAGAGATATTGGTGCTCAGCGCGGCCCTTGCCCCCGGTCTCGGCTCCGCTGGCGTCGTGCAGCAGCGCCGCTGCTCGCACGATATCGGCGTCGGCCCCTTCAGCCGCTGCCAGGTGCTCAGCCATGCTCAGCACGCGCAATACGTGGTCAAAGCCGTGCACCGGGTCCTTTTCGGGGTACCAGGCGCGCGCTTGCTCTACGCTCGGCATCAGAGTGTGATATTGAGGAAATTGAGGACGAAGTACACAGCGCCCAGGAGTATAAGCCCGACCACCCCGATCATGAAGGCGCGAATAAGTAAATGGATCAAACCGCGGATAAAGATGACCGAAAGACCGATCGCCAGGATAATCCCGACGACCATCCAGAAGGGTGGGATGGCGTTAAGGTAATTCTCGAGTCCGAACATGCACTGCACCTTTCTTGATAACGGTATGTACAAGATTGGTGCCAAAACGGTAACCAAGTTGGTGGTAATCGTCCACGTCCAGAATAAGCAGGTCTGCCTGTTTGCCGGCTTCGATGGAACCGATAAGCTCCTGGCGTCCTACAGCCGCCGCGGCGTTGATGGTGGCCGCCGCGATGGCCTGGGCCGGGGTCAGCTTTAGGTAACGGCAAGCCAGCGCCAGGGTGAACTGAAGGCTCTCGCACCAGGCCGTACCGGGGTTTAGGTCTCCGCCTAGAGCCAGCAAGCCGCCGGCTTCCAAAATGGCCTTGGCAGGCGTGAAGTGCGTCTCGGCCAGCCCGAAAGGTGTGGCTGGCAGTGCCACGGCCACCGTGTTGCTGTCCCCCAGGGCGGCGATTTCATCTGAAGAAGTGGCTACCAAATGGTCCGCTGAGGTGGCACCTAGTTCCACCGCCATGCCTGTGCCGCCCAGGTTGTCAAATTCATCGGCGTGGATTTTCAGTGGGAAGCCTAGCTCCTTGGCGCTCTCCAGGATTTGTCTCGATTGCGCCAGGTCGAACGCGCCCGTCTCGCAGAATACATCCACGAAAGGCAAGGGGCGCTCCCCCGCGCTTGCCTGCCACCAGCTTTTTACTTCAGGCAGCCAGTATCTGCATAGTTCAGTCACGTACTCGTCAGCTTTGTCCTTGAATTCAGCCGGGATGGCATGCGCGCCGAGGTAAGTGATGGCCAATTCCCAGGGGCCTTCGTCGTCCATCTGCACCAAAGCTTGCAGCAAGCGCAGTTCGGTCTCCAAATTGAGGCCATAGCCCGTCTTGGCTTCAATCGTGGTGCTGCCATGCGAGAACATGCGCTGCAGTCTTGGGCGCGTCTGCCCCAGCAGCTCCTCCAGTGACGCCGCCCGCGTGGCGCGCACAGTGGAGAGGATGCCGCCGCCGGCCTCCAGGATTTGGAGGTAGGTCTTACCCTGCAGCCGCATCTCGAACTCGGCTGCGCGGTCTCCGGCCCAGATGGGGTGGGAGTGTGCATCCACGAACCCGGGCATGACCACCCGGCCCTCTGCGCTAACCACTTCTTCGTCGGGGTGGAGCATGCGCAGGTTGCCAAGTTTGCCAATCGCCTCAATGCGCCCTCCCTGGATAAGTACGGCGCCATCCTCGACGATGCCCAGCGAGCCAAGAGCCTGGCCGCGCTGCGGTCCCCCGGCCAGGGTCAATACTTGTGAAGTGGGATAGATTAGCATCGCCGCGATTATAGTTCGCTTGGCTATGCTTCCTGACAGTTGGGAGGCCCGTTTTTTGATATAGTTGCAAAGTACCGATTCATTAAGTGGTTGTTCAGTCAAAAACAAGGAAACCGTGAATAGCTCTCGAACCGAATTGTTGGCAGAGCGCCTGCGCGCCCTTCAAGAATCCACTCCCGAAATTGAAGGCGCCGCCATCGTCAGCCCGGACGGGCTGGCCATCGCTTCTGTTTTGGCTCCTAGTATCGAGGAAGATCGCGTGGCAGCCATGTCGGCTGCCATGGTCTCGCTGGGTGAGCGCATATCCGCGGAATTGGGGCGCGGCCAGATGGAGCAGGTTTACGTGAAAGGCTCCCTGGGCTACGCCTTGCTCACCGCCGCTGGCCCGCAAGCTATGCTCATGGTGATGGCTCGCGGCGATGTACGCCTGGGATTGCTGCTGCTGGAATTGCGCAAAGTGGTAGCCGACCTGGAAAGCATGCTCTAGTTCAGGTTGCTGCATGGATCCCATCCCGCACAGCGGCTACACGCTGCCAAATCGCCTGGCTCGCATCACTTTGCAATCTCTGGAAGAACTGCTTAGCCCAAAGGGCATGGAGAATTTGCTGGTGCTGGCGCACCTGCCCAAACTGATTGACAGTTATCCACCTGCCAATTTGGAACGCGGCTTCGATTTTGCTGATTACGGCGCCCTGAACCTGGGCCTGGAAGAAATGTATGGTCCCCGCGGTGGCCGCGGCATGGCGCTACGTGCCGGCCGCAGCACTTTCACCGCGGCGCTAAGCCGCTTCGGCGCGCTTAATGGCGTGGAGGCCACTGCCTTTAAGGTGCTGCCACCCGGCCGCAAACTAAAGGTCGGCCTTTCGGCGTTGGCGCGTATCTTCACCGAGATCAGCGACGAACGCAGCCACGTGGATGAAACGCGCCATGAATTCCATTACGTCGTGGAGCGCAGCGCCGCTTGTTGGGGCCGTTCCGGGGAAGATGCGCCGGTGTGTTATATGAAGGTGGGCATCCTGCAAGAGGCGTTGAGCCGTATCTCTGGCGGGCACGAATTCCGCGTGGATGAGTTTGAGTGCCAGGCGGCCGGTAGCAAGGTGTGCCGCTTCGTCATCCAAAAAGAACCTATTAGCTAGCTAATGAAAATTACGCTAGTCCTACCCACCTATAACGAAGCCGACAACCTGCCCAAGCTGGTGCCGATGCTCATGGATTTGCCGCTAGATCTGAAAATACTGGTCGTGGACGATTACAGCCCCGACGGCACCGGCCAGATTGCTGAGGATCTGGCGGTCAAATACGCTGGCCGCATCCAGGTATTGCATCGCAAAGGCCCTCGTGGCTTGGGTCGCGCCTACGTACTAGGGTTCGAGCATGCGCTAAAGGGAGACTGCGCCGCAATCGCTCAAATGGATAGCGACTTCTCCCACCCGCCCGAGAAGCTGCCCGCCCTGGCGGCCATGCTGGAAACCTGCGATCTGGCCCTCGGATCGCGTTACATCCCTGGCGGCGGCGTGGACGAGAATTGGCCCGCCTGGCGCAAAGCGCTGTCACGCTGGGCTAACTTCTATGCCCGCTCCATTTTGGGCATCCCGGTGCACGACGTTACCGGCGGGTTCCGCCTTTGGCGGCGAGAACTGCTGGAGCGCATCCCTTACCACGACGTGGTTTCCAATGGCTACATCTTTCTCGTTGAGATCCTCTATTTGGCCAGGTTGAATGGCGCTCGCTTCGGCGAGGTGCCTATCTATTTTGCGGATCGCAAGTGGGGTGAATCCAAGATGAATTTCAAAGTTCAACTGGAAGCTGCCCTGCGCGTATGGCAGGTGCGCTGGCGTTATCGAGGAGGCAAATCCGGCGCTTAGCGGACTTATCCCTGATTGCGTAAAACGAAAATCATGCTGTCGCTATCTTCTCTAAGCTTACTCTTGTAAAAATCCCCATATCTGGTTTCGATGGTAAATCCTGCCCGCTGGGCTAAATGTTCGAATTCGGTCGGGAAAAGGCAGTGCAATCGGATGGGCTCACTAAGCCATGAATTCACCACTTTGCCGGCGGCATCGACTTCCTCGCGACGACTGACGGACGTTGCTGTTTGGGTGAGGCACTCATAACTCCATGCTCGCCGGGTGCGCAAGATGTGCCCGCTATCTGGAAGCGGGACTTCGCCGGCAGCTTCAAACTGGGTACCGGGTTCCTGAGGCAAACTTGCTAACCAGGATAAATCATCGTGGTTTACGTGTATAACCAGGCGACCTTGAGAAGCTAAGCCAGCCCTAATTCCATTCAGGCAGTTAAATTGGTCTTCAGCAGTTAGCATGAATTGGAAGGAATGTCCGGGAATGACCGCCAGCGCAAATTGCTCTTTCAAATAAAGCGCCTTCATATCCGCTTGGAACCAGTGCACACCTGGCAAGCTTTGGCATTTTTGGCGTGCCAGTTCGAGCATAGCTTCCGAAATATCCGTGCCGGTTACAGTAAAGCCGTGCTTAGCCAAGTGGATGGCCACTCGCCCTGTGCCACAGCCAACTTCTAAAATTAGGCTTTTCGGTGGGAGCTCTTGTGCCAACTGCAGATAGAAGTCTAATTCGCCCGGCCAATCCTGCATGGTCTCATCGTAGAGCCAGGCAAGGAACTTTGGGTCTGGGCCGGGCATACGCAGCTACTTTTGGCGAAGTTCTTTCTCGAGTTCTTTCAAATCCACCCGCGAAGTCATGTCTATGCTCACCGGAGTAACCGCTACTTTCCGTTCCGCCACCACGGCATAGACGTCCGTGTCTTTGGCGAAAATGCTCGTATCCGGTACCTGTTCGTATCCGGTAGAGCCGGACTCTTCCCAGGATTTGCGTGCTGGGGCGGTGGGTAAATAGAAACGCAGCTTCGATAAGCGCGTCATCAACCAGGGCGTTTGGGCAGTGGCATCCGAGGGAACTTCGACCTTGAGCACATTCATATCCTCGGGGAATTTGTGCGTCAGAAGTTTGTTAGCGAACAGGGCAGTGAAATAGGCTGCTGCACTGAAGTCAACGTCCGTCGAGTTGCTCCAATGATATTTGTGCTCTGTCTCCAGCGAGACGGCCAGTGAAGGCGTCTCGTGAGAAGCGCCTTCCAGAGCGGCACCTACTGTCCCGGAGATGGTCACTCCTGTGCCAAAGTTGGTGCCGTAGTTGATGCCGGCCACCACCAGGTCTGGCCGCTCCGGCATAATCTCCAGTATCGCATGCTGCACTGTTTGGGCTGGCGTGCCGCCCACAGCATACGTCGTCCACTGTTTGCCATGAATGGTCAAGCTTTGCGTAGTGATGATGCCGTCCGAGTTGGGCGGCATGCTTCGGCCCATACCGGAGGATTGCTCCCGCGGAGCCGCCACCCAAACGTAGCCCAGGCTGGAAAGCGCCTCGGCTGCCGCCCACAAGCCTGGGGAGTTGATGCCGTCGTCGTTAGTCAGCAGAATTTTTGGTCTTTTATCTTTGGCCATAAGGGGCTGGAATTATAGCAGTATGTTGTGCGTTTCTTCACGTGCGGTGTTTTCTTTGACAAAAAAATAGCCGGACGATTACAAAAGGCCGGCAAGTTGGTTCTATGCTTTAGGGGAGGGAATTGCTGCTCATCCAATCGGTTCCGAGACGCACGTCCACATCTACGGAGCTATTGGGATCGAACTGATGCAGAATGCGCGACGTCGGAATGTTCATCAACTGCGACAGATAAGCGAGCGTATATGGGTTTCCGGTATGGTCTACCAGAACGCTGAGACTGAGACTGCCGATTCCGCTGGTTTGAACTACATCCGCTCCCAGGCCATCCAGGTATTGTGCCGTCCGATCGCCCAGGCTGTTATCCTCACTGCCATTTTCAACGGAAATACGCGGCGCCTCGGCAGCCATCTTTTCTTCAGGGCTGCCGGGGGTAAGCGGTCCCAGGTTGGTGTTCCCCGTGAAGACATAATCGCGCAGCTTATGGATTGCATCTGGCTTGGGGATGAGGATAGAGAGATCATCCGGAGAGCGCCCAAAGATCACTTCATTTTCACCGACGACGGCCTGGCGGATATCTTCAGATTTGATCTGCGTGGCCAACACCGCCAGTTGGATCGCATCCTGCAGCGAGAGGTTTGTCTTGATGCCAGCTGAAAGCTCGGCGTAAAGCTGCGGGGCCTTGGCCACCAGGCCCGGAAGCAAATTGAATTCCAGGATGCGGTTGCGGATGCCCAGGATGACCTGCTGCTGCCGTTCAGATCGGTCGAAATCGCCGCCCTCCACATGGCGCTCCCTGGCATAAGCCAGGGCCACGTTCCCGGGCAGGGTTTGCACGCCCGGCTTCAGGTTCTTGGGTTGTGTATCTGCGCCAATAGGGTCGACGGTGATAGCTTTCTTCACATCCACTTTGACCCCGCCGATCAGATCGATGAAGCGCACAAAGGAATCGAAGTCGATTACTGCGTAATAATCGATGGGCACACCGATGGTTTGTTCTACGGTGCGCATGGCCAGTTCCGGTCCCCCGCCGGGGATCTTATACAGCTCGCCGAAATAGTAAGCCGTATTTATCTTGTTGGGTGTGAATCCGGGAATGACCGCCCAAAGATCACGCGGTACAGACAGCATGCCCGCGGTCTTGGCTACCGGGTCAACGCTGAGCAGAATCATTGTGTCGCTGCGCGAAGGCCCGCCTTCCTGCACGTCGCGGTAGTCCAGCCCCATGATCAGGATGGTGACACGGTCCGCCCCGCTCCAGGGTTCGGGCAGATTAAAATCCCGGGCTGCGCTGATCGCATCCGGGCTCAGCGTTCCTTCGGCAGCCGGTGTGGCATCGGCTTGCACCAAGAGCGGGATCCCGAATAGCCCGCGCGGCGAGGTGGCCGCATAATGGGCAAAGCTGTAAGCCAATGGAATCAGAATCAAGGCAAACACACCGAAGGTAGCCAGGGCGCCAATCGAAAGGCGGCGATGTCGTTGCACGAAAGGGGGGAGTTTGAAACGCGCCATGATCAGGTGGTGGGTGTAGATGTCGGCAGCGGAGTATTCGTTGGCAGCGGTGTGTCGGTTGGTAAGGGCGTTGCTGTGGGTGCGGATGTCGACGCGGAGGTTGAGGAAGGTGTAGGCGTTGGCGTGGGTGTATTTGTCGGCCCGCCCGCCGTATTAGTTTGAGTGGGCGTGTTGCTCGGCCCGGCCACAGTAACGGACGGCGTTAACGTTCCCGCTGGAGTAGACGTGCTGCTGGGGATGAGTGTGGGTGTATCCGATGGGCCCAGGCATTGGAGCATCACATATTCTTGGGTGGGTTGCAATGAGCTGTCGCTACGAGCGTCTTGGGCATCTTTGTAAGCATCCACAGCCTCGCACCACTGGCCTTTGCTGGCCAATTGGTCGGCGTATTGGACCAAAGATTGCCAGTAGCGGGTGAAGGCTGCGATGCCATTTGCGTCACGCAGGTCGGGCGCCAGCGAAACCAGTTGCCCATAGTAATAGGCTGCATCCAGCGGATAAGCCAGCCAGTAAGCATTGCCATATAGATACAGCCGTGCCCAGGTTCGATATTGCTCGGCCTGGTTGTCTAGAGGTCCGAAAGTTTCTGCCAGGGAGAAATCGTAGAGACCTGGCTCGAAAAGCCCTTTTTGGGTAATGTTTTCCACGCCGCGGTTACGCAAGGCGATATACATCCAGTCATCCACGTCGGTAGTGTGAAAACTGGGGTCCGCTTTGCGCAGGGACAGCAGCGTGTCAATGGCAGTAGTCCAGTCGCCCCCTTCAATAGCTTGCTGGGCTGCAGCGTAGAGCTGCTCTTTGGGGCGCGGGTCTTGAGTGGGTGTGGCAGTTGGCTCGAGATTGATGGGCTGTTGAGTGGAGTTCACACTAACCAATAGTTTCAGTAATTGGTCGTGTACGTCCAGAAAACTATTATCTTGCGCATAGATAAACTCAAGTCGCTGTTGGGCAAGCGAGAGAGTTCCCGACTTGAGGTCGTCCATCGCCAGGTTGTATTGGTCCAATAGATACAGTCCGGCATCTATTGTGGCTGTGGCGTTGTACTCATCGGAACCCAGAGTCCAGCCTGCCGCCGCACTGAGGACAGATAGCAACAGCAGGCCCAACACCACGAACATAGCGGCGATCACCACCGGCGAGCGGAAGAATCCGCGGATGCAGCCCACGCGCTGATCGGTCGGCGGGGCGGGCGGCCGTCCGGAAGCGGGGGCGCTTCTGCGCGGCACTGTAGGCGAGGGTTGCGTTGCCTCTACCTCGGCTTTTTTGCTTGGTTGAGTTTGATTAGGCTGGTTGGACATGTTAGGAAGGCAACTAAGATATTGTACAGTGGAGCCTACCCTGTTGTGAAAATAAAGGGAGGTGCGATAGCACCTCCCTTTATTTTTTGATCTTATGGGCAGGGAGCTGTGCCCCCGGTCACACTTAGACTGGGCGTGCAGGTGGCTGTGGGTGCAGTCCCCCCGCCGCCAGCCTTCGTGGTTGGCGTGGCTGTTGGGTAGTTGATATATGGGAGCACGCTGGCCGGCACCTCGGTGAGTGGACCGAACGGAATGCTGAACAGAAAAGCCGGCGCCCAACAGCGCGCGTTGGCAAAAGGCCCGCGGAACAGCATGTACACATTGTCTGGTGTTCGACCTAAGGGTATATAGCCCACTCCCTTCATCAGTGTGTCGTCCACCTCGGAAGTTGAGTCTGGGGAGCGGCGACAATTGGTGTCTTGGTCCGGGTATACCATATCCGCGGCAACCTCAGGCGTAGGGCATGGAACAGTCAGTCCAGTTGTTGGATCGACCTTAATGCATACGGTGGGTGTGGGCGTTGGAGTGCATGGGATCACCGCTACGCTTGTATTGGCAGAGATGCATTCCGTCGGGGTCGGCGTTGGAGTGCACAGCACCAAGGCCGTGATTGAAGCCCCATTGGCGCAAACTGTGGCTGAGGGTGTTGGTGACGGAGTGGGTGTGCACTCTACGTAAGCGCCCGCCACGTTCGGGGTAAAGCAAATCGTTGCGGTAGCCGTCGGGGATGGGGATGGCGTAGGTGTGCACGGAATCACCGCAAATGCATATTGGTTCACGCAATCCGTAGGGGTTGCCGTTACGGTTGGTGTCGGCGTGCAGGGAATAAATTGGCCTGTGGTAGCGGGGTAGTTGAAGCACACCGTGGCCGTTGGCGTCGCTGAAGGCGTGTACGTTGGTGTGGGCGTGCAAGGTTCATTTGCTGTGGCTGCGACGCCAACAGGAACGCAAGGGGTTTGCGTGTCGGTCGGCGTGAAAGTTGCCGTCGCCGTATATGTGGATGTAGGTGTCGGCGTGCACGTTATCTGTACACCGGCTGGGTTGCCTGCCGCCCCGGCTTGTTCATAGCACGGCGTGGCTGTTTCCGTCGGGGTTCCTGATAGTAGGATATGTGGCTTGGTAGGGGTCGGAGACGTCTCCGGCGTATTGCTGACTTCTGGTGTGTTGCTGAATTGTGGCGTCTCTGAGGGCAGCAGCGCAGGGGGTTGTACGCCGGAGACGTTCACGCACAGATCAGCCTCTGGTCCGGGCAGGGCGCCCCAAATTGCAGCGCAGGTGTTATCCAGCTCGTTGATCGATTGCGACGGGAAGTACGGTTGTCCCTGCACCGGGTCTCCCGCTTCAGGATGGTCGAAGGTGTCGTGGTAATCCGCATCGCCGGGTTTATTCACACCCTCATCACTCCATGCCCACCACTTGAAAGAAGGCGAGAAATACAGCGCACTGGCCTTGAAGGCCAGTTCAACAGTTGCCGGCTTGCCTGGTTGCCAGCGCACCCAGGCTAGATCCGGATCGTCGCCATGGCCCTGGTCGAAGACCAGGGTGTCGTAGCCATTCGAATGGCTTGGTGGGTCGGGCGCTTCGGGGATGTCATTACCTACGTCATTGTTTCCATCTCCATAAAATTGCACCCCAGCCACGCTCCAGTCGATGGCGGCTTCCTCATTGGGCTTATCCGCCAGCACAAGCACATCTCCGCGCCCGTCCAGGTCCAGGTCGAACTCAATGGCATAGGTTCCGTCCAGAGAATTTCGCGGGTTGGTTAGTATTGAACAAGGAAAGCTTGGCGTAAAACCAAGTGCCGTCCGTCCCCAGTGAGGCATCTTGAATATCCAAATCGGGGAAAAAGGTATCCTGGCTTTGAGGGTTGAATGGCCGTTCATAGCGGTTGATTTGCCAGCTATCACAGCCGGCCGGAGGTTGGATCAAGCCACCCCCGGTAGGCAGGACATCGCCAGTTGAGCAGTCGAATATCTCCTGGTTGTAGACCGGGTTTCCCGGGCGCGAGAGGTGTTGGATTTCTTCGGTATCGGCTGCCGAAGGGGCACAGGCCGATAGCGTCAACGCAAGTGCGAAAAGGAAATTGGCAATTAGGCGAATTTTGGGTTGCATACTTTTCTCCTCTTAGATTAGGCCACCGAATTTTTCGAGTGTAATCTGAAACCCAGTGTTGGTGGTGCGATATCGTTCCATAAGAATTAGATGCCCCTACACACTTTTTGCTTCATTTTAGGGTCACGGGTTGGCTTCGTCGTTGTCACTGGTGCTGCGGCACTCCTTATCCCCGCGGCCAGTAGGGTTGTAATCGACCCTCCCGTCGCCGTCGTTGTCGATGCCGTCGCTGCATTGCGGCACGAAGGGCGTTGCAGTGGCGTTGGAACCCTCGTCCACATCGATGGTTGGCGTGATACCCGCTGCCGCTGATTACATTGCGCTCGGCTCCGTCGGATGTGTTATCGCCATTTGTGCCGATACGATTGCCATCTCCATTTACGGCAATTCCGTAATATAGGTTACCAAGTGGCATGGTTCCTGTCCCATCCGTGCCGATGAGGTTACCAGCCACTACGTTATTGTTGGCAGAAACAAACACTCCGGCACTGTTCCCATAGACGGCCCCATTACCGCTAATGACATTGCCTTCGAGGCTGTCCCCGCTGCCATCCCCATCCGTCCCAACAAAATTATTTTGGGCGTTTACCTCTAAGCTGACCCCGTTCCCGCCATTCCCGACTGCGCCGGTCCCCAACGAGTTGGTGCCGATGAAGTTTCCAGACAGCTTGTTGAATCATCCCGAAATCACCACCCCTCCGCCTAAATTGCCGCTGACAACATTGGCTTCCATTAGGTCGAAGCTGCCATTGCCATCCGTCCCTACACGTTGTTGTTACCAACCAGGTGTACCCCATTACCGTTACCAAGAGCAAAATTCCCCGAGACATCTACGCCGATGTAATTCCCCGCTACTATTGTGTTATCGGCGTTGATATCGACGCCGATACCAGAAACATTGCTGTTGCCGCTGACAATATTTCTTTCAAGTTCATCTCCAGATCCATCCCCATTCGTTCCAACTCGTTTCCCCGTTCCAGCGTACACAATGACGCCATCGTTGCCATTGCCCAGTGCTGTTGCACCATCCGCACCTGTGCCGACCAGATTGCCGGCAATCACGTTGTTGTTGCCATTGGAAAGGTTGATGCCGTTTGAATTATTTCCGCTTACTATATTGCCGCTACCTTCTCCATTGTTGTTTACGCCGATAACATTCCCGTTCTACCCCGACTAAATATAAATTCCATCCCCGTTTGGCAAGGCGCTGTAACCGTTTGATGTGGTTCCTATATAGTTTCCCGAGATCTGGTTGTTCAGAGCTCCGGATAGGGAAATTCCTATGTTGGTATTCCCGCTGACTACATTGCGGCCAGAAGTGTTGAGCCCATATGCCAACCCGTTGCCATTGTTGTAAAGAGCGCTGATTTCCTGGGGTGGGAGCACCCGTTTCCAAAAACCCACTTCATCAATCAGCCCATCGAAATTTGCATCAGGTGTACCGACATTGCGAGCTCCTATGACCAAGGTTCCGGCATTATTTTGCCCCCCCGCTGAATAAGAGCTGTAGCAGGAATTCCGTTATTCACAGTCATCCCGATTTGGTTGGTTGCCGCGTTGTGCCAAGCTACGATGTGATACCAGTTTCCTGCCGACAAGCTCGAACTCCAAGTTACGTGGCCAATAACCGAGCCATTGGAGACCCATGTACTGAGACCGCCTCCCGTACCCAAGGAAACCAGAAACTCATATCCAGTTACTGAGCTTCCTTCGCCCTTGCCCAGTATCCAAGCGTCAGTTGACACGCTTTCCGGTTTTATCCACAATGACCAGGTAAAGTCAATGTCCCCTGTCGAGATGGATGGATTTCAGGAATGGAAAAGTATTCCGTATCGTTGAGTTCAAGGTCTCACGGCATAATTAATTACTCCGGGAGAACTGCCAACCAACCCGGATGTTTCGATAAGATCATTCGATCCCACGGCATCCAATGCATTTCCATTTGCTTCGTCCATAGTCCAATACGCTTCGAGATCGGCGGTGTTGAATGCAGAGCTTCCGCCAGAAGAAGCTGAACCCACCATGTTGTCATGTGCGCCATTTACTATATAGATGCCCGTGTTGTTAGGGATAGCCGAAGAGCCGCTGGCGTCAGTGCCAATGAAATTTCCGGCCACCGTGTTGCTGAACGCGTATTGCCCGGTGATATAGATACCACGACAATTGCCACCAATCACATTGCGCTGGCTTGAAGGTGGATCGCTGCTATTGGGATTGAAGCCCACTAGGTTGTATCGGGCATCACTAGAGAATCCCTGTATATTGATGGCGGTTCCAAAATTGAGCAGCGTGAGCCCTTGGATAATGTTGTAACTGGAGTTCTGGATGCTGAAGGCCGTATCCCCGTTGCAATCCAGGTTTTGGCCGCCGTCAATGGTTACCACGCCCTCTCCGCGGATTTCTATGTTCCCGTTGCTTGCGTTCAAAGCTCTCAATGTCTATGTGAGGCTGATGTTGCTTACACCTTCCAGGTGATATGTGCGCCGTTGTTAGTGTATACAGCTTGTTCTATGGCTGCGCGCAAGTACACTCCTCTTCTGCAGTATCGCAGTCTCCATCACTTAAATTGTCGTCAGGCAGGTCGCCTGAAGAATTCACTATGAAGGAGGAGGCGCAGTAAGCGCACAAAGCTGCCAGCGCTACAGCACCAACAATGTCTTTTGGCTAATTTTAAGCTCTGATTTCTTGATTTCTCCTCTGTCGGCTAATTCAGCCACCTGCGCTAAGTGATTTTTTACCTATTTATTTATTAGAGACACCTCCGCATCCCTTGCTTCATTTTATCACGGTTGGCTTCGTCGTTGTCACTGTGCTGCGCACTCCTTATCCCCGCCCAGTAGTTGTAATCACCCTCCCTCCCTCGTTTCATGCCTCACTGCATTGCCACAAGCGTTGCAGTGCTTACCCTCATCCACGTCGATGGTTGGCGTGGGGGTGGGGGGATAAGAAGCGTACGGCAGCAAAGCCTCAGGAATATTTAGCATAGCTACAGCCTGGTCATTGATGAGCAGATCGAGATTGTCCGCGAAAACCCAGCACAACTCACCGAAACTTGGCCCGCGGAAGCGTACCCACAGCTGGTCATTGCCCCGGGCCTCCGGCTTGTATTCCTCGCCACCCAAAAGGGTATCGGCTATATCGAACTGGTTGCTGTTTCCCTCCCGGCAATTTACCGTTTGCTGCGGAATGGCGACCAGGATCTGGTCACCAATGATGACGGCCGCCGTCGGCGTCGGCGATGCACTCGGCGTTGCCGTTTGTGAAGCCGTGGCTGTTGCGCTAACCTGGGCCGGGGCGGTTCCCTGGGACCGAGGCTGTCCACCCAGGCCATAGAACCACGTTGTCAGGCCGGCCAGGACTACCAGAGGCGCAAGCCACAGCAAGCGTGTCCAGGAGCCGGCGCCCCCAGCGCTCTTTCCGAATTGGGATTGCAGTTCTTTGACCAGCTTGCCCTTTCGATGCGTGGGAAGTCCGCTCTGCGGCCAATGCGCCTTAAGCGCCTCGCTCAAGTTAGCTTCAAGTGCGGACAGCTCAGCGGCATAAGCGCCGCATTCGGCGCAGCCCTGCAGGTGTGCATGCAGGTTTTGCTGCCGCTCAACTGGGAGCAAGCCGTCCGCAGCCAGCTGGATCCACTGCTTGGCCTGGGAGTGCGATAGGGCTTTCACGCCTTGCCTCCCACCCCGAGTTTGGCGCGCTTTAGCTCCCCGCCCAAGCGCTGGCGCGCAATGGAAAGGCGAGAATGCACTGTTCCAACATTGATATTCAGTACCTCGGCGATTTCCTGGGTGGACAGTTCCTGGTAATAGCGCAATATAATTGGCAGGCGGTGCTTTTCGTCAAGGCGGCTGATGGCTTGCCAGATGACCTGGTTGCGCTCAGCCTCCACGGTGCGCCTTTCGGGGCTTGGTTGACTTTGATCGTCCATCACTGCCGGATCCTTCAGTGTTTCATTCAAAGTCTGCCGTCTTTTTATCTTCCTCAGCCGTCCCCGGCAGGTATTTAGGGCAATTGAGAACAGCCAAGTTTGCAAGGCTGAGTCTCCCCGATACCCGGCCAACCCCTTAAGGGCCGCGATGAAGCTTTCCTGGGTGGCGTCTTGCGCATCGTCAGGATCGTCCAGGATGGACAGGCACCAGCGGTAAACCCGGGCTTGGTATTCGTTTACCAGGGTTTCGATGGCCTGGGAGTTGCCGGAGCGACACTGTGCGAGGGTCTCGGAATCCAATTTGATCGATATGAATTAGATGGTTCTCGGGCGAACTTGCTTCATATTTATATTACAGGAAAACGGTGAATTAATCGAGATTATCGAGGGGTGATGGAGAAAGGGTTGCCAGGTATGTTCCGTTTAAGAAATCCTATCCAACCGTTCTGCTAAAGCAAAAGTCGCTCTTTGGCGCTGATTGCCAAAGCCTGGAGAACGGCCAAGACTTGCCTCTCGAAAAGGCAACATTTGGCCGTTCTCCTAAAGCAAAAAGCCGCCCGGACTTGGCGCTGATTGCCAAAGCCTGGAGAACGGCCAAGACTCGCCTCTCGAAAAGGCAACATTTGGCCGTTCTCCTAAAGTAAAAAGCCGCCCGGTTTTGGCGGCTTTTTACTAGCGCTCTCGGCGCGAACTCAAACGCGCGACCCCTTGCTCCGCAAGCAAGTGCTCTATCCACTGAGCTACGAGAGCTTCCCAACTACTTCGCAGTTGGCATTGGCGCTTCCAAAGGCAGGAAACGCCGGTGAAGGGAATTGTAACCTCGCTTGTCACAAATTCAAGGCGGGGAGGGAGGGATTTGAACCCTCGTGGGAGTTTTACCCCGGACCCACTTAGCAGGCGGGCGCACTAGACCGGACTATGCGACCTCCCCAGGTCTTCCAGCGGAGGGAGAGGGATTCGAACCCCCGGTGGGTGAGACACCCACAGCTGTTTTCAAGACAACCGCCTTAGTCCACTCGGCCATCCCTCCCGGAGATGTTCCGTCTCCCTATTGGCGCGAAATTCTACCATAAGGGTATGCTCTCGACGCGGCCGTATCATTCCTAAGCGTATAATAAGAACAGCGTACCGCGCGCCTCGTTCACGCGCGCCTTGTGTTAATTTAATCACTAAGAAGGAGCAAATTGATGGCCAATGTAGATGCCTGGGCAGGGGACGAAATCAACGGCTTGAAAGAGGCTGGGCTCTACAACCATATCCGAACCATCGGCTCCCCTCAGGGCGCCTGGCTGGAGGTGGACGGCCGCCGTGTGCTCAATTTCTGCTCGAACAATTACCTGGGCTTGGCGAACCATCCTCGTTTGGTGCATGCTGCCCAGGCCGCCATGCAGAAATATGGCATCGGCCCCGGGGCGGTGCGAACTATTGCCGGCACCATGGGCCTGCACGTTGAACTTGACCAACGCATTGCCGCTTTCAAAGGCGTCGCATCCGCCATCACCTTCCAATCCGGGTTTACCGCTAATTTAGGCGTGATCCCCGCCCTGGTAGGCAAGGAAGATGTTATTTTTTCTGACGAATTGAACCACGCCAGCATCATCGATGGCAGCCGCCTCTCCGGTGCCAGCATTGTGCGTTTCAAGCATTGTGACTCCGCAAGCCTGGGTGAGGTCATGGCTGCCGAGCGCAGCAAGTATCGCCGCGCCCTGGTCGTCACAGATGGCGTCTTCAGCATGGATGGCGATGTGGCTCCCTTGCCGGATATATATGAAGAGGCACGCAAAGGCGAGGCCATGCTGATGGTGGACGACGCCCATGGGGAAGGTGTGCTGGGAAAAGGTGGGCGCGGCATCGTGGACCATTTTGATCTGCATGGCAAGGTGGATGTGGAGATTGGCACGTTTTCCAAGGCCTTCGGCGTGGTGGGTGGCGTGGCCGCCGGCGATGCCAGGATCGTGGAATGGCTGCACCAGCGCGGCCGGCCGTTCCTGTTCTCTTCAGCCATGACTGTGCCCGATGTGGCTGCTTGTTTGGCGGCTGTGGACCTGTTGGAAGAATTAACCGAACTCGTCGAACGCTTGTGGAGCAACACCGAGTTCTTCAAGGCCGAGATGAAAAAGTTGGGTTTTGATATCGGACGCTCGGTGACTCCTATCACGCCAGTCATGCTCGGCGAAGCCAAACTAGCCCAGGAGTTCAGCCGCGCCCTATTCGATGCCGGCGTGTTCGGTATGTCCATCGCCTTTCCAACCGTGCCGCGTGGCGCGGCTCGTATCCGCGTGATGATCTCAGCTGCGCACTCCACTGACGACCTGGAGCAGGGCTTGCATGCTTTTGACCAAGTTGGCCGTAAATTGGGTGTGATTTCTTGAGCCTTCCAGCATGAGCAACTGGCCGGATAAATTCGTCATCGGTCTTACGGGCAACATTGCCAGCGGCAAAAGCGTGGTGCGCCGTATGCTGGAGCACGCCGGCGCGTTCGGTATCGATGCCGACGCGCTCTCGCACCGCGCCATCCAAAGTGATGCCCCTGGCTACCGCGCCGTAATCGACGCTTTCGGCAAATTTGTGTTGAAGGAAAACGGGGAAGTTGATCGGCGCAAATTAGGTTCTGTGGCTTTCACAGACCCGCAAGCCTTGAAAATGTTGGAGGACATCGTTCACCCTATTGTGCGTCAGGGCGTGGATTATTTGATCCGCAAAAGCAGGCACCGCGTGGTGGTCCTTGAAGCCATAAAGCTGCTCGAATCTCCTCTGTGCGAAGCTTGCGATGTCATTTGGGTGGTCACCGCCAACGAGAAGGTGCAGTTGGCTCGCCTTCGCAAGCAACGCGGCATGGAGCAAGATGAAGCCCGCCGGCGCATGGGCGCCCAGACACCCCAGTGGCAGAAGGCGGCCAAGGCCGATACGGTGATCGACAACAGCGGCTCCATCGAGCAAACCTGGGAGCAGGTCAAGACGGCCTGGAAGAAGTTGTTTCCGCAAGCCGCAGGGGAAACCGTGCCTACCCGCTTGCCGGGTTCCCAGGCTCGCCAAACACCCGCTGGGTGGCAGGTGTTGCGCGCCCGTCCGCGCCAGGCGGCTGAGATTTCCGCGTTTATTTCCCGTCACAATGGCGGCAGTCCCTCCGACCCCACCCAGGTCATGGATACTTTTGGCGAAAAGGCTTTTCTTTTATTGGAGGGCAACGAAGGCCTCAAGGGTTTACTGGGTTGGAAGGTTGAAAACCTGGTAGCCCGCGTGGATGATATCCACCTGGGAGCCGATTTCCCCTTGCAAGATCAGCTTCCCTTTCTGATAGGAGAGGTGGAGCAAGCATCCAGGGAACTGCAATGCGAAATAGCCCTGGTGTTTGCCAGCCCGCAGCTGGCTGCTTATCGTGATATCTGGCAGCAGCTGGGCTATCAGGAACGCCTGCCGCACGAATTAGGCGTGGCCGCCTGGCAGGAAGCCGCCCAGGAATCCCAGCCGCGAGGCACGGTAATGCTGTTCAAGCAACTACGCACCGATCGAGTATTGCGTCCGATTTGAGTATTGCATGAGCCAGCTGATCGACGAAGTTCTCTTTATTTTGCAGCGCATCACCTTTGCCAGCGTGGTGGACTTGCTGTTGGTCACAGTTATTGTCTACGCGGGTCTTTCCTTTTTGCGCAACACGCGGGCCATGGTTCTGCTGCGCGGCATTCTGGTGCTTTATGTGCTCATTAGTCTGCTGGTGGTGGTATTCAACCTGCCCGCCTTCTCCTGGCTGGTGCGCAACTCACTGCCCGCAATTCTGGTGGCCATCCCGGTTGTTTTCGCAGCCGAGATTCGCCGCGGCCTGGAGCGCCTCGGGCGCGCCAGCCAGTTTCTTACCAACTCTCACGCTAATTCTGAGTCTCCCGATGTGATTGAATCCATAAGTGAGGCCGCCATCCGCCTCTCTGAACGTCGCCATGGCGCTCTAATCGTTTTGCAGCGCCTGGATAGCCTGGATGAATATGTGGAGACCGGCGTCAAACTCGGCGCCGAGGTGTCTGCCAGTTTGCTATTGCAGATTTTTTATCCCAACACGCCTTTGCATGACGGCGCCGTCATCATTGCCGAGACCAAGCTTGTGGGTGCCTCCTGTGTGATGCCTCTCTCCACCAGTGGCGTGCTGTCAACCGGGATTGAGCGTCAAATGGGTTTGCGCCACCGTGCTGCTTTGGGCACCTCCGAAGTGAGTGATGCTGTTTCTCTGGTCGTCTCGGAAGAAACCGGCGCTATTTCCATTGCCTTTGGTGGTCGCATGATCCACCGGCTGGGGCGCGAACGCTTGGAGGGTGTGTTGCGTGCTTTCTATAAGCCCGTGCAACCCAATAATCCCCTTGAACAATTGGTTACTCGCTATCTGCCGTTCCTGACGCCCGAACCCAAAGACAGTACCGAGGTCTAGGTGTTTAAAATATACTTGCTGCGCCTTTGGGGGAACCTGGGCACGTTGCTGCTGGCCCTTGCTATCGCCTTTGCCGTATGGATTTCCGCGGTGGTGGCCACCGATCCCAACGAAGAGCGTGATTTCCCAACGCCGCTGACCCTTCAGGTGCGCGGCTTGGATCCCGGCTTGGTGCTGGTTGGGAACTTACCCAGCCAGGTGTTTGTGCGCCTGGGAGCTCCTTCATCCTCGTGGGACACGTTGACCAGTCGGCCCGGCACACTGCAGGTATTCATTAATCTGGCCAACCTCGGCACTGGGGAGCACACTGTGCCCATCGAAGTTGAATCCAGCCTCAAACCTCTGCGTGTCCTACAGGTCAGCCCCAGTGAAGTAACTTTGCAATTGGAACCCCTGGCTGTGAAGGAATTTCCTATCACCGCGCAAATAAATGGAGTACCTGCCCTCGGTTTTGAGGCCGGAGCATTGACCCTGGATCCCAAGGTAACCACGATTTCCGGCCCAGCCACGTTGGTTGCGGAAGTGGATCACGTGGAAGCTCCGCTGGACATTTCTGACGCCCGCGACACGGTCAGCTCCACGGTTACACTCCAGGCCTTGGACAAGGCCGGTGATGTGCTCAGCGGCCTCACTATAGATCCCCCCCAGGTGGATTTGCAGCAGGCTATCGGGCAGGCCGGTGGTTATCGCGAAGTAGCTGTCAAGGTCGACACGGTGGGTCAGGTAGCCAGTGGATTCCGGGTAACCAGCATCTCAGTCAATCCTCCCGTGGTGACGTTGTTTTCCACAGATAACCAGATCGTGGCGGGCTTGCCTGGTTACGTAGCTACCCAGCCGCTGAACCTGACCGGCGCCGAAGGGGATCTGGTCACCCGCCTGGCCCTGGACCTACCCCAGGGAGTGATCGTTGTTGGAGAACAGCAGAATGTCGAAGTTAGCGTGGGTGTGGTTGCTATTGAAACCAGCACTCAGCTAAATATCCAGGTCGAATTGACTGGGCTGGCCTCTGGGCTGCAAGCTGAGCTTTCACCCCTCACTGCCACCGTGATCGTTTCGGGCCCTGCTTCAACATTGGAAGCTTTGCAAGCCGGGGATATCAGACTGTTGGTCGACCTCTCGGGGTTGCAAGCAGGCACCCACCTGTTGGAGCCCAAGGCCGAGATTCTTCCCGAAGATGTGCAAGCGGTATCCATCAGCCCCGCCCAGATTCAAGTTGTCATCAGCACTGCCCCATAGTCATGTCCAAGCCCATCGTTGCCATCGTCGGCCGGCCCAACGTCGGCAAAAGCACTTTATTTAACCGTCTGGCCGGAGAACGCCTGGCCGTGGTGGACGACGTGCCCGGAACCACGCGCGACCGCCTGCACGCCAATGCCGAGTGGGCCGGGTTGGATTTTGCGGTTGTGGATACTGGTGGCATTGACCCCATCAAGGTTGCCAGCGGCCTGGGCCGCCAACCGTTGTCTATCGGCTCGGCCGAATTCGTAGACCAGATACGCGAGCAAGCCGAGATGGCCATCCGCGAAGCGGATGCCGTGCTGTTCGTGGTCGATGTGCAGGATGGCGTCACTCCCGCCGATCTGGAAGTTGCCCAGATTTTACGCACCCACCAAAAGAAAGTGGATGGTATTCCCTTCCCTCCGGTGTTCTTGGTCGTCAACAAGGTCGATTCGCAGGCGCGCCGCAACCTGGTGCCTTCATTTTACGAATTAGGCATGGGAGAACCCCATCCCATCTCGGCGGTTCACGGCACCGGCACCGGAGACTTGCTGGATGCTTTGGCCGCCAGCCTCAGGCAGAGAGTGGGGGAGGAAGAGGAAGAAGGCGAAGAGGATTTGGGCATTGCCATTCTTGGCAAGCCCAACGCCGGCAAATCTACGTTGTTCAACGCCCTCATCGGCGAGCAGCGTACCCTGGTAAGTGAAATTCCCGGCACCACCCGCGATGCCGTGGATACCATATTTCCGTGGGGGGACTTGCGGGTGCGTCTCATCGACACGGCTGGTTTGAAGCGCCGCGGCCACATCGCCCCTGGCGTGGATAAATTTAGCAGCATTCGCACCATGCGCGCCATAGAGCGCGCCGATGTGGCCCTGCTGCTCATCGATGCCGTTGAAGGCACCAGCGCTCAAGACGCCCATATTGCCGGCTACATTCAGGAAGCCTGGAAGAGCGCCATAATCATCGTAAACAAATGGGATGCGGTGAAGAAAACCAGCAGCATTCAGGAAGACATCACTGCCCAGGTGCGCCAGGTATTCAATTTCATTAGCTATGCGCCCTTGCTGTTCATCTCCGCTAAGACAGGGCAGGGGGTGGAGCAGGTTTTACCCATTGCGGCCAAGGTTGCCGCTGAACGCCTGGTGCAGCTCAGTACGTCCATGATCAACAAAGTCCTTGGCGAAGCTCAGGATTATCAACCCGCGCCTGGCAAGGCCGGCCGCGCCCTTAAGATTTATTACGGCACCCAGGTGCGCAGCGATCCGCCCACCTTCCTGATCTACGTCAATGACCACGCCTTGGTGCATTTTAGCTACCGGCGCTACTTAGAGAATCGCCTGCGGGAGGCTTATGGTTTCCTGGGCACACCTATCCGTTTGGTCTTTAAGGACCGGGAATAGGGCTCGCTTCGGCCAAAACTTGCGGGGGATATAATCAGAATCAATTCAGGTAATCGTGGCTGCCAACATTTACGCCAATCGTTATTCCCGCGCTGAGGAGATAGCTAGCAGCATCATCCATGCTGTCGGCATTGTCTACTCCGTTGCCGGGCTGGCTGTGCTGGCTAGCTTTGCTACTTTGCTGGGCTCGGCCTGGCACATTGTGGCCGTCAGTATCTACGGTGCCACCCAGGTCCTGATGTACACCGCTTCCACCCTGTACCACAGTATCCCTATCGAGCGTGCCAAGAAAGTTTTGCGCACCTTGGACCACTCGGCTATCTTTCTGCTTATAGCCGGAACCTACACGCCATTTACGCTGGTGAGCCTGCGCGGCCCCTGGGGTTGGACCCTGTTTGCTTTGGTATGGGCTTTCGCCATCCTGGGTATTGCCTTGCAGAGTTTCATACTTAAGCAGCGCCGCTGGGTGAACGCCGTCCCTTACATTGCCATGAGCTGGGTCATCGTGGTAGCTATTAAGCCTTTGTTGACCAGCGTGGCTCCCGGCGGGTTGATCTTGCTGGCTGCGGGCGGGCTGGCTTATATGCTGGGCACTATCTTTTATGTGTGGAAGAAGCTGCCTTTCAATCACGCTATCTGGCACGGCTTTGTTTTGTTGGGTAGCATGCTGCATTTCTTTGCGATATTGTTCTATGTGATTCCCTTGGCTGGCTAAACTATTTACTAAGTTTATCTGCCATCCACTTCACTTCTTCATTTATAGCCGTTTGAAGTTCAATCGGTTCAATGACCTTGGTATGTCTCCCCAGCCCGAGACAACTGACGCGCGCTTCAGCGAATACATTGAAATCCACTTGTAGAACCAGGCTGGATTCGTTTTTCTCGAGGATTTCAAACCTTCCAGCATACATTTCATAAAAATAGGTCAGATTCTGGGGGGAAGTTCGCAGTTTTACCGGATATTGCGGCACCCCTCTGCGGAATTTTTCAGAAGCATGCTCCCAATAAGCCGCGATCTGGAAGCTGGTTTCCCGTTCAAAGTGCTTCTCTAATATCTCCACCCCAGACAGCCTTGCAACCCGGTACGTTCGGAAATTGATCTTTGCTGGGGTAGTAGCCACAAGATACCAGCTGTCTGCTTTGTAAACTAAACCGTATGGTGCTAGAGTTTCTTTAGTTTCCTGGCCTTGCCAGTTTCGGTAGATGCATTGGATCAGACGATCATCCCAAACGGCTTCTTTAAGGTTTGGCAGACTCGGTTGAGGTTCGTTTTGGCTGTACCACGCGGTAGGGTCCAGGTACAAACGTTGGCTCATTATTGCGGCTTGTTTGCTGGTGCTCTTAGGAAGCAAAGCGAATAGTTTGAGCACGGCGTTTTCCATTGCATTTTGCATACCCAATTCTGCTAAAGGTGAAGCTGTGCCGGTGTACATTAGGGTTTGCAGTTCGTTGGTCGTAAACCAAGTTAATTGGTTTCGATAGATTTCATCTAGAAAGCATCCGCCATGGGGGCCAGGTTGCGTATAAATGGGGACCCCTGCAATGCTAAGCGCGTCGATGTCGCGGTAGATCGTCCGAGGAGTGACCCCCAGGATTCGGGCCAATGCCTCAGCAGTCATCTGCCCCTCCCGCTGGATCAGCAACACAATCGAAAGCAGTCTGTCGGCTCGCACTCTATCTCTTTTGGACTGTACCACAAAACCCTGACAATGGATGTCATGGATTCTGTGTAAACTTAAGCGGTTGACGAAAGGAGGATCTGTGTCTGTATTAAATGAGCTCTCTTCTGCTGTTGGTCGCCGCGATGAAATTCCTAATCAAGAGCTGGCGGCCCGACTCGCGGCCAAGGCACAGAGACAATCAATTTCGGATGATTTGGATACCCTGGTCGAAAACTTGCGCACCGGCAAGAGACCTATTCAACATGATTGTATTAAGGTTCTCTACGAGGTCGGCTATCTCAATCCGGATTTAATTGGCTCCTATGCGGCGGAATTTGTCTCCTTGCTTTCCAGCCGCGATAATCGCATGGTATGGGGAGCTATGACGGCCCTCAGCGCCATCGCCGCACAGCAGCCACGCGCTCTTTGGGCGCATGCCCAGCAACTGATGCGCGCTACCGCCAGTGGCTCCGCCATCACCCAGGATCACGGCATTCGCGTCCTCGCTGCTCTGGCGGGTGCCGACCCGGAATACGCTGCTGTTTGTTGGCCCTATCTCGTGGATTTCCTGCGTACCTGTAAGCCCAAAGATGTGGCCCGCCACGCCGAAGCTGTGGCAGCTGCCGCCGGAGACGTCAACCCACACCAGCTGCGTCAAATATTGGATGACCGTCTGCACGATCTCAACGCCGCCGCGGCCAAGCGCGTTGCCAAAATTACCAAACAACTGAGTTAGACGGCAAACAAAGAGCCCGCCATTTGGCGGGCTCTTTGTTTGCTCATAGGAGAGATGTTGCTAGGCCGACGCGCGGCGTCCAAATAACAGCGAAACAATGAACAAGATAAGGAACAAGCCGAACAAAAGCTTGGCGATACCAGCGGCTGTTCCGGCGATCACGCCAAAACCTAAAACTCCGGCAATCAGTGCGATCACGAGAAATGTAAGTGCCCAACTAAGCATATAACTCTCCTTTCGCAGTCTATCGAGGGTTCATTTGGTTGGCGAAGAAGTCCACTTCGGCTTCTTGGCTTTGCATTTGGGGATTCTTCTTGGGGTCTAAATTGGGAATCAGGCGTTTGTTGTCGATCTCCACCTTCAAGCTGGCCTGCCCATTCTCGTCAAATTCAACCGCATCCCAGGCGATGCCCATCATCTTCGGCCCTCCCGGCTGGTCCAGTTCGATGACGCCATAGGCGATCTTGTGGTGGTCAGGGGTGTACACCACGTTCAGGATGCGCCCGACACGTTTGCCATGCACGCCCAGCAGCGGCTTATTTCGCACGGATGCTCCCGGGACTTTCGCTTTGTTTGTCATGATTTGGCCTCCGTCATTTGTCTCATCCTCATTCGCTCAAACGTAGAGTCCGCAGGGGTTGTTACGCGCTTGACTTTTGCGCCTGTTTAATGCTATTCTCTGTATATGGTACATGTTGGTACATGTTGGAATAATTTCATATGATCACCCCGATTGAGAAAGCTCAGACGGGCAAGCCCCTCTACCAGGCTGTTGCGGATGCCATTCTGGAGCAGATCCAGGCTGGACAGTTATCCGCCAACCAGCGCATCCCCTCCGAGAGCGACCTGTGCGCCCGCTTTGGAGTCGGCCGCAATACGGTGCGCCATGCCCTGGCAGATCTCTCCGCCCGCGGGGTGCTCAAGACCGTGCAGGGAGTGGGCAGCTTTGTGGCCAGCGCCCGCGCCAGCAAGACCGCCGAATACCTGATGGGCTTTACCCAGGAAATGCAGTTGCAGGGTCGCCACGTTGCCAGCCGCGTCCTGGAAGCCGCAATCATCCGCGCCGATCCCTTTCTGGCTCGTCGTCTGCAGATCCAGTTAGGCGGGGAGGTCGTCTATCTGCTTCGCTTGCGCCTCATGGACGGGCAGCCCACCGCTATCGAGCGGGCCTATTTGCCCCACGAGCTTTGCCCGGGCATCCTTTCCCATGATTTTTCCACTGCTTCGTTGTATCAAGTGTTGGCCGACAAATACGGCTGCCGCCCGGATCACGCCGAACAGGAGATTGAGGCCACCCTGGCTACTCCGCAGGTGGCCGAGCTGCTCGATCTCGAAATGCCCGCCGTGGTGTTCGTTTTCCACAGAGACACCCACCTGGCGGATGGTGGCGTCATCGAATATGTTGATTTCGAAGTGCGCGTGGACCAGTTTCGCTTCTACACCAACCTCAAACTGCACGCTCCCGTACAGGATTTTGCCTTCCGAAGGCTCCCCGGGAGGGTTTCAGTTGGCGCGTGAATGCGGTTGTGCCGCCCCTGAGCCGACTCTATAATCCCAACAATGGCTAGCGTATCCGATTCCGAAGTTCAGCAGATTGTCCAGCGGGTTATGTCGCGCCTGGGTTCTGAAGTTGCGTCCGCTGCCAGCCCGGCGCCGGGCGGTGTGATTGCCATTGGCGCCGACCACGGTGGCTTTGGCATGAAACAGGACCTCGTCGCCCACCTGCAAGAGAAGGGTTATCAGGTTGAGGATTGTGGCACGCTTAGCACCGATTCGGTCGATTACCCGGATTTTGCCGAAGTCGTGGCCCGCAAAGTGGCTACTGGAGAAGCCTGGCGCGGTATTGTCATCGATGGCGCCGGTATCGGCAGCTGCATGGCGGCCAACAAAGTGGCTGGCGTGCGCGCCGCCATGTGCTACGACCATGCCAGCGCGGTCAACAGCCGCGAGCACAACGACGCCAATGTGCTCACCTTGGGCGCTGGCCTTATTGGCCCCGCACTGGCTCGACAGATCGTGGACACCTGGCTGAATACCGATTTTGGCGGCGGGCGCCATGCTCGCCGCGTGGAAAAGATCATGGCTATCGAGGGCCGAGTTTATGCCAGATAGTGCACAGGTTCGCAGGATTGTGGAAATCGTGACTCGCGAGGTGCTGCTTGCTCTGGCTGAACAGGAGCAGGGGCACCAACACGCCGCGGGCGATTCCTGCACGCAGGAATGCGCAGACGGCATTTGCGTCAAAACCTGCTTCGATCGCGTCGGCCGAGTCATCAGTGCCGGCGCTGAGCGCCTTACCTCTACTCTGGGGGGCATCCCTCAAGACCCCAGTGTGGCCAAATTCATTGATCACACCCTGCTCAAGCCGGATGCCACGCCTGACCAGGTTGCCCAGCTTTGTTACGAAGCTCGCACCTATGGCTTCGCGTCCGTATGTGTCAACCCCAGCTACGTCAAGCTCTGCGCCGATCTGCTCAAGGGCACCGATGTCAAAGTTTGCACCGTGATTGGTTTCCCGCTGGGCGCCTCCGAGCCAGACGTCAAAGTCTTCGAGGCTGAAACCGCACTGCGCGAGGGCGCCACCGAGCTCGACATGGTCATCAACATCGGCGCCCTAAAGGGTCGCGATTACAGCCTGGTGGCGCGAGACATCGCCGGGGTGGTGCACCTGGGCCACGCCGCGGGCGCCTTGGTCAAGGTCATTATTGAAACCTTCTTGTTGAGCGAAGAAGAAAAGGTTACCGCCTGCCTGCTGGCCAAAGAAGCCGGCGCTGATTTCGTCAAGACCTCAACCGGCTTTTCAGGCGGCGGCGCCACCATAGCGGATGTGGCCCTTATGCGCCGCGTGGTCGGCCCCGAGATGGGGGTCAAAGCTTCCGGCGGCGTCCACGATTACAACGAAGCTCGCAGCCTGGTGGAAGCGGGTGCCACCCGCATCGGCGCCAGCGCTGGCGTGAAGATCGTCGCCGGTGAAAAAGAAATGGCCACTATGCACGTCAACACCGCCGTGGCTGAGACCGCCAAGGCGTATTAGGAGAATTATGCTCATCGCTAAAGTGATCGGCACTACCGTCGCCACGATCAAGGACCAGAAGCTGGAAGGGCGCAAGCTACTCATCTGCCGCGAATCCGATGAAACCGGCAAGCCCACCGGCAAACCCTATGTGGCTGTGGACACCGTGGATGCCGGTGTGGGGGATCTCGTGCTAACTGCGCATGGTTCCAGTGGCCGCCAAACCTCCCTCACCAAGGATTCGCCCGTGGATGCGGTCATCATGGCTGTTATCGATTCCCTCCAGGTGGACGGTGAAACCGTCTTTCGCAAAAGTTAGCGAGGCAGCATGCCTGACCTAGACAAAGACCTGCTTTCCATCCAACAAGCCCGCTCCATGGTGGAGTCGGCTTATGCCGCCCAGCAAATTTGGGCCAAGGCCAGCCAGGAGCAGGTGGATCGGGTCTGTGAAGCCATGGCCATGGCCGCCTATCAAGCCTCCGAGCGCCTGGGCCGCATGGCCAGCGAGGAAACTGGCTATGGCGTTCCAGAGCACAAGAAGCTCAAGAACCAATTCGCATCCAAGCACGTCTGGGAGAGCATTCGCAACATCAAGACCGTGGGTGTAGTCCACCATGACGCCCAGAAGCGGATTTATGAGATTGCCTGGCCCATGGGCGTGGTGGCCGCACTTACCCCCAGCACCAACCCCACCTCTACGTTGATGATAAGGCGCTCATCTCGGTCAAGGCGCGCAACTCCATTGTGGTGGCCCCACATCCATCTGCCGTCAATTGCTGCCTGGAGACCGCCAAGCTGATGACCCAGGCTGCCGTGGAAGCCGGCGCGCCCGAAGGGCTTATCCATTGCATGACCTACATCAGCCTGCCAGGCACCAATGAACTGCTCAGCCACCGGCACACTGCCGTCATCCTGGCTACCGGCGGCAGCGCCATGGTGCGCGCCGCCCATTCCCAGGGCAAGCCCGCATATGGCGTCGGCCCCGGCAACGTGCCCGTCTACGTGGATCGCAGCGCCGACCTGGAGCACGCCGCGCGCTACATCGTGGCCAGCAAAGCCTTCGATTATTCAGTCATCTGCGCCACCGAACAGTCCGTGGTGGCCGACCGGCCTATTGCGGCCCGCCTCGAAGAACTCATGAAAGCCGAGGGCGCTTATTTTATGGACGAGGCTCAGACCGAAGCCTGCGCCATACCCTCTTCACACCGGATGGCGGCATCAACACCGCCACCGTGGGCAAGTCAGCCCAGGTGCTGGCAGGCATGGCCGGCATCCAGGTTCCCAGCCATGCCCGTATTCTGGTGGCCCGGCTGCGCAAAGTTGGCCGCGACGAGCCGCTCTCTCGCGAAAAACTCACCACCGTGCTGGGTTGGTATGAGGCCGACGGTTGGGAGCAGGGCTGCGAGCGCTGCATCGAACTTATCCGTTTCGGCGGACGCGGCCACAGCCTGATGATTCACGCCACCGACGAAAAGGTCATCATGGCCTTTGGTCTGGAGAAACCTGTCTTTCGCATCGGCGTCAACACCATGGGCACCCTGGGCAGCCATCGGCCTGACCACCAGCGTCATGCCTTCCATGACCCTGGGTTCCGGCGGGATTGGTGGCGCCATCACCGGCGACAACATCACTGTGTATCACCTGTTCAATATCAAGCGTCTTGCATTCGAGACCTCGGCTCCGCCGGAAGAGGCCATGCATCCTGGTTCGGTGGCAGCCGGCCCGCTCTTTGGCCCCGATCCGCAGAGCCTGGAACAGATTGTTTCCGAAGTGGTCAACGACATACTGCGTGCTCAATAAGCAGAGCGCAAAATTATCCTGAAGGATTAGTTAAAGGAGAAGAACATGGCACAAGATCAGAATTTCATCGCCCTAGGCATGGTGGAAACCCGTGGCCTGGTGGGCGCCGTGGAAGCGGCTGACGCAATGGTCAAAGCCGCCAATGTGGTGCTCATCGGCTCCGAGTACGTCGGCGGAGGTTACGTCACTGTCATGGTGCGTGGCGACGTCGGCGCGGTGAAAGCCGCCACCGATGCCGGGGCCGCCGCGGCCAAGCGCATCGGTGAACTCGTTTCGGTGCACGTGATCCCGCGCCCGCACGAGAACGTCGAAATGATCCTGCCGCAGAGCTCGCGTGGCAGCTTCGGCGGCCGCAGCGGGGCCTAGTCATAGGCACACGGGTCGCGACCACAGCCCTCGATCCCACAGCTACCCTGGCTCTCGCCGCTGAGGTGCTGCGCCGGGTAGATGACCCCCAACCGCCGCGGTTGGCTGCCGCCCCTCAGGGGCGGCTACAAGTTGGCGCGGACCTGGGAACCGCCTATCTGGTGCTGGTGGTCCTGGACGAGCAAGGCACTCCCCTGGCGGGCGAATACCAATTCGCCCAGGTGGTGCGGGATGGCCTCGTGGTGGATTACGTGGGTGCGGTCGACAGGCTCAGCGCCATGAAGGCGCGTGTCGAAGCCCGGCTGGGCCGTGAACTAACCCACGCGGCCACGGCCTTTCCGCCGGGTGTGGCGCGTGCCGAAGTGCAAGCCACGGCCAACGTTGTGGAAGCCGCCGGCTTCCACTGCCGGGATCTGGTGGATGAGCCCAGCGCCGCCAACACCTTGCTGGGTTTGCAGCAGGGCGCCATCGTGGACGTGGGTGGAGGCACCACAGGCATCGCCATCATCGATGGCGGCGAAGTGGTCTACACCGCAGACGAAGCCACCGGAGGTACGCACTTTAACCTGGTGATTGCAGGAGCCCTGAATGTGTCTTTCGAAGAGGCCGAAGCCTTGAAAACTAATCCTGCTGAGCAAGCTCGCTTGTTGCCAGTGGTACGCCCGGTCATCGAAAAGGTAGCCAGCATCACCGCCCGCCATTTGGCAGAATACCATCGCCAAAGCGGTAACTCAGTAGAGCACCTCACTCTGGTAGGGGGCACCTCGGCTTTTCCCGGTATGGCCGCCGTGGTTCAGGAATTCACCGGCATCCCGGCTGAAGTTCCCGAACATTGTATGTTCGTCACACCCCTCGGCATTGCCCTCAATGACCGCCGGGTTGAAGGAATGGAGTAAGCATGGCAGAAGAAAAGTTTTCTTTGCGGTGTTATTGCTACCTGGACCGTATGCAGCCTCAGTATGCGGCTTTTGTAGGCACCATCACTCAGGGCGACCTGCCCACTGAGGGCATGGCTTCCCTCTACATCGAGATGGCTCCTGGCAACGAGGCCTTCCGCCTGGTGGATATCGCCGTCAAAGCCACTGAAGCCAAACCTGGTGCCCAGTTGGTCGAACGGGAATTCGGCATGTTCGAGATTCACTCTCGCAGCCAGTCCGACGTCAAAGAAGCGGGCAAAGCCGTTTTGGACCATCTCGGCTTGAATATCGAAGACCGCATCCGCCCCAAGATCGCGTCTATGCAGATCATCACCAATGTGGATCCCTACCAGGCCCAGTTGCTCAACCGCTTCCGGCGTGGCAGCATGCTTGTCCCGGGCGAGACTATGCTGGTTCTCGAGGTCGCCCCCGCCGCTTACATCAACCTGGCCTGCAACGAAGCGGAGAAGCGCGCCAGCATAAAAGTTATGCACGTTTCTTCGGTAGGCCGTTTTGGCCGCATGTGGCTAAGCGGCTCCGAATCTGAAATCATTACCGCCCATGAAGCCGCAACCCAGGCAATGAATGCCGTCGAAGGTATAGACGGCTAAGGAAGTTCTATGGCCAAAGTCTTTTACACCGAGCGCGACATTGAAGACCTGGCTCGCCAGGGCGTCAAATCCTTAACCGTCACGGACGAGGTCGTTGTCACTGACCTGGCCCGCGAGAAAGCTCGCCGCCTGGGCCTCACCCTGGTTGGCGAACGCGACAGCCGCCCGTCCAGCGCTCCGGCCCGCCCCTATGTGTCCGAGTTTGTCTCACCCGCTGCCCAGGCGCCTACCGCGCAAGCCCCGGCCGCCAAACCTGCCGCCGCTCCCACGTCGGCTCCCTCCGCCAGCGAATTGGAAGCACGCATCTTCAGTGCCGTCAAGGGCAAGCTGGGCGACCAGGTGGACGATGCCCTTTTGCATACCATCGTCAACCGTGTGCTCAAGAGCCTGGGCAGATAACATGCTTTTCGGGCGCGTCCGCGGTACAGCCATCAGCACCCTCAAAAACTCTGACCTGAAGGGCTATCGCTTGTTGGTCGTCGAACCGCTCAACAAGAAGCTGGAGCCCACCGGCTCCCTGCAAGTGGCCGTCGACGTGGTCGAAGCCAATCAGGGCGACCTGTGCGTCATGGTGCGATCCCGCGAAGCCGCCCTGGCCTTGCCCCACAAATTCGTTCCCGTAGACCTTGCTCTGATCGGCCTGGTGGATGAGCTCAACGTCCGCCCGGATGGCGAATTTGATCTCACCTTGAGGCAGGGTAGCACCCTTTACAGCTAAATCATGATCCTCGGCAAAATCACCGGCACCATCGTAACCACCATCAGCCACCCCGACTACAAGAATCGGCGCCTGCTGGTTGTGCAGCCACTGATGCTGCCCGGCAAATCCCCCAGCGGCGACTTCGTCGCCCTGGATAACACCCAGGCCGGGGTGGGCGACACGGTCCTGGTAAACCGCGAGGGCAACGGCGCCCGTCAGGTGCTGGGCAACCCAGACGCCTGCGTCATCTCCGTAATCGTGGGCATCGTTGATTCTTTATCCATTCCAGCTTTCGACTGAATAAACCGATTATTCTTTGCAAATAGGTATGGAGTCGCGTCGCACGCCGCGGCTGTGCAGCAACTTTAGACCGAGGTTGTCAGAACGCCTGAGTTTATATGCTCATCAACACCCTTCGGCAGGTATAATCACGCCGCTTCGCCAAGCATCTTCCATGTCCCTTCCTCCATCTCCCCCCGATATCAGCCCCCTGGACAAACAGAATGTGGTCGCTCTTGAAGAGGCGCCGCCTTCTTCGGCGCGCCGCGTGCTCCTGGAGACTATCGAGACTATTGTTCTGGCCCTGGTGCTTTTCTTCGCCATCAACATTGTCTCCGCCCGCGTGCGCGTGGAGTTCAGCAGCATGGAGCCCACCTTCCACGATGGCGATTATGTCATCGTCAATCGCTTGGCCTACCAGTGGGGAACACCCCAGCGTGGCGACGTGATCGTCTTCCCCTATCCGCTTAACCCCGAAGAAGACTATATCAAGCGCGTCATCGGCCTCCCTGGCGACCGCGTTGCGGTCTATAAGGGCACTCTGTTCATCAATGGTCACCCCATCGACGAATCGTATATTGCTGAACCCATGGCCCGTGATCTGGCTGAGGTCGTCGTTCCGAAAGGGACCGTGTATGTCATGGGGGATAACCGCAACGCCTCCTCCGATTCACGCAGTTGGGGTCCCCTGCAGGAGGATGCCATCATTGGCAAGGCCATCTTCCGCTACTTCCCGTTTGATGCCGTTGGCGTCATTCAGCATCCCACCCTTTTAGTTTCCGCGGCTAACTAAACACCTTCAGCATGGTAAAATCCCGCCTGCCTTGCGGAGAGAACCCGCGAGCAGGGAGATACCTGTCCGCAAAAACCGGTAGGAACTCCAACGCGAGCGTAGGGTTTCACAGAAAACCCATAGCACTCGCAAGCCCCCATCGTCTAGAGGCCTAGGACGTGGCCCTTTCAAGGCTAAGACCGGGGTTCGATTCCCCGTGGGGGCACCTTCCCACAAGCTGCATCCGGCAGAATTGCTTAAGCGTTGTCAAATTCTGTAGATATATGGAAGCAGAGTCGGCGATCGTAGAGTCAAAAGAGCGGGTTGTTCTCCCCGCTCTTTGTCTTTAAAGCCAAAGAGCCATTCCTGGCTCTTTGGGTGTTCTCGCGCTGCGGCAGCCTATCGTTCGGAAACGAGGAGGGCTGCCGCAGCGCGAAGTTCGGGACTATTACTGTCCATCGGCAACACCTCCTCTACAATGAGATAGCGAGGAAATTGGGGCCGGGTTACTTCCCGGCGCAGGTCAGTATGACACACAAAAGGGTGCATGTCAATTTGAATCGCATGAATAATCGTGATTACTAACTTTCGGGCTTAGCGCCTGGGGGCAGTTCATCGTCGCTAACGTCAAACTCCAGCAACTGGCCGGTTGCTACATAAACGGTTCTCTCGCAGATATTTGTCACCCGGTCAGCCAGGCGCTCCAGGTTGTGGCACGCCCACAGCAGATGATTGATCTGCTCTAGATTGCTGGGTTCTTCGATCATCTGATGCAGGATGGCCGCATGCAGTGACTTGAACAGTTCATCCACCTTGTCATCTTCTCGGGGGATCAAGCGGCCTTCTTCTGCATTTGCCGTCACAAAGGCTTCCAAAGCACGGTGCAGCATATCCACGCTGATTTCTGCCATGGTCATAAGCTCAGCGGGCACCTTGAGGCGGCTTTCTGTGCCCAGGTTCATCGTAATGCGCCCGATGCCCTTGGCGTAATCGCCCATTCGCTCCAATTCGGTTATCACTTCAAATATCGCCGCCAGCAAACGCAGATCTCGCGCCATGGGCTGCTGGGTGGCCATCAGCGTGATGGTTTGTTCTTCGATTTCAAAGCGCTTATCGTTGATTTTCTTATCGTTCCGATACAGTTCTTCTGAGGCGCGAATGTCGTGGTTCCTAAGGTCACGCACCGACTGCAGCGTGGCTTGTTCGACCATGCTGCCGAGCAGCAATACTTCGTCAAGTAATTCTTGAAGCTTTCGTTCCAGGGTTTCTCGCGTCATAAAGTCCTCGATAAAAGATTATATACGTCCCAGTTAGCCAATTTTTTATCGGAATGTTAAGCCTTTATTTTCGGTCTGAGTTGTTGGGGACGAACAAATGCTCTGCTTAATTATATATTGCGGGGCGGTTTCCGCGTAGTATAATCTCCGCAAGAATATTTATCAAATTACTCATATTTATTGAGTTAACACCTGGGTTGAAAAAACAACCCACAACCACTAGAATTTATCGGACTTCGCCCAACTCGATGCCACCCCACAAGCAGGTTACTTCCGCAATGCAGCGTTACGCGGCCGAGGTGTTCCGTATTCAGCAGGATACCCCGCAGGTATCCTTGTCGCATCTTGCCGATACCGTGGAATCTTCCCCACAAGCCATTGCTCGCATGGTCAAGCGCCTTACCGACGGCGGCTTTGCTTCCTACGAGCCTTATCGCGGCATTCGCCTGACCCCGGAAGGGGAGCGCATCGCCATGCCTGCCCTGCGCCGCCACCGCCTGGGCGAGGTCTTTTTGGTCAAAGTCATGGGCTACGATTGGGCCTCCGCTCACGAACTCACCGATGTCTTTGAGCACGGCATCAACCCCGAATTGGAAGATCGCATGGATGAGATGGCTGACCATCCCACCCATTGCCCCCACGGCGAGCCCATCCCCACCAAAGACGGCGTCATTACCTTTCCGGATGATGCCCGGCTGGTAGATCAGGAGCCGGGTAACGACTTCCGTCTCACGCGTGTGCGCACCCACGATCTGGATAAACTGCGCTACATTGGAGATTTGGGCCTGGTCCCGGGGGTGAAGTTTAAACTGGTCAGCCGTGCTCCCTTCAACGGCCCCTTGCGCCTGCAGTTTGAGCGCAGCGACCAGGTAATCGGCTACGAGCTGGCCGCCAGTCTCTGGGTGGAAAAACTTCATTGAATCGGTAGATTTTTTCTGCGTCTCTCCCCCCTAAAACCCCATCCTAAATATCCAACCTGTATCCCAATCCCCTGATGGTATGCAGCAGCTTTGGCTTTTTGGGGTCCTTTTCAATCGCCACCCTCAGCCAGCTGATGTGCACATCCAGCGTGCGTGTATCTCCGGTGTAATTTGTGCGCCATACCTTCTTGAACAGGCGGTCGCGTTCCACCGCTTCACCTTTATTATCGATAAGCATCTGCAGCAAACGGATCAGCCTCGGCGTCAGCACCGATTTCTTGCCATGAGCCCGCACGGTATGCGCCTCCAGATCCAATTCCAATGGCCCGGCCTTCAAGATGCGGCCTTCGTCTGCGGGCAATAAGGGCCCGATGCGGTTTATCAATTTGCGCTGCGTGAAGGGGAGTTGCAGCACCTCATCGGCGCAATTGAAATCTGCTTCAACCGGATGCTGAGTGTCCGAGATCAACAGTATGGGCATGCCGTCTACAATGTCCCGCACCGAGGAGCAAATGCGTTTGCCATTCGTGCGCATGGAAGCTGCATCTACAATGACCAGGTCGTGCTTGCTCGCCGCCACGCGCTTGATGGCTTCTTTGCCGGAGGACACGCGCTCCACCTGAAAGCCCTTCTGCAGAAGGGAGGGGACGAATTCAGGGTTGCTGGCCCAGCGACCCTCGACCCACAGGATCTTGGTGATACTGGCTTTGGACAGATTCCGCGCCATTTAGTGTTTTACCCGCCTGTTGAAATGGACTATCGATATTTCCTGCATTCGCCGACCTTAAGAGGTGCGGCATTATAACGCACAAACCTTAAAGGCCAAAGCTCTCAATTATTTAAGGTGTCACCCAATTCATTCTGAACCGGTTATCAATTTGCACCCGGACTACCGGCCCTGATGAATCCAAATGATGCAATCTCTCCGGGGAAACAAACTCGCCCAAGCCACCCCTCCTTGCGAGCATTAATCATTGCGCCCCGTCTTTGCGCTAAAATAACCTCATCAAGCGCCATGATAGAATAGCGCACTTTACCGGCCAAACCCAGCCGGCTTTAAGCTTAAACCTGGCCGCCCGGCCAGGAGGCACAATGAGCGAGATGATCGAAGTCGTAATTGATAGTATCCGCGTGGGCCTCATGTCCCAGCAGCGCGTGGTCATCTTGCGTGAGGTGGAGGCGGAACGTTACCTTGCCATCTGGGTGGATCCCTACATGGCCGAGCAAATCACCTTCGCTCTGCAGGAGGTTGAAGTGGCCCGCCCCATGACCCACGACCTCATGCGCGAAATGTTGCGCTCCCTGGATGCCCGCGTCGTCCGCGTCGAGGTGCACAGCCTTAAGGCGGATGTCTTCTATGGAAACATCGTGCTTGAAGTCGACGGCCGCAACATCGATATTGACTCACGCCCCTCGGATGCCCTGGCGCTGGCCGTGCGCACGCACGTACCCATCCTGGTCTCCAACGAGGTCATGGAAGCCGCCGGTATCCTCCCCGAGGAGGATTTGGAAGAGGGCGAAGACGGCATTGACGCCGCCCTCGCCGAAAGAGACGAACCCGTTGGCGACGGCGAAGGCCGTCTGGAAGTCTTCGAAGATTTCCTGGACAACCTGGAGATCGACGATGACGATGATGACAAAAAGGGTGGCAAGCGCAAAAAGAAATAGCGTGCCAGATATCATTCGATGAGCGATTTGTTCCCCCAGGAAATTGAGCAGGCCTCCAGCCCGCAGGTCGCGCCTCACAGCCGCGAGGCTGAAGAGGCCGTCGTCGGCTCGGTGCTGATCAACCCCGAGGCTTATTACGATGTCGCCGATTTCCTAACTGCCGACGATTTTCACATTCATCGCCTGCGCTGGATCTGGGAAGCATTCACCGCCCTGCACGAACAGCGTACGCCGGTTGACATGCTCACTGTCACCGAAGAGCTGGATAAGCAGGACCGCCTGGCTGAGGTGGGCGGGCCGGCCTTCCTCACCACGCTGGTCAATAATGTGCCCACCTCGCTGCACGCCGAAGCCTACGGGCGGCTGGTGCAGCAGGGTTCCATCCGTCGCCGCCTGCTGGACGCGGCTAACAAGATCGCCAAGGTTGCCTACCAGGAAGAGATCAACGTGGAAACCGCCATCGACGAAGCCGAAAAGGCCGTCTTCAGCGCCAGCGAACATCGCCTCTCCACCGACCTGCAGTCCATCAAGGCGGTGCTCTCCGACTATTACGACCGCGTCGAAGAGATGTCCAGGCGCAGCGACGAGATCTATGGCGTGCCCACCGGCTTCCTCGACCTCGACCGCCTACTGATGGGCATGCAGCCTTCAGACCTGCTCATCATCGCCGGCCGCCCGGCGCAAGGCAAGACCAGCTTCCTGATGTCGGTGGCCAAGAACGCCGCCCAGCTCAACAAGAAGCATGTGGCCGTTTTCTCCATGGAAATGTCCAACGAGCAGCTTGTTCAGCGCCTGCTCTCTCAGGAGACCGGCATCAACTCCCAGCGTATGCGCAGCGGCAAGCTGGAGCAGAACGAATGGGATTTATTTGCCCAGGCCATTGAAGTGCTGGGCGATACCAAGATCTTCCTGGACGACACCCCGGCCATCTCGCCCACGCAGATGCGCGCCAAGTGCCGCCGCCTGCATATGGAATATGGCCTGGACCTGGTCGTGGTGGACTACCTGCAGTTGATGCAGGGCGATAGCCGCACCGACAACCGCGTACAGGAAGTCTCGTATATTTCGCGCAGCCTTAAAGTGCTGGCCCGCGAGCTCAACGTTCCCGTATTGGCCGCCGCCCAGCTTTCACGGGCGGTAGAGCAGCGGGCCAACAAGCGCCCGCAGCTCTCCGATCTGCGTGAATCCGGCTCACTGGAGCAGGATGCCGACATCGTCATGTTCATCTACCGCGAGGACCTCGACGACCCGGACAGTCTGCGCAAGAACATCGCCGAGATCATGGTCAGCAAACACCGCAACGGGCCCACCGGCTCCGTCGAGCTGGTGTTCCGCGAGAACCTGGCTAAGTTCGAAAACGCCGCCACCAAGCACGTGGATTTCTCCAATTTCTAGGCGGGGTGGGGCGATCATGTCCGGGCAGACGTTCTCCGGGTTCCCCGCCGGCAAGGTGCATCTCACTCGTATCCCCGGTCCCTTCTTTAGCGAGCTGCTCCCACAGATCGACGACCTGGACGAACTGAAGGTGGTGCTGTATGCCATCTGGCAGCTCGACCGCATGGAGGGCGAGCAGCGCTATTTGCAGCCCGAAGACTTCAGCCAGGACGAAGTCTTCATGGGCGGGCTGGCCGGCGCGCTGGACGCGGCCCTGCAGCGCGCTGTAAAGCGTGGCGCGTTGCTGGAGGCGCAGCTAGAATTGGAAGGCCAGCCGCGGAGCTTCTTTTTCCTGAACTCGGCCCGCGGCCGCGAGGCTCTGCAGGCGCTCAACGACGGCGCCTGGAAACCATCCGGCGACCTGCGCTTCCCCATTGAGCTGTCGCAGGAGCGCGGCAACCTGTTCACTTTGTACGAGAAGCACATCGGCCCCATCACTCCCATGCTGGCCGAGGCGCTGAAAGACGCCGAAACAACATATCCATACGAATGGCTGCAGGATGCCATGCGTATTGCAGTGGAAAACAACGCCAGGGCGTGGAGTTACGTGGAAGCCATTTTGCGCCGCTGGCAGGAAGGAGGCCGGGATGAGCGACGAACTCAAGGGGATTCTGAAAAAGATCGAAGAAAATACGTCGAAGGCGAATACTCCGACTACATCGAGCACTGACAGCCACCTGCACCCCGACATGGCTGGCGACCCCAACTGCCCGCACTGCCACGGGCTGGGCTATGTGCGCGTGGATGTGGAGCCCGGCCACCCCGACTTTGGCAAGCTGCACATCTGCTCCTGCAGGCGCAACGAAGTTGCGCAGCACAGCCGCAACAAACTGTACGCCATCAGCCGCCTGGACGAGCTCAAGCACCTGACCTTCGACAATTTCGAGCCGCGCGGCCGGGTGGGGCTCCCCGCCCGCCAGGCCGACTCGCTGGAGGCAGCCTTCAACCAGTCGCAGCAGTTCGCCCGCAACATGGAAGGCTGGCTGCTGCTGGAGGGCGGCTTCGGCTCCGGAAAGACCCATTTGGCCGCGGCCATCGCCAACTTCGCCGTGGAGGTGGGTCTGCCTTCTATATTTATTACCGTGCCTGACCTGCTGGACGAGCTGCGCTTCTCCTACAACTCCGAAGACGGCTTTGAGGAGCGCTTTGAACAGATCCGCCAGGCGCCGCTCCTGATCCTGGATGATTTCGGCACGCAGAACGCCACCGAGTGGGCGCAGGAGAAGCTGTTCCAGATCCTCAACCATCGCTACATCAACAGGCTGCCCCTGGTGGTGACCACCAACCTGAGCCTGGACCAGATCGAGGGGCGCATCCGCAGCCGCCTCAGCGACCCCGACCTGGTTACTTACCTGCGCGTGATGGCGCCGGATTATCGCCGCCCCACGGACGACAGCAGCCAAAACGAGCTTTCGGCGCTGCACCTGCTGCGCGAGCGCAACTTTGCCAACTTCGAGAGACCGCGAGGGCGAAGGGCTGCCCAAGACCGACCTGCGTCGCTGAAGAAGGCCTTCGAGGCCGCGCGCAAGTACGCCGAGCACCCCAAGGGCTGGCTGGTATTCACCGGCTCCCATGGCAGCGGCAAAACGCACCTGGCCGCCGCGATTGCCAATTACGCCCAGGACCTGGGCCGCGTGCCGCTGTTTGTGATGGTGCCCGACCTGCTGGACCACCTGCGCGCCACCTTCAACCCCAGCAGCCCGGTCAGCTACGATCGGCGCTTCGAAGAGATCCGCAATTCCGAACTGCTGGTGCTGGATGACCTGGGCACGCAATCCGCCACCCCCTGGGCGCGTGAGAAGCTCTACCAGTTGTTCACCCACCGTTACAACGCCCAACTGCCCACGGTGATCACCACTGCCGACCGCCTGGATGACATGGACCCGCGCATCCGCAGTCGCATGCTGGATACACGGCTGTGCACGATCTATGCCCTGACCGCGCCATCCTATACAGGGCGCAAAAAGAAGTAGGTTCCCCTGCTTGTCATTCCGAGTGAGGCCCGCAGGACCGACGAGAAATTCATCAAGCACTATTCGAACCATCATGCTCGCTGTAACTAATTCGTCATTAGCCATTTCCTCCCCCTCTTCGTTTGGGGCGGGGTCTTCCCGCCCTTTCCGTCATTGCGAGGTAGCGTGGCGACCAAAGGTCGCCTAAGCTGCCGTGGTCTCTTCCTGATGGTGTGGGAGACTGCTTCGTTTGGTTCGCAGTGACCTGCGCGGAGGAATGACAAGGTGAAGGCAACCCCATGACCCTTCTCGGAGCCCTTGTCGCCCTCGCCGTCGCCGCGCTGGCCGCTTACGTGCTGGCGGCCGCCGTACTCCAGAAGCGCGGAATCGCGCCCATAGACCCGTTTTCATGGTTATCGAAGCTCTTGGGACCCGCTGAGCCACAAGATGCCAGCATCCGCGGGCAGAGCCCCAACCTGGCTTTGTTGATTGCGATCATTGTGGTCCTATTGGCACTCGCATTTTTGTTGTTGGCTTTGCCTTCATAAACAACCGAGGTCACCCACAGGGAGATAGAGCGTCCAAGTAGTGGAACAGCCCCTGAATGACGAAGTTGGGGCGCGGAGGAGGATTGATGATGGCATCCGGGCCATGCAGTTCACGCGTGGAGCGATTCGGGTCGGGTGCATCTTTGGGCCAGGGATCCCCAGTTGTCAGACAATCAGCTATAAGTGTACGCTTTTTTCGTCTGAATCCACGTGAGTGTTGCCGAAGTGTCGCTTGGGGGTCTTACTGGCAGTGATGGAGAGACTTCGCGGAGTTTACACAGAGCGTCGCGAAGGTCTCACGGTGACGGGTTTTAAAGCGGCGCACCTTGCCGTCAGGTCATTCAACCCGCGTATATGTCAAATCCAGGTCCTGCTGCCAGGTCTCGCCATCGGTACACAACTCCCCCTTGCCCACCAGGGTATTGCCGTCGGCGCTGATGGTGAAGGTGTAGCGCTGCGCGAAGCCGGGCGCTTCCCGCCACCATTTCAACACATTCCCCTGCAGACTGGCCTCCAGCTTGCGGGACACGCCGCGTTCATCGAAATACAGCACGAAAAACTTGTCGGGGATGACGTCGTCGCTGCCGAAGACCATAATGCCGCTGGGGAACCGGGGGTCGTCCAGGGCCGAATACATCATCAGGAAAGCCCCGCCTTCCAGCCATTCGAAGGTTGCCTGGCCGCGCAGCACGGTATCCGGCATCTGGCCGTGGGAGCCCTCGGTCTTCCACTGGCCCACCAGGCCTTCCAGCGGCTTCAGCGACGGGTTGGGGATCGCAGCTTTCGATTTATTTGCCATCTAGCTATCATAACGGGTTTAGACAGGGCTTCGTGACTGGTCTGCGGGAAGCTGGTCGATCCGAAATCAGCGATCAGACCAGCTATTCGGCGCACTTAGTCGGTGAAGAGGCGCCGCCTACGCTACACCCGTACCACCTCGCCGGCCGGGACGATAAGGTTGGGATCCTTGTTGGCGGCGCTGCTGACGTAGCGGTCATAAGGCTGGTAAGTCATGCTGACAGCCGGGTAGGGCTGCAGGAGTTCCTTCAAACCGGCCAAATCCGAGTTCGCCGGGTCCAGCCAGTCGCCGAAATGCTCTGGCGGCATGATCACGGGCATGCGGTCGTGCAGGCGGCTCACCAGCTCATTGGGCTGCGTGGTGATGATCGTAAAGGAAACCAGCTTCTGCGGAGCCCAGTAATCCCACAGTCCGGCCATGAAAAAGCGCCCCTCGTCGGTGGTGATGCGGTAAGGCGTCTTGCGCTTCTGGCCGGGTTCCAGCGCCCATTCATAGAAGGCGGTGGCCGCCACCAGGCAGCGGCGGCGAGGCAGCAGCTCGCGGAAGCTGGGCAGCTGGTCCAGTGTTTCGGAGCGGGCGTTGCCCAGGCGGGCATCCGCCGCCTTGGCCCACGAAGGAACGAGGCCGAAGCGGGCGCCCTGGAAGCGCAGGAACTGGTGGTGGAAGACGATATTGGCCGTCTCCGTGAGGGCGATGTTGGGGTTGGGGCCGAAAACGCTGCCCAGGTTCACCTGGCCCAGGCTTTCCCGGCGCATATTTTCTTTCAGGTAAGCGACGTAATCTGGAGAGCCGAAATCTTCATATCTCAGGCACATGAGGTCACCTCGTGTCGAACTGTAACACAAGAGAAGGTCAGTGGCAGGCGCAGAGGCCGCGAAGCAGATCCCGCGGCGATGCGCAGCCTCGCCACTTTACAGTTAGGCTGCCATCATGTACAATCGCCTCTTGCAATTCAGAAATAGGATTTTGGAGGAAGTTTGGCGAATATCAAGTCAGCAAAAAAGCGCATCCGACAGAATGCAACCCGCCAGGAGCACAACAAAATTTACCGCGGCGGTGCGCGCACCTTCGTGAAGAAAGCCCGCCTGGCCATCGAAGCCGGCGATATCGAAAAGGCGCGTGAGGCCACCCGCCTGGCGGCCAGCGCCCTGGATAAGGCTGCCTCCAAAGGCAGCATCCACAAGAATAACGCCGGTCGCCGCAAAGGCGCCATCATGGGCCAGCTAGCCGCCCTTGAGCAGGGCAAAACCCAGCCCAAGGCTGCAGCCAAGAGCTCGACCAAAAGCAAGGCTAAGGCCAAGACCAAAGCCAAGACCAAGGCTAAAAGCAAATAAGGTTCAGCTTTCCAAAACATTCTCAGCGGCGGCTTATCGAATAGCCGCCGCTCTATTTGTGCCTTTGTTAGTGGATGCGTTAATAGCCTCCAGCTTATAATCCCGCCAGTACAACTGTCTATGTTCGAAGCCGAAAAGCTCTCCATCGAAAAAGAAATCCGCGCCTTCTGCAAGTCTCAGGGGCTGCCGGCCCCCGGGCAGATCGCCTGGAGCCAGATACCATTTGCCGGCGAATGGGGCATTTCCACGTCGCTATTTCAGATCGCCGCCGATGAGGCGCGTCAGGGTGGCAAGAAGATCAACGTACCGCAGCCGCGCTGCCGAGCTGGCGGAAGCGCTGGCGGCGCAGTTGGGCACCCCGGCCGGCTTCTCGCACGTGGAGGCCGTCAAGGGGTACCTAAACCTGTACTTTGCCGCCCCCGATTACGCCGCCCGGGTGCTGGATAGCGTGCTGGCCGCCGGCGACCAATACGGCCGCGGCGAGGACAAGGGTCAGCAGATCATGGTGGAGTTCTCGCAACCCAACACATTGAAAGCCTTTCACGTTGGGCACCTGCGCAACATGATCCTGGGTGCGGCGCTGGCCAACATCATCGAGGCGGCCGGCTACAAGCTGGTGCGCGCCAACTACATCGGCGATTTCGGCAAAGACGTCTTTAAGTGGCTGTGGAATTACCGCAAGCGCCATGACGGCGAGCAGCCGCCCCAAGAGGACGTCACCCGTTGGATGGGCGACCTGTACGCCGAAGCCAGCCAGCATCTGGAAAAGGACCCCAGGGGCGAAGCCGAGATCCGCGAGCTGTTTGCTCGCTGGGACGCCGAGGATGCCGAGGTGCACGAGCTTTACCAGCGCACACGCCAGTGGTCCCTGGACGGCTTCAACCAGATCTACGCCCAAATGGGCATTCACTTCGACCGCATCTACTACGAAAGCGAAATGGAGAAACCCTCGCGGTCCATCGTCGCGCAGCTCATCAAAGACGGCATCGCCGTCGATGAGCGCGCCGAGGGCGGCCCAGTGGTGGTGAAACTGGACGAGCTGCTCGGCCTGGCCGAAGAGAAGTACCGCGTGCTGGTGCTGATGCGCTCCGATGGCACCTCGCTATATGGCGCCTGGGACCTGGCGCTAGCACAGATGAAGTTCGATGAATACAAGCTGGACCAGTCCATCTACGTGGTGGATGTGCGCCAGTCGCTGCACTTCCAGCAGGTGTTCAAGACGCTGGAGCTCTCCGGGCACGAGGATATGGTCAAGAAGGTGCTGCACCTGCCCTACGAGGTGGTTAACCTCCCTGGGAATGTCATCATCTCCTCGCGGGAAGGCGTGGTGGTGCTGCTTGAGGAGCTGCTGCGGGAGGCCACCCAGCGCACCGCCGCCCTGGTGGCCGAGAAGAACCCCGACCTGGACGAAGCCACGCGCCTGACGGTGGCCGGGCAGGTGGGCCTGGCGGCGATCAAGTACCCGATGCTGGCTCGCGAGAACACCAAGATCGCCACCTTCGATTGGGAGACCGCCCTGGATTTCAACGGGCAGGCTGCCCCTTACATCCAATATGCGCACGTGCGCGCCAACAGCATTTTGCGCCGCGGCGCGGATACCAAAGCGGCCACGCATCCCGCCGGCGAGCTGCACAAGGCGGAGATCGAGCTCATCGACCTGATCTCGCAATTTCCGGATACCATCCAGCGGGCAGCCGCCGAATACAAGACGCTGCACATTACCAACCTGGCTTACGAACTGGCGCGCGCCTTCAACGATTTCTACAGCCAGTGCCCGGTGCTGCAGGCCGAAGGAGAAACACGCGCCTTCCGCCTGGGTCTGGTGGCTGCCTCCAAGCACGCCCTGGCAAACTCGCTGGCGCTCCTGGGTATCCAGGCGCCGGAAGTAATGTAAACTTCCATCCCCACTTAACTCCCCAGGAGAGTTCATGCCCCCAGCCGCACACCGCCGCTTCTTCCTCACTCCGCCAACTCATTTCGCGATCAAGTACGTGATTAATGCGTGGATGGACAAGAACAATCCGGTAGACCAAGAAAAAGCCCAGACCCAGTGGCAAGGCCTGGTGGATACCTACCGGCAACTGGGCGTGCAGATGGAGATCATTGAACCTGCCAACGGTTGGCCGGATTCGGTCTTTGTGGGCGATTCGATCTTTCTTTATAAGCATCAGGCATTCGCCAGCCGCTTTCGCTACCCGGAACGCTCAGGCGAAGTGGAGCACCTGGTGGAGGTCTTTGGCGGCCGCGGCTACCAGGTGCACAGCATGCCGGAAGGCAAGTTTTTCGAGGGCAACGGCGAAACCATGGCCTGGAACGACATGATCCTGGCCGGGTACGGCGTGCGCTCGGATCGCGAGTCGCTGGATTTCCTGGCCGAGACGCTGGGGGTGAAAGTAGTGCCTATCCGCGTGCTTTCCCCGCACTTCCATGCCGACACCTGCGTTTGCCCGCTGGATGAGCATACATTGGCTTACGTGCCGGCCGGTATGGACGAGGAGAGCCAGGAACGCATTCGCGCCCTGGGTGTGGACCTGATCGAGATCTCCAATGAAGAAGCCTTGCTGCTGGCCTGCAACTCGATGGCGGTGGGCAAGCAGGTGATCCTCAGCACAACCCAGGCCCCCAATTTTGAGGCGGACCTGCGCAAAGCGGGCTTTGAGCCGCTGGCTTTGGACCTGAGCGAGTTCGCCAAATCCGGCGGCGGAGCCAAATGCCTGACGCTGGAAGCTTATAAGTACGAGGAATAAGGGCAAGGGCGCCGCTTAATGCGACGGAATTAAAACGTCTGGTTGAATTTGAGCTGGTACTCAGCAGGTGGGATTGATTCCTCACATAGAAACTGGATCTAGGAATAACATTTCGCCTACCGCAAAATCCCAGTTACAACCCACCTTGTTGCGTCAGGTGTAAATTGCGCTATTAATTTACTTTGCATGTTTGTTAGGCTTCTAGACGCTATAAAGAGTATTATTAGTACCCGCGGGGAATAATGCGCTCCACAACTAAACTTAGAAAGGTGTCGTTAGTTAACTTGGCCAAAGGACTCGTCAATGACGAGTTTCTTTATTATTACCAACCCATTGTTTCCTTGGAAACAGGCTATGTCATTGGCGCGGAGTGTTTATTGCGTTGGGTCGATGCGTCCGGGGCTATGCGTTTACCCGCCGAGTTTATTCCCATCGCCGAAGAAACCAGCTTTATTGGCGAGATCGATCGTGCCATGGTAGTCAAGCTTGGAGAACGGCTGAGAGACCTGAATCAGCTCAACGAACGGTTTTTCCTCACCATCAATATTTCCCAGGGTGATCTGGAATCAGAAAGCTTTGCTGATGATCTCTCGCAGCATTTGAATGCCAATGGAGTGAAAAGAGAACATCTGCGCTTGGAAATCACCGAACGCGTTGTTTATCCCGGTAACGAGCAAACCAAGACCACCATTAACCGACTTTCCGAATTGGGTTTCACCCTGCTGCTGGATGATTTTGGAGTTGGTAACTCCAGTGTTGAATATCTAACCAGGATGCCTATTATGGCCATCAAACTGGATGGCGAATTGATATCTAGGGGTCATGCCCACATTGGTGAATTCAAGATCATAAGGCATCTTATTGGACTGGGCCATCAGTTGGGCATGAACATCATAGCCGAAGGAGTCGAAGACGAAGAAACCCTCTCTTTGCTGGCCTCTAAAGGTTGCACTGAGGTCCAGGGTTACTTGCTCGCCAAGCCTATGCCGTTTGAAGAATTGCTGGAACTGGTAAAGAAGAACGAGCGCTTATGGACAGGGTATCCGTTCGGCCTGGATTACTTGGCCCAATTTGACCACATCGATGTCCGGCGCGATTTGGTCAGGGAAGTTCTTATCCTTCATCACAATCCGGATAAATCCCTGCGTCAAAGAGCCCTAAACCGTATACCCAACCTGGATCCTAAGGATTGTTTGTTTGGCCATTGGTATTACGGGGCGGGGCGTTTGCACGCAAGTAATGTCGAGGACTACGCTAAACTAGGCAAACGCCACGAGGGTTTTCACGCCACCTGTCAAAAACTGCTGCAAGCAGCCCTGGCAGACAAACCCCTTGATGAAATAAAGGCCATTATTGAAGAAATGTCCGAAGAATCCCGCCAGGTGTTGTCTTTGGCTCAAAAGATCTCCACCCAGGGCTTGCTGGATCATTTCGTAGAATAGTTCTGAAAATTTCTTGTCCATCGGGTTAGGTCTTTTTAACCGCCCCTGTCCCTTATTTTGGAAAGGCCGACAGCACCCCTGAGCTTCCAGGACAGGCGATTGTTGAAGGGATAATCCCTTATTGGAGGCTTTGCATACGCCCCTCGTAGCGGCGCCCTTTTGTTTTTGTTCGTTTCGATGGAAACTGTAGTGAAGTCCGGCTAAAGGCAGCCGCTTATCATTCTAAAGGGGGGAATAATAAGAGGAATAGCTCTGATACAATGCCGACATGCCCGAGGATTTCCGCGCCGGTTTCGTGTCTGTGGTGGGGCGACCCAATGTGGGCAAATCAACGTTGATGAACCGCCTGTTGGGGCAAACGGTGGCGGCAGTATCCTCCAAGCCGCAGACTACGCGGCGCAACCAATTGGGGATCTACAACGACCAACAAACTCAAATTGTTTTCATGGACACGCCGGGTCTACACCGCGAGCACAATAAACTGGGTGCATTGATGAATGAGCAGGCTCTGTCCGCCCTGGAAGATGGCGATGTGATCCTGTTCCTGGTGGACGGCTCTCTGCCGCCGCAGGACGAGGATCGCTTGTTGGCTGAGAAGATAAGCCGACGGCGCAGGAAACAAGCCGTGTTGCTGGTGCTCAATAAGTCTGACTTGGTTGTCGAAAGCCGCCGCAGCGAATTCGAGCCGCTGGTCCAAGCCAAGCAGGTGTTGGAGATCTCGGCCACGACGGGCAGCGCGGTGGAAGAACTCATGGCATCAATAAAACAACTGCTGCCCAAGGGCGAGCCGTTCTACCCGGCTGAGCAGGTGACGGATTTCTATGAACGGCAGATCGCCGCGGACCTGATCCGTGCAGCCGCGATGCAGCTGTTGCGGGATGAGGTGCCACACGGCATTGATGTGCGCATCGACCGCTTTGTTGAGCGGGGAGATAAAGGCGCGCTGATCGAGGCGACCATTTTCGTGGAGCGCGAATCGCACAAAGGCATTGTGATCGGGGAAGGGGGCAAGATGATCAAACAGGTTGGCAAGGCGGCGCGTAAGGAAATCGAGGTGATGAGCCAGCGCAAAGTTTTTCTGGACCTGCGGGTCAAGGTGAGCCCCAATTGGCGCGACGACGAACTGGCGTTGAAACAATTCGGATACGTGCAAAGGAAAGACTAGATGCTCTGGTTGGTATTGGCGTGTGCAGCCTTCGCTACCGCGGTCGCGGCGAACGTGCGCAAATGGGGGCCGGTTGCTTTTTATGCACGACTGGGGATGTATGCCAGCCTGGCGGTATGGATCGTGACCCGGGCAGGCGGCAAGGCGTTTCAAGGTAGCGAGACCAGTCTGCTGGGTTGGTTCGTTTGGGGCCTGCTATTTTTATTGGCCGGCGAAATCCTTTCGAAATGGGGCGGGGCACTGGCCGGTTATGCGCTGATACCCATCCCCTTGATGGCGGTGTGCTTTGCGCTGGGCTTTGATGTGTTTCGACCGGACGCGTACGCTACGGTTCCAGCGGCTATTTTGGGCGTGTTCACCGTGGCAGTGTCGGGGCGGGCTTACCTGAAACTGGCGGGTAGGGGTGGGAAGAAAGCCAGCCTCAAGGAGCAAATCGGGTTATTCTTCAAAGTGGCTGCAGAAGCCTTCATGGTGTATGCCGCCATTTACAAAGTGATAGACCGCGGCTGGGACCTGCCCTGGTCTTACATGGCTGCAGGTGGCGGGCTGCTTTTCTCAGCGGCGCAGATGTGGATTGGATGGAAGAAGGTGTTGGGAAAGCAGACGGTGGCGGAGTGGCTGCCCCCGGTGGCCGGAGACCTGGGGGTGCTTTCGATGGTGGTGGCGGCGTTTTTCGTTTATCAGCCGTTTTTGTAGGCTGAAGGAGGCGTGAGAGCACGGCCCCCTATGATGCGACGCTACCAATTATGAGGGGGGAGGTTTGAAATTCGCTCCTATATAAGGATTGGGAAACAGCCGCAGAGATGGGATCAAGGGTCCTTGGCTCTCTAAGTCAGCACCCCAGGCATGGGATTGAAAAAAGCCGCTCAGGATAACGGTTGTAATTGGATCCCGGCCATATTCTCAAGCACGCCAACCAGGGCGGAGTTATCCAGATCGCCCATGCCCAGTTCCAGCATTTGATCAAATAAATCTGTGGTGACGGTGGTAACCGGCAGAGGCATGCCAAATTCTTTGGCGCTTTGCATCACAATGCCCATGTCTTTGGCTTGCATATAAGCCTTAAAGCCGGGCTGGCGATTACCGGCGAAGAGCCGCTGGGGCTTGTTGTCTAGCGTCCAGCAGCCGGCGGCGCCCCCGCGGATGGCTTCGACCACTTTGACGGGGTCAGCATCTGCCTTGCGGGCAAAGATAAGCAGTTCGGCCAGGGCGGCCATCTGGGCCGCCACCATGATTTGGTTGCAGCATTTGGCTACCTGCCCGGCGCCGGAGGCGCCGATATGGGTGATGGCTTTGGCGTAGGCTTGCAGGGCGGGCCGGGCGCGTTCCAGGGCGGCAGCCTCGCCGCCGACCATGATAGTGAGGGCGCCGTTTATGGCGCCAATTTCCCCGCCACTGATAGGAGCATCCAGGAAATGCAGACCGCGCTCGGCCAGGGCGGCAGCCATTTTGCGAGCCGTGGCCGGCTTGATGGTGGAATGGTCAACCACAATCGCGTCTGGCCGGGCACCCTCCAGGATGCCGTCAGGACCAAGGACGACTTTCTCGACATCCGGTGAGTCGGGCAGGCAAGTGAACACAACATCGGATTTGGCGGCAACTTCTTTGGCGGAGTGCCCCTCCTCGGCGCCGGCGGCTACGAGTTCAGCCACGGCAGCACGGCTGCGATTGTGGACACTGAGGGGGAATCCGGCTTTGAGCAAGTGCCCGGCCATGGGCTTGCCCATGAGGCCGAGGCCGATAAAACCGAGGGTGGGTGAATCAGGCATGGACGCTCCTTAATGGGAAATTATCGAAGTGAAGGGCCGAGACGGGATTGGCCTGGTAATGACGGTGAAGGCTTCAATGGAGAGTGGATAATGGGGATTCCTGGATACGCCGATGTGGTGAAAGCTTATTGGCTCGTTTGTAGGGACAGCCGGGAACAATCGTTGCAGAGGCCAAAAAGAACGAGATGGTTGGTGTGCACCTGGAACTTATTCTTTTCGCGAATGGAACCAAAGAACTGGCTTACATCCTGGTTGTCAATGGTGATGACGCGGCCACAATTTTCGCAAACCAAGTGATGATGCAGATGGTCTGAAACGATCTCATATACAGCCGCGCCCTTGCCCATATCGGACACGGAAACCTGACCGGATTTCACCAGGCGCTCCAAGGCGCGGTAAACCGTGGATTGGTTAACTGCCGGAAGGCGTTCTTTGATCTCCTCGAAGACCTGGGAGGGGGTAAGGTGCGAATGCTCCCTGGAGAGGACCTCCAGGATGACTTTGTCGACCGTAGAAGTGCGCATGTTTTAGAACGAATTTTAGTGCAAATCTTTGCAATTGCAAGAATTTGATTTATAATGCTCTTAGTTCAGTCTATCACAATCAGAGATCGAAAAATGTATCTTTCCCCAGATTTTGCCCCGCAGGCCATGCACATCCCAGATGGTTTTCTTTCGGTAGCTGTGTCCGCGGTGTTCTGGGTCATTTCCCTGGTAATGATTGGGATAGCCCTGCGCAAGACCAGTAGATTGCTGGTGGAGAAACAAATCCCGCTCATGGGGGTTCTGGGAGCAGCCATTTTCGCCGGGCAAATGCTGAACTTCAGCGTGACCGGGGGCACTTCCGGCCACCTGGTAGGGGCGGCACTGGCCACCATCCTGCTGGGGCCTTGGTCAGCAATATTGGTAATGACTTCAGTGGTGTCGCTGCAGGCACTGTTGTTTCAGGATGGGGGATTGTTGGCGCTGGGCGCAAATATATTCAATATGGGAATTGTGGGCGTATCGGTATCCTACGCGGTCTATTGGTTACTGCTTAGATTGTTCAAACGACAAAGCTGGGGAATAATCGTTTCAGGTTTTGCAGCAGCCTGGTTTTCTATATTCATAGCCGCGCTGGCTTGCGCCCTGGAGCTGGCGGTCTCAGGTACCTCACCTGCAAACATCGCCATCCCAGCCATGGGCGGCATCCACGCTCTGATCGGTATCGGGGAGGGGTTGATCACTGTTGGGGCGCTGGCACTGCTAAGCTCGGCTCGTAAAGATTTACTCAATTTTGGAGAGGGCGACACCGGCAATTCGCGCGGGGTGCTGGTTACGGGCACCTTCATCGCTCTGGCGCTGGCCGTGCTATCGCCGCTGGCTTCCAGCCATCCGGATGGATTGGAGTGGGTGGCAGAACAACAGGGATTTCTTGAGAATGCGCGCGGCGCGCTGTATCAGATCGTGCCCGGATACAGCATGCCGGGAATTTCTGATCCGGCATTGGCTACCGTTGCGGCGGGAGTGCTGGGGGTGCTGATCCTGTTGGCAGTGGCATACGGGGTGGGCCGCGCTGAACGCCGGGAAACCCACAGCAGAACAGACCGGTAACTTTGCGGGACTTGACCATACGGCGCAACAACGCCATTCGCGACCTGGATGCCAGGGTTAAGGTATTGATTACCCTGGCATTTATCCTATTCCTAAACCTTGCGCCCGCGGGAGCGTGGCCTGCTTATGTGCTGTTCCTGACCGGCCTGATGGCGGTTGGCATGCTGGCCCGCATGGATTGGTGGCTGCTCCTCAAGCGGACTTTGATTTCCCTACCGTTTGCCTTGGCGGCGTTTCCGCTGGTTTTGCTGGGCCCAGAGGCGACGCGCATTACATTATTCGGCCTGACCATTCCTTATAGCGCTGCAGGGATGGAACGCTTTGCAAGCATCGCCTTGCGAGCGTGGATCTCGGTGTTGGCGGCAGTGGTGTTGACCGCCACCACATCAGCTCCGGAGTTGATGACGGCACTGCAACAACTGGGAGTGCCCAAGGTTTTAGTTGCCATCGTGCGACTGACCTGGCGTTATTTATCGGTGATCAGCGATGAGGCCACCCGTATGCTGCGGGCTCGAGCCAGCCGCAGCGGCCGGGTGGCCGGGCGGCCTGTGGGCGGCGGGATAGTTTGGCGAGCGCGAGAAACTGGAGGAATGGCCGGCAGCTTGTTCTTGCGCTCACTGGAGCGTAGTGAGCGCGTGTACGCGGCCATGCTGTCGCGCGGCTATAACGGCGAAGTACCCAAGGCAGAAGATTTGGCCCTGTCCAGAATGGAGCGAGGGCTAGTGGCGGTGGCGGTGATGGGGATGGCCTTGCTTTGGGTAATCAGCTGGATCATGGGGGCACGCTAATGGTCGCGGCGCTGGAAGTGCAGCATTTGTCATATACCTATCCCAATGGCAAGGAAGCCTTGCTGGATATCAGCTTCTCCATCCAGGAAGGGGAAAAGGTGGCGTTAGTGGGGGCCAATGGGGCGGGCAAATCCACGCTGCTGCTGCATTTGAACGGCATCTTCCAAGGGGAGGGGCAGGTAGTGGTTAAAGGGATGAAAGTTGAAAGGGAGAACCTGGGGGCAGTGCGTGGCCTGGTTGGGATGGTATTCCAAAACCCGGACGATCAACTTTTTTCGCCCACGGTATACGACGACGTGGCTTACGGTCCGATCTATCAAGGCTTGGAGCGAAGTGTAATCAAAGCGCGGGTGGAGCAAGCCCTGGCCGCCGTGGGAATGAGCGGGCAGGCAGAAAGCAGCCCCTACAATTTGAGCGGCGGGGAAAAGAAGCGAGTTGCCATTGCTACGGTTTTATCCATGCAGGCCGAGATCCTGGTACTGGACGAGCCTACTGCCGGGCTGGATCCGCGCGGGCGCCGGGAGCTGATCGCTTTTCTCGAGGGGCTGCCCAAGACCCTGCTGATCGCCACCCACGACCTGGGCCTGGTGGGGCAACTGATGCCGCGCACGCTGTTAATGTCCCAGGGCCGATTGGTTACAGATGGGGCCAGCGGCGCCATTCTAGGCGACCGGGCACTTTTGGAAAAGCACGGTATGAGATAAAGGAAAAAATCCCAGGTCAGCCTGTAAGCCGCATTTTGTCCAGCGCCGGAATTTGGTTTACACCCGAAAGCTTCATCCCAAAGCGCCCGGCACCTGGGCGATCATCTATCTGGGCTGGCAATCTCTCGCCAGCTCGGTGCAGCCAACCCGGGACTCAAATGCAGCGAGCCGCTGCTTATCCCTGCTCGGCCTTGCTCCTGACGGGGGTTGCCCGGCCGCGGGCATTGCTGCCCGCGCCGGTGGTCTCTTACACCACCATTTCAACCTTGCGAAGAGACCTTTTTGCGCAAGCGCAAACCGGCATCTGCGCGGTATGTTTCTGTGGCCCTATCCGGCAGGTTTCCCCGCCCCGGGATTTTCCCCGGCGCCATGCCCTATGGAGTGCGGACTTTCCTCTGCCTGCGCAGCGATCGCCCGGCTGACCTGGGAGGCAATCTTACTGCACAAATGGCTCGGCGGGCAGATTTATGTGAACGAAAAGTAAGAAATTTGACTGGAAACCGTCAAACTCCTTGACATAGATAGTACACGTGGTCTATAATCGCCGTTTGGTATTTCGCCGCTACTTTGTGAGTAAAAGAGCGGCTTTTCGCATTTTTTGTTGTATACCTTTAGGAGGCGCTGAATGGCGCAAGCTCTTCCCACCAAAACCTATTCCCGTTTATCTACCCAACTCGATTTGCCCGATTTGATCGAGGTGCAATTGAGTTCGTTCCGTCGGCTCAAGGAAGAAGGCCTTGCCGATCTGTTCGACGAAATTTCCCCAATCGAATCTTATAACAAAGGCATGAAGCTGTACTTCCCCAGCCGAACCCCAGAAGCCAAGCAGTGGAAGCTGTCCTTTGGTTCGAGGAACCCAAGCACTCCATTGAGGAATGTGTCGAACGTGACCTGACCTACGCCAGCCCGCTGTACGTTTCGGTGCTGCTGGCCGGGCCGGAAATGCCTGAACCGATCCGGCAAGATATTTTCCTGGGCGATTTCCCGAGATGACCGAAAAAGGCACTTTCATTATTAATGGAACCGAGCGGGTGGTTGTTTCGCAGCTGATCCGCTCGCCGGGTGTGTACTTTGAAGCCCCGCTCGACCGGGCCACCGGCCGCCCGCTGGCTATGGCCAAACTGATCCCGGACCGCGGCGCGTGGATGGAATTTGAAACCCGTAAGAACGATTACCTGACGCTGAAGTTCAACCGCAAGCGCACCGTGCCCATCACCATTTTCCTGCGCGCGCTGGCGGCGGTCAGAGACGGCATCAAGGACATCCCCGCTCAAAGTACGGCAGCAGACGAAGAACTCCTTTCGCTTTTCGCAGGACATCGACAACAACCCTGACCGCATCTTCATCGCCTCGACCCTGCGCCAGGAGCCGGTATGGGATACTAACCTGGCAGGCTGACCATCGCCGAAGCAGCCCTGATCGAATTCTTCAAGCGCATGCGCCCGGGCGACCCCGCCACCCTGGATAACGCCACCGAGTTCCTCGAGAGCAACTGTTTCGACCAGCGCCATTATGACCTCGAACGGGTGGGGCGCTACAAACTTAACCAGAAGCTCGACCTGAACGATCGTATTCCCGCTCGACCACCGCACGGTCACCAAGTGGGACCTGATCAACCTGGCGCGCCGCATGATCCTGATCAACAACGGTGTGGAGCAGGCCGACGACATCGACCACCTGGGCAACCGGCGGGTCAAGACTGTGGGCGAGCTGATCCAGAACAAGCTGCGCATCGGCATGCGCCGCATGGAGCGGGTGATCAAAGAACGCATGTCGATCCGCGATCAGGATCAACTCTCACCTATCACCCTGATCAATATCCGCCCAGTTGTGGCGGCGCTGCGTGAGTTCTATGGCTCCAGCCAGCTCTCGCAGTTCATGGACCAGACCAACCCGCTAGCCGAGCTGCGCCACAAACGTCATGTTTCGGCCTTTGGCCCCGGCGGCCTGCGCCGCGAGCGCGCCGGTTTCGATGTGCGCGACGTGCATCATTCGCACTATGGCCGCATCTGCCCTATCGAGACGCCTGAAGGCCCGAACATTGGCCTGATCGGCCGCCTGGCCTCCTTCGCTCGGGTAAATGATTATGGCTTTATCGAGACGCCCTATCGCCATGTTGTCAAACGCTTGCCTCCTAACGATCCACGCCTGCTGAACCGCTAGGTGCGCGAAGACCCTGACGGATCCCGAAACGCGGTAAGGTGATGGCCAAAGCAGAGACGCGTATCGACGAGATGCTGGCCAAGGCGATTGGCAAACTGGATATCGATAAGATGCTCATTTGCCCTTTGTTTCGCGACGAAATCGACGTATCCTCTCAGCAGATGCAGAAGATCATTTCGTGATCGCGCAGGCCAACTGCGCCGCTCAATGAGTACGACGAATTCCTGCGCTATCGGATTTCGATGCCGCTACCACTCCGACTTCACTGTTCACCACTCCGACAATATCGACTACATGGATGTGGCCCCGCATCAAGTGGTGGGTATCAGCGCAGCCCTCATCCCTTTCCTGGAGCATGACGATGCCAACCGGGCCTTGATGGGCTCGAACATGCAGGCGCAGGCCGTTCCGCTGCTGATCCCCGAAGTGCCGCTGATTTCCACTGGGATGGAATGCCACGCCGCGCGTGGATTCCGGCCAGGTCTGTGTTGCCGAAGAAGAAGGCGAAGTGATTTCGGTCACCGGCGGCAGTTCATGCTGCGGGCAGCAAGAGCCGAAGGAGCGCACTTATCACCTGCGCAAATACCAGCGTTCTAATCAGAGCACCTGCATCGACCAGCGCCCGGCGGTGGTTAAAGGCCAGCGTGTCAATAAGGGTGATGTGATCGCCGATTCCTCCTCGACGGTAGATGGCAACCTGGCGCTGGGCCAAAACGTCGTGGTGGCCTTCCTTTCGTGGGAAGGCGGCAACTTCGAAGACGCGATCTTGATCTCCGAAAAGGTTGGTGCAAGACGATCGCTTCACGTCGATTCATATTGAGAAATATGAGGTTGAGGCGCGGGACACCAAGCTGGGACCTGAAGAAATCACCCGGGATATCCCCAACGTGGGCGAAGAGGCTATCAAGGACCTGGATGAGCTCGGCATCATCCGCATCGGCGCCGAAGTCGGCCCGAACGACATCCTGGTGGGCAAGATCACGCCCAAAGGCGAAAAAGAGCTGACCCCGGAAGAGCGCTTGTTGCGCGCCATCTTTGGTGAGAAATCACGTGACGTAAAAGATACTTCGCTGCGCATGCCGCATGGCGAGCGTGGCAAAGTTGTGGATGTGCAAGGTCTTCACCCGCGAAGACAATATTCGATTTATCCGCCGGGGTGGAGATGATGGTGCGGGTGTCGGTCGCCCAGCGGCGCAAGATCACCGCCGGCGACAAAATGGCCGGCCGTCATGGCAACAAGGGCGTGGTCTCCAAGGTTGTGCCGATTGAAGATATGCCCTTCCTCGAAGATGGCACGCCGGTGGACATCATCTTGAATCCGCTGGGTGTCCCTGGTCGTATGAATATCGGCCAGGTCCTGGAAACCCATCTAGGGTGGGCGGCCAAGCGACATGGGCTTCCGCGCGATGACGCCAGTATTCGATGGCGCCAATGAAGAGCGAAATCGAAGCCGAGCTGGCGCGGGCCTGGATGGTCGACCAGGCCTGGAATGAAGCCGGCGAAAAGGCCTGGGACTGGCTGGCTAAGCAGAACGGAATTATTACGCCGGAATTGCATCGAGGATGACGACGAAGTGCGCATGCTCGTACCTGGAACAATGGTTGGGCGGCAGCAAGAAGTACGACGTTTTGAAGATCGCCCCTGGACCAGACTTATGCCCGCCAATCTGTTGCAACCGAATGGCTGAGAGAACAGGGCTATGACCCGGATGAGATCATGGCATTCCAGCATGCGGATACCTACCTGGATGTGCGCCGCGAGCATGGCACCAAGGCGGTTGAACGCCTGCGCCCGTCTGTGGCTGGACCGCATAGGTGAGTTTGCCGGCAATGCCAGCGATGATAGTCTGCGTGATCCGGTTAGCAAAGCCAGCCTGAAGCTGGAGCCTACCCGCTCCGTACCTGGGCAAGCAACTGCTGCGAGATGGCAAGAGCGGCCAGCCGTATGACCAGCCGGTTACGGTGGGCATCATGACCATGCTCAAACTGCATCACTTAGTCGAAGATAAAGTGCATGCTCGCTCTACGGGCCCATACAGCCTGGTTACCCAGCAACCACTGGGTGGCAAGGCGCAGTTCGGCGGCCAGCGCTTCGGCGAGATGGAAGTGTGGGCTTTGGAAGCCTATGGCGCTGCCTATACCCTACAGGAGATGCTGACGGTCAAATCGGACGATGTGCATCGGGCGTGTAAAGACGTACGAAGCCATCGTCAAGGGCGAACCCATCGAAGAACCCGGTATCCCAGCCTCCTTCCGGGTGTTGGTGAAGGAGCTGCAGAGCCTGGGGCTTGCGGTGGAAGCTGAAACCGACGACGGTGTGGTTAAATTCGGGCAAGGAAGAGCAGCGCTCCCGCCCGCCAAGGTTGGGGACGGGGCTGCTGGGTCTGGGCGACGACCTCAAGGCCAATCCTTGACGCAAAAACCCCTTACTGCTACAATCTGCGTTCGCGACAGATGTAGACACTAACACGTGGGCGTCAGCCCAATTGAATACTGTAGCCAAAGTCGAGGCCATCACGAACGCGATGGCCTCGACGTACGAAAAAACGTAGTTTTAAGGAAGAACGGAGAAGGACAAAAGTGCCGACAATCAACCAGCTGGTCCGCAAGGGCCGCAAAACCAAGCGGGCGAAGACCAAGGCCCCAGCTCTGCAATATGTGTTCAATACACACAGCCAGCGGCGCATCCGCCTGCCCAAAGGCTCTCCGCAGAAGCGCGGCGTGTGCACTGTGGTGCGCACCATGACGCCCAAGAAGCCGAACTCGGCTCTGCGCAAGATCGCGCGTGTACGCTTGAGCAACCAGATGGAAGTGACCGCATATATCCCAGGGGAGGGGCATACCTTGCAGGAGCATTCGGTGGTACTGGTACGCGGCGGCCGTGTGAAAGACCTGCCTGGCGTGCGTTATCACATCGTGCGCGGCACCCTGGATACTACTGGTGTGGACGACCGCAAGCAAGCCCGTTCAAAATATGGGAGCAAGCGCCCCAAGGCTTAAGGCCGGGGGGCATTTTCTTGGTTGATAACGAAAGACCGTTGGAGAACTAAATGTCACGTAGAAAGAAACCCGACAAGCGAGATATCCATCCGGATGCGCGCTATAACAGCGTGGAAGTGCAGATGTTCATCAACCGGGTGATGAAAGGCGGCAAGAAGAGCGTCGCCGCCCACCAGGTGTATGGAGCTTTCGAATTGATCGAGAAGCAAAAGAAGCAACAACCCCTGGAAGTCTTCTCTGCCGCCTTCAAAAATGTGGGTCCGCAGATGGAAGTTCGCCCTCGCCGTGTTGGTGGGGCCACTTACCAGGTACCCATGGAAGTGAATGCTAAGCGCCAGTTTGCACTGGCCTCACGTTGGATCATCGCTTCGGCCCGCGGCCGCGGCGGCAACTCGTTCGCGGAGAAGCTGGCCGCCGAGTTGAATGAGGCTGCAGCCGGGCAGGGGGCCTCTGTGCGCAAAAAAGAAGAAACACACAAGATGGCAGAGGCCAACCGCGCCTTCTCTCATTACCGTCTTTAGTTTATTGGAGTTCTCAGACAGTATCATGCCCGCTAATTTCCCGCTTGAAAAGCTTAGAAATATAGGCATCATCGCCCATATCGACGCCGGTAAAACGACGACGACGGAGCGCATTTTGTTCTACACCGGCAAGACCCATCGCCTGGGGTCGGTTGACGAAGGCAATACGGTTACGGATTGGATGGAACAGGAACGCGAACGCGGCATCACTATCGTGTCCGCCGCCGTTACCGCCGAGTGGAAAGATTACCTGATCAATATCATCGACACACCTGGACACATCGATTTCACCGCTGAAGTGCAGCGCTCCTTGCGTGTCCTGGACGGCGGCATCGTTGTCTTTGATGCCGTGCAGGGAGTGGAGCCGCAAAGCGAAACTGTGTGGCGCCAAGCCGACCGCTATGGTGTACCACGCATCTGCTTCATTAATAAGATGGACCGCACCGGCGCATCCTTTGAGCGCAGCCTGGAAAGCATACGGCAGCGCCTGGGCGCCAATCCAATAGCCATGCAAATCCCCATTGGGGCCGAGTTTGCCTTCCAGGGAATTATTGACCTGCTTGAGCAAAAGGCCATCATTTGGGAAGAGGAAAGCGGCGCCAAACCGGTTACCCGCGATATCCCGGCCGACATGCAAAAACAGGCCAAAGAGTGGCGCGAACGTATGGTCGAATCGATCGCTGAAACCGACGATGCCTTGACGCACAAATACCTTGAAGGCGAAGAGATCAACGTCCCTGAAATGAAGGCTGCGTTACGAAAAGCCGTCATTGCTGGGACTGCCACTGCCGTATTTTGCGGCTCTTCATTAAAAAACCGCGGCGTTCAGCCTGTGTTGGATGCAGTAGTGGATTATCTACCCTCCCCGCTGGATATCCCCACGATTAAGGGGCTGGACCCGCGTACGGAAGAGCCCATCGAGCGCCACGCGGATAACAAGGAACCTTTGAGCGCTTTGGTATTTAAGATCGTGGCCGACCCCTTCGTGGGCCGCCTGGCATATTTCCGCGTGTATTCGGGAAAGATAGCCAAGAGCGGCTCGGTGTACAACCCGGTCAAACGCAAGCGCGAGCGGATTGGACGGCTGATCCGTATGTACGCCGACCGCCGCGAAGAGATTGACGAAGTTGAAGCCGGCGACATCGGCGCGGTGATCGGGTTGAAGGACTCGTTCACAGGTGACACACTGTGTGACGAGACCAACCAGATTGTGTTAGAGAACATCAGTTTCCCGGATCCGGTTATTTCCATCGCTGTGGAACCCAAGACCAACGCCGACCAGGACAAGATGGCTGAAGCGCTGCATCGCCTGTCCGAAGAAGACCCCACCTTCCGGGTTCAGTCCGACCCTGAGACGGGCCAGACGGTAATCTCAGGCATGGGCGAGTTGCACCTGGAGATCCTGGTGGACCGCATGCTGCGCGAGTTCAAGGTTGAGGCTAATGTGGGCCGCCCGCGCGTGGCTTATCGTGAAACCATCACGCGTCCGGTCGAGAAGGCTGAAATGCGCTATGTCAAGCAGACCGGCGGCCATGGCCAATATGGGCATGTGGTGCTGGAATTGGAGCCGACCGCTCCTGGTACCGGCGTCAGTTTTGAGAACAAGATCGTCGGCGGTGTGATCCCCAGGGAATATATTTCCGCAGTTGAAAAGGGAGTACGCGAAGCCACTGAGGGCGGAGTGGTGGGAGGCTACCCAGTTACAGATATCGCCGTCACTTTGTACGACGGTTCCTATCACGAGGTTGACTCCAGTGAAATGGCCTTCAAGATGGCCGCTTCCATGGCCTTCAAAGAGGGCATGCGCCTTGGCAAAGCGGTGCTGATGGAGCCCATCATGAAGGTGGAAGCCATCGTGCCGGAGGAATACCTGGGCGACATCGTAGGGCAGCTAAGTGCCCGACGCGGCGAGATCCAGGGTATGGAAATGCGCCCGGGCGGCGCCCAGGCCATCCGTGCCATGGTGCCGCTATCGGAGATGTTCGGTTACGCCACCGAACTGCGCTCTGCCACGCAGGGCCGCGGTGCGTTTACAATGGAGTTTGACCATTATGCCCAGGTCTCAGCAAACCTGGCTGAAGAACTCATCAAGAGTAACTAAGGAGAGAGAATTCATGGCGAAGCAGAAATTTGATCGCAGCAAGCCGCACTTGAACGTGGGCACCATGGGGCACATTGACCATGGCAAGACCACCCTGACGGCGGCGATCACCAAAGTGGCGGCATTGTTGGGCAAAGGCGAATTTCGCGCCTATGACAGCATCGACAACGCCCCGGAAGAGCGCGAGCGCGGCATCACCATCAACATCACCCACGTCGAGTACGAGACCGATAAGCGCCACTACGCCCACGTGGACATGCCGGGTCACCGTGACTACATCAAGAACATGATCACCGGCGCCGCCCAGGTGGATGGCGCCATCCTGGTCGTAGCCGCTCCGGATGGCCCTATGCCGCAGACGCGTGAACACGTACTGTTGGCCCGCCAGGTAGAAGTGCCCAGCATCGTGGTGTTCCTGAACAAGACCGACATGATGGACGACCCTGAATTGTTGGAACTGGTCGAATTGGAACTGCGCGAGCTGCTCAACGAATACAAATTCCCGGGCAACGAGACGCCCATCGTACGCGGCTCAGCCCTGAAGGCGTTGGAGAGCACCTCCACCGACCCGAATGCGCCCGAATATGCGCCCATCCGCGAACTGCTGCGCGTCATCGACGAATACATCCCCGAACCGCAGCGCGATGTGGACAAACCCTTCATGATGTCCATTGAAGACGTGTTCAGCATCAAGGGCCGTGGCACCGTGGTGACCGGACGTATCGACCGCGGCAAAGTCAAGCTGAACGACCCGGTGGACATCGTGGGGCTGCGCGAAAAAGTGGGCAGCACCGTGGTGACGGGTATTGAAATGTTCCACAAACAGCTGGATGAAGGCATGGCTGGGGACAACGCCGGCCTGCTGTTGCGCGGCATCGACCGCGACCAGGTCGAGCGCGGCATGGTGCTGGCCAAACCGGGCAGCATCACCCCGCACAAGAAATTCATGAGCGAAGTGTACGTGCTGAAGAAAGAGGAAGGTGGGCGGCACAAAGCCTTCTTCACGGGCTACAAGCCGCAGTTCTACATTCGCACCATGGACGTGACCGGTGAAGTGACCCTGCCCGAAGGGGTAGAGATGGTGATGCCGGGAGACAACGTGAACCTGCAGGTGGAGCTGGGCATTCCGGTGGCGTTGGAGCAAGGCTCCAAGTTCGCCATTCGTGAAGGCGGCCTGACTGTGGGCGCCGGCGTCATTACCAAGATCTTGGACTAACATGGCTACCACTACCAAACAGAAGATCCGTATCCGTCTTAAAGCCTACGATCATCGCGTGATCGACCAATCGGCTAAGCGCATCGTCGAAACTGCAGAGCGCACTGGAGCGCGCGTGGTGGGTCCGGTACCGCTGCCTACCAAGCGAGAGATGTTCACCGTGGGCCGCTCGCCTTTCATCGATAAGGATTCACAGGAGCACTTCGAAATCCGCACGCATAACCGCATCATAGACGTATTGGAACCGGATTCGAAGACCATTGATATGCTGATGCGCTTGAATTTGCCGGCCGGCGTGGATATCGAGATCAAAATCTAGGCTGGACGAAGAGCCAACTGTTTGGTATAGTTCTGGGCTTCGCCTGTCTATCAGGTAAAGCTTGATAAGCGAATAGTTTGTTGACAGACCAACGCGGCCACGGCTGCGTTGCTGTCGTGGGGCGGTGTAAGAGCAGCTGCGTAGGACGCTGAAGGTGTTCAAGGCAACTGTTGACTGCGCCGCTGCGGGATGATGCGGCCTTGCCCAGGCCGACAGTCCCCATCAAGAGACGAGGAGCAACCGAGGATGTTTAAAGGGCTTATTGGAAAGAAAATCGGAATGACCCAGATTTTCGACGAGGAAGGCCGCGCAGTTCCGGTCACTCTAATCGAAGCTGGGCCTTGTTATGTCACCCAGATCCGCCGTTCCGACCACGAAGGGTATAGCGCCGTGCAGCTTGGATTTGGCGAGACTAAGGCCAAGCACCTCAGCGGTGGTGAACGTGGCCACCTCAATCGGGCTAAGGCTCCCTTGCTGCGTTTCTTACGCGAGTTCCGCGCCAAGCAACCTGAAGTCAAGGAAGGCGATACGCTGACCGTGGAAACCTTTACGGTGGGGGATCACGTGGATATCGTGGGCATCAGCAAAGGCAAAGGTTTTGCCGGCGTGATGAAGCGCCATGGCTTTGGCGGCGGCCCAATCAGTCACGGCCAGTCGGATCGCCAGCGTTCCCCAGGTTCTATTGGTGCGAATACTTATCCAGGCCACGTATTCAAGGGCAAGCGCATGGCAGGCCACATGGGTACCCAGCGCGTGACTGCAATGAACCTGCGCGTGGTCATGGTCAATAAGGATATGAACCTGATTGGTGTGCATGGGGCAGTGGCCGGCGGCAAGGGTTCCATCGTTACTATTCGGGAGGCCCGCAAGGCTTAGAGCCGGAGCGGATGCAGCCATGAAATTAGACGTTTATAACATCCAGGGTAAAAAGCTCGAGAAGAAGGCCGATTTGCCGGCCAAGATATTTGAGGCACCCATCAATAATGACTTGATGCACCAGGCTTTCGTGCGCCAGACTGCCAATGCCCACTTGGGTACACGCAGCACCAAGGGCCGCTCCGATGTTTCCGGCGGAGGAAGAAAACCGTGGAAGCAGAAGGGCACCGGCCGCGCCCGTCAAGGGTCGACGCGGGCAGCCCAATGGGTAGGCGGCGGCAAAGTGCACACACCCAAGCCGCGCGATTACAGCCAGAGCATGCCGCAGAAGATGCGCCAGGCAGCCCTGCGCTCGGCGCTATCGGCCAAAGCTGCGGGAAACGAGATCGTGCTGGTGGACGTTTTCGGCTTGTCTGAACCCAAGACCAAGCTGGTAGCCCAGGCGCTGGACAAGCTGGTAGGCGAAGGCACGGCGTTGTTGGTTTTGCCGGCTAAAGACGATAACTACGCCACGGTGCTGCGTGCCGGGCGTAATCTGCCTGTGTTCAAGGCATTACTGGCCAACTATGTGAATGTGCGCGATCTGCTTACCTACGACAAACTCATCCTGCCCCTCGCTTCCATCGAAGCGATTGAGAGCTTTTTGGGCTAAGCGAGCTAAGAATGACAACCGTTTACGACGTACTTAAACGACCTGTGATATCTGAGAAGTCCAACTTCCAGAATACCAAGCTGAACCAGATCGCCTTTGAAGTGGCGCCTGGTTCCAGCAAAGCCATGGTCAAGGAAGCCGTTGAGCATCTGTTCAACGTGAAAGTGGTGCGGGTGAATGTGCTCAATATGCCCCCCAAGCGAACGCGCAGTTCGCAGAGCCGCCGCATGCGCTTACGCCGCTCCGGGTACCGCAAGGCCCTGGTGACCCTGGCGCCTGGCCAGACGGTGGATATTTTTGAAGGTGTGAAGTAATGGCCATTAAGAAGTACAACCCGACGACTCCCGGCCGCCGCGGTGCGGCAGGCCATACGTTTGAGGAGATCACCAAATCCAAGCCGGAACGCGCATTGCTGGCGAAGAAGACTAGAAGCGGGGGGCGCAATGTGCGCGGCAAGATCACCGTCCGCCATCGCGGCGGCGGGAATGCCCGGCGCACGCGTATCGTGGATTTCTTGCGCGAGAAGCACGGGGTGCCAGCCAAAGTGGCGGGCATCGAATACGACCCCGGGCGCAGCGCTTACCTCGCCTTGCTTCATTATGTTGATGGTGAGAAGCGCTACATCTTGGCTCCCCTTGGATTAAAGGTCGGAGACTCGGTGGTTTCCGGAGATCAAGCGGATGTAGCTCTTGGAAATGCCTTACCGGTGGCCAACATCCCGACTGGCACGATTATTCATAATATTGAGATCAAGGAAGGGCGCGGCGGACAGATGGTGCGTTCCGCCGGAAACAGCGCCCAATTGGTTGCCAAAGAAGGCGAATACGCTCAGGTACGCCTGCCTTCTGGAGAAATCCGCCTGATCCGCCAGGGCTGCTACGCCACCATCGGCCAGCTGGGCAATGTGGACCATGGCAATGTGAAGCTGGGCAAAGCAGGCCGCAAACGCCACATGGGTATCCGGCCCGCAGTACGCGGCTCTGCCATGAGCCCACGTGACCACCCGCACGGTGGCGGCGAAGGTCGCCAGCCGATAGGTATGCCCAGCCCGAAGAGCCCATGGGGCAAGCCGACCCTGGGCAAGAAGACCCGCCGCAACAAGGCAACCGATAAGTACATTGTCCGCCGCCGCGGCAAGAAGCGTCGAAGCTAGAGGAAGAAGTTATGGGACGTTCTCTGAAGAAAGGGCCGTACGTCGACCCGAAGTTGTTGAAGAAAATCGAAGCGATGAACGAGCGCAACCAAAAAACCGTCGTGCGCACGTGGAGCCGCGCCAGCCAGATCTTTCCCCAGATGGTGGGGCACACGATCGCAGTGCATGACGGGCGCCGCCATGTGCCCATCTACATTACTGAGAACATGGTGGGGCATCGCTTGGGCGAATTTGCGCCGACACGCACCTTCCGCGGCCACGTAAGCGAGAAGAAGACCGAGGTCAGCGGCCCGGCGGCTGGAGAATAAGCATGGTACATGAAGTTCGCGTCAAAGCAAGCGATGTTTCCATCTCCGCGCAGAAGATGCGCCTGGTGATCGACTTGGTGCGCGGGAAGACAGCCGCTGAGGCAATGAATATATTGAAGTTCGAGCCCAGCAAAGCGGCTGAGCCTGTTTCCAAGCTGCTAGCTTCTGCAGTGGCCAACGCCGAGAATAACATGGGTGTGGCCCGGGATGAACTTTACGTGCATCAAATTATGGCAGATGAAGCGCGCACTCGCAAATGGCGCCGCTTTGGCGCTCGCGGCCGCTTCAAGCCTTGGCTGCGGCGTGCCAGCCATATTACATTAGTCTTGCGGGAGCGCGAAAGTGAACCCGCACCGGCGCCAGCAAAGAAGAAATAGGAGAGTTATGGGTCGTAAAGTACATCCGATCGGTTTTCGCCTCGGGATCAATAAGACCTGGGAGGGCCGCTGGTTTGCTGAAGGCAAGGACTATTTGGACCGCCTGCACCAGGATTTCGCTGTCCGTAAATTGGTGAAGGACATGGCCCCGCGTGCCGGCATTTCGCGGGTTGAAATTGAACGCTTCCCGGGCAATGTCAAGATTATGGTGCACACTGCCAAACCTGGTATTCTGATCGGTAAGAAGGGCGAAAACGTCAAAGAGGTCCGCAAGGCCCTGGAAGCCCTGGTCGGAATGAAGATCGAGTTGGATATCAAAGAGATCAAAGACCCGGATCTGGATGCACACTTAGTTGCCCAAAACATCGCCGATCAACTCGAGCGGCGCATTAGCTATCGCCGGGCACTGAACCGCGCCGTCGAGCAAAGCATGCGCGCCGGAGCCAAGGGCGTCAAGGTGGAGGTGGCCGGACGCCTGGGCGGCTCGGACATGTCTCGCCGGGTTTGGAACCGCGATGGACGTGTACCACTGCACACGCTGCGCGCCGATATTGATTACGCTATCGCAGAAGCCCACACCCAGTACAGCATGATCGGTGTGAAAGTGTGGATTTACCGAGGAGATATTTACCCTGAGAAGGAAGCCGCTCCGGAGACCAGTGAAGGAGTGTACGTTAGCGAATAGCGGACGCACTGAGAAGGACTGAGATTATGTTGATGCCGAAGAATTTCAAATTCCCGAAGATGCATCGTGGCCGTATGCGCGGCCGCGCCCATCGCGGCGCCGAAGTGCATTACGGAGAATTTGGCCTGCAGTCCCTGGATCCGGGTTGGGTTTCCGCCCGCCAGCTAGAGGCGGCCCGCCGTGCCATTGTGCGTGAGGCTCGTCGCCGCGGCAAGGTGTGGATCCGCGTGTTCCCCGACAAGCCTATCACCAAGCGGGCCGCTGAGACCCGCATGGGTAAAGGCAAGGGTGGCGTGGAATTCTATGCTGCCGTGGTCAAGCCGGGGCGCATCCTTTTCGAAGTTGCCGGTATGCCCGAGGATGTAGCCTTGAAGGCGCTGACCCTGGCCAAACACAAATTGTCGGTGCGGACCAAGATCGTTGGGCGCTCGGAGTTTTTGAGTGAGTAATGCCATGAAGCCACAAGAAATAAGAGACCTATCGACCGAGCGGCTTGAAGAGCAGATCGAGGAAGAGCGCGAGAAATTGATGCGCATGCGCTTTCAGATCGCGACCGGAGAACTGACTGACCAGAACTTACCGCGGCGCACTCGCCGGGAAATTGCCCGCATGTTGACCATTTTGGGTGAAAAACGGGCAGCGCAAAAGACGGAAGGTGAAGCATGAGCAAACGCCGCGAAATCGAAGGCGTAGTGACTTCGAATAAGATGCAAAAAACCGTGGTGGTGCAGACCAGCCAGACTTTCCGCCATCCGCTATATGGCAAAGTGGTGGAATCGCACCACAAGGTGATGGCGCACGATGAATTGGAAGCCAAAATAGGTGACCGTGTGCGGCTGATCGAGAGCCGACCTTATTCAAAGATGGTGCGCTGGGTGGTGACTGAGATCCTGATCCACAAGGAACAGGAAGAGGTTGCCTGATGATCCAACAGGAAAGCCGTCTGAAAGTTGCAGATAACACCGGCGCCCGCGAGATCCTGGTAATCCAGGTGCAGGGTGGTACCGGGCGCCGCTACGGTCGTATTGGCGACATCGTCACTGCCACTGTGAAAAGCGCTATCCCGCAAGGGTCGGTGAAGAAGAGCGAGGTGGTGCGCGCTGTGGTTGTACGTACTGCCAAGGAATGGCGCCGCGATGACGGTTCTTATATCCGTTTTGACGACAACGCCGCGGTCATCCTGGATGGCAACACGACAAACCCGCGCGGTACGCGCATCTTTGGACCTGTGGCCCGTGAGCTGCGTGACAAGGGCTTTATGCGTATCGTTTCCCTGGCGCCGGAAGTGCTTTAGGCCGCCGGTAGGAGTGTGAGAGTGAAGCAGAAAATTCGCAAAGGTGACACCGTTGAAGTGATCACCGGCAAAGAGGCTGATAAAGGCAAGCGCGGCGAAGTGATTCGTATGATGCCAAGAAAAAACCGCTTGGTGGTGCAAAAGATCAACATCCGCAAGAAGCACCAGCGAGCAGTTCAGTCCCAGGGCCGCCAGTTGAACCCGGGCATTATCGAATTCGAAGGGCCCATGGACGTTTCCAATGTGGCGCTGGTTTGCCCTAAGTGTGGCAAGGCGGCCAAAGTCAGTTTTGAGCGCGATGAGGCCGGCGTACGCCGTGTTTGTAAGAACTGCGGCAAGGCAATTGACTGAGCCGTTGGTTGTTGGAGCTAATTGAATGGCACATTATTTGAAAGAACGCTACCAAAAGGAGATCGTCCCGGCGCTGGAAAAAAGCCTGGGTACCGATAACGTCATGGAGGTACCCCGCCTGCAGAAGATCGTGCTAAACATGGGCATCGGTCATCTGCAGGGCGACGCCAAGGCGCTGGACGGAGCCGTGGAGGACCTGACCATTATTTCGGGGCAGAAACCCATGGTCACCAAAGCACGCAAGAGCATTGCCAACTTCAAGCTGCGTGAAGGTGTGGCCATAGGTGTCATGGTTACCTTGCGCGGCGAGCGCATGTGGGCCTTCTTTGACCGCCTGGTAAACCTGGCGCTGCCACGTGTGCGTGACTTCCGCGGGATTTCCCCGGATGCGTTCGATGGGCGCGGCAATTACACCCTGGGTTTCAACGAGCAGTTGGTATTCCCCGAAATCCAGTATGACAGTATTGACCAAGTGCGCGGTCTAGAGGTCACCATTGTGACTACGGCACGCACGGATGACGAAGGACGTGCTTTGCTGCAGTTGTTGGGCATGCCCTTCAGGAGCGAAAGTTAGTATGGCTAAGAAATCGATGATCAACCGAGAGGGCCACCGCAAGTACACCGTTCGGGTGCGCAATCGCTGCAAGGTGTGCGGTCGACCGCGCGGCTACATGCGCCGCTTCGGCTTGTGCCGCATCTGCTTCCGTGAATATGCTTTGCAGGGCAAAATCCCCGGCGTGGTAAAGGCCTCTTGGTAGGCGGCGAGGAGCGAACATGGCTTTGAACGATCCTATCAGCGACTTGCTCACCCGGATCCGCAATGCGGTCATGGCCGGGCACACCCTGGTGGCAATGCCGAGCTCAAAGCTCAAAGCGGCCATCGCTGGGATATTGAAGGAGGAGGGCTTCATCGAATCCTTCGAGGTTGTAGATGATGATTTCAGCGGCTTCAAGGTGTTGCGAATGTCGCTTAAATACATTGGCGACCGCCGCACGCGACGCTCGGTGATAACAGGATTGGAACGGGTGAGTTCTCCCGGTCGCCGCATTTATGCCAAGCGCAGCGAGATCCCTTGGGTGCTGTCTGGACTGGGTATCGCCATCCTGTCGACACCTAAGGGTGTGATGAGCGGACGCAAGGCGCGCCAGATGGGCGTGGGCGGCGAGATTTTGTGCAAGGTCTGGTAAGCCAGACGCTTTGGAGGTTTGACCGTGTCAAGAGTTGGAAGAATGCCGATTGAGATCCCTTCCGGTGTGGAAGTAGAAATCAACGGCTCCTCAGTTAAAGTAAAAGGGCCGAAGGGCGAGCTTGCGCACACCTTCCCTCCTATCATTACCTTCTCGCGCGAGGGCAACACCTTGCATATCGAACGCCATTCGGAAGACAAGTTTGGCCATTCGCTGCACGGCACCGCCCGCGCTTTAGTGAACAATATGGTAGTAGGTACCAGCACGGGTTTCTCCAAATCTCTGGAAATCCAGGGCGTGGGTTATCGGGCCGAAATGAAGGGCAAGACCCTGGTGCTGAACGTGGGTTATTCCAGCCCCGTAGAGGTCGAACCTCCCAACGGGATCAGCTTTGTCGTAGGCGAAAAAGGCGAAGTTACTGTGAGTGGTTACGACAAAGAGATGGTCGGTGAAACTGCTGCACGTATTCGCAAAGTACGACCGCCCGAGCCGTTCAAGGGCAAAGGCATCCGCTATGTAGGCGAATACGTGCGCCACAAAGCCGGCAAAGCTGGCAAGGCCGCTGCGACGTAGTAGAAGGAAACGTATGGCGAAAAAAACACGAAGTTCCGCAAGATTAAAACGTCACATGCGCGTGCGTCGCAAGATCGTCGGCAGCAAAGACCGCCCGCGGCTGAATGTATATCGCAGCCTAAGCGGTATTTACGCCCAATTGATCGACGATGCGGCCGGCCGCACGCTGGTTTCGGCTTCCAGCATCGATAGTGAGTTGCGCAGCCAGATGAAGGGCAAGAAAAAAACCGACCAGGCCCGCATGATAGGTGAAGCTGTGGCCAAGCGGGCTCAGGCTAAGGGTATCAAACAGGTTGTCCTGGATCGCGGCGGCTTCCGCTATGCGGGCCGCGTAAAAGCCCTGGCCGAAGGCGCCCGCAAAGAAGGCCTGGAGTTTTAGGAGAACTGATGGCAGAAAAGTCAAAACGATCGCAAACGTCGGCGCCCGACTTCGAGCACGAGTTCGAAGAAAAGACCATTGAGATCCGCCGCGTAGCCAAAGTGGTGAAAGGCGGACGCCGTTTCTCGTTCCGGGTAACAGTGATCGTTGGAGATCGCGGTGGCCGGGTGGGCGCCGGGATGGGCAAGGCCAACACAGTTCCGGAAGCCATTCAAAAGGCCACCACGCGCGCCCGCAAAGAGATGCGCCGCATGAATTTGTATTACAGCACTATTCCGCATGCGGTCGTTGGCAAGGTGGGTGGTTCTGAGGTGCTGCTGAAACCCGCTTCTCCTGGCACCGGCGTAATCGCCGGCGGTGGGGTGCGCGCCGTGATGCAAGCCGTGGGCGTGCAAGACATCCTGACCAAGTCGATGGGCAGCCCAAACATTCATAACGTGGTCATGGCCACGTTGAAGGCGTTGGATCAGCTCAAATCTGTGGATGAACAGGCGACCATGCGCGGCAAGCCAATGAACGAGGTCAAACCGTTCTGGGATAGAGGTAGGAAGAATGGCGACAAAGAAACAGCTTAAATTGACTTTGGTGCGCAGCGCCATTGGGTACGAGAAGAGCCAGAAAGAAACGGTTCGCGCCCTTGGCTTGCGCCGGTTGAATTACTCCGTGGTGCGCGAGGATACTCCCGCGATGCGCGGCATGATCAACAAGGTCATTCATTTACTCAAGGTAGAAGAGGCGTAATACTCATGAAGTTGCATGAATTGAAGCCCAACGAGGGCAAAGTTTCGGCCAAGCGCCGCGTGGGCCGTGGCACTTCTGGGCGGCGCGGCAAAACGGCTGGCCGCGGCACTAAAGGTCAGGGTGCACGCGCTGGCAGCGGCCCCGGCCTGTACCATCAGGGCGGGAACCTGCCGTTCTATCGTCGTCTGCCCTTCAAGCGCGGCTTCAATATTCCTTTCCGGGTGAATTACAACGAGATCAACCTGGACCAGTTGGAGGCTTTCAAGGCCAACTCTGAGGTGAATCCCGAAACCCTGAAGAAGGCCAAGCTGCTGCGCAGCCCCAAAGACCCTGTGGTGCTGCTGGGCCGCGGCGAAGTAAAGAACGCATTGAAGATCAGCGTGCACCGCGCCACAAAATCCGCCGTCGCCAAGGTTAAGAAGGCCGGCGGCAGTGTGGAAATCATCAAGGAAGCCAAGTAAGCCGGCTGAGCCCGGCTTGTAAAGGAGACTGAATGAAACGAGGAGGAGCCTGGCGCTATCTGTGGACTGCACCCGACATTCGCCGTCAGCTTCTGTTTACGGTCGGTATTCTGGTTCTGTATCGTCTGGTATCCCATGTACCCGTACCCGGCGTTAACCGTGACCTGATCACCAGTCTGATGTCCCAGGGCAGTTCGGCCTCTACGCTAGTCGGGCTGATCGACCTCATTTCAGGCGGCACCTTGCTGAACTTCTCGGTGCTGGCAATGGGCGTTTACCCCTATATCACCGCCCAAATCATTCTGCAGTTGCTCGTCCCAATCATCCCGTCCTTGCAGGCGCGCATGGAGGAAGACCCGCGCGAAGGCCAGAAGTGGATGGAGCGCTGGACATATATCCTAGCCGTGCCTATGGCCGCCTTGACAGCGGTTGGGCAGATAAACATCTTCTCCACCTTGGCTGGCGGGCCCGTTATCCAGAATTTTGGTTTCTTTGGTCCTAATGTAAACGTGCTGGGGTCCGTGGCCATTATTTTTAGCATGACGGCAGGTACCTTGTTTGCTATTTGGTTGGGTGAACTAATTTCGGAATACGGCATACGCAATCAGGGCCTTTCCCTGATCATTTTTGCCGGCATTATTTCGCGCATCCCGGGTAACTTTGTGCGCTTGCTGCAGGGAACTTCCTCTGGCTGGATTTCAATATTGCTCATTCTGGCCATCATGGTGCTAACCATTTTCGTGATTGTCTATGTGCAGCAGGGCCGGCGCAATGTGCCTGTAATGTATCCCGGCCGCCGCATGGGCAATCGCATGTCCATGCCAGTAAAGGGCACACTTCCGCTAATGGTTAATATGGCAGGCATGATCCCACTGATCTTCGCCCAAGCGATTTTGCAGTTACCTTCTATCGTGGCTACCTTCTTTGCCAATTCCGCAACCCCCTGGATTGCCAGCTTTTCGGTGGGTATTCAAACTTTCTTTAATCCGCAGGGTTTTTGGTACTGGTTCCTGTATTTCCTGATGACGGTGGCCTTTTCGTTCTTCTATACGGATGTGTTGTTCGCCCAGCAAAACTATGGCGAGAACCTGAAGCGAGTGGGCGCCCAGATCCCAGGGGTCAGCCGGGGTGCACCCACGCAGAAATACCTCACCTCGGTGTTGCGGCGCATTACTCTGCCTGGAGCGCTTTTCCTGGGTCTGATTGCGGTACTTCCCTATATTGTGCTCACCGTCTTCCCCTTCCTGGGGACAGCGGGCAACACGTCTTCGTTGTTCCTGGTCAGCTCGGCTGGCTTGCTGATTGTTGTGGGCGTCGTGCGTGAAGCGTTCTTTAACGTTGACGCCGAATTGAAATTGCACGGTTACGAGGAATCACTGCTTGTTCGGTAATCCCTCAGAAGAAAGGTGCTGAGGAGCCCGTGCCAACATACATAGTTTTACTCGGACCTCCTGGGGCCGGCAAAGGCACCCAGGCTAAGATCGTCTCCGCGGAATTGGGCTTAGCCCACATCTCGTCAGGGGATATCTTTAGAGAGAACATTAAAAACCAAACGGAACTTGGAAAGCTCGCAGCAACCTTTATCAATCGCGGCGACCTGGTGCCGGACGATGTGACCATCGGCATGATTCGTGAGCGTTTAGCCCGCCCGGATTGTGCCCAAGGCGCCTTGTTGGACGGTTACCCACGCACACCACCCCAGGCGCAAGCCTTGGACGAGATGCTTTCGGCATTTGACAGTCGGGTTACCGTGGTGCCTTTTGTTCAGGTGCCCGAAGAGGAGCTGGTAAATCGTCTCAGCGGGCGCTGGATTTGTCGGGAACAGGGGCACATCTTCCATGAGGCATTCAACCCGCCCAAGGAATCGGGGCGCTGCGATTTTGATGGTTCGGAGCTTTACCAACGCGAGGACGACAAGCGCGACGCGGTGCAACGGCGCATTCATGTGTATCTCGAGCAAACCGCTCCATTGGTGGAGCATTACCGCCAAATAGGCATCTTAGCCGATATCAACGGGGCGCAGCCCATCGAGAAGGTTACGGCCGACCTGCTGGCTGCCTTGCCCAAAAGGGCTGGTGCAGGTGATTAGCTGGGAGCGCAACATTGTGCTCAAGAGCCCTGCGGAGATTGAGCTGATGCAGCAGGCCGGGCACATCAACTTTTTGGCTCTGGAAGAGGTGCGTAAGAACATTCGCCCAGGCGCGACTACGGACGAATTGGACCGCGTTGCAGAGCAGGTCATCCGTGACCACGGTGGCCAGCCGGCTTTCCTGAACTACCCGGGACCGTACCCTTATCCGGCAACTATCAACGCCAGCATCAATCAGGAAATGGTGCACGGATTGCCTAACCGCAAGATCGAATTGATTGAAGGCGATGTCCTTTCGGTGGATTGCGGTACGGTTTACAAGGGTTTTGTGGGCAACTCCGCTTTCACCACCGGGGTCGGCAAGATCAGCGAGGAAGCCCAGGGGTTGATCGATGTCACCCGTGAAGCCTTGCGGCTGGGCATTGAGCAACTGCGCTCAGGCAACCATTTGGGTGATGTCTCGGGGGCAGTGCAGGAATGGGTTGAGGGTCGCGGTTACCACGTGCCCCGCGAGTATTCCGGGCATGGGGTGGGGCGGCAGATGCACGAAGGGCCCCAGGTTCCGAACTACGGCACCCGTGGCCAGGGAATGGTCCTGAGGCCCGGTCTCACCATCGCCCTGGAACCCATGGTGCTAGTGGGTACGCATCGCACCCGCGTGCTGCCCGACCAGTGGACGGTTGTTTCGGCTGATGGCTCACTCACGGCTCACTTCGAGCACAGCGTGGCCGTCACCGAAGGTGACCCGCTCATTCTGACCCAGTGAAGCTGACTGGACGGATTGGCAAAACACAGATAAAATAGGACGTTTGCCGCCAGAAATGACGGTGTTTGGAGTTAGGACGTAAATGAAAGTAACTGCATCCATCAAAAAACGATGTGCGCGCTGCAAAATTGTTAAGCGCAAGGGCAAACTGTATGTGATTTGCAGCAATCCCAAGCACAAGCAGCGACAAGGCTAGGAGACGCATGGCTCGTATCGAAGGCGTGGACCTGCCACACGACAAGCGCGTTGAATACGGATTGACCTACATTTACGGTGTGGGCCTTAAAACTTCGCAGCAGATCCTGGCGCAGACCGGTGTGAGCCCGGATACGCGTGTGAAGGACCTTACCGACGACGAAGTGACCAAGCTGCGCGAATACATCACCCAGAATGTGAAGACCGAAGGTGACTTGCGCCGCGCGGTGCAATTGAACATAAAACGCCTCACCGAGATCGGCAGCTATCGTGGACTGCGCCATCGCCGCGGCCTGCCGGTACGCGGCCAACGCACGCGCACCAATGCGCGCACGCGCAAGGGCCCAGCCAAGACAGTGGCCGGGCGCGGACGGCGACGCGGCGCTACCAAGAAGTAGCCCTGGAGTTAGTGACTTATGGCCAAAAAAGAAGAAGAAAAAAAACCTGAAGAAGTGGAAGCCAAGGCGGCTGTTCCTGAAGCAGATGCGGCCGAAGGTGGGAAACCTGCTCGTGCTGCTCGCGGCGCCAAAAAAAGCGGTAAGCGGGTGGCTTTCGGTCAGATCCACATCTTCGCCACGTTTAACAATACCATCGTGACCGTCACAGACGATCAGGGCAACACCCTCTCGTGGGCCAGCGCTGGTTTGGTCGGCTTTAAGGGTCCGCGTAAGAGCACGCCCTTCGCCTCCCGCCTGGCTACTGAGCGCGCCGTCAAAGCCGCCCAGGATATGGGCTTGCAGGAGATCGATATGTTCGTCAAGGGTCCCGGCCCCGGCCGCGAGTTCGGCGGTGCGCGCTGTGCAAAGCATGGGCATGAAGGTGCGTTCCATTTCGGACGTTACTCCTCTACCGCACAACGGCTGCCGCCCACCCAAGCGCCGCAGAATGTAAGGAAATAAGGAGTTATGGCAAGACATACTGATCCCGTTTGCAAGCTGTGCCGCCGTGAGGGGGAGAAGCTCTTCCTCAAGGGCGAGCGCTGCTTTTCCCCTAAATGCGCTATTGAGCGCCGCAATTATCCACCGGGTCTTCATGGCAAGGGCGCCGAGTGGCGCCGTTCGCGTAAGTCGGACTTTGGCAAGCAGTTGCGGGCCAAACAAAAAACGCGCCGCGTCTATGGCGTCTTCGAGCGCCAATTCCGTCGCTATTTCCGCGAGGCTCTGAAGTCTCGCGGGCTGACCGGCCTGACCATGCTGCAGATGCTTGAAGCTCGCATGGACAACGTGATTTACCGCATGGGTTTTGCCAGCAGCCGCGCCCAGGCGCGCCAATTGGTAAACCACGGACATTTCATGTTGAACGGCCGCCGTACCGACGTGCCTTCTGTCTTGCTCAAGGAGGGAGATGTTATCGAGATTCGTGAAGGCTCCCGCGGCCGCAGCTTTTTCAAGGAGCTGCCCGATTTCGCCAAAGGCCGTAACGCTCCTGAATGGATCGACCGTGACCTCAAGAAGATGAGCGGCACGGTCAAACGCCTGCCGGAGCGCACAGAGATCGATGCCAACTTGAACGAGCAGTTGGTTGTGGAATTCTATTCGAGGTAATGCACGCACTCGCCAGCTCCCAAGGCGAATTAATTCATGTTATTCCAACGCAGAGAAGTTCCTGCGTTCGGGGAAGAAGGACTGAGCTGTGATTGTCTTAAGTAATATGGTCACACCGCGGATCGAAAAAGAAGCGGAAGCGCGCAACTATGGAAAATACGCCATCAGCCCGCTGGAGCGCGGCTATGGCAACACGCTGGGCAACGCCCTGCGCCGGGTACTGTTGTCCTCTCTTGAGGGGGCCGCTATCACCTCGATACGTATCACTGATATCCAGCATGAGTACAGCCAGATTCCCGGTATCCGCGAGGATGTCATCCAAATTATTCTGCAGCTGAAGCAGCTACGTCTGAAATTGCACGAAGGCGACAGCTCCCGTATGCACCTGGAAGTGCGAGGGGAAGGTGTAATGACCGCTGCCGATATCATCGTTCCCGCCGAGATCGAGGTTGTCAATCCTGATCTATACCTATTCACGTCTGATAGCAGCAAGACTAAGTTGGAAGTCGAGATGACCGTGGAGCGTGGCCGCGGTTATTCGCCTGCTAATGACCGCAGCGGCAAGTTGCCCATCGGCGAGCTGCCTGTGGACGCTATTTTCACTCCCGTGCGCCGCGTGAACTGGGAAGTGGATTACGCCCGCGTCGGCCAGGATACCAATTACGACAAACTGGTTATGGAGATATGGACCGACGGAACCGTGCGCCCCGAGGAATCCATGAGCACTGCTGCCGGGATCCTGATAGAGCATTTGCGCCACATTGCCGGCGTCACCGAGATCACCCTCAGCCCTGCCCCCAAGGATGAGTTGGGCGATAGCCGCCTCTCGAGCGAGGTATACGATACTCCCATCGAGAACTTGGACCTTTCCGTGCGCGTGTTCAACTCCCTCAAACGGGCTGGCATCACTACGGTGGGCGAAGTGATGGAATTACTTGACAAGGGCCAGGACGCGGTCATGTCCATCCGCAATTTTGGTGACAAGAGCATGGATGAACTGGTAGAAAAGATGCAGGACAAAGGCTACATGCAAGATGGCCAACCCAGCGAAGCAGGAGAGGCGGAGTAAGCATGCGACACAAGATTGCCGGAAAGAAACTCAGCCGACATACTGGCGCCCGCACGGCACTGCGCCGCACTCTGGTGAAGCAGCTCTTTGAATTTGAGCGCATCAAGACTACGCGCGCTAAGGCGCAAGCCATCCGCGGCCAGGCCGAACGCATGATCACGCTGGCCAAGCGCGGCAATGCCGCCGAGGATGTGTCGGCTAAGGTGCACGCCCGCCGTCTGGCAGCCGCCCGCCTAGCCGACGCCAAGATTGTCAAGAAACTGTTTGATGATATTGCGCCCCGCTACGTGGAGCGCAAGGGAGGCTATACCCGCATGACCAAACTGGGTCCACGGGATGGCGACCGGGCTGAACAAGTATTGTTGGAACTGGTCGAATAAGACCATTTACTAGCAGTTTGCTCTTTGCAAACTGCAAGCCATCAAGCGAAGCGAGATGGTCGCACGTTACAAAGTCGTTTTAGCATACGATGGCACCGCTTTCAGCGGCATGCAGCGCCAGTCCAATGGTCGCAGCGTGCAAGCTGAAGTGGAAAGGGCGTTAGAGCGCATCGGCTGGCAGGGGAAGGCAATCCTGGTGGCCGGACGCACGGACGCCGGGGTGCACGCCGGCGGTCAGGTGATTGCCTTCGACTTGGAGTGGAAGCATCCGCCTCAAGACTTGCTGAGAGCACTTAACGCCCGTTTGCCGGACGAGATCGCTGCCAGGCAGGTGGAGCCTGCTCCCGGGGACTTTCATCCCCGCTACGATGCCAGACAGCGTAGGTATGAATACCGCTTGTTTTGCCGGCCGCAGCGCGATCCTCTGCGCGAGCGTTACGCCTGGCGGGTTTGGCCGGCAGTCAAGCTTTCCCGCCTGCGAGCGGCCGCCAAAGAGATGCGCGGTGAACACGACTTCGCCGCCTTTGGATCGCCGCCAAATCAGGGCGGTAGCACACTTCGCAAAGTGCTGCGGGCAAGCTGGAGCAAATCTGCTGAAGATGAATATGTCTTCACGGTGTCAGCCAATGCCTTCCTATATCATATGGTGCGCCGCATGGTCGGTCTCCAGGTAAAGGTGGGGCAGGGGCTGGCCGAGTCCGAACTTGTGGGCCAGATGCTTAACGGCAAGAATGAAAAAGTGAGAGAACTGGCGCCGCCCCAGGGCCTGACCTTGGCAGCGGTAGAATATTGAGGATTGTGAAGGATTGATGATGCAGAAAAGCTATTATCCCAAAGCCGCCGAAATTAGCGGCCAATGGTATCTGGTAGACGCCAGCGGGCAAAACCTGGGGCGCTTGGCGACGCGTATCGCCACGGTGCTGCTGGGCAAACATCGCCCGGAATATACACCCGGTGTGGACCTCGGGGATGGCGTAATCGTAACCAATTGCGAATTGGTGACCGTCACTGGCGGCAAGATGATCGATAAGATCTACTACCGCCACAGCGGCTATCCCGGTGGCCTCAAAGAGACCACCTTGCGTCGCATGCTGGATACGCATCCGGAGCGCGTAATCGAGGGCGCCGTGCGCGGCATGTTGCCGCACACAAAGCTGGGCCGCCAGCTCTTCAAAAAACTGAAGGTATATGCAGGGCCTGAGCATCCCCATGGCCCGCAGAAACCCCAGCCCCTGGCGCTGGAATAGGATAGGAGAAGTGCATGGCTGATCAATATTACGAGGGCGTTGGCCGCCGCAAGACCAGTACCGCGCGGGTGCGCGTGATGACGGGCGCGGGCGCATTCATGGTGAACGGTAAACCCATCGAGGAATATTTTCCCCGCTTCGGCGATTCGCAAACCATCCTAACCGTGCTTGAAGACGCGGCGGCTGGCAAGAGCGTGGACGTCAGCGTCGTGGTACGCGGCGGCGGCCGCACCGGACAGACGGGCGCAGTGCGCATGGGGTTGGCCCGCGCCTTGATTTTGATAAATCCGGATTGGCACGAAACCATGGCCAAGCAGGGCCATTTACGCCGAGACCCGCGGGCCAAGGAACGTAAGAAACCCGGTCTCAAACGAGCGCGTAAGGCGCCGACTTACACCAAGCGCTAACTTATACGCTAAAGCCGCAGGCAAACGCCTGCGGCTTTTATATTGGCAGCCTCGCAGAACCCAACGCTCTGAAGGTTTAGAATAGCATCTGCTTAGTGATCCTTGTGTCTTAGTGGTGAAACTTTCTTAGGAGAAGATATGCCTGCAACCCCCGGAATAACCCTGCTGGGCCTCGGCCCCGGCAACCCCGACCAACTCACCAAGGAGGCTTGGGATTTATTGAATGGCGCCGATGAGATCTTTCTGCGTACCAGCCAGCATCCTGTGACTGCCGCCCTTCCCAAATCTCTAACAGTGCACAGCTTCGATGAGATCTACGAAAGCGAAGAACGCGTTGAGGATGTGTATGCGCAGATCGTGCAACGCGTGCTGGAGCTGGGCCAGCGGCCGCGGGGCGTGATCTATGCGGTGCCTGGCGCGCCCTTCGTGGCCGAGGCAACCTCGCCTGAGATCGCCCGCCGAGCTGCCGAGGAGGGTATACCCATAAAGGTTGTGCAGGGGCTCAGCTTCGTTGAGCCCGTCTTGGCTGCCCTGGGAAGCGACTTGCTGCCGCATACCACGGTCGTGGATGCCTTGGACCTGGCGAGCCAATTCCACCCGATGTTCCCTCCGCACATCCCCGCGCTGATCGCCCAGGTGTATTCCAAGGATGTAGCCGCAGAACTCAAGATCACCTTAATGGCGCAATATCCGGATGAGCACCCAGTGCGCCTGGTGCATTTCGCCGGTACCGCGGAAGAATTGGTCGAAGATGTGCAATTATTCGAAATTGACCAGAGCAGCCATATTGGCTGGTTGACCGCCCTTTACTTGCCGCCGCTGGGCGAGCACACTTCTTTCGAGGAGTTCCAGGAGCTGATCGCCCACCTGCGCGCTCCCGAAGGATGTCCCTGGGACCGCGAGCAAACTCACCTCAGCCTGCGCCGCAACCTCATCGAAGAGGCTTATGAGGTGCTGGATGCCATGGATGCCGAGGCCCCGGCCGCCATGCAGGAGGAATTCGGCGACCTGCTGGCACAGGTGGTGCTGAATTCCCAGATAGCCACCGAGGATGGCGAGTTCCGCATGAGCGACGTGCTGCATGGCATTATCGCCAAACTCATCGGTCGCCACCCGCATGTCTTCGGCGACCTGGAACTCAAGGATGCGGATGCCGTGATTTCCAATTGGGAGCACGTCAAGGCTGACGAGCGCAAGAGCAAAGGCGAGCAGCGCGGCATCCTGGACGGCGTTTCCGCCTCACTGCCGGCGCTCAGCCAAGCCGAGACCTACACCGCCCGCGCGGCCCGTGTGGGTTTTGAGTGGCCGAATATCGAAGGCGTTCTGGGAGATGTGGCCGAGGAAATTGAAGAATTTCGCCAGGCGAGAACCGAAGAGGAACGGCAATCCGAGTATGGCGATGTGCTTTTTTCCCTGGTCAACTTGGCCCGCTGGCATAAGGTCGACCCTGAGGCGGCGCTGCGCGCCGCCAACGCGCGCTTCAGGCAGCGCTTCGCATACGTAGAGGCTGGCGCCCGCAAACAAGACCGCGAAATGAAGGATATGACCCTCGAAGAAATGGATGTTCTCTGGGAAGAGGCTAAGGCTACGATAGATTAGGTCCTATTTCTTGTTATTACGAACGAGTCTGTAACCCTAAGCCGACCGCGGAACACTGAATCCCGGCCAGTGAAGAATCCCTATTGTCTCTTCTTCCCAAATGCACCCCATTCTGCTTTCTTTCGTTCATATTACTTCCCCCCTTTTTAGCAAGCAGCCGTCCAATCCATTGACAACCCCTTTCCTCAATTATTAAACCATTGTATGTTTTGCTTTTGCAACATAGGGCAAATCTAGGCACGAAACGTGCAATTTAGGGAGTAGGTCTGTCAAGATGGCTCCTGACCCCCACGCGGGACGAGCATGTAATCTTTACAGAAGACAACCGGAGGAAAGAAAATGGCATTAGCCGGCAAAGGCATGTTTATTTGGAAGGTTCGCGAGATTTACGCGGGTGACGTAGCGCGCATCGCCGATGAGGCGCAACGCGGGGGTTTCAGCCACGTGCTAGTCAAAGTCGCCGATGGCCGTTATCCCTACAATGTCGTGGGCAGCACGGATTACGCCGGCGATCTGATCGCGCAATTGCGTACCCGGGGCATCCAGGCCTGGGGCTGGCAATATGTCTATGGCGCCAATGCCGCAGCCGAGGCCGACATGGGCGCCCGTGCGGCACAGAAGCTGGGATTGCAGGGTTTCGTGGTGGACGCAGAAGGCCCTTTCAAGGCCAAGGGTATGAACAAGATCGCCGACCAATATATGAAACGCCTGCGCAAGCAAATTCCAGGCATTCCGCTGGCGCTCAGCACCTACCGCTATCCCAATTCTCACCGCGAATTTCCATTTGATGTCTTCCTGGATTATTGCGACCTGGCCATGCCGCAGGTCTATTGGGAGGGCTCTGCCAACGCCGCCCAGCAGTTACAGCGTTCCCTTAGTGAATACCGCGCCCTCAAAAGGTCTGTCTCCATCGTGCCCACGGGCGCCGCATACAGCAACAACGGTTGGGCGCCCACGCCCCAGCAAATCGTCGACTTCCTCAAAGAGGTGCGCTCATTGGGGCTGACAGCAGCTAACTTCTGGGAGTGGGCTGGGGCACTTGAGAATGGCGGCTCGCTGTGGAACGCGATCCAGGGGTACGACTGGACCAGCGGCCAGGAGACCGCGGCCATTGACCCGGCGCCTGCGCCAGAAGTTCCGTTGGGCCCTGCCTACATCGGGCCCATATACGCGCGCCTGAAACATGATTACCAGTGGATGACTGATCCGGAAACAGGGAAACCTGTGCGCTCGCGGATGGAAACGTCCGATTGGAACAACGGCTTCAGCCTGGACTCCTATCCCGCTGTGGTTCCACTATGGGCGGGACCTAAGGGTGGGGATGGCGCCTATAAATACTCCAAAGAGTGGGCTAAATTCCTGCGCGCTTCCAATCCTGAAAATTTTGCAGGTCTCGAACGCGTGTCAGCAGGGCTGTTCAATCCGCGCAGCGACAATCAAAGTTCGTTTCCCATCAATCTGGATCAATACGATGGGGACACAGTGGCCGAGGGTATCGGGTCTACAGGCAACCTGTACCAGGTGGTCGAGGAAAAGTCGGGTTCTGTGCGCGTCAAACTGATTGATTTCCAATCTCTGCCTCCTACACCCGATCTGTTGAACTATGAGGATGCCCCCTGGCTGATGAATGCTTTTACGGCTGTCACCAAGGACGGCGCCCTGCAGAAAGCCCTTGGTAAAGATGTAGTATTTCCAAACCTGGGGAAGCCGGATGCGGGCTGGGTACCCAAGGAGCGCGTGGAATATTTCCCGCCCCTCCCTATGGCCGTTACCGTTACCGACCGACTGAATATCCGCAAAGGCCCCGGGACCGACAACGAGATTGTGGGTCATTTCTCCATCGGGGACACTGCCGTGGTGAGCGATTACCGCCCGCAAGGCTCCAGTGTGTGGGGCAAGATCGCTGAAGACCGCTGGATCGCCTTGCTGTATACGACCGCCGGCGGCTCGGTCTACTACACTACCTGGAAGATGGAGACCGCCCCGCCGCTGGGGCTGCTGGACCCGCGACCTTACCTCAAGCCCATCCTATCTCCGCAAGACCGGGCGGCCACCGACCCGCAGCCAGGACCTACTCCGGCCTCAAGCGACATCCTGGGTAAGTACTTCGCTGCCCTGAACAAAGCCGACGCGCATGCTATGGCTGTGTTGTATGCAGGAGACAGCGCCAAACTGGTAGCTGAGGACCGCAAGTTCAACGGCGAGAAAGCCATCTACAGTTGGTATCAAAGGATGTTCGGCAATAAGCTGCCGGGCGCCACATTCGAGATGGGCAAAGCGAGTTGAAAGGGCAACTTCTATGATGTGCGGTGGAGCGCTCAATCCAAGAAGGCGCGCGTAAAAGATGGCAAGGACGTCATTCGCGTGGAGGATGGGGGCGGAAGGATCAGCTACCATTACACGCAATTCAAAGTGTCCAAGAATTAGCCAATAAGGGCGGGGTCACCTCGCCCTTATTTCTTCATTTCTTGTATTTCTCGCCGGCTTCGATAGATACGGGCAGTATGTTTTGAGGCAGGGGCAGCGGGCAGGTGGCGAAGGAGGTAAAGGCGCAGGGCGGGTTGTAGGCAACATTAAAATCGACGACCACTTGCTCACCCTCGGCCACCCCAGTGGTCAGGTAACGCCCAGCCCCGTAAGTGTCCCTGCCAGCCGTACTATCTTTGAAGATGATGTCGTAGCTGCCGTCCTCCTGGCGCTCTGCATCCAGGCGGTAAGATGCGCCATCCAATTCGAAGGCCAGGGCCGCGTCTATGCTGGCCGGCCGTTGAATGCCAACAATATCATCAATCATGACTTGCTTGGGCTGGGTGTATTTCTCGATAGCAGCCTGCACCCGGAAATGAGCGTCGGGCTTGTACCACACGCAGCCATCGAAGTCCCGCAAAACGGGGCTTTGCGGGTCCCAAATGCGCACGGCCAACTGGCCGTTGCGTTCGATGATGGCCAGGCGCAGATCACCCAGATACAGGAAATCGGGATGACCACTGGTGTCCACTTTTAAAGCCGGGCTGGCTCCGGTCAGCTCGTCGTCGTTCAGGCGCAGCTTGATACCGGCTGCTGTGGTCACGTTCACTTGCCCGTTGCGCAAAGTGAAGCTGCCAGCCTTGGCAGGGAAACGTTCGGGCAGCCGTACCGGGTTGGCGGCATCGCTGCCGAAGGCGTTCCTGCCTTCATCCAGCCAGCACAGCCCGGCCAGGGAGAGCCAGCCGTAGCCGCGGCGTAGGCTGGCTTCCCGCTTGCTGCGGAAATCCCGGATGGCTTGGTCTTGTTCGGTGGTAAGAGCAGCGGTCATCTATTTTTCCATTTCAAATTGGGCGGTGAAATGGCGCATCAATTCGGGTGCGTAGGTCATTTTGATGCCTTTGATTTTATCGGCCCTATCCTTGATGGCGATAAGCACATCGGCTACATAGTCCAGGTGGCTTTGCGTGTAAACACGCCGAGGGATAGCCAGCCGCACCAATTCGAGGGCTGGATATACCCATCTGCCGTCCTCGATACTGCCAAAGGCGACCGTGCCCAGTTCGACTCCCCGAATGGCCCCTTCGAGGTAGAGCGCCACAGCCAGCGCTTCTCCCGGCAATTGCGGGCGGCCCAGATGCGGCAACAAGCCCACAGCATCCAGGTAGATGGCGTGTGCCCCTGGGGGCTCAAGAATGGGTATGCCGGCGTCGCGCAGCCGGGAGGCTAGGTACTCAGCTTGGGAGAGCCGGTATGCCAGGTAGTCTTCTTGCAGGGCCTCTTTAAGGCCCACAGCCAGGGCGTCCAAGTCGCGGCCGGAAAGGCCACCGTAGGTGGGGAAGCCTTCGCGCAAGATGAGCTCGGCCTTGACCTTTTCGAATAGCCTGTCGTCGTTTAGCGCCAGGAATCCACCCATATTGACCAGGCCATCCTTCTTGGCGCTCATGGTAGCCCCATCAGCCAGCGAGAATATTTCTTGAGCGATCTCCAGCGGGGTTTTGTCCGCATAACCCTTTTCGCGCAATTTGATGAAGTAGGCGTTCTCGGCGTAACGGCAAGCGTCAATAAAGAAGGGAATGCCGTGCTTGCGATACAGCTTGGAAACTGCCTTAAGGTTGGCCATGGAGACCGGCTGCCCACCCCCGGCGTTGTTTGTGATGGTTATCATCCCGAAGGGAATATTCTCCGCGCCGGTGGCTTCGATCCATTTTTCCAGGGCTTCAATGTCCATGTCGCCTTTGAAGTCCAGCTTGGCGGCTGGGTCATAGGCGGCCTGATTGACCAAATTCACTGGAGCTCCCCCGTGGGCGCGGATGTTGCCCTCGGTGGTATCGAAATGCATATTGGAAGGAATTGATTGTCCGGGTTTAAGCAATACGGCACACAGGATATTCTCTGCGGCGCGGCCCTGATGGGTGGGAACGAAATGTTCGAACCCGAATATCTCCTCCATCGTCTCCTTCAGGTGGAAGTAAGAACGCGCTCCCGCATAAGCCTCGTCAGCCTGCAACATAGCCGCCCATTGCGCCTGGCTCATCGCGCCGGTGCCGGAATCGGTCAGCAGATCAATGTAGATATCTTCCGAGCGCAGGTTAAAACGTTGTAGCCTGCTTTCTCCATTGCCTTTTGCCGTGCTTGCCGTCCAATAAGGTGGATCGGCTCGACCATTTTGATACGGAAGGGTTCCGGGATGTATTTCTGCATTCTTCTCCTTGAAGAGTGGGGGGAACCCTCAAAGTATAATCCTTGCCAATATGGCTTTAGAAATTGTTCAGCTCACCTTGGGCCCCGCACAGACCAATACCTACTTGGTTGCCCCTCCAGGAGCCAATGAGGCAGTCTCTATCGACCCTGCCTGGGATGGCCATCGGATCTTGGAAGCGGCCCGAGAGCATGCCTGGCGCATCACCACAATCTGGTTAACGCACGCCCATTTTGATCACCTGGGCGGCGCGGCCGCCGTGGCCGACGGCAGCGACCCCCCGCCTCCTGTGGCGCTGCATCCTGACGACTATTGGTTGTGGCGTGAAAACGGTGGGGCTGGTCTGTATGGCTTGGATATCGACCCGGGCCCAGAACCCACCATCGATCTAGCCCCGGGTCAAATCCTGCATATTGGAGAAGTGGAATTTGAGGTGCGCTTTGCTCCAGGGCATACTCCGGGACATGTCATGTTTTACGCCGCGACGGAGAGCTTGATGTTTTGTGGCGATGTGATTTTTCAGATGAGCGTAGGCCGAACGGATTTACTGCGCGGCGACCATGCCACTCTGCTGGAAAGTATCCGCCGCGAAGTGCTTAGCCTACCCGATGAAACGCGTTTGCTGCCCGGACATGGCCCTGAAACCACGGTGGGACAGGAACGTGAATTCAACCCCTTCCTGCAGGAGTAAACATGTTAGCCGAACAAATTCTGCGATTGTACGAATACAACCGATGGGCCAACCACCTGATTCTGGAAAAGGCTGGACAATTAACCCTCGAACAGTTGTCGGCGCCTTCGCGTTTTCCCAGAGGAAGCATGTTGGAAACGCTTTTTCACGCTTTTTATGCGGAATGGGTTTGGCGCAAGCGGATTCAAGGGCAGTCACCGCTGCCTAACGACGAAATGATCCATGTTGAAGACTACGCTACCTTGGGCGATCTAAAATCGGCCTGGCAAAGCGAAGAGCAAGCCATGGTGAGCTATCTGTCCGGCCTCGAAGGGAATGCACTAGAGGCTAACATCCATTATAGTAATTCACGGGGTGAGTTCGACGAGCGTCTTAGCGATATTTTGATGCACGTAGTGTTACACGGCATGCAGCATCGTTCGGAGCTTGCCCAAATGCTCACCGAATTAGGCCATTCTCCTGGAGATGTTGACTACATAATTTATAGACGCAATCTGTAAATCAAAAAGGGCGGCCATGGCCGCCCTTTTTGATTTACATGATTGTTACTTGGCAAAGTCGACTGCGCGTGTTTCACGCAGCACAGTAACTTTGATCTGGCCGGGGTATTGCATAGTCTCTTCGATCTGCTTAGCGATGTCGCGGGCCATGCGGGCGGCTCCCAGGTCGTCCACCGCTTCAGGTTTCACGAAGATGCGCACCTCGCGGCCGGCTTGCAAAGCGTAGCTCTGTTCAACGCCTTTATAGGAGTTGGCTACGTCTTCCAGCGCCTTGATACGCTTGATGTACTGCTCCAGACTTTCGCGTCGGGCTCCGGGCCTTGCTCCGGAAATGGCGTCCGCCAATTCAACGATCACGGCTTCCACACTTTCCTGCTCGACCTCATGGTGGTGGGCTGCGATGGCGTTGACTACGATAGGCTTAACCCCATAGCGGCGTGCAAATTCGGCGCCGATGGAGGCATGCGTGCCCTCGGTGTTGTGGTCCATGGCCTTGCCTAGATCGTGCAGCAAACCGGCTTCTTTGGCGATGTCCACGTCGGCTCCCAGTTCTGCGGCCAAGACTGCGGCGATGCGGGAGGTTTCTATGGCATGGTGCAATTGGTTCTGTCCGTAGGATGTACGGAACTCCAATCGCCCGAGCATCTTGATGATCTCTTTGTTCAAGCTGGGCACGCCCGCATCGTAGACAGCCTGCTCGCCGGCTTCAGCGATAGCTTTATCCACTTGCTCTTGTTGAAATTTTAGTTCCTTCTCGATGGAAGCAGGGTGGATGCGCCCGTCGGTAACCAGCTTGGCCAAGGCTCGCTTGGCTACCTCGCGACGCACAGGGTCGAAGCTGGAGATGGTAACGGCCTCGGGTGTATCGTCCACAACTACGTCCACCCCGGCCGCCTGCTCGAATGAGCGAATATTGCGGCCGTTGCGGCCGATGATGCGCCCTTTCATCTCGTCGGAAGGCAGCGTAACTACTGAGGTGGTACTTTCTGCGACATGGTCGCTGGCTACGCGTTGGATCGCAAGAGAGATGATATTGCGGGCCTTCTTTTCGCCTTCTTCCTTGGCCTCGTTTTCAATGCCGCGCATGACGCGGGCCATATCTGCCCGGGATTCCTGCTCTACTTCATCCATTAGCACTTTGCGGGCTTCGTCTCTGGTCATAGAGGAAACTGACTCCAAGCGTTGGACGATCTCCTGGCGCTTCTCATCCAGCTCCGTGGTCTTTTTGTCCAGAGTGGATTGGCGCTTGCTCAAGGCCTGGTCGCGCTCCTCCAGTTTTTCGGCGCGGGTGTCCAGTTCTGTGCGACGCTGGCGCAGGCGGTCGTCCTCTCGGTTAAGGTCTTTGCGCTTGCGCTCGATATCCGCTTCGGCGCGTTGGCGGGTTTCCAGAGCCTCATTCTTGGCGGTGACCTGGATATCTTTGGCTTCCTCTTTAGCATCCAGGATGATGCGGTCGGCCTCTTGTTTGAGGCGGCGCTTGGTATTTTCCACCTGGAAGTGCTTTATGGCGTAACCTAGCGCGACGGCCACAACGGCGGTACCTATCAAAATCAATTGGCTATTTTCCATTTAGGCTTCCTTATTAGTTATTGGATAATTCCATTTCCTGCACCCTATCCCAAGCCGCCCGGCAGGTTTCGGATACTGTGTCGTAACCGAAACCACGGCGGGAAAGGAAGGCGGATAGCTTGCTGCGGAATTCCGGCCACTGCAGACGGGCCAGTTGGCGGGCTTTGCGCTCCGCGGCCTCTAGAGCAAGTTGCCCTTCATTCAAGTCTTGTAAAACCTGATCTATGAGGCCTTCGCGGATGCCTTTCTGGCGTAATTCCGCGCGCAGGGCATAGGCGCCCCGCGGATGCAGGGCACAGCGATCCTCCACCCAGCGCCGGGCAAAATCGCCGTCATCCAGCAAGCCGCCGGACTTGAGGCGATCGATGGTCTGCGAAATCAACTCTTCGGGGACGTGATGCTGAGCCAGGTTGCGCTGCACCTCGGCTTGGGAGCGGGGACGATAGCTGATGAAATTTAGCGCTCTTTGAAAGGCTTTCTCCACCACATCTTCACCCTGCAGGGACTGGATCTTTTCGGGGCTAAGTTCCTGGCCTACCTTCAGCCAGGCGGCCACGATCTTGGCCAGGGGGAACGCGTAGGCTCCATCAAGGTAGATGCTGACCCGTTGGGGGTTGCGTTTTTGTTGCTTGATAGCCGTAATGGTCGCCATATTAATCAAAAAACAGCCATGGTTCGCCTGTGCGGTCACGGCTGTTTGCGACTTAAACTAACTTGGTAAGCAAGCGAGGGTCAGCTTGGGTCTGGTTGGATAAAAAGGAGCGCCTTAAACTGGCTAGCGCAATCCTCGCTCAAACTTCCTCTTCGGTTGTCGTATCAGTGTCCTGCGGTTTCCGGCCGACAGCACGATCCAAGTTTAGTTCGTTTCGCAGTGTTGCCGTGGCCGCCGCATTCTCCTTCGGGGTCCTGCCGAGTTATTCCTGGGGCTCGTCCATGTCAATGCCCAGATTCATTATCGGCTGGGCTTGGGCGCGCACCTGTGTTTCTATCTCGGCCGCCAATTCTGCGTGTTCTCGTAAGAACGCCTTTGCATTCTCACGCCCTTGACCCAAGCGTTCTTCCTTATAAATATAGTAGGAACCGCGCTTGGTGATGATTTCCAATTGTGTCGCCAAATCCAGCAGGTCGCCGGATCGGGAGATGCCTTCATTATACATGATATCGAATTCGGCAGTGCGGAAGGGCGCGGCCACCTTGTTTTTCACCACGCGCACCCGTGTGCGGCTTCCCACAATTTCCTGGCCTTCTTTAATAGATTGTATGCGGCGCACATCCATACGCACGGAGGCGTAGAACTTGAGCGCCATGCCACCGCTGGTGGTTTCGGGGTTGCCGAACATCACGCCGATTTTCTGGCGCAACTGATTGGTAAATATAACAGCCGTGTTGGTCTGTTTAATGGCCCCAGAAAGCTTGCGCAGCGCCTGGGACATGAGACGAGCCTGCATGCCCATAGTGGCGTCGCCCATGTCGCCCTCGATCTCGGAGCGTGGCACCAGGGCGGCAACCGAGTTGACCACGACCAAGTCCACCGCTCCGGAACGCACCAGGGCTTCGGCGATCTCAAGAGCTTGTTCGCCGGTGTCGGGTTGGGAGATGAGCAGCTTCTCAATGTCTACGCCGCAGCGGGCGGCGTAGCTGGGGTCCAAGGCGTGTTCCATGTCGATGAAGGCGGCGGTGCCGCCGCGTCTTCTGCACCTCGGCAACTATATGTTGGCAGATGGTGGTCTTGCCGGAGGAACTCGGGGCCGTAGATCTCGGTGACGCGGCCTCGTGGCACACCGCCTACTCCCAGGGCTAGGTCGAGGGATAGGGAACCCGTAGGGATGGATTCGACAGGTTGGTGCCCAGTTTCGCCCAGGCGCATGATGGAGCCTTCGCCCCAGCGCTTAGTGATCTGGTCCAGGGCGTGCTCGAGTGCTTGCTTCTTTTCTTCGGCCATATGGGGAATCTCGTGGAGCAAAGTGTACTGTATTCCACAAAGAGGGACAAGCAAGCCCAGGGCGGAAGTTGCATGAAGAATGGGGCGGGAAGCTCATCGATTGACGATAAAACCCTAGCCACTCGTTTTGGATAGGCTTCGAAGAGGCTGTTTTTGGCGTGGTCGAAAGTCCCTTGATTTGTGGGTCATATCGCTCTATTTGCGGAAGCGCTAAAATATTAGAATTCATGTATATGCCTGTTGTCTGATTGGAGTCCCCGTGAGTGATCTGCGAAAAGATGCCCTTGAATACCATACCATGAACAACAAACCGGGCAAGATCTCGATCATGCCCACCAAGCCGCTGGATACCCAGCGCGACCTGGGCTTGGCTTACACACCCGGCGTGGCTGTGCCTGTGCTTGAAATCGAGAAGGATCCCAGCACTGCCTATCTGTATACCAGCAAAGGCAACCTGGTAGCCGTAATCTCCAATGGCACCGCCATACTAGGGTTAGGTGACCGTGGGCCGCTGGCTTCCAAGCCAGTGATGGAGGGCAAGGGAGTGCTGTTCAAGAAATTTGCGGATATCGACGTCTTCGACATCGAAGTGAATTCCCATGACGTTGAGGAGATTATCCGCGTCGTTACCGCCATCGCGCCCACTTTTGGCGGTATCAACCTGGAAGATATAAAGGCGCCTGAATGCTTTGAGATCGAGCGCCGGCTGGAGGACACGCTGGATATCCCTGTTTTTCATGATGACCAGCACGGCACTGCCATTATTTCAGCCGCCGGGTTGTTGAACGCTCTGGAATTGGTGGGCAAGGATATAGCTAAAATCCGCATCACCGTATCAGGCGCGGGTGCCTCGGCCATTTCGTGCGCCGCGCATGGCGGTTTTGCTGGGTGCCAAGCGTGGGAACATCCTCCTGGTGGACAGCAAAGGCGTGGTGTATGCGGGCCGCAAGGAGGGCATGAATCCCTACAAGGAAGAATTTGCGGCTAAGACCGAAGCGCGCACGCTGGCTGACGCGGTCAAGGGTGCAGACGTGTTCTATGGCCTATCTGTGGCGAATGTATTGAAGCCGGAAATGGTCAAGACCATGGCTAAGGATCCCTTGATCTTTGCCATGGCCAACCCTGACCCGGAGATTCGCTATGAAGACGCCAAGCAAGCGCGGCCGGATGCCATCGTGGCTACCGGGCGTTCTGATTATCCCAACCAGATAAACAACGTGCTGGGCTTCCCCTTCATCTTCCGCGGAGCACTGGACGTGCGTGCCACGCATATCAACGACGAGATGAAGATTGCCGCGGCCAAGGCGCTGGCCGCGCTGGCCAAGGAAGACGTGCCCGATTCAGTACTACGCGCGTACGGCATCTCGGCGCTCAAGTTCGGGCGGGATTACATCATTCCCAAGCCGTTTGATCCGCGTGTGCTTGCTATGGGAGGCGCCGGCTGTGGCCGAAGCGGCTATGCACAGCGGCGTGGCCCGAGTGCATGTCGATATCCAGAAATATCGCGAGGACTTGGCGGCCCGCCAGGGCAAGGGTCAACAGGTTCGCCAATATTTCATGGACCATGCCAAACTGCTCAAGAAGAAGATGCGCGTGGTCTTTCCCGAGGGCGAGGAGACCAAAATCCTGCGTGCCGCTGCCCAGGTGGAAGACGAGGGCATTGCCCATCCGATTCTGGTGGGCAACCCGGAGTTGATTGCCAAAACTATCCTGGAACTTGGTCTGCATTATGAACCCGAGGTGGTGGATTGCAGCCATTGCGACCAGATGAGCGATTACGTGCAGGCCTACTATCAACTGCGGCAGCGCCGTGGGGGTACGCTGGCCAATGCTGAAAAGCAGTTGCGCGACCGAAATGTGTTTGGTGCCATGATGGTGAAAACCGGCGCGGCGGATGCCATGGTTTCAGGACTTACCTTCGACTATCCTGAAGTGATCCGCCCCGCTCTGCAGATTCATCACACGGCTGAAGGTGTCAAGCGCGCATGCGGTGTGTACATCATGATTGTGGATCAGAGCGTGTACCTTTTTACGGATGCCACAGTGAACATAGACCCCAGCTCTGAAGACCTGGCCGATATCGCTGTGCTGGCAGCCGACTTTGCCAAGCAGATCGGCTTGGAGCCGCGCGTGGCACTGCTTTCCTTCTCTAACTTCGGCAGCACCCCTCATCCCCAGTCCGAGAAAGTTCGTCGGGCTGTAGATCTGCTGCACCAGCGGGACCCCAAGTTGGTTGTGGATGGTGAGATGCAGGCCGATACGGCTGTGGTGGCTGACATAATCGAGAAACGCTACCCCTTCAGCAAAGTAAAGGATGCCAACGTGCTGGTCTTCCCATCGCTGGAAGCAGCCAACGTCAGCTACAAGCTGCTCAATCGTCTGGGCAAAGCGCAGACCATCGGGCCGATTTTGCTGGGGTTGGGAGCGCCCATCCAGGTCTTGCAGACTGGCGACGAAGTGCGTGACATCGTCAATATGGCCGCAGTGGCGGCGCTCGATGCAGCCAGCAAGACTCGTGTGGAGCAGGTAGTGCGCAAAGCTAAAGCCAGGTCTAAGGCCGCGGTTAAGAACGGCCATTAACCAGACCTTGTTAACAATGAACTTTAAGGGCGAGGATATCCTCGCCCTTTTTGGTTGACAACCCTAAGCATACGTGCCGAGACAGGATATGATAGCCCGACCCTGAACTAAGGAGAAAGTGATGAAAGCAAAATTCGCATTCGGTCTTCTAGTATTTACATCAATCCTGTTGAGCTCCTGCGGCCCTACCACGGTTACCCAAACAGACCGACAAGGCAGCCAAGGCTTCACTTACCAGTCTATTGAAGGCTATAGCGTTGAAGAAGATGGGCAGGGTGGGGTGTATTTCACCAGCCCAGACCAGGAGATTGGAATCATTTTCAATTTTCAACCCTCGTCTTACTACACTCAGGATTTGATCCCAGTTGATTTGGGGGGCAAGTACGCACAAGAAAGTTTCCCTGTGGAAACTCTGGTTTTTCTGGGGTATTCGGAGATTCAATTGGGGGATTTACAGACCTTTCAGCAAGACAAGTTTTCAGGCTACAGACGTGAATTTACTGCCTCGGGCGCCGGCGGGGATATCATTCAAGGCGAATACATATTCTTCCCGGTAGGAGACCATGATTTCATTGCCATGGGAACCGTGGTGCATTTAAAGGGGAATAATCAATGGGATCCGCAAGGGAAGCAGGCTTTCGATACCATAATCGCCAGTCTACAGTTCGACCAATAGGAGTTTGATGAAAGGGAAGACGCGCATTCTGTTCGTCTGCCTGGGCAACATTATTCGCAGCCCCCTGGCGGCCCGGCTCTTCGAGCGCGAGGCCGCCCAGGCGGGCAAGGCGGATAAGTTTGGAGTGGACTCGGCAGGAACTGGCGGCTGGCATGCGGGGGAGAGCCCCGACGAGCGCATGCTGCGCACGGCTGCTCGACGCGGATTTCACTATACCAACCAGGCTCGCCAGGTGAAGCCATCCGACTTGAACGACTTTGACCTGGTCGTGGCCATGGACTTGGAGAATTTTGCCGATTTGGAACGCATGGCTGTCACTACACAGCAGCGGGCCAAGATCCACCTGCTGCGCGAGTTCGACCAACAAGCTGATGGCGACATCGCGGTGCCGGACCCGTGGTACGGCGGCCCGGCCGGCTTCGACGAGGTTTATGAAATCATTGAACGCAGTGTGCGCGGCTTGCTGGCTGACCTGGAGGCGCAAGGCGTTCAGGCTTGATTCCCAATAAGGTGGGTCAGTGGCTGGAAGAACAAGGCCGCGGGAAAATTGTGGGGGAGCGCCCCGTAGGAGGCGGCTGCATCAACAATGGGGCCCAATTGCAAACTGAGGATGGGGCTACATTTTTCCTGAAGACCAATACATCTGCCCCTGAGGATATGTTCGCCCGAGAAGCGGAAGGGCTGGCCGCCCTGCGGGAAACGCCGGGCCCGCGGCTCCCTGAAGCCTATATCTGGGCGGAAGAGTTCATCTTGCTGGAGGATATGGAGCCTGCGCTCCGAGCAGGCGACTACTGGGAAAACCTGGGGCGCGAATTGGCCGAGATGCATTCCTCTACCAACCCGAGATTTGGCTTTGACCACGATAACTACATTGGCAGCACGCCCCAGCCCAATGCGTGGAGGTACGATGGCTGTGAATTCTTCGCCGAGCAACGTCTCGGCTTTCAGGCGCGCCTCGCCCGCGACCAGGGAGAGCTAAATCGCGAGGAAGCCGCACAGGTGGAGCACCTGGCAGCCAAACTCCCGCAGCTGGTTCCCCAGCAGCCCGCCTCTCTGATGCATGGCGACCTGTGGGTCGGCAATGCCATCAGCGATATGCGCGGCCAGCCGGCGCTGATCGACCCGGCCGCCCATTACGGATGGGCGGAAGCCGAATTGGGCATGACGGTTTTGTTCGGCGGATTTGGCGACGCCTTCTACCGAGCCTATGAGCAGCGACGGCTTGTGGAACCCGGCTGGCGGGGAAGGTTGCCTATATATAACCTCTACCATCTACTCAACCACTTGAATTTGTTTGGCGCCGGTTATCACGGCCAGGTCGTCGATATTCTCAATCGATTTGGGTAAATGCCCCTCGAAGACATACGAAGGGGTTGATGGAACTTTGTGCCCTTGTGGTTGATTTGAGGTTGTCCACCAGATTCTTGCTGGTATCATCGCCTCGGCATGGCTCTCGAATCCATTCGGATAGAACGCATCAAGGTCAAAGACCTGCCGGCTCTGGCTGACGCGGCCATCGATGGTTCCGCACCCGGCTCTTTCGTGCCCATCACCAAGCAACGCGCCATAGCGCACACGCACAACCCTAATGCCAAGCCTGACGATGTCGGCCTGCTGCTGGCCAAAGAAGGCCATCGCAACGTGGGCTACTTTGGCCTGATGCCGGTGATGCTCCAACATGAGGGTAAGCTGCATAAGGTATTTTGGCTCACCACCTGGGCAGTGAGCCGCGATTATCTGGGCAAGGGGCTCGGCTCAGCCTTGATGGAAGCCGCGCTGGCACTGAAGGTCGACTTGGCTATCGTGGGCAGCAAGCCCGCCCGGCGCGTGTCCGCGAAGTATGGGTTCTACGAAGTGAAGACCTTGGATTATGTGCAGATCGATTTTGGAGCCCCGGCTCGCTACAACCCAATCAGCCTTCTATTGCGCTTGACGCGCAGATTACTGGCGGCCGTAAAAGTTTCCTTGCATATCCAAGGGGCCGACGAGGCCGCAACGCGGGCTTTCGAGTGGCTGCTGGCTCCCTTACTCCGTCCGCTGGGGCGACTGCTTTTGACTCTAACGCTTTCCCCCGAAGCGCGCTCCACCGGGATGAAACCCGTAGAGCAGGTGCGGCTGCTAGGCGAAGCGGATGCCGCCAGGACAGGCTTTGTACGCAGCCCGTATGTGATCAATTGGATGCTGGCTTATCCCTGGGTGTTACCCATTGGCCAATCAGAGAGCGAGAAACTGGATTATGGGTTTACCGATGCCCGGCCCGGCTTCCGGATTTCCGGCTATCAGGCGATTTCACTGAACCAGATGGAATGCGGCTTCGCTTGTTTTCAATCCTCCGGCATCCGCGGGCGCACGGTCTTAAGATACTGGATTATCAGTTTTCCCAGTTCGCTCCACCAGACCTGCTGCTGGGACTGGCCTTGCAGCAGGCGCGCCGCATGAAGGCCGATATTATCGAGGGCCCGCTTGAGTTATCCAAGACGCTAAGCCCTGGTTGGCTGGACCACCTGTTTTTGCGTCATAGGCAGCGCACACTGCAGGTGCATCCACGCGCCCAGGGAAGCCCCATAGATCTGGCCTGGCAGCACATCCAGCAAACCTATTGCGACGGAGATATGGCCTTTACATGAGGAATTATGTCCGTAGTCTCGCAAGAGGCCTCCGACGCAGCATGCCTTTGGGACTTTACCCCTATTTGTTCCCCCGTGACGTGGTCGGCATCTTTTATCACGCCGTTTCGGACCAACGTCTGCCGCACATCCAAAACCTCTACCCACCGGAATCGGTAGCGCGCTTCAGGGCCGCCCTCGATTATTTGCGGCGACATTTTCATCCCGTCACGGACGGCGAATTGGAAGCGCATCGCCTGCAGGGGCGGCCTCTGACCCGGCGGGCGCTGCACCTATCGTTTGACGACGGCTTCGCTGAGTGCTACAGCCTGGTGCGTCCACTCTTGCTAAGCGCCGAAATTCCTTGCACCTTCTTCGTAACCGCTAATTGGGTGGACAATCAGACCATGTTCTATCGCAACAAGGCATCGCTGTGCATCGAACGCCTGGGAGAGCTGCCACACGACGCGGCCAAGATGGTTTTCACCAGCCTCAACAATGCGCTGGATACAACCCTGACAGACAATGCCGGTTTTATCAACTGGATAAAGTCTCTGCGCCTTAAGGATGAACCTGTGATCGACATGGCAGCCAAGATGCTGGGGCTGGACATTCAGGACTACCTCAAGACTCGCCAACCTTATATGACCCGCCAGCAGATCCTGGAACTGCATCGTGACGGCTTTACTATCGGGGGGCACACGCGAAGCCACACCAAACTCTCCGAACTGTCTCCGGACCAGGCGGAAGCAGAGATCGTGGAATCAGCCCGTTTTGTTCAAGAGCTTACCGGGCAGAAACGTGTACCCTTCTCCTTTCCGTACTCGGCCACCGGCACCGATCGCGAGCTGCTGGCAGCCATCCGTGAGCGGCACTCCTTCCTGGGCTTGTTCTATGACACCATGGATTTGCAGGAAGACCTGCCTTTTATGGTCAACCGCATCTGGGCTGAGAAGTCCACCTACAGAGATGCCGGCCGCCTGACCAACCTGCCGGCGCTGCTGCATGCGGCGTACCGTGCCGAGGCTTACGCTGCTATGCAAAGCTGGACCGGCGGGGCGAGGGCTGAGGAAGTTGAAGCCCCTCGCGAAGAACCTGGGTAGCGTCCCTCCCCCTCCTCAATTGCTGCAGGGCTGGCTATAATTTCCAGATGCACAAAGTTATTCCGATAACCTTTTTTGCCTTATTGCTGAGCGCTTGCTCCGCGCTTGGTTCGTTCTCTAACTGCGACCAGGCCACTTTCGTCGATCATGTCATATTGGATGTCCCGGTGGAAGATGGCACCATCGTTATGGCAGGCACACATTTCACCAAGACCTGGGAAGTGCAGAACAGCGGGTCTTGCGCCTGGTCCAGTGCCTACGGCTTGGTACACAGCGGCGGGGACGCGCTGGGCGCCCCCGAAGAGATAGCTTTGCCGGACGTTGCCCCTGGGGCCACCGTGGATATTTCTGTCCCGATGACGGCGCCGACCGCTCCCGGAGACTATAGCAGTCAATGGATGTTTGTGAACGCGGATGGCGAACAATTCGGCGTTGGACCGGATGGCGACCAGCCCTTGGAAGCTTCTCTGGCAGTCCCGCAACTACCTCCGCACGTGGTCTACGATTTCACCCAGGTGGTGTGCCTGGCGCGTCTGGGATAGCGGCCGGGCGACGTTCCTGCCCTGCGAGGGCGAGGATGATGACCAGGGGCAGACAGATGGTTACGTGCGCGTCAATAGTGACCCGGCGCTTGAAAACAGCTCTCACAACAACCCGCCGGTTATTGAAGTGAAACCCAATAACCAGCAGGATTCCTGGATAGCGGGCTTCTTCCCGCCCATCACCATTGCCGAGGGGGATAAATTCCTCGCCACGGTTGGCTGCATGGACAATAACTCTGGATGCAAGCTAGACTTCAAAGTGGAAGCGGAGACTGGGGACGGCACGCGCACCACGCTGCTGGAATGGCCCGAGGTTTTTGATGAGATAGCCAATGACATCCAGGTGGACCTTTCTGCTCTAGCAGGGCGGGGCGTGACCTTGATCCTGGAGGTAGATGAAAATGGCGGCCGCTCATTGGAGTTCGCGTGGTTTCTGGTTGAACCCGCGTATCGAGAACGAAGCCAGATAAACCAGCTGGAATCTTAAAGAATTCGACCCACTCCCTATATTTGGGGGGTGGGTTTTTATTTGCCCAACCTGTGACATATCTGCCAATAGAGTGGGGGAAAAGTGCTTGCGCTCTCCCGGAAAGAAGTCTATACTGTGGCAGCTTGTGGGTGAAAGTGGCATAAAGTGGAACGCCGGGAATTCCGGCGTTTCTGTCATTAACCCACTAGTAGAACTAAAGTTCGATATGTTTTTAGGCGAATACCGACACTCCGTAGATGACAAGGGCCGCCTGACGGTTCCGTCCCGCTATCGCCAGTTGCTGGAGGATGGTGGCTACGTTACCGAGGGCTTTGACCCCAACCTGCTCGTATTGCAAAAAGATACTTTTGAGCAACTGGGCCAGGCTATCCAGCGCCTCAGCATCACGGATTCCAGCATGCGCGAAGCCGCGCGTTTGTGGTTCTCGCGCGCTGAGCGCATCCAGCCGGATAGCAGCGGGCGCATCCTGCTGCCTCAATTCCTACGCACCAAGCATGACCTTGTGCAGGAAGTGGTATTGGTTGGGGTGGGAAGCTACTTCGAGATCTGGTCGCCAGAAGAATGGCTGAAACAGGCCGAGAAGCTGGATAGCGCCCAACAAAACGCAGAGTATTTCTCCAAGCTGAACCTTAGCTTGAACCAAAACGGATGAGCGGCTCACTAGCTGAGTTCCCTCATCAACCTGTACTTTACCAAGAGGTATTGGCGGCTTTGCAGCCCCGCAGCGGCCAGAGCTACGTAGATGGCACCCTGGGTCTTGGCGGTCACGCTGTTGGCATCTTGCGGGCCAGCGGCCCCGATGGACGGCTGCTTGGCCTGGATGTGGACACAGAGGCGTTGGAACTGGGCACCAAACGCCTGCGCGAATTCGGAGAAAGAGCGGTCTTGAAACACGGCTCTTATGCCGAACTTGCTCAGCATTTGGAAAGGCTGGGCTGGGGCAAAGTGGCAGGCGTGCTTCTGGATCTGGGCGCTTCCTCAATCCAGTTTGACCGAGCGGAACGTGGCTTTTCGTTCCAGCAGGAAGGTCCGCTGGACATGCGCTTCGACCCGACCGGCCTGCTGACCGCCGACCAAATCGTGAACCAATGGCCGCAGGAGGAATTGGCGGACATTTTGTTCCAGTATGGCGAGGAGCGGCATTCCCGCCGCATCGCCCGGGCCATTGTCAACGCCCGGCCGCTGGAGAATACGGCGCAATTGGCAGCAGTGATCGCCAAGGCGCTGGGTGGTCGGCGTGGTGGCATTCATCCTGCTACGCGCAGCTTCCAGGCTTTGCGCATCGTCGTAAACGGCGAATTACAAGCCCTGGAAGAGGCGCTGCCGCAGATGGTGGCCGTGCTTCAGCCCCAGGGAAGGTTGGCAATCATCGCCTTTCACTCGCTGGAGGACCGGGCGGTGAAGCAGTTCCTGCGGCGCGAAAGCCAGGATTGCATTTGCCCACCGGGCCAGCCTACCTGCACCTGTGGGCACACGGCCAGCCTCAATGAAATAACCCGCAAACCTATTCGTCCGGGCGAGCGGGAGGTAGCAGCCAACCCGCGGGCGCGCAGTGCGCGGTTGCGGGTGGCGGAGAAACTGTAGCGAAGGCAAAACTCACCCGTGCTCTGGCATAGGCTGTGCACCGAAACAGGTGAGGAGTGCAAGAAAAATGCTAAAACGATCGAAAGAATTCGTCCAGGCTTACCAACAGGCACCTTGGCGGCGCCAGATGCAGATCATTGGCTATATCGCCGCCGGGCTGGTCGCCATTTCTCTGGTGGGCGCCTTGTATCTCAACATAACTGCCCGAGCCGCCACAGCCGGGCGCCGAGTGCAGGAAGCCCAGAGCCAGGTCTCCGATCTGGAACAGCGCATTGAAGACCTGGATACCGAATTGGCTTTCATTTCCTCCATAGACAGCATGAAGAAGCGTGCCAAAGACCTGGGCTTCGCGCCGGTGTCCCCCAACGTGATCACCTACCTTGAGGTGCCTGAATACCAGGGGCGGCCCAGCGGGGCGCAGTTGGCCCCGCGTACTGGCAGCAGCTTTGGCGTGGCGGCGCGCCTGCCTGAGGCGTACACGCAGTCTTTGTTCGAATGGGTCGGCGGCCTCTTCGCCGGCCTGGGAGGCTATTAGCCATGCCCCGCGAACATAGCTGGCGATATTTTGTAGCCGCCCTGGTTTTTGGCCTGGGCAGCGTCCTCATTTTCTGGCGGGCGTACTCTCTGCAAACTGGCTCAGAAGCCCAGCAATTCATCAACCAAAATGAATATTTCAGTCGCCTTTTAAAAACCGTTTATCCGCCTCGAGGTGAAATCTATGATCGCAATGGCAACTTATTGGCTGGAAATCGCACGGTTTATGAGATTGGAGTTGATCTTGCTTCGATCCAAGGGGATGCGCCCAAGGCCATAGCCCTGGCGTTGAGCGCCCTGACCGGAGCGGATTACAACCACGTGCTCGACGTCATCAGTTATGCCCAGCAGCAGGACCTGGTGTACGTGGTAGCGGCCGACTATGTGATGCCCGAAAAGGTAGACTTGTTAAGGGCTTATAACATGAATTTGCCGCCCACGGACAAAGATTCACTGCAATGCTCCAACGACCCCGCCCTCACCGCCCTGATCTGCCGCCCGCATTTGGCGCGCAGCTACCCGGAAGGCGACCTGGCCTCCAACGTGCTGGGCTTCGTTACCCAGGATAACAAGGGCAATTTCGGCGTTGAGCAGCAATATCAGGATCTGCTGGCTGGTGTTCCTGAAAACATCTGGGTGCCCACTGATCCGAACAATGTGCAGGCATTGCCTCAGGTGCCTGGCGGCGCCAGCCTGGTACTAACTCTCGACCGCGAGATTCAAGCCATGGTGGAGCAGGTGTTGGATGAGCACATTACGGATACCGGCGCCACCTCCGGGACCGCCATCGTAATGGACCCGCATACGGGCGAGATCCTGGCCATGACATCCACCCCGCGCCTGAACCTGAACGATTACCAGGATTACGTCAACATCTACGACAACAACAATCCATATAACCGCGCCATTGGCCAGATCTATGAGCCTGGCTCTATTTTCAAAGTCGTCACCATGGCTTCGGCCATTGATCTGGGTATTGTTACCCCCGACACGCCCTACGATGACAAGGGTGTGTTCAGCTTCGGCGGCATCTCTATCCACAACTGGAACGGGCAAGCCTGGGGCCAGCAGACCATGCTAGGCTGCATGCAGCATTCCCTGAACGTGTGCCTGGCCGAGGTAGCCTCCTGGGTGCAGGCGGACAATTTCTATAAATACGTACAAGGCTTCGGGTTTGGACGACCCACCGGCATCGATCTGGCTAATGAGGCCCAAGGCAGTCTGCGCCTGCCCGGCCAGGCTACCGACTGCCTCAAAGATGATGGCAAGAGCTGCTGGTATCCATCCGACCTGGCCACCAACGCTTTTGGACAGGGGCTGGCGGTTACGCCCATCCAGATGGTAGCTGCCGTCTCCGCCTTCGTGAACGACGGCAAAATCGCCATTCCGCATGTTGTCAAAGCCGTGGTGCAGGATGGATCGCAATACAACCTGTCACCGCAATATGCCGGAGCGCCCATCTCGCCGGATACGGCTCACACCATGAGCAAGATGCTGGCCGATTCGCTGGAGTTCGAATCCTCGAGCGCCCTGGTACCTGGCTATCTCCTGGCAGGCAAAACCGGCACGGCGCAGATCCCCACCGAGAATGGCACCTACGACCTGAATCAGACCAACACTTCCTTTATCGGTTGGGGTCCGGTGGATGATCCGCAGTTCATCGTCTTTGTTTGGCTGGAGCGCCCCGAGACCTCCATTTGGGCTTCCGAAGTGGCTGCTCCGCTTTTCTCCGATATTGTGCAGCGCCTGGTGGTGCTGATGAATATCCCTCCAGACGAACAGCGCCTGGCTATTTCGGGGCAGGGAAATTGAGATGCTGAAAGTCGCTGATTTGATTGAAGCCACGAGCGGAGCGCGCCCGGCGGGCGCTGAGCAGCAGGTACATGGAGCCACGCACGATTCTCGCAGCGCCGAGCCCGGCACGCTTTTCGTAGCCCTGAAAGGCAAGCATGCGGATGGCCATGATTTCGTCGCCGACGCGTTTTCCAAAGGTGCCATTGCCGCCCTGGTTCAGCAACCCATGCCCGCCGAGTTCCACACGCTGGATCTGCGTTCGGGCGCCCAGGCTGCTGAGTTTAAGTTCGAATACCCACTGTGCATCCTGGTGGATGACAGCTTGAAGGCTCTGCAAAAGGCAGCCGCCTTCTGGCGCCGCCAATTGGCGCAGCTTCATGTCATTGGCATAACGGGCAGTGTGGGTAAGACCACGACCAAAGAACTGGCTGCCGAGGTTCTTTCACAGCGTTTTCGCACCTTCAAGTCTGCCGGTAACTTCAATAACGAAATTGGTCTGCCGCTTAGCGTGCTTTCTATTACTGAAGAACACGAATGCGCCGTGCTGGAGATGGGCTTTTATATGATTGGCGAGATTGCATTGCTGGCCGATATCGCTGTGCCCGAGGTTGGTCTCATCACCAACATCGGCACCGTGCACGCCGAGCGCGCCGGCTCCCAGGAAGCCATCTACCAGGGCAAAGCCGAACTGGTGCGTGCCCTTCCCAGCCACGGAGTGGCCATCCTCAATATGGATGATCCCAACGTGCGCCGCATGGCCGACGAAACTCAGGCCCGCGTCATGTTTTACGGACTGGACCCCGCCGCCGACCTGTGGGCCGACGAGGTCGAGGGCCTGGGCCTGGAGGGTGTGCGCTTCCAGTTGCATTACCAGGACGACAGGCTGAATGTGCGCATACCCCTGATCGGCCGCCATTCGGTGCACACGGCCTTGCGGGCTGCCGCCGTGGGCCTGGTGGAGGGTATGAACTGGGGCGAAATTTTGGCGGGCCTTCGCATCGGAAATCCGCAGTTGCGTCTGGTGGCTGTGGATGGCCGCAACGGTTCGCTCTTACTGGACGACACCTATAACGCCTCGCCCGAATCCACAATGGCCGCCCTCAATTTATTGAGTGAATTGGAGGGCCGCAAGGTGGCCGTTCTGGGCGACATGCTGGAGCTCGGTAAATATGAAGTGCAGGGCCACCAAACCGTGGGTACCCTGGCAGCCCAGGTCGCGGATGTATTGGTCACCGTGGGGTCACGCGCTCATACCATAGCTGAGACGGCCCAGGCCGCCGGCCTGGATGCGGCCTCTATTGCCCAATTCGAGTCCAGTCAGGATGCGCTGGGATATTTACGTGACATGCTTTCCCCCGGCGATGTTGTGCTGGTGAAGGGTTCGCGCGCCGTACAAATGGAGACAATTGTGCCTGAATTGGAAGATCGACATGAAGCGGAGGCAAGCCGATGAGCGGGGGCGGTGCTGCTGCGCTGGTGCTGGCCGGCATCAGCTTTATTCTCACCGTGATCTGGGGGGGGCCATTGATCCGCATCCTGCGCTCTCTGAAGGTTGGCGACAGCATCCGCCTGGAAGCGCCCAAGCGCCACTCCATCAAGGTGGGCACGCCCACTATGGGTGGTGTGATGTTTATCCTGCCCGTGCTGCTGGTCACCCTGCTGCTGAATGCGGTGCCGCTGATCGGCCTGAGCGGTGTGGGGCGCTCCATCCTGGTGCCGCTGGCCGCCATGATCGCCTTTGGCGTGCTGGGCGGCTGGGACGATTTACGCAAGCTGGGACAGCGAGCGGTTGGGGAGGGCATGCGCGCCCGCTACAAATTCCTAATCCAGGTCGCCCTGGCTATTGGCTTGGCTTTCGCCCTGAAGGAAGTATTGCGCGTCCCCCAGATGTATTTGCCCGGCTTCCAAACCGAGATTGACCTGGGTTGGTTCTTTTACCCTGTGGCTGTATTCATTATCACCGGCTCAGCCAATGCGGTGAACTTCACCGATGGGCTGGATGGTCTAGCCGGCCTGATTTCGGCCACAGCCTTTGCCACATTCGGCGGCATTGCTTTGCTGCAAGGCCAGGTTTTCCTGGCTCAGTTTTGCTTCACTCTGGTGGGCGCCTTGTTTGGGTTCTTGTGGTTCAACGTGCACCCTGCCCAATTAATCATGGGCGATACGGGCGCTCAAGCCCTGGGTGCCACCCTGGGCGTGGTAGCCCTGATGACCGGGCAGTGGATCCTATATCCGATAATTGTTTTGATCCCCACCGGCGAGATACTCAGCGTGGTTTCGCAGGTGACCTTCTTCAAGATGACAGGCGGCCGGCGTTTGTGGAAAATGACGCCTATGCACCTGCATTTTGAGCTCTCTGGCTGGAGCGAGACTCAGATCGTGCAACGCTTCTGGCTTATGAGCCTTTTATTTGCTATGGTCGGCGTGGCCTTGGCCTCGATTTGATGCGATGGATTGGAAAGGGAAACGCGTGGTAATTATCGGAGCAGGGCGACAAGGCACAGCTACGGCCACTTATTTGGCTAAGCATGGCGCCCAGGTGGTTCTCACCGACGCGCGCCCAGAAACTGAGTTGCAGGCCGCCCGCCAGCAGTTGGCCGGCCTGGAAATCGAATGGCACTTAGGCGGCCATCCCATAGAGGTGCTGGATGGGACCGACCTGCTTTGTCCCTCTGGCGGGGTGCCGACCGACCTTCCGCTGGTGCAAGAGGCGCTCAAGCGCCGCGTCCGGGTGTCCAACGATTCGCAGCTCTTTCTGGAAGCTGCTCCTTGCAAGGCCATCGGCATCACCGGTTCGGCCGGCAAGACGACCACAACGACCCTGGTGGGTCGCATATTCAAGGCCATGCAAGGCCATGGCGTGCGCCGCGCCTGGGTGGGCGGCAACCTTGGCAATCCGCTGCTCGCAGATGTGGACCAAATGGCCGCGGATGATATTGCCGTGCTGGAGCTTTCCAGCTTCCAATTGGAATGGATGACGCGAGCGCCGCAAATTGCCGCCATCCTCAACGTCGCCCCCAATCACCTCGATCGCCATGGCTCCATGTCGAACTACGTGGCCGCCAAAGCCCGTATCCTGGACTACCAGAATAAAGACGATATTGCCATATTGAATCGCGAAGATGAACCGACCCAGGCTCTGATTGAACACATTAAGGGCGGCCTATGGACCTTTGGAACTGGCATCCCGGGAAGTGATAGCCTGGGCAGTTTCGAAAGGAGTGAACACATTTGGCTGCGAACGCCGGAAGGTGAACTGCAGGTGCTGCCCTTGTCAGAGATCGAACTCATAGGCGGCCACAACCAGATGAACGTGCTGGCCGCTTGCGCCATTGCCGCCGCGGGCGGCGCCGGGATAGAGGCCATGCAGGCAGGCGTGCGCGGCTTCCGGGGCGCTCCGCACCGCCTGGAGTGGGTGCGAAAGGTAAACGGCTCGGATTGGTACAACGACTCGATTGCCACTGCTCCGCAGCGCGTCGAGGCTGCCCTGTGGTCTTTCGAGCGACCTATTGTGTTATTGCTGGGTGGCCGCGACAAGGGCCTTCCCTGGGAAGAGCTGGCTCAACTGGCTGCCCAACGCGCCCACCATGTAGTCTTATTTGGCGAGGCCGCTCAGATGCTGGATGACGTTATCGCCAAAGCCGCTCCTCAATTACCCCATAGCTTGGCTGCTGACCTCGAAGGCGCAGTACAGGCAGCCGCCTCCGTGGCGAGACCCGGCGACGCAGTGCTGTTGTCGCCAGGCGGCACCAGCTTTGATGAATTCGTGGATTTCGAGCAGCGCGGCGAGCGCTTTCGCCAGTTAGTGAGTGAACTATGACCGAACAAACCTTTGAAGACTTAAAAGATACGCAGGCCGAAAAGGACGACCGTCCCGAGCGCCGCACCCGCCGCCGGAAAGCGGTCAGCCTTGCGCACTTGGAGCTTAGTTTCGACGTGCCGTTGCTGCTGGCAATATTCGCCCTGCTGCTCTTCGGCGGCCTGATGGTGTATTCAGCCAGCTGGGATTTTTCACTGGTCAACTATGGCAATCCCACCCAGATGTTTTTCCAGCAAATGCGCAACATGCTTATTGGCCTGGCCGTAGGCGTGGCTTGCGCCTTTCTGCATTACCAATTCTGGCGCAAATATTCAGTATTCCTGATGGGCGGCATGTTGCTGGCTCTGGCGGCCGTGCTGGTCGAAGACGAGGTGCGTTATGGGTCTGCACGCGCTTTGTCAGGCGGCTCGTATATGCCCGGAGAACTGGCGAAACTGGTCACCATTATTTACCTGGCTGTCTGGCTGTTTGCCAAACGCGACGACCTGCGCAAGATAAGCTATGGCCTGGCGCCTTTGGCGGCCATGGTTGGCATCATGGCTGGGCTGATCTTTATGCAGCCCGATATCAGCGCTGCCGCAACTATCATTTTTCTGGGCGGCATGATGTTCTTCCTGGCAGGAGGCTCACTCCCGCAGATTGGCATCATGGTAGGGGGAGGTGCCGGGTTGGCCTTCCTCGTCATGCAGGTCAGCACCACCGCTCAGGTACGTATCAGCGACTATTTGGCGGGTCTGCAAGATCCCTCTCGAGCGAATGATCACATACTGCGCTCAATTGAGGCCTTTGTGAAAGGTGGCTGGTTCGGGGCAGGGCTGGGCCAATCCACCACCAAACTAACCGGCCTGCCGGTTCCTCCAACAGACAGTATCTTCGCGGTCATTGGCGAAGAGCTTGGCCTGTTTGGCGTGCTGCTGACGCTGGGTTTGTATGCGCTGATCCTGTGGCGCGGCATGCTTATCGCCCGCCGCGCCCCGGATATGTTCGGCTCGCTGCTGGCAGCCGGCATCACGCTGTGGATTTCGCTGGAAGCTTTCATCAACATGTCCGTGATGGTGGGTTTGGTGCCTTTCGCCGGCAACACATTACCGCTGGTGAGTTTCGGTGGCTCCAGCCTGGTTAGCACCCTGGCAGCATTGGGCATTTTGTTGAGTATCTCGCGCACGACAGGCGAGCAAAAACAAGAGGAAGAGAGGGCTTTTGATGCGACTACTCGTGGCCGCTGGAGCGAGCGGGGGGGGAGTGTATCCCGCGCTCGCCGTGCTTCAAGAGTTGGCCAATGACGACATCGACCTGCTCTGGGTGGGGGGCGAAGGCGGCATGGAGGAAGACCTGGTGAACCGCGCCGGCTACCACTTGCGCAGCCTGCCGGCCGCCGGCTTGCACGGCGTGGGCCTGACGGCCCTACCGGGCAACCTGCTGCAACTGGCCCGTGGCTATTTCGCCGCCCGACGCCTGCTGGCTGAATTCCGCCCGGATGTGCTCTTCTTCACCGGCGGCTTTGTGGCTGCCCCGGTAGCGCTGGCTGGCAGCCGCGTACCCACGGTCGCCTTTGTGCCTGATATTCAGCCTGGCTTCACCCTGCGTCTCATCGCCCGCTTCGCCGACCGCATAGCAGTGGTCGCGGAGGACACCCGCGCCTTCTTCTCCCGCCCGGAGCGGGTGCAGGTCACCGGCTACCCGCTGCGCCGCGAAGTTACTCGCTGGAAGAAGGGCGCCGCCCGCAAACATTTCGAACTGACCAATAACTTGCCTACACTCCTGGTCTTCGGCGGCAGCAAGGGTTCTCGTTCCATTAACCAGGCCGTGCTGGCAGGATTGCCGCATTTATTGGAAGTCGCCCAGGTCATTCACGTTACCGGCGAAGGTAACTGGCAAACCGTCGACCAGTCCCGCCAGGCGCTCTCGCCTAACTTGGCCAGGCGCTATCATGCCTTCCCCTATTTGCACGAAGATATGGGCGCTGCCTTCGCGGCTGCCGACCTGGCTGTGTGTCGCGCCGGCGCCTCCACTCTCGGCGAACTGCCCTTCTTTGGCTTGCCAGCCGTACTGGTGCCCATTCCCATCCACGGCCATTTGCAGCATGTCAATGCCGCTTATTTGGAAGAGCGCGGCGCCGCCATCGTCCTTGCAGACGATAGTATGCACATATCCTTGCAAGACATCATCACTGGTCTCTTGCAGGACAAACCACGCCTGCATCGCATGGGGGCCGCCATGTCCGCAGTTGCGCGCCCGCACGCTGCCGGGCGCATTGCCGATCTGCTCCGCCAGTTGGGTGGGGCGGCAGCCGGAGGTGAGGCCCAATGATCGCTCTCAACACACTGTTCTGGGTTCTGGTGGTCGGCTTCACTCTGATAGGTTTCCTACGCGGCTGGTCCAAGGAGATCCTGGTCACCTTCAGTTTAATTCTGGCTGTATTTGTCATCACCGTGTTTGTGGAGTTCATCCCCTTCTTGCAGCCTTTCTTGGATGAAGGTGGCCCAGGCCGGGAGTTTCTTGCCCGCGCCATTATTTTGGTCGTGTTTGCCTTCTTTGGTTATCAAAGCCCCAAGCTCAGCCGCATCTCTCAGGCGGTATTGCGCGAGCGGTTTGAGGATTCGCTGCTCGGGGGTTTGGTAGGCGGCCTCAACGGGTATTTCCTTTTCGGCTCGTTGATCTTCTATTTAAACCAAGCCGGTTATCCCTTCGACTGGGTCACGCCTCCCGGCGCCGATCTTCTGGGCATGCTGCCTTTTATGCCCCCAGCTTTCCTGGGTGTGCCGGCTATCTATTTTGCCGTCGCGGTTGCCTTCACCTTTGTCATGGTGGTGGTCATATGAAGGGTAGCACCCACTTCGTGGGCATCGGCGGCACAGGTCTTTCGGCCATTGCTCGCGTCATGCTTGAGCGCGGCAATCTTGTGAGCGGCTCCGACCGCCAGGATTCCGAGCTGGCGCGCGCCCTGCAGCAAGCCGGCGCCCATGTGCATATTGGGCACGATGCCGCCAATGTGAATGGCGCCACCCGTGTGGTGCGCTCCTCAGCGGTTACGGACGACAATGTAGAAGTGCAAGCAGCCCGCGCCAAAGGCATCCCCGTGCTCAAGCGCTCTGAGTTCTTGGGCGAGCTACTGGCCGACCAGCAGGTCATCGCCGTGGCTGGTTCACACGGCAAAACTACCACCACTGCCATGATCGCCTGGATGCTGACTGCCCTCAATCAGCATCCCGGTTTCATAATCGGCAGCGTAGCGCGTAACTTGGGCGCAAATGCCTCCGCCGGCTCCGGCCGCCTCTTTGTGATCGAAGCCGATGAGTATGACTATATGTTTCTGGGTCTGTCGCCCTACATTGCCTTGGTAACCAATGTGGAGCACGATCATCCGGACTTGTTCCCTACGCCCGAGGATTTCCAGGCTGCCTTCTGCCAATTCGTTGACCGGCTGGAACCGCAGGGTACGCTGTTGGCTTGCACGGACAATTTGGGGGCCACCCAACTGGCAGGTTACGCGAAGGAGCAGGGGAGGAAAACTCGCACCTATGCGCATAGTCACATGGCTGACTATCAAGCTAAGAACCTGCACTCTCTGACCGAAAAGGGCTTTACGTTTACCGCGGAGCACGGTGGGCGCCCCGTGGCTGAAGTGAAATTGCAGGTCCCCGGTGAGCACAACGTCATGAACGCCCTGGGCGCTCTGGCTGTTGCCGATCTATTGGGGCTTTCGCTCACGGAAGCAGCCTTGGCATTGGGCGACTTCCGCGGCACCTCGCGCCGTTTTGACGTTCGCGGTGAGGCGGACGGTGTGCTTATTGTCGACGATTACGCCCACCATCCCACCGAGATCCGCAGTGTGTTGGCAGCTGCCCGCACACGCTATCCCCAAAGAAATATTTGGGCCCTGTGGCAGCCCCATACTTACAGCCGCACTTTGACGCTGCAATCCGATTTTGTCCAGTCCTTTGGCGACGCGGATCAGGTACTTGTTACCGAGGTGTATGCCGCCCGTGAGCAGGCTCCGGACGGCTTTGACTTAGCCGCCATCGTTAAATCCATTCGGCATCCGCAGTCCCGTCTATCCGGAAATCTGGATGAGACCTATGACTTGCTGATGAAAGAACTTAAATCCGGCGATGTGCTGCTGATTATGTCCGCCGGGGACGCTATCCACTTGAGCGAAAAATTGTTTGCCGCACTCAAACAACAGGAGGAACAACATGCTTAATCGTCAGGAAAAGACCTTCATACTGACGCCTTTCGTGGTGGCCTATCCCGAAGGCGAGGTTCGGGCCAGGGCAAAGACCCCGCCCAAAGTCCACAAGCCGGGTGCACACCTCAGCAAGGATGAAGCCACCCGTGAGGTGCTCAACCGTATCGTGCACCGCGTAAAGAAGATTTGATGGACGTGATGGCCCCCGTACTACCTCTGGACGCATTGCGCGCTGCCTTTGGCAAGCGCCTGCTGGAACAGCAGCCGCTTGCCAGGTATACATCTGCGCGCATAGGTGGCTCCGCCGACGCGTTGGTGCCGTGCGCCACGGCCGACGAGTTGGCCGTGGCCGCCCAGACCCTGTGGGATTTGGATCTGCAATTCGTAGTTCTCGGCGGGGGTTCAAACGTGCTCATTAGCGACGCCGGAATACGTCATGTTGTGCTGCTCAACCAGGCTGGCAAGGTGCGCTTTGAGGGGCAGGGCGATCCCAGTGTGTGGGCTGAATCGGGCGCCGGGTTAGGCGCCATTGCCCGCCAGGCCGCAGCCAAGAATCTCAGCGGGCTGGAATGGGCCGCCGGCATTCCCGGCACAGTGGGCGGGGCCGTGATCGGTAATGCCGGCGCGCATGGCGGTGACCTATCCGTGTCGCTGGAGTTGGCAGAAATCTTGCATCGTACAGATGGAAGGAAGGCATTGGGTCCAGGTGAGCTGGCTTATGGCTACCGCACCAGCTGGTTCAAGGCCCATCCGCAAGAGGCTGTGGTGCTTAGCGCCAGCCTCAAATTGGCCGAAAAATCGGCCGACGAGATTCGCTCTCGTATGGAAACCTTCCTGGCCTATAGGCGCCTTACTCAGCCACCCGGCGCCAGCATGGGCTCTATGTTCAAAAACCCGCCTGGAGAAAGCGCGGGACGCTTGATCGAGGCGGCTGGATTGAAAGGAAGGCAGGTAGGCAATGCACAGATCAGCCCTCTACATGCGAACTTTTTCCTCAATCGAGGAGATGCCCGCGCGGCCGACGTTATGGAACTCATTGACCAGGCTCGTCGGGCTGTCAAGACCCGTTCTGGGATCGAACTCGAACTCGAGATCGAATTGGTCGGAGAATGGCTATGAGCGAGACCAAAAAGAAAGTAGCCGTAATCTTCGGCGGACGGTCGGGCGAGCACGCAGTCTCGCTGATGTCCGCCAGATACGTACTGTCTATGATCAATTCGGCGAAATACGACGTCTTGCAGATTGGTATCAGCAAGAGTGGAGCCTGGTGGATTGGGGAAGGGGCCCTGAAGGCTCTGGAGAAAGAGAAATTTGACCTCTTGAAACCCGCGACCTTGTTGGCTGACCCAACCCGTCCGGGCTTGAAGCATATCGAGATGAAGGACGACGCAGAGATGTTGCACACGGTTTCCCAGGTAGATGTGGTCTTCCCCGTGCTTCACGGCACTTTTGGAGAAGATGGCACGCTGCAAGGATTACTGGAGATGGCTGGCGTTGCCTACGTGGGCGCCGGCGTGTTGGGTTCCTCGGCCGGCATGGACAAGGCTGTCTTTGCCGACTTGATGCGCGCCAACGACATCCCCATTGTGGAAACTGTACTGATTTTGCGCAGCCAGTTGGAAACCGATATGGAAGCTGCCCTGCGTGTAGCCGAAAGCGTGGGCGCTTATCCGCTATTTATCAAGCCTGCCAACCTGGGCTCCTCGGTTGGCGTCAGCAAGGCTGCCGGCCGCGCCGACCTGGTCGAGGCCCTGATGTACGCGGCCCAGTACGATCGCCGCATCCTGGTCCAGAAAGGCCACAACGTGCGTGAGATCGAAGTGGCTGTGCTTGGCAACGACGACCCGCAGGCTTCCGTATGTGGCGAGGTGACCCCCGGTGCTGAGTTTTACAGCTACGAAGCCAAGTATCACGACGACCGCTCCAAGACGTATGTCCCAGCCGATCTGCCCGCCGAAACCTCTGCGCGCATCCGCGAGTTGGCCGTCAAGGCATACAAGGCCACCGATATTGCTGGTATGGCCCGCGTGGACTTCTTTGTGGACCGCGACGACGGCCAGGTCTATTTGAACGAACTCAATACTATTCCTGGCTTCACGGAAATAAGCATGTACCCGCAGTTGTGGCAGGCCAGCGGCGTGCCCGGCGAAGCCCTGGTGGACCGCCTCATCGAACTGGGCCTGGAACGCCATGCCCAGCGTGCCGCACAGCGCTTTGAATATACGAGGGGAGGCTAGTCATGGTCACAGGCGAACGCAGTTTGAGCCGTGCTGAAGCTGTCCGCGCCCGCCGTGTGGAACGCCGCACGGATAAGCCCTTGCAGGGACGCTCAGCCAACAATAGCTATTCGATACCCGCTGCCCGCATGGTGGCTCGCAATCCCCTGATCGAACGCCGCTTAGCCGCCGCAAGCGGCGTGCGCGAACGTCGCCCGCATTACCTCAAGCTGGCCGAGGCCGGCGCCGAGTTGCGCCTGCCGGTTCTGCCTCAGCTGCGCATAGGTTGGCGCTTCGTATCCGGCGCAGTCGTTGCCGCGTGTCTATTTGTGCTTTATTTCATGGCCTTTTCGGATGTCTTTACCGTCTCCGCGGCTGAGCTGACCGGCGCCCAACGCCTGACCCCCGCGGCGATCAACACCGCCCTGAAGATCAGCGGTTCCTCGATATTCAGCCTGCAGCCTGATCAGATGCTTGCCACGCTGCGTTCGGAATTTCCTGAACTGGAGAAGGTTTCCGTGGGCATCGGCTTCCCCGCTGGCGTGACCGTGCGTGCCGTTGAGCGCCAGCCGGTGCTGGCCTGGCAGCAGGCAGGGCTCACTGTCTGGGTGGACGATGCCGGCGTGGCCTTCACCCCTCAAGGCGACGGACAGAGCCTGGTCCAGGTAACTGCCGAAGAGGCGCCACCGGCATTGGCGCCGGACCAATACGGCCGCCATCAGTTGATCAGCCCCGACATGGTTTCGGCCATCAAAACGCTCAGCCAGATTGCCCCGGCTGGGTCTTCGCTCATTTACGATCCTAGTCTGGGCTTCGGGTGGACAGACCCCGGCGGCTGGAAAGCTTTCTTCGGCGCAGATGGCTCGGACATCGTGCAGCGCATGGCTGTCTATCGCTCCATTCTCACTGAATTGGCTACTCGTAATCTGACCCCAACTTTGATTAGCGTGGCGCAATTGCATGCGCCATACTACCGACTGGACTATTAACTATGGCCGCTCCTATTGTCGTTGGAATTGATATTGGTACCACCAAGGTTTGCACCATCGTGGCTCGCGTGGAGCCTGATGGCCGTGTACGCGTCCTGGGTGTAGGCATAGAGCCTTCGGCCGGCGTGCGCAAGGGCACCGTGGTGGATATCAACGCGGCTACGCCGTGCCATTGGCCACTCCATCGACAAAGCCGAGCGCAGCTCCGGCCTGGAGATCACCTCCGCTTTGGTCAGCCTGGCTGGTTCGCACATCGCCTCGCAGAACAACAAGGGTGCCGTGGGCATCGGTGGGCGCGTCATCTCACACCAGGATGTCTCCCGCGCCATCGAAGTCGCTCGCGCCGTGCCCGTACCCCACAACCGCGAAATCATCCACGTCATCCAGCGCAACTTCAGCGTGGATGGGCAGGATGGCATTGCTATTCCCGTGGGCATGCATGGCTATCGCCTCGAGGTTGAGACACATATCATCACGGCCGCGGCTTCCACCGTCGATAACCTGCGTCAATGTGTTGCGGAATCCGGTGTGGGTGTCAGCCAATTCGTGCTCAATCCGCTGGCCTCGGCCGAAGCGGTGCTCACTCCAACCGAACGCGAGATGGGCGTGGTCGTTTGCGACATTGGCGGCGGCACCACCGACATGGCAATCCTCATTGAAGGTGAGGTGTGGCATACCATGGTATTGGCCGTAGGGGGTAACCACATCACTTCTGACATCGCCCATGGCCTGCGCATTCCTTTCTCGCAAGCCGAGGACATCAAGATTTGCTACGGGCATTGCGTTCCTTCAGAGATTGAAGCCGGTGAGACTTTCGCAGTGAAATCCTTTGGCGACGAGAGCCAAATTGAGATTAACCGCCATGAGATGGCCGAGATTACCGAGGCCCGCGTGGAGGAGATGTTCAGCCTGCTGCAGCAAGAGATCAAGCGTTCCGGTTACGACGGCTTGTTGCCTGCCGGCCTGGTGCTCACCGGCGGCTCGGCAGCCCTGCGCGGCATGCCGGAATTGGCTGGTCGCGTGCTGGGCATGCCTGTGCGTATCGGCAAGCCTGAGAAGCTCACCGGCATGGTCGACAAGCTGCAGTCCCCGGCTTATGCCACCAGCGTAGGTCTGCTGCGCTGGGCGGTGCTGATGAGCGAAGTGGTGCCCCAGAAGGATGTCTCCAATGGAGATACCCGGCCCGGCATCGACTGGCAAAGGGTTAAAGAGATCGCCGGCAGGTTCCTGCCTTAGATTTTCAGCCTTGAAAAGGTAATTTTAGTAACATAAGTTTAAGTATGACGGAGGAAGAAATGACCAACAAGAATCAAGTGGAATTGTTTGCCCGCATAAAAGTTGTGGGCGTGGGTGGCGGTGGCTGCAACGCCGTCAACCGCATGATCGAGCAGGGCATGCCCAACATCGACTTCGTGGCGGTAAACACCGATGGCCAGGCGCTGCTGCTCTCCAAGGCCAACACCAAGGTGCGTATTGGTGACAAGCTCACCAAGGGTATGGGCTCCGGAGGCGACCCTGAGACTGGCCGTAAAGCCGCCGAAGAGTCCGCTGAGGAGCTGTATGAGGTCCTGCGTGGTGCCGACATGGTCTTTGTGACCGCCGGCATTGGTGGCGGCACCGGCACAGGCGCCGCGCCCATCGTTTCGCAGATCGCCCGCGAGGTCAAAGCTTTGTCCATCGGCGTAGTTACCCGGCCCTTCAGTTTTGAAGGCGCTCGCCGCAGCCAGAATGCCGATGCCGGTATCTCCCGCCTCAAAGACAACGTGGATACGCTCATCGTGATTCCTAACGACCGCCTGCTTCAGGTTGTTGAGAAGCGCTCCAGTCTCACGGACGCCTTCCGCGTAGCTGACGACGTGCTGCGCCAGGGCATCCAGGGCATTTCCGAGCTCATTACCGTGCCGGGGCTGATCAACCTGGACTTTGCCGATGTGCGCACCATCATGTCCGAAGGTGGGGCGGCCCTGATGGCCGTCGGCGAAGCCTCCGGCGAGAACCGCGCCCAGGAAGCTGCCGAGAAGGCTATCACCAGCAATTTGCTGGATATCACCATCGACGGCGCTCGCGGCATTCTGTTCAATGTCACCGGCGGACCTGACCTCTCATTGTTCGAGGTCAACATGGCGGCCGCCATCATCAAGGAGACGGCCCACCCAGATGTCAACCTCATCTTCGGCGCCGTACTCGACGAGAACATGGGTGACAAGGTGCGCATCACAGTCATTGCCACCGGCTTCGACCGCAAGGGTATGCCACGCCGCATGCTGCGCACCAATCCGCAGGTCAACCTGCACAGCCAGCCGCAGTCGGCCGAAGGGCACAGCCTGCCGCTCAACGAAGAAGAGCTGCAGCCTGCAGCCTTCGATCCAAAAGACTACGACATACCGACGTTTCTGCGCAAACGGGTTGGGAAGTAGCAGACCCTCGTCTGCTCGGAAGGCCGGTCCTTCCTCCCCGGCCTTCCAAGAGAGGCCCGCTGAAAGCGGGCCTCTCTTTTTGATGGCGTTTCCCTGTTACAATCCCGGACTGATTCCATAAGAAGGAGTTTGGATGCCCAGCAAATCTTTTGGTCCCTATTTGTTCCCCGTGGCTATATTCACCGTGCTCCTGGCCGCCTGCGCCGGCTCTCCGGATTCTTCCGCGGCAAACACTCATTGGAGCTACGAAGGTGAGGAAGGGCCAGCCCATTGGGACGAATTGGACCAGGCTTATGCCCTGTGCGCATCCGGCTCGGAGCAGTCGCCTATTGACCTTGCCAATGCCACCCAGCAGGACTTGGAACCAATCAGCTTCCACTACCATCCCAGCCAGGTCAATATCCTCAACAATGGGCACACCATCCAGGTGAATTACGATCCCGGCAGTTACCTCGAAGTGGGTGGGGTGCGCTACGAACTCCTGCAATTCCACTTCCACTCGCCCAGCGAGCACAGCGTGGAGGGGGCTTCCTTCCCTGCCGAGTTGCACCTTGTGCACCAGGCAGCCGACGGCAGCCTGGCCGTGGTGGGCATTCTGCTGCAGTCCGGGGATGCCAACGCCGCCCTCCAGCCTGTTTGGGATAACTTGCCGGGAGAGGAGACGGATATCATCCACACCGAAGCCATGGTGGATGCTTCTGATTTTCTGCCCGCCGACCAGGCTGCCTATCGCTACGTGGGTTCGCTCACCACCCCGCCCTGCAGCCAAGGCGTGAGTTGGTTCGTGCTGGCTGAGCCCGTCCAAATGTCACAGGTTCAGTTGCAAGCTTTCCAGGCCATCTATTCTGGTAATAATCGCCCGGTTCAACCCCTTGGCGACCGAGAGCTACTGCTCGATACTTCCAAGTAGTGCGTCACAATAGAAAAGGCTCCATTCGTTCGAATGGAGCCTTTTTTGTTTTAGCCGCTGGTGAAAAGGGCGGTTAGCCCTTTGCCCCTTCGGCAAGCTTGAGCAGCGCCCGGGCCGTGGGTTCGTCCACAATAACCTCACGCATCATCTTTCCTCTCAGCGCGGCGTGCAAACCTCTCACTTTGGCCAGCCCGGAGACCACGCAGATGCCGTACTTGCGCTGGAACAAGTCTAAATTGGGTCCACTGGCTCGCCGGTTCAATGGGATATCTTGCCAGTTCCCATCCTCACGGAAGAACACGGTGGCAATATCTCCCGCGACTTTCTGCCTTTCCAGTTCGGCGTAATCGGATTGCTCCAGATAGCCGCCGCTGTACACGTGGCTTGGCATCCCAGCTTTGACCGCCCCGATGCTGTACAGCAGCAGGTCGGCTTTCTCGTGCAGATTGAGTAGGCGTTGGATGCTGCGTTCCTTCCACAGGGCATTCTTAGTTTCCGGAAAATCGAAAAAAGTAGGCACTGGGAACAGATCCGCACTGGCTTGATAGTTCTCGGCGAAGCGGCGGATGATCTCACTGGCGTATTCAATCCCCATAGTCTGCGTGTTGCCCGCGCCGTTCAGCTGAACGATGTGGGAATTGTTGGTGTTTTTGCGCAGCAAATGGCGCGAGATGGCGCTCAGCGTAGTGCCCCAGGCAATGCCTAGAACCATGTCCGAACCAAAAACAGAATTCAGGTAATTGGCCGTGTATTGCGCCACCCGCTCCAGCCACTCCGCCTCTCCGGCGATTTCTGGCACAGGGACCACGTGCGCCCGGGTAACTCCGAAGGTTTCCAGTAGCAGCTTTTCCAGCTTTTGGGGCACGGCGCCCGGATCCACAATATGCACATCCACCAACCCCTCGGCCTTGGCGTAGGCCAGCAGCCTGGATATTGTGGAGCGTGAAACGTTCATTTCTCGCGCAATCGCATCCGTTGTCAGGTTCTGGTAGTAGTACATGCGCGCTGACCTGGATGGCCGTGATCGTCTTCTCCGCATCGTGCTGGATTACCATAAGCCTAGATGATAGTCTCGTTTGAACGAACGTGCAAACCCAAGGACGATCTGTTCACCGGCTACCCAAATGTGTGCACGTCCGTGCAATCAAATTGACAAAGTGTGCATAAATTCTATAATATGAAAAGGTAGGTTTCGAAATGTCTGAATTTGTTCTAGCCATAGATCAAGGTACAACCAGTACCCGTTGCATTATTTTCAATCAAGCGAGCACGCCCGTGGCTGCTCACCAGGTGGAGCATGAGCAGATATTCCCCAAGGCCGGCTGGGTGGAGCACGATCCCTTGGAGATCTGGGAAAAAACCCAGGTGGTTATCCGCGAATCCATACGCAAAGCGGGGATAACGGCGGCCGATATCGTAGCTATCGGCATCACCAATCAACGCGAGACCACCGTCGTGTGGGATAAGCGGACTGGCGAACCATACCACAACGCTATCGTCTGGCAGGATGTGCGCACCAGCGCCATCATCACCGGTCTCGGCAAGCAAGGCGGCCAGGATCGGTTTCGCCAGCAAACCGGCCTTCCGCTAACCACCTATTTCTCCGGTCCAAAGATCAAATGGGTCCTGGATAATGTGGAAGGTGTGCGTACCGCCGCCGAACATGGACACGCTCTCTTCGGCAATATCGATACCTGGTTGGTATGGAACCTAACCGGTGGCCCGGATGGCGGCAAGCACCTAACCGATGTCACTAACGCCAGCCGCACTCAATTAATGGACTTGCGCACGCTGGATTGGGATGCCGACATTTGCGAAGCCATGGATATCCCTATGGCCATGCTGCCCGCCATTGTTTCTTCGGCTGAAGTGTTTGGCCATACCAGGCCCTCCGGTCCATTTGGCGGCGCCGTGCGAATTGCCGGAGTCTTAGGCGATCAGCAGGCCGCCATGGTGGGCCAGACCTGCTTCGATCCTGGCGAGGCTAAGAACACCTATGGCACCGGATGCTTCATGTTGCTCAACACGGGGGAAGAGATAGTTACCTCCAGGAACGGGCTACTCACCACCCTGTGCTACCGTTTTGGTGAGGAAGCCCCGGTATACGCCTTGGAGGGCTCCATTGCCATTGCGGGCGCCCTGGTGCAATGGTTGCGCGACAACCTGAAGATGATAGAAAGCTCCTCCGAGATTGAAAACCTGGCCAATACTGTCAAAGATAATGGCGGCGTTTATTTTGTCCCCGCCTTTTCTGGCCTCTTTGCGCCGTATTGGCGCCCGGATGCACGCGGCGTTATCGTGGGCCTTACCCGCTTTGCCAACCGCGGCCATTTGGCCCGCGCCGTACTCGAGGCAACCGCCTTCCAGACCCGCGAAGTTTTGGACGCCATGAATGCCGACTCGGGCGTGGCGCTCAAGTCTCTCAAAGTGGATGGCGGCATGGTGACCAACGAGACCCTGATGCAGTTCCAGGCGGATGTGCTCGGTGTGCCGGTCATTCGCCCCAAAGTCGCCGAGACTACCGCGCTTGGCGCCGCATATGCCGCCGGTTATGCCGTTGGTTATTGGCAAGACAAAGCCGCGATGACCGCGAATTGGCAGGTGGACAAGACCTGGCAACCTGACCCTCAAAGCAAAGCCGCTTCCGAACTATTCGCCCAATGGAAGAAAGCCGTAACGCGCACCTTCGACTGGGCAGAATGAAAACAAAATCCCGAACTGACCGAATAGATACCCTTCGTAAACATCCTGAGACGAGTGTGCTCATTGTGGGGGCGGGCATCAATGGCATCGGCACCTTCCGTGATCTGGCTTTGCAGGGCGTTCCGGTCGTGCTGATTGACCGCGGGGATTACTGCAGCGGAGCCAGTTCCGCTTCCTCGCACATGATTCACGGTGGCATCCGCTACCTGGAGAACGGCGAATTCCGCCTGGTGCGCGAGGCCGTCCGCGAGCGCAACCGCTTATTGGAGAACGCCCCGCAACTTGTGAAGCCGCTGCTCACCACAGTGCCCATCTTCCGCAGGTTCAGCGGCCTGTTGAATGCACCATTCCGGTTCCTGGGCCTGAACGATCGCCCAGCGGAACGCGGCGCACTGGTCATCAAGATAGGGCTCGTTCTTTACGATTGGTTTACCGGCAGGCGGCGCACCGTTCCGCCTCATATTTTCCGTGGCCGCAATGAGTCCTTGTTGCAATTCCCTGCCTTGAACCCAGACATCCTGTTTACGGCCACTTATTACGATGGTCTTTGTACTTTCCCTGAGCGCCTGGCCCTCGATTTGCTTCAGGACGCCGTCGCAGAAGGCGACCACGCCGTGGCCTTGAACTATGTGAGTTTCGTTGGATTCCAGGCTGGGGCGGCCCGCCTTCGCGACGAAATCACCGGCGAGGAATTTGAAGTCCGGCCGCGGGCCATGGTCAACGCCGCCGGCCCCTGGATTGACCAGATCAATTCAGCCACCGGTCAGCCCACGCATTTTGTGGGCGGTACCAAGGGCTCTCATCTTGTGCTCGATCACCCCGAATTCCGCGCTGCCATCCATGATCACGAATTCTTCTTCGAGAACAGGGATGGCCGTATGGTGCTCATCCTGCCCCTGGAAGACCGCGTCCTGGTAGGCACCAGCGACATCCCTGTGGAGGATGCCGACGATGTGACCATAACCGAGGACGAGATCGATTACTTCCTGGAGATGGTTAAGCGCGTTTTTCCGCACATCCGCATAGAACGCTCGCATATTGTCTTCACCTTCAGCGGAGTCCGGCCCCTGGCAAACGGCAACAATAAGACCGCCAGCCAGATTTCGCGTGACCACAAAATTGAAGTGATCGAGCCCAACGGGAATCACTCTTTCCCCATTCTCTCTCTTGTGGGCGGCAAGTGGACTACCTTTCGAGCTTTTTCCGAGCAAGTTACGGATCATTTGCTCCAATCTCTGGGCCGCTCGCGCACAGCCAGCACTGCCGGCCTCGCCATTGGCCCCGGCCATCCTATGCCTTCCAGTCCCAAAGACCTGAAAGCCATCATCGCGAACGAAGATGTGGTTCATCTGGATGACCTGGTTCTCCGCCGTACCAACACCGCCATGCTGGGTCGCGCAACCCGACAGCGCATCGAAGAGTTGGCGGACTTGGCTGCCGACGCACTCGTCTGGAACAACTCCCGCAAAGCTGATGAAATCTCCCGTTTGGAACAGCTCCTTCGCTCCAAACACGGGATGAACTTCACTCATTATGTTGGGGTTACCAGCAAGGAGGTGGAACTGGCTAGGGTCTAGGATCATTCACAATTTATTCAAGCGAATATTGAATTAAGGAGCGAGAAAATGAAACAAGGAAATCGGGGTAGAACTCTACTCATAATTGCTGTAGTGCTCATACTCGTTGGCGGCACACTTGGCTGGTGGATTCAGACCGGCGCAGGTGTCGCTCGTGTTGAGGAGGTTCGCTTTCCAGGTATCTACAGTGGTTACTATGTCGGTTACCTCTGGGTTCCCAAAGGCGTGGACCAGGATCATCCTGCCCCCGCAGTGTTGATGGCCCATGGTTTTAACAATACTAAAGAGTACATGGCCAATTCAGCTCTCGAGTTGGCTCGCCGCGGATATGTTGTTCTTTCCATGGACTTGGATAAGCACGGCCTTTCCGCTTCATCCGATGTACCTAAGGTGCCGTTTTTTGATCCCTCGCCGAACGGCATCGGAACATATGACGGCTTGCTGTTTTTACGCAGCCTTCCTATGGTGGACACGAACAATGTGGGCATGATGGGTATGTCCATGGGGGGTAGTGCTATCGATGCTACCGCCCAGCTGTTGCCGGATTCCTACAAAGCCCTGTTCTACATGGACTCTGGTTGTGATGCTGGCTGCGACGTTGAGCATAACTTCGCTATCAGCGTTGGCAGAAACATCGAAGTACCACCCAACTTTGGGGCAGCCAATGGCGCTGATGTACCGAAGACTGAACGAGCCATGGAGATCTATGGCACGACGGGTCCTGTCGAGCCCGGTAAAGTTTACGGATCCGTTGAAGATGGAACTCCGCGTGTGTTTTACGATCACTTTGGCGACCACCCCTTCTCCACAGATGATCCAACCTCAATCGGCAATGCCATCAAATGGTTTGGCCTGACCATGGTGGGCGGCAAAGATATCCCGGCCACCGACCAAATCTGGCAATATAAAGTGCTTGCCACTGGTGTCATTTACATTGGCATGGTCATTTTCCTAATTGCCATTGGCGCCCTGCTCTTTGAGGCCCCGTACTTTGCTGACCTGAAGGGAAAACTTCCACAGTACAACGGCAATACTGGTGCTCTGTGGTGGGTCTTTGCTGTTGTTACTGCCTTTTTGGGACCCTTGACGCTGATGTGGGCTTTCATGGTTGGGTTTAACGGTAATTTCTTCCATTTTGAGCCTATCAGCACTGGTTTTGCTACCTGGTTGGCCATCGTCGGAGTCATCACCGTCTTGATTCTGGTCGCAGGCTACTACATATGGGGCAAGAAAGCCGGGGCTAACGGGGAAAGCTACGGTCTCTTGTGGAAGAACAGCTTGGACTGGATCAAGATTGGTAAGTCTGCTTTGTTAGCCTTTGTTACAGTGGCGACTGGTTACTTGCTGTTGTCCATTGTGAACGGGGTTTTCCAGGTTGATGCTCGCTTCTGGATCTTGACATGGAAAGTCACGGATTTAAGGCATATCCTGATTATGTTCCCCTACGTAATCCCACTGTTCCTGTACTTCGTGACCCTGGCTATTGCCTGGCACGGAACATTGAGACCCAACAAGGGTGAGATCAGCGTTGGTAAAGAGATCTTGATCAACAGTCTCATGTTGCTGGTAGGTGTGGCTGCTTTGCTGGCCTACTACTATGTACCCCTTACCTTCTTTGCCGCTCCTTCAAACCTGGGGCCGGCTGGTCTAGGCTTGATCAACGGCATTGCTTTGCTCGGCCTGGTTCCGGCTCTTGCTGCAATCTCCACATACTTCTTCCGCCTCACCGGAAAGGTCTATGTGGGTGCCTTCATCAACTCCTTCTTCATCGCATGGTTCTTGGTGGCGGCTAACACCGTTCAGAGCTTCTGATCACGCTCTTACTCCTTTAGAGGCAAACGGGCCGCCCGGTTGGGCGGCCCGTTTGTGTCATTTCCCCACGCTCACTGCACGTCAACCTTAAAGTTTTGCCAGATAAGCCGAATCGGGACATAAAGTCCTTGCGCGCCTTTTAACCGCGTGCTAGAATGGCGAACTTTCCACCCTAGATGTTGGATTTTCTAGGCTTTCTCCCCCATATGTAGGGGGTTTTATTTCGAGGTTGGCGCTTAAAGATGCAGTGCCCGTATTGCAAGGATCCCGACCAGGAAGGCAGCAAGGTCATTGACACCACGCACGACTCGCATGGTGGCATCCGCCGGCGCCGGGAGTGCAAGAACTGCGGCAAGCGCTACAGCACCTACGAGCGGCCTGTGCTGGCGGCCCCCATGCTGATCAAGAAAGATGGCAGTCGTGAGGAGTTCGATCGGCAAAAATTGGCGCGCAGCGTTCATTTGGCTTGCGTCAAGCTGCCGGTTTCGGCGGCCGATGTCGACCACCTGGTAGGCAACGTCGAGAGCACCCTCATGCAAATGGAAAAGCCGGAAGTTTCTTCCCGCGTCGTGGGCGACATGGTCATTTCCGGCCTAAAAGACCTGAACGAAGTCGCTTATATCCGGTTCGCCCTGGTATACCTCGGCCTGGACGATCTGCATGCCATCCGCGAGGAAGTCGACAAACTGATCGAAGCAAGCTAAGCAGTACAGCGCCGTGGCTCTGCTCCCGCAGGGGCCGCGGTGTATTCGCCTCGCTACATATTTGAAATAGAGGAGAGCCGTTATGTTGAAGGAAGCCGAAACCGCCAAAGCCAACCCAACCGGCCTGCTGGACACCCCAGACCTGCCCAAGTCCCTCAAGCATATCAAACTGAGTGACAACGCCCTGGAGGTGTTCAGCCGGCGTTACATGCGCCGCGGCCGCGATGGCAAGCCTATTGAGAGCGTGGAGCAGACTTATTGGCGCGTGGCCTACCACGTCGGCAAGGCTGAAGCGGAGTGGGGCGGCGACCCTATCAAGACGGGCAAGGATTTCTACGCCATGCTGGGCGCCATGCGCTTCACGCCCAACTCGCCCACCTTCACCGGCGCCGGCACACCCATCGGCCAGTTGGCCGCCTGTTTCGTGCTGCCCATCTCTGACGATATGGGCCGCGCCAGCTCCGGCATCTTCCAGACCCTGCGCGATGCGGCTCTCATCCAGCAGACGGGCGGCGGCAACGGCTTCGGCTTCTCCCGCCTGCGCCCCAAGAACTCGCACGTCAAGACCTCCGCTGGCCGGGCCACAGGCCCTGTCGGTTTCCTGCGCGTCTACGACCAGGCCTTCGGCGAGATCGCCCAGGGCGGCACCCGCCGCGGCGCCAATATGGCCGTGCTGCGCTGCGACCACCCGGATGTCGAAGAGTTCATCACCTGCAAGACCGATGAGAACGAGATCACCAATTTCAATATTTCCGTTGGCATCACCGATGCCTTTATGCGCGCCGTCCGCGACGACGCCGATTGGGACCTGCGCTTCGTGGATGTCTCCGACCCCGCCAGCCACGGCTTCGATGGCACGCTGGAGCAGGCCGAGGCGGCCGGCGTCCCCATCAAGGTCCACAAAACCATCAAGGCTCGCGAGCTTTTCTCCAAGATCGTCACCCACGCTCACCGCAATGGTGAGCCGGGCTGCCTGTTCCTGGATGCCTCCAACCGCACCAACCCGGTGCCGCACCTCTACCCGCTGGAGGCCACCAACCCCTGCGGCGAACAGTGGCTGGGACCCTACGAGAATTGCTGTCTGGGCTCCATCAATCTGGCCCAGCACTTCGGCCCGGATGGGGGCGTGGATTGGGATCTTTTGGCCCAGACCACCGCTCTTTCCACCCGCTTCCTGGATGACGTGGTGCAGGAAAATGCCTATGTCCCCGCCGTCCCCGAGCTCAAGAAGGCCGCCTTCCGCGCCCGCCGCATCGGCTTGGGCATTATGGGACTGGCCGACATGCTCTACCACGTCGGCATCCGCTACGGCTCGGAGGAGGCCCAGGAATTCAGCGCCCAGGTCCTGGAGTTCGTGCGCTATCACTCCATGCAGGCCAGCATCCAGCTAGCCCGGCAGCGCGGCCCCTTCGAGGCCATCCAGGGCAGCATCTACGACCCCCAGGAGCTCACCTGGCAGCCGCCTACGCCTCTACGCGGCTACAAGCATGATTATGGACGGCCTAAGCTGGATTGGAGCGCCATTGTGACCGGCATCCAGAAGCACGGCATCCGCAACGCCGCCCAGACCACCATTGCACCCACCGGCACGATTGCCACCGTCTCCGGCTGCGAAGGCTATGGCTGCGAGCCCGTTTTCGCCCTGGCCTATCTGCGCCACGTCAATGACCAGGGCAAGGACCTCACCCTGACCTACACCAGTCCCATGTTCGAAGAAGCCCTCAAGAACAGCGGACTGGACGCCAAGACCCGCAAAAAGGTCATCGAGCAGGTCGTGAACGAAGGCACCTGCCAGAACGTCGAAGAGCTGCCCAAGCAGCTGCGCAATACCTTCGTCGTCTCCGCCGACATCAGCGCTGAAGAGCACGTGCGCATGCAGGGCGCCATGCAGGCCTTCGTAGATAACAGCCTCTCCAAGACGGTCAATTTCCCAGCCGGCGCCACCGAGGAGGATGTTGCCACCGCCTACATGCTGGCCTGGGAGTTGGGCTGCAAAGGCATCACTGTCTACGTCACCGGCTCCCGCGAGAAGGTTGTGCTGGAAACGCACGCCACGGCCGACAGCAAGAAAGTGGATGCCGGCGCCTCGCTGCCCGCGCCGCTATGGAATGAGAGCCGCAAGCCGCGCTCCGGCGTGCTGCACGGCTCCACCTACAAGACCGAAACGCCTCTGGGCACCGTATTTGTCACCGTCAACAAGAATGGCGACGACCAGCCTTTCGAGGCCTTCATCGTCAGCGCCAAGGCCGGCTCTGAAACCGCCGCGGTCTCCGAGGCTATTGGCCGCTTGATCTCCTATATCCTGCGCCTTGCTTCGCCCATTGCCCCGCGCCAGCGTCTCACCGAGATTCGCAACCAGCTCTCAGGTTTGGGCGGCGACCGCCAGTTGGGCCTTGGCCCCAAGCGCGTCCGCTCGCTGCCCGATGGCGTTTCTCAGACTCTGGACCAGTATCTGCAGGATACCGAAGAGGCTGCCGAAGCCGCCGCCGGCGCCCCAACTCCCGCCGCCCCCAAGGCCGCAGCCCAGCCCGAGGCTAAAGGCGCCGGGCCGCTGGAAGCTCCCGCCTTCGCCGCCGTGGGTGAACTCTGCCCCGAATGCGGCCACTCCACACTCATCAACGAAGAGGGCTGCAAGAAGTGCTACACCTGTAGCTACAGCGAGTGCTAAATGCCCTTGTCTGCCTTTTCCTTAGATACTTTCGTTTCTCAGGGACTATCTGGGTTAAAAAGAATAGATATTCCGCCACTTGGTCCTATTCTGGAAGATCGGCAATCGTGGTATGAGAATTTCGTTTTGAATTCAATGTTCCATCATCATATTGCAGATGGGAAACAGGGTCTGGCAATTGCATCTATTCGTAGGGCTCAGGCTGCTATAAACAGTTGGGAAGCTATCGCTTACCTGGCCTCTATTTTCAAACCTCATGATATTTCGACATATTTTAGATTGCTCGAGGAGTTTGAAAGTTTAATGTCAGCCTTGTCGCAAGGCTTCCAAGCTCAGATGAAAGCTCTAGGTACCACCTTTTTTGCAAAAGGCGATGGAAGCGTTTATGAACGTCTGAACCTTGCCTACAATACATTTAGACATTTCAAACCAGAGGACCTTCCTGAGGGTTATCTTCATGCTGTGTGGTTACAGTCAAATTCCATAAGTTGTGTTAATGAACAAGGTCGGACTTGGAACATAACCTTTCTTGATTAAGGGATTTGGTGCTCTCATTGGGAAATGTAGCCGGCCGAATTGCTAACAAAGAACTCGAAGTTGAGAGCGAGGCCCTTTAGTTCTCCCTTATCCATTCCGGCAAACTAGATGATCTCTGGAAGCGAATATCTTCCCCCCTAATTTGATAGCGAGCGCAGCGAAGTAATCTCGAATGTAGGGTCCGGTTAGCAAATGTGGCTTGCCGTATCGATCCCGCCGCCGTGCATCCCTGAGCGCAGCGAAGGGCTGTCCCTTGCCCCCGGATGTCATTGCGAGCGCAGCGAAGTAATCCCGAGCAATCAACAAAATAGTCTTCCCTGTCCAGTCGTAACGCGTCCGACGTACCCGTATCACTTCTAAGCGCAGCGTAAGTCCTCCGCATCATTGCCCACTCGGGTACTTGCTTAATTTCTAGCCTCAACCCCTTGACATCCGTCCCCAAAACGACGCATTTCTCCCCTTCTATGTCATTAATTACCCCTGTCCCTTTTATAGGCTTGCCAACCAGCGCCAATGCACCCACAATCCATCTGTCGTATTGCGTCGAGAGCCTTTCAACTCTGCCCTTCCGAACCGTCGAAAGCAAAACATTTAACGAAGTAAGGGGGGAAATTAATCCCTTTTGGCTAGCCCACCTATTGCTAAGAATCCCCCCTGCTGGTATATATAACTTATCCCAATAGCCCTCCCACATTGGACGGAACTAACTGGTGGGCTGCCTCCGCTCCCTTCGCCTGGAGAAGAGCATGGACCTGATCAAATTAGCTACCGAGACCCCTCTGCCCACCATCCTCGTAGTTGGCGGCATGGTCTTTATTGCCCTCGCCATGGGCTCCCAGATCGGCGGTAAGATCGAAATGCCCGCTGAACGTCAACGCCTTTCCGGTTTCTTGGGCGTCGTTTTGCTCACCATCGGCGTGGCCTTCTATTTCCTACCCGGCATCGCTGTCGGCGGCGTCCCAACCCCCACAGCCCAGGCGGCTGGAAGCAGCGATGCGGGCAGCTCCGCAGTCGCCCCTGCGGTCCGGCTCCTGCATAGACCAGCTTTTTGCCGCAATGCCCGCCAATCGCATCATCACCCTGGAGGCCGGCGCCTTCGACCAGGAGATCCTGGGCGGCCAATCTCTCTCCGAGCCGTTCGCTCTCAAATTCACCCTCAATCGCCAGGTCGTGGGTGCCATGCTGGTTAACTTCTTCATCGAGAATCAGCTCTTCAAGCTCAGCAATGTGGTGGATGGCAGTTGCGCCGCCCTGACAGACTATGAGAATGCCGACGTCGGCGGCGACCCCAACACCATGCAGAACTACACCACAGTGCATCTCCATATTGGCGAGCAGATTTTCGCCCTGGGCTTTAACTTCGACACTGGCAGCGTCTCGGCCTCTTTTGAGCAGATCATCCAGTGAACGCTACTGATGTATACTGCCCGCTGCCATGGCTAAACGTCTTGTCCTCGTAGCCGGCAACATCGGGGCCGGTAAAACCTCCCTCACCGAGAAACTCGGCCAAAAGCTGGGCTGGCGCACCGGCTTCGAAACCATCGAAAAGAACCCCTACCTGGGCAAATTCTATGCGGACATGCAGTCCTGGGCTTTCCACCTGCAGATCTTCCTCCTTGGTCAGCGCGCCGAGCAGCACCGGGCCGCCTACCGCGCCGAACAATCCTTCATCCTGGATCGCAGCATCTACGAAGATTTCCACATCTTCGCCCGCGCCCTTAACCGCCTGGGCAACCTCACCAATGAGGATCTCAGCACCTACGCCCGCATCTACCAGATGGTCACCGATTCCCTGCCCTGGCCCGATCTGCTCATTTACCTGCGTGCCCCTGTGGACTCCCTCGTGCAGCGCATCCACATCCGCGGCCGGGAGATCGAATCCGGCATCACCGCCGACTACCTTACTCTGCTGGATGGCTACTACGAGGAGTGGATCGCCTCCTTCGACCTGTGTCCGGTGCTAACTATCCCCTCAGGTGACCTGGATTTTGTCAACCGTCCCAGGCACCTGGATATCGTCATCCAGAAGATCGAGGAAAAGCTCTCCGGCAAGGAGGACGTCGTCTTTCCGGAAGTCTAGCTCGTCATTGCGAGGAGTGCTTTGCGCAGCAAAGCCGACGAAGCAATCTCCTTGCTAATAGGTAAAAGGGGAGAAATGACTGTTTGTTGCTTTACTGGAAGTCGCTAGCCCGCAATCCCATCTGTGGGATGTCCGGCACGTCCGACTGGTACAGCCAGGCGTTGAAGAAATCGTCCAGTTGCTGCCCGCTGACCTGTTCCGCCACCGCGATGAAATCGTCCGTCGTGGCATTCTTGCCCCCATATTGCGCCACGTACGTTTTCAGTGTCTTGAAGAACGCCTTGTCCCCGATCTGCAGCCTCAGCGCGTGCAGCGTCAGGTCGCCGCGCTCGTAGACGATGGGGTAATCGAACAGGTCGTCCGCCCCCGGATCGCCGGTTTCGTTTTGCAGGAAGCCAGGGTAAAGCACCACGTCCTGGTACTGGTTGGTGATGTCGTTGTCCATCGCATCCCGTCCGACCGAATGCTCGATCCACAGGTCGGCGGCATAAGAGGCGAAACCTTCGTTCAGCCAGATGTCCTGCCAGCGCTCTAACCCGACCAGGTCACCGAACCACTGATGCGACATTTCGTGCGCCAGCACACCCTCGCCGGTAAAGCTGTTACCGAACGTGATTAGCGTGGCGGTTTCCAGCGAGAAATTGAGGTCGATATCGTGCACCACCACTCCGGCGGCATCGAAGGGGTAGGGGCCGAATATGCTCTCGAAGAACGCGATGATGTCCGCTTCCCGGGCAAAGTCGTTGCGCGTGCTCTGCGGGATGCCCACCCCGTAGTAATCCCGGATGGGCAATCCATGGGGGCCCGTGGACTCCACAATATCGAACTGGGCGATGGCGATCGTGCTCAAATAGGGGGCGATGGGCTGATCCATCTCCCAGCTATACGTGGTCTGGCTGCCATTATCCTGCACGTTTTTCAGCACGCCGTTGGCCGCCACCATGTACGACTCAGGGACCGTGACCTCATAGGTATAGGTGGCCTTGTCGGAAGGGTGGTCGTTCACCGGATACCAGGTCTCCGAGCCGGTGGGCTCGCCGGCCACCATCACCCCGTCGCCGTAATAGGTCCATCCTTCTGAAAAATCCGGTATCACGGAGGTGTCCACACCCTCGCCGGGCTTACCGTGGTAGCTCACCACGATTTCCAGCGCATCTCCACTGGCCGCCGCTTCTGGCAGGTACACGATCAATTCGGCAGGTTGCCGCTGGTAGATGGCATCTTCTCCGTTGACCGTCAGCGCGTCGATGGTCAGCCCGATGAAGTCCAGGTTCAGGCTGGTCAAGTCTTGGGTGGTCGTCAGGTCTATAGTTGCCGTGGAGACGATCTCGTCGTTGGCAATATCCACGCTCAGCGCCAGGTCATAATGCTGTACGTCGTAGCCGCCATTGCCCAGGGTTGGATAATACGCGTCGCCAATGCCTGCCGAGCCGGGTTCAGGGTTGCTGGGTGCATCGAATGTGGGGCTGGGCGTAGGCGACGCCGGAGGGGCCAGGGTGGGGGGCGCCACGACCTTTTCAGGCGTGATCACCGCTGCAGTCGGGATCGACGCATTGAAGGCGTTGGTAACCGTGTTGCAGGCCAGGCTGGCTGCCAGCAGAACGGCCAGCAGGGCCAGCACTTGGCGTTGTCTATTCATGGCAAGCTAAGTTTACTCGCGAATTAATAGGCTTGTTTGAGGGGCTTGAAGGGGTTATTGAACGTTGACCAACACCGCCTGCACCACGCGTCGCAGGCGATAGGTGCTCAGGGTTTGGTCGTACCCTTGGCAAGTGATCAACGTCAGCCAGTCGTAATCTTCGTGGCCCAGCACGCTGAGATTGCTCGGAAAGATTAAGGTGTTGGAGCGGACTTCGTAGTTATAGGTTTGACCCCAGGCCAGGATTTTTATCTGGTCTCCGTAGCTTAGCTCACCCAGATTGGCGAAAATCCCCGGGTTGCCGTCTGCGTCAGTCACGTGGCCGGCCAGGGCGGTGTTGCCTGGCAGAGTGGGGAAGGCGGTGCCTTGCAAATAACCCACGTCATTGCCCAGCCAGCTCACATTCCAGCTCTCCCCTTGCTGTTGCACCCCAACGACGGGCGCACTCAGGTTCAGTTGAGGGATGTAAAGTTTTATATCATCGTAAGTTGCATACTGGGTTGACGCCGGTTGAGCTGGCAGCTTGGTGGCACGTCCCGGAGTAAAGCCAGTTTCGGGAAGTTCTTTGGGCCCGGACACACTGGTGGTGGCGCCACCAGTTGTTCCTGCCACAGCCGCGTGCGTCCCGAAACGGGACAAAATGAAATTGCCAGCTTCCACATCATCCGCACTAGAACCTCCCACCACAATACTGCCCAGGCCAACAGCCTGTCCGATCTCAGCGACGTTCAGCAAGTTGACTTCTTCATGTCCGTCGTTGGAAAAGCTCTCATCCAAGGTGCCATCGCTGAGGTAGCGAAAGATGGTCATGCTAGCTTCCGCCGGGGCATTCTGTCCATATCCCACGGCTACGATGCTATCGTCTGTGTCGATAGCAATGGCGAGGTGTTTTTGACCTTGGCTAAACCCGAGGTCGGTCAAGTTGTATCCGTCGGGGGGATTGAAAGTGGTATCCAGCACTCCACCAATTGTAAATCGAGCAATAGCGAATTTATTGTTGCCGGTACCCGCCACAATGATCTTGTCATCGCTCTGCAGCCCCATGGCATATGCTTCGTCTGCTCCCCCGAGATTCAGGGTCACAATACCGGTACCCCCTCCAAAGCTGGCAGTATCCAGGGCACCATTGCCGTCAAAGCGCGCCAAAGCCACGTCATTACCGGAATAACCCGCCAATACGATCTTTCCATCGCTTTGCACCGCGATGGCCAAAGGAAAATCACTGCCTCCAGAAAAATCCTTGATGTTATATCCATTCGGGTTGTTGAACCCAGTTGTGTCCAGGCTTCCGTCTATATTGAAGCGAGCAACCACAAAGTTGCTTTGGCTCGAACCAGCCACCACGATCTTGCCATCGCTTTGCACAGCAACATCAGAATCCGATTTCAGAGTGCCCAAGGTCAAGCGTTACATATCCATCCGGGTTGTTGAAACCAGTTGTGTCCAGACTGCCATCTGTGTTAAAGCGCACTACTAAAATATCACCCCCCAGATCTCCTACAACAATCAACTTTCCGTCCGATTGGCGTGCCAGGGCGGAAACACCCGCGTCCGTGGGCAAACTCTGAACCACAATGCCATCGCTTCCAAAGCTGCTATCCAAGCTGCCTTCTTCGGTAAGGCGTATGAGCACGATGTCCCCAGCGCTACGGCCAACCCCGACAACCTTACCATCTGGCTGGACTACCAGGTCAACCACCCCTTCTTGGTCCGATCCGAGGTTCAGGAAATAGCTTCCGCCATCACCAAACGTCGTGTCCAGGTCGCTGTCGCCGGCGGCCAATGCCAAAGTAAAGGTCAGGGTAAGGAAAATCAAAACTCCTACTGCCGCGGTAAGTATTTTAGAAGGGGGAGAGAATTGGTTGCGCCTAAGGCCCACAATATTGCTAGTTTAAGTCCGAAGAAGGGGCGGGTCAAGCAAAAGGCACACTATTTTTGGGGTAACGCTTGGTATTAGAACCTTTTCAAAACTTTTGCTTCCGTTGGGGTAGTACCCGCAATATCTTTGCCGTGCATGCCTTGGTATATGAAGATAGCCGTGCCTTCCTTGCCGTATTTCTTATCCACCCAGGCCTGTCCGGTAAGCGTGCCTTCCGCATCCAGGGAGCAGCTGGTCACCTCGCCGATGAGTTTGCCCTCCGCATCAGCTACCGGGTCTCCCTGGTGAGCCATTCGTACTCCCTGTGGGAAGCGGAAGCGCAGCACTTCGCGTTTGCGCTGCTCTTCCTTGTCCAGGAAGGCCTCCCTGCCAATGAACCACGGCTTGGCCGTCTTGACGAAAGTGCGGAAGCCGGCGTCCGCCGGGCTAAGCCCCCGCGGCCCGGCCAGTTCCTGCCCGTAAAGGGGCAGCCCGGCCTCGATGCGCAGCGAGTCACGCGCTCCCAAGCCGATTGGCTTGAGGCCAAGCGCATCGCCAACTTTAAATAGGGCTTGCCACAGGGCCACAGCCTGGTCGGGGTGCACGAACAGCTCGAAGGACAGCGGCTCACCTGTATAACCGGTGCGAGAGACGATCAGGTCAATGCCGTTCAGCTTGGCGCGGGTCACGCCGAAACGTTTCATGCTCTTTATTCGCTTATGATCCTCGGCTGAAGCCTGCAGGGCCAACAGGATCTTGCGTGAATTGGGGCCTTGCAGCGCCAAGTCCACGCGCATATCCTTCCCGGATTTCTTGTCGCGCAGATTACGCAGCTGCACCCCACGGCCAAACGCCAGCGATCCTGGATGTCGGCGATCGACGCACACCTTGCCATCTCGAACCGCATTGAGCCAGGCCCAATCCTTATCATCGTTGGCTGCATTTACCACTATAAGGAAATGCTCGCCGGCCAGGTGATAAACCAGCAAGTCGTCGAGCACATTCGCTCCAGGTTCCATAAAGTGAGTGTAAGCCGACATGCCCACCGGCAGGCTGGTGATATCGTTCCCGCACACCGAGTCCAGGAAGGCGGCCGCTTGCGCGCCGCGGGCGTCGTAAACGCCCATGTGGGTGACATCGAACAAGCCGGCTGCCTGGCGCACCGCCAGGTGCTCCTCCCGCACAGAGGTATAGCGCAGGGGCATTTCCCAACCCGCAAAGGGTACCAACTTGGCGCCCAGCGCCTGATGGACCTCAAACAGCGCGGTATGTTTCAAGGCCACATCCTCAGAGGGTTGCCATTTGAAATCAGGCAAAGCTTTGTTTTTACTAAGCTGCAGCCCGATGGCAAAGGGCTTGGGTGCTGCTTCGGCTTTCCCCTTGGGTGGGCTGACCTTAAGTTTGGATTCGACCACCTCTACCGGGCCGGGAGCGGTGCGCTGCAAGTCGGCGGGATCGATCACTACGAAGCCATCCGAGAGGGCGCGCAGCCATTCAGCCGCCAAGCCGTACTTTGCCTTAGGCACGCCCAGCAGGAAACGGTCGGCTGCAATTTGCTTGATGCTGCCTTTGACCTCGCCTTTGGGTGTGTGCAAACTTGTCGGCAGTATCTGTCCTTTAGCCAGGCTTTCAATATCGGAGGTCAAGGTAATATTCAGCAAGCTGTGAGCCTGCGCGCCGCTGATCTCAATGCCCACCCAGGCGGCCTTGCTCCGGGGTTTATCGTCCAGGTAATAGAAATGCGGGTAGCCATGCCGGGGCGCTTTGAAATCGATCCCGGCGGATTCGGCCAGGCTGCGCACACGTTGCTTGGCATCTTCCAGCACGTTGAAGTCTATCTTGGCGCGTTGGCTGAGACCATCGCCGGACCGGTCGCGGTAAGGCTGGCAGGCCAGCAACACATCCGCCATGATGTCCCCCAACTGGCGGCTTTGGGCTTCCTTGAAGCCGCGCTGGGTCACCCAGGGTGTGCCGAAGCGAATGCCTGACGGGTTCAGCGCCGAGCGGTCCCCGGGAATGGTATTGCGGTTTACCACGATGCCGGCCAGGTCCAGAATGCGGGCGCCCATATCGCCCGATAAGGTTGTGCCATCCGGGGCCTTTACCGACTTGCAATCCAGGTTGCTTAAGTGGGTATTGGTGCCCCCAAAAGGAATGCGCAGCCCGCGTTGTTTCAACTGGCCGGTGAGCGCCTCACAGTTTTTGATGACCTGCGCCTGCAACTGTTTGAATTCTGTGGTGCGGGCCAGCTTGAACGTTAGCGCCAGGGCGGCGAACACATTCACGTGCGGGCCGCCTTGTTCGCCGGGGAAGACTGCCCGATCGATCTGCTCCGCCAGCTTTTTATCCGTAGTGAGGATGATAGCGCCGCGTGGGCCGTTCAGGGTCTTGTGGGTTGTAGAGGTGACCACGTGAGCATAGCCGATTGGTGAAGGATACACTCCGGCCACAACCAGCCCGGCCACATGGGCAATATCGGCCAGCAGGTATGCTCCTACCGAGTTCAGCAATGCGCCGCAGGGCCACCCAATCTGCCGCCCAGGGGTACGACGAGAAGCCACCGATGATCATCTTGGGCTTGTGCGCCGCGGCCAACTCGGCGACCTGTTCGTAATCGATCTGCTCTGTTTCCGCATTTACGGTGTAGTGCACGATGTTGTAATACTTGCCCGAGCGGTTGACTGGCGAGCCATGTGATAGGTGGCCGCCATGCAGCAGGTTCAAGCCCATAACGGTGTCACCCGGTTGCACCAGGGCGTGATAGACCGCGTTGTTGGCCGGAGCTCCGGAGAGCGCCTGTACATTGACGTAGATCTGATCGGCGCTCACGCTATTGGCTGCGAAGGCTTCGGCGACGCGCCGGCGGGCCAGTGCCTCCATGGCGTCTGCGTATTCCACACCCTTGTAATAGCGGGGGTCGGAGAAGCGGCGATAATGCCCCAAGCGCGCTGAGTAATCCAGGATCTCCTCTTCGCCCATGCGACGCGTTTCCTCGTCGGGATAACCCTCGGCGTAGATATTCTGGAATGCGGAGGAGAGCGCTTCGCGCACGGCCAGCGGGGCGCTGCTTTCGCTGGGGATCAGGATCAGGCGCCGGTATTGGCGCTCGGCCTCCAGCTGGGTTAGCTCGTAGACCTGGGGGTCCAGGGAGGCTAGTGAGCCGCGAAAGAGATAATCCTTCATATGTTTCGGAGGCATGTTGGAATTGTAACAGTAGACGAAAAACCACTATCTGTGGATAATGTGGCCATCGCCCGGGATCGAGTTTCTGGAGCAAAGATGGTAAGCAGCCAAGCCAAGTCCGTCAAAGAATATCTGCAGGAATTGCCCAAGGAAAGGCGCCGTGCCATTGAAACCGTGCGAAAGGTCATTTTGGATAACCTGCCACAGGGATATCAAGAGGGCATCCAATATGGGATGATAAGTTATTACATCCCGCTGGAGGATTATCCCGATACATACAATGGCCAGCCGCTAAACTTTGCCGCGCTGGCCTCGCAGAAAAACTATATGTCGCTATACCTGAACTCCGTGTACGGAAACCCCGAGTTGGCTGAGTGGTTCAAAGAAAAATACCTGGCCAGCGGTAAGAAGTTGGATATGGGCAAATCCTGTATACGCTTTAGGGTTCTCGAAGACCTGCCTCTGGAGTTGATCGGGGAGACCATAGCCAGAACACCCAAAGACGTTTATCTGAGATATTACAAGCACCTTATCAAACCGGATTAAAGGAAAGACGCCGGGGCTTTTCGGCATCGGTAACGCTTCTGACGCTAAGACCAGTTCGCCTCTGGCCGGCGTCGCGCTACTTAGCCGTCTTAGCTTCACCGCTCACCGCAAAAGCGGTGCGTATTGGCTTCAGTCCTAAGACTGTTCCCGCAAGCCGTTCCCGCCGCGGTTTCGCTAAAAGACGTGCTCCGGCGTTCTTTACTTGTGGCTAATATAGTCTAAATAGGGGGATGTGCCTGCTGCTATATGTCCCCCTATGGTAGTGACAATTGTCAGGGTCTAGAGTAGGGCCTGGAAGGCAATCATCACTGCTAGGGAGAGGGTAAGCACCACTCCCAGCTGTTCTTTAGAAATATCCTGCAAGGCATCCGGGATGAGTTCCGAGAAAACCATCCACAGCATGGCGCCCGCCGCCAGCCCCAGGCCGAAGGGCAGGAAGGGCGAGAAGACGGTTACCAGCAAAAAGGCGGGTACCGCCATGAGGGGCTGCGGCAGCGAAGAGAAAATACTCCATAGTCCTGCCTTACCGGGCGAGGTACCGCGCGGCACCAGCACCAGGCTGATTGCCAGTCCTTCCGGGATATTGTGGATGGCGATGGCGGCGGTAATGAAGGCGCCCAGCGTCTGGCCGCCGCCGTAGGCTACCCCGACTCCAACGCCTTCTGCAAAGGAGTGCAAGGTCATCACCGCCACGATCATGATGGCTTTTAATCCAGCCCCATCCCTTAGAGTAGTAATCGTGGAGCCTTTGTCTGTCTCCATGCGCCAGTTTAACCCAGAGATCAGCAGTACGCCGACCACGATGCCAAAAACCATCAAGAATTCATCGATATGCTGGCCCTCATTGATGAGGCCAATGGAAGCGCCCATCATCAGGCCGCCGGCAATCCCGTTGAAAACCCCCATCCAGTTCCTAGGCAAAGTGCGCAGCAGGAAGAAAGGCAGGGCGCCCAGGCCGGTGGCCAGGGCAGTTATCATGGCGGCAATAAACACCGTCCAGACATTTGTATCGACGTTCACTTAAACTGACCTATTCTGCTTGCGGGAATAAAGCTGCAAAAAACTATTTTTCTTCCAACGGCCGCTTGAGTACCACGGAAAATTCTCCGTTCAAGCTGCCGGAACGCGTCACCAGTTGCCAGCCATCCGCGATCATGCTTTTCACATATTCGTACGGGTCACTTGCAGTGGACGTGGCATTAGGCAGAAAATCATCATCGACGACCTCAACTTCGCCGTGAGTGATTTTCAATTCCAGGTACTCCCATTTAGGCATTTCTGTCATTCCAGTGGGCGAGATAGGACTCGAACCTACGACTTCTTCCTTGTAAGGGAAGCGCTCTAACCAGCTGAGCTACTCGCCCGGCTCCTGCATTATACATGCCTGGCGGTGCAATACACGTTGCAAATGCGTTGCTATCTGCAATTTTGTGTGCTATATTGCCTCGAATAACCACCTCTGAGTTCTTCTAAAAAAGTTTCAATGTCGATACGCAGTTCGGCCTTGCCCAATCGATTAGAAAACAGAATTTGCTCAGACTCTTCCAGAATCGCATGAAGCTTTAGATAGCGTTTTTTCCCGGTCTTGGGCTGATGAATTTCAAACCACACCCCCGGTTTAACATAAACCGGCAAGTCTTTGAGCCTCTGCCGTTTGCTTGGGTGTTTCGCGTTAGAAACTGGAATGGAATCTTCGGGTGTTGGACTTACTCCACCGATATCCGCATTTGGGTGATCTATATCGTCCGCCTTTACTTTAGCTCCGTCGAAGCGAGTGTTCATCGGCTGTTGTAGACTGGGATGGGGATATTTGGATCGAGTGCTGGCTTCGCGAACTCGCCCACTGGGATCTTCCTGTTTTGATTCATTGGTAGCTATTCCCTGAAGTTCGACTAATGCTTCCCGGAACACCGATATCTCCGTATCGAATCGATTGACTATCCGCTTAATGACACCCGCTAAACGAGATAACATTCTATCGCTTTCGTCCTTGATGCCAACAGCAAGCTTACTGAGCCGGTTGAGCGTCTCTCGCGCTGGATGTTGCGGATTTTTAAAAAATTCGAAATCGAGTAATGCCAATTTTATAGTGGGAACGTGCAGTTTACAGATGAGTGATTTGGCCTCTTCCGGTAGCAACTCGTCCTTGGACACGGTGAGAAAAATCTGCTCAACAAAATCTAATGCCGGCGCTTCTTTTTGCGACCAAATCGCTGGCATTAAATACCCCCGAAGCATAGAGCCTTCGTGTGGTTGCGAGCTTGATTTGTTCATTATCAAAAGCGATTTCGCTCCATATGTATTCTCGCTGTACCCAGGATAGTGCTCCCACAATCTGAGCACGTTGGTATGGACTCAACATACTCCCCGTACCCGGTGAATTAGGTGCCATCAATAAATAGAAAAAATGGTCTATGCTTGAATCTAAGTCACTCGATAGGGATTCGGTTTTAAACTCGTCATGTAAATACGGGAGACTTGCAGAAACTGTATTGGACTTCTGTCGAGTAAGAACGCTCTCGCCTGCGGACTCAGGGACTCGCTCGTAACATAGCTAGGATCAACATTCGTTGATCCATGCACAGCAGAAGCCTGCGTTGCTAGCCGCCGCACATATAGCGCATTCCCGATCCATTTGTCATTATCTAGAATTCCGCAATCGCATAGCAACTGATTCGCTTGCGCATAAAATTGGTCTAGATGCTCCCTAAGATGTTGTTGAAACATCTCACACAATAACAACCGACCCGGGACTTTAATCGCTAGCCGGTCTATTCCACTCTGAAATGCCCGCATAAATGAGGCAGGAGAGGCCCCCTTGGTGTTAATGTTTTGCTTTAATCGTTGACTAAGATACTCTAAACGAAGCTCCAAATGTAACGATGGCTTGTTAAACTGGCGGGTTAGAGTAGCTACCAGAGGCGCTAATGCGTGGCTCAGTTCAGCTTCATCGGGTTCGAAAACCTGTAGCTCTATGCAATTCTCCTGATCGAGTGTCGCTCGCGAATCCGCTGACGATGGGGAAATGAGAAAACCCG
>CAWCOT010000001.1:0-339917 GCA_963797275.1 uncultured Chloroflexia bacterium | reverse complement strand
AGGAAGGCAAGATCGGGGGATTCTTGCACCTGTATATCGGGCAGGAGGCGGTCAGCACCGGCATCGTTTCTGTGCGCCGGCCTGAAGACCGTGTGATCACTGCTTATCGCGACCACGGCGTGGCGCTCAATTGCGGCATCTCTACCAAGCAAGTCATGGCTGAGCTGCTGGGCAAAGAGACCGGTATCTCCCACGGACGCGGCGGCTCGATGCACATGGCCGACGTGAAGAACAACTTTTGGGGCGGGCATGCCATCGTGGGTGCCCACATTCCCATTGCGGCGGGCATGGCGCTGGGCGACCAATACCAGGGCAACAAGGGCGTTACCATCTGCATGTTCGGCGATGGCGCCACCAACATCGGCTTTTTCCATGAGGGCGTCAACCTGTCCAAGGTGTGGAAGCTGCCCGTATTGTGGTTGTGCGAAAACAACCAATACGGCATGGGTACGGCAGTTGACCGCGCCTCGGCGGTGCCGCAGATCCACATGAAGGCCGAAGGCTACGGCATCCCCCATTCTCGTCTTGAAGACGGCATGAACATCATGAAAGTGCGCGAAGCGGTGGAGGCCGCATTGGCGCAAGTGCGCAAGGGTGACGGCCCCTATTTCCTGGAGATCCTGACCTATCGCTTCCAGGGCCATTCCATGGGCGACCCGCAGCGCTACCGTGAGAAAGAAGAAGTCACCAAATGGGAGAAAGACGACCCCATTGGTGTTTACCATCGTTACCTGGTTAAAGAAAAGATCGCCACCAAGGCTGACCTGGATAAGACGGAAAAGTCGGTTGAAAATGAAGTGAAAGAAGCCGTGGAGTTCGCCGAGAGCAGCCCCGAACCCTCGCTGGATACCATGTTCGACTACGTCTATGCGGAGGGCAGCTAAGATGGCTGAGATCAATATGCGCCAGGCCATCTCGGATGCCCTTTGGGAAGAGATGGAGCGCGACGAAAAAGTTTTCATTATGGGGGAAGAAGTGGGCGTGTGGGGCGGCACCTATGCGGTCACCAAGGGCTTCTATGAGCATTTCGGCGGCAAACGTGTAAGGGATACACCCATTGCCGAGGCAGTCATCGTGGGCGCCGGAATCGGCGCCGCCATGGTGGGTCTGCGCCCCGTGGCCGAGCTGATGACGATCAACTTCGCCTTTGTGGCCATGGACCATATCGTGAACGAGGCGCCCAAGCTGCACACCATGTTTGGCGGGCAGGTCAAAGTCCCGCTGGTGATCCGCACGGCAGGTGGGGGCGGGCGCCAACTGGGCGCAACGCACTCGCAGACGCCAGATGTAATCTTTGCACATTTCCCAGGCCTCAAAGTAGTTTCGCCGGGTACTCCCGCGGATGCCAAGGGCCTGCTGAAATCCGCCATTCGGGATGACAACCCGGTGCTTTATATTGAGCACGCCGCCATGTACCAGGTGAAGGGTGAAGTGCCCGATGGCGATTACACCGTGCCCATCGGGGTTTCCAAGGTGCAGCGCCAGGGCAGCGACGTAACCATTGTGAGCTACTGCCGGGGCTTGCAGCTTTCCATGCAAGCCGCCGAGCAACTGGCCGGCGAAGGCATTAGCGCCGAAGTCGTAGACTTGCGCACCCTGCGCCCGCTGGATATGGGCCCGGTGCTGGAGTTGTTCAAGAAGACCAACCGCGCCGTGATCGTGGAAGAAGGTTGGCAAAGCTACGGCGTGGGCGCCGAAGTGAGCGCCCGCCTGTATGAAGAAGCCTTCGATTACGCCGACGCGCCGATCAAACGCGTGGCCCAGAAAGAACTGCCCCTGCCATACAATCGCAGCATGGAACAGGCGGCCCTGCCGCAGGTCCCGGATGTGGTGGCGGCGGTGAAAGAGGTGCTGTAGTGGATAAGCTCTTTCTTATAAGAAAGTCGACTGGCGACATGGAAATGACTGGTCCAGCAGCCCCTGGAGGCCACTTTGGTTGACATCATCACCATGCCCAAACTGGGCTTCGATATGGCCGAGGGCACCCTGGTTCGCTGGGCTAAGAAAGAAGGCGACAAGGTGGAGAAGGGGGAACTGCTGGCCGAGATCGAGACTGACAAAGCCACCGTGGAAGTCGAATCGCAATATAGCGGCGTGGTGCTCAAACACTTGGTTTCGGAAGGCACTGCCGTTCCAGTAGGCAAGCCCATCGCCGCGGTTGGCAAGGCCGGCGAAAAAGTGGATGCGGCCGCGCTAGCCGCAGCCGGTGGCGAGGAGGGCCTGCCGGCGGGGCAGCCCCAGGCTGAGACCAAGATCGAGGCAGCCCCCCAGCCGCAAGCGGCAACTCCGCCGCAAATGCAGCCCAAAGCCACCCCTTCTATCGAGGCGCCCTCAAATGGGCACGGTCACTTGCCTGAGGGGGTCCGTGCTTCGCCATTGGCGCGCAAGATGGCCGCCGAGCGCGGTGTCAATTTGCAGTCCGTCCGCGGCTCCGGCCCGGGAGGGCGCATCACCAAGCGCGATGTAGAAGGTGCCCAGCCCGGCGCGACCCTGCCCGGAATGCCGGGCATCCAAATGGCGCCGCTGGGCGCGGCGCCCGCTGACCAGCGCGTGCCGCTCAGCAAGCTGCGCGGCGCCATCGGGCGCCGCATGGCGCAAGCCAAGCAGCAAGCCCCGCATTTCTACGTCACCCACGAATATGACATGGACCGCGTGATGGACGCCCGCGAGCAGGCCAACGCCCTGCTGCAAAGCAGCGGCGAAAAACTCTCGGTCAATGACTTCATTATCAAAGCCGCCGCCTTGGCGCTGCGCCAGTTCCCCAACCTGAACGCCAGGCTGGATGGCGACGCGGTGCTGCAATTTGGGCACGTCAACATCGGCGTGGCCGTGGCAGTGGAGAACGGCCTGCTGGTAGTGGTGTGCCAAGACGCAGACCGCAAGCCGCTGCGCCAGATCTCCATGGAAGTGAAAGCCATGGCTCAACGTGTGCGCCAGGGCAAGGTCAACCCCGAGGAGATCGAAGGCTCCACCTTCTCCATCAGCAATTTGGGCATGTACGACGTATTCGAGTTCACCGCCATCATCAACCCGCCCGAGGCCGCCATCCTGGCGTTGGGCGCCGCCCAGCAGCAGGCGGTGGTGAAGGACGGCGTGATCGCCGCCGGCTGGCGCATGCGCGCCACGATGTCGGTGGACCATCGCGTCAGCGACGGCGCCGAGGCGGCGCAGTATCTGCAGGCGCTGGCGAATTACCTGGAGAATCCGGTTTCGCTGTTCCTGTAGCCAGAAGTAGCAATTGGATGAATCAGAGCGGGCCTTTGGCCCGCTCTTTTTATTCGTATATCTGGTTAGCGTCTTTGGGTAGCTGGCGAATGTGCTCCAGAAAGGCGGTCACGCGCTGGTCGTCTTGTTGTGGGTAGCTAAACCCATAGTGTTTGGCTAGTGGGATGGCGATACGTCGGAATAATTGGCCCATGGCTAGCAGGGCCTCCCAGTTCTCCTTGAGTTCGGGGCCGACGTAAGTTTCTAGGAATGCTTCCCACAAATCAGGTTCCAAATGTTGGTGAAGGTGGCAGGCAGATTTGCCTAAATTGACCTGGAAATCGGTCCGTTGACCCACATGCCAAGTAAGTAGCTTGAGGAGTTCCTTACGCAATACACTTTCTAGCAAGTCTTTGGCATAGACCAATTGGTCTCTCCAAAATGCCTTGGCCACATAGGGGTTAACCCACCAGAATTCATTGCAACAATCCTCGAAGGCTTTGGCAGTGGGTTGCGTAGGCAGATAGCTTTTTTCGCTGGCTTCGGGCAGGTTCCCGATAACGCCATCTTTATCCAGAAGCACGCGGGTCAGGCTGTCTTCGCCTAGGCGGACTAGGTGGTCCAGTGGCGCAATGGATAGGTCAATGCGGTTGCCATCAGTGAACTGCATCAAGTAGGCGAAGCGACCCTCACGGTCAGGCTCGGCTCCCATGGCATCCGGCATTTGGAGGATGATACGTTCGCCAAATGGCTCGATCCAGTCGAGGTTTTCCCGATAAGGTGCCGTTTCGGTGACGTAGTACACCACGTCGTAATCCTGGAAGATGTCCGTGGGCGCGTGTGGGTTAGCACGTGAACCGTTAAGGACCACGGCGCGGATGCGCTCATCGTGTTGAGCAATGCCTAGGATCAGATCGAACATTTCTTGCTGACTGCGCATCAGTTCTCCGCGAGTCATTGTACAATCCTTAGCGTGTTCCTGACATCCTCCCTTTCGTTAGCTAGCCTATGAGCGAATTCAACGTAAAAGCTGAAGTCCAATTCGTACACGAAGCCGTGGGGCAACTCAAGGATTATTTGCTTTCCGACGAGGTGTACTGGAACCTGGGCAGCGATCCCCAGCTAACTCTGGGCAACCTGCTGATGGCGGTCGCGTATCTGCGGGCGGTGGGCAAGCTGCCGGAGGCGGACGCCGCCCGGTTGGACGAGCTACACAAAGAATGGAAGAGCGCCTGGGAGAAGAAGGCAGGACGCGAGTTTGCCTCGCGGATGCGGCTGTGGATGCAATATCTCAATGAACTAAGCGATCATCCCGATCGCCACGCGGACTACTACGCCGCCGAGGTGCGCGTGCGGGCGCTGTTGGAACTGCTGGCCGATGAGGCGCCCGGGCTGCGGGGGCAGCTGGCAGCGCCGGACAGCAAGTTGAAGGCACTAACGGTCAGTGGCGACTTCGTGTGGAATGCGGCCGCCAAGGCGGCCTTCCCCAAGGGCAAATATTGGTTTTTGTGGGTGAAGGCGAAAATTGCATGAGTTCTTACTTTATGACGATGTGTTTTAGCTGCTTGTAGCTGCCGTCAAATAGACAATCACGAACTACTAAAGGCCTAATTTCGATCTTGGCGATCTCCTCCAAGTTAAGCCATTTCAACTCGACATCATGAAGACGTGATGTTATGTTTTCCTGCCGTGTAATGACCAGGAAGTAGTTTTCCAGTGAATGAAGTATCCTTTCTTCTATTTCGAAGAAATTCTCGGCCAAGAACAGGAAATCGGCTTTGTAATCTGAAAGGTCCGTTTCTTCACTTATTTCGCGCCGCAACGTTTGTTCTAGCGTTTCGCCTACTTCCACACCACCTCCGAGGAAATTGTAGAAGCTGTTTCTTTCAGGAATGCCCTCTACCAGCAAACGGTCGCATGCCAGGTTCATCACAATGGCCCGCGCGCTGACGCGAATCCGCCCACCGTGCTGCACCCAGTCGGCGTACTCAACATTCATGGCCATGATGATTTATTGTAATGGAGGAGGGAGATTACTCGAATTTGAAACGCCACACGCCGATGGCCAGGAAGGCCGCCCCGAAGGCCAGCAGCACCCCGGCTTCCAGCAGAATGTCCTGCAGGCCCAGGCCGCGGGTGATGATGTCGTGGAAGCCCTGCATCGCCCAGCCGGTGGGGGTGAACAGGGCTACTCGCTGCATCCATTGGGGCACGATCTCGATAGGCCACATGGCGCCGCCCAGCGCGGATAGGGGCAGGATGATCAAGGTGGCCATGGCGTCCACCTGGGCGTAGGTGCGCACCACACTGGCGATAAGGATGCTGAACGAAGTGGTGCAAAACACAAAGGCCAAGATCATCACGCTCAGCGCCAGGGGCTGCTCTCCCCAATCCACGCCAAACAGGAATTGCCCCGCCAGCACCAGGATGGCGAACTGGATGACCCCGGCTACAAAAACGCCCAACACTTTGCCGGCCAGGATCTGGAACTTGGTGACCGGCATGGTCAGCAGGCGGCGCAAGGTACCCTGCTCGCGCTCCAAGAGAATAGACGCCCCGCCAAAGGTGACGAAGAACATGGCGAACATTACCCCGATGCCGGGGGAGGTTTGTTGGAAACCCAGCGGAATGCTCACCTGCGTGCCGGCGCGGCGCGTCAGCGGGGTGGTTTCCACGGTAAGCGGGGGGCCCCCCGTCCAGGCTTGGGCGGCGTCTTGCTGCGCGGCCTGGTAAAGCGCCTGGCGACTGGGTGCCCCGGAGATGTCGAAAAGCCGCATGTCCTCGGCAACGCGCAGGCTGGTGTCGGCTATCGAAATGGAGCTGGCCACCTGATTGAGCGCAGCGCGCACGGTTTGTTCCACCACCTCGGCGCCACTGGGCTGGTTCGGGTCGGTCTGCAGTTCGACGGCCACGTTTAGCCCATCCAGCAATTGTTGAGCCAGCCCGCTTGGAAGAGTCAGGACGCCGGAAACATCCCCGTTGTCTAATGCCTGTGTGGCGGTGGATTGGTCGGTTTGGTTCAGTTCGAGCAAGGGCTGGCTCCCCAGACTGTCAATGATTTGCCGGCTGGAGCTGCTCTGGTCCTGATCTACGATGTCCAATTTCCAGGATGAATTATTGCCAGTGGCGAAGCCGGCGATGCCCAGACCCGATCACGTAGGTGAAAATCAACGGAAGCGCAAAGCCATACACGAGCGTGCTGCGATCCTTGTAGGTCGTATACAGGTAAACCCAGGCGATTTCCCAAATCTTGCGCATGTCAGACCACGAAACGGCGCTTGAAGCCCTGCAGCGCCAAAAGGAAAGTGACCGCCCCGATCACCGCCAGGACTCCGGCCTGGGGCAGGATGTCGATGAAGGTTGCTTTGTCGTTGATCATATGGATGAAGGCGTCCATGGCCCAGCGATTGATGGTGAGCTTGCTGATGATGTCGACGACGCCGGACAGGTTGGAGGCGGGGAAGAAGCTGCCGCCCAGGGCGCCGAAGACCAGGGCAACCGCCGAAGCGATAATGCCGGCCTGGTTCTCGTTGTGGGCAAAAAGGGTAAGCAGGGAGCCCAGCCCGGCGGCGGCGAACACAGTCAATAACGTGATGCTGATCACCCCCAACGGGTCGCCCCAGTTGATATTGAACAAGTACTTGGAAACCAGGATGAGGATGGCGAATTGCAGCACGCCGGTGAAGAAAGTGCCGCCCATCTTGCCCAGAATGATTTGGCTGAGCGAGGTGGGCGTGGTCATCAGGCGGCCCAGGGTTCCATGGGCCTGCTCTATGAGCACGGAGCGCGGCCCTTCGAACATGGTAAACATCAGGAAGAAGACCGCCATCCCGGGGATGAAGAACGAAAACACATCGAAGGGCTGGCCGGTTCCTCCAGACTGCACTACGTTCAGGTCCAGCCGGGAGTTTGCAAAATCGAATTTATCCGGCGAGACCTCCCTGGATATCACCCCAGATAGGTTGGCCATGCTGGATCCCAACTGAGGTGCGAATTGCACCACCTGGGCGGCGCTAATGCGGCCCGCCAGAAGGGCGCTGTTAATTCTGGCCGAAATTTGCCTGACCAAGCTATCTACAATGAAGGCGCCTACTTCGGAAGAGGGGTCGGTGAAAACTTGTACGGTGGACAAGTTGGAGGCGGTTGAGGCCGAGTCGGAGGCGGCAGCCAGGTTATCGCTAAACCCGGCCGGGATGAAAACCACGGCGCGCAGCTCGCCGTTCTGGATGCGCTGTGTGGCGGCGTCCAGTTTGTCCGTGGTTTCCAGGTCCAGCAGGTCGTTCAGGTCGCTGGAGCTTAGCGCATCCTCATATACCTGACCATATTGGCCGCCATCCAGATTCACCAGGGCCACGGGAATATGGTCCACCGGGGCCTCCGTTGAGGAGAAATTGCCAAACGCGAGCCCGATGAGGGCAGAGATCAGGATGGGCGCGGCCAGCATGCTCACCAGCGCCTTCCAATCGCGGAAGCGGGTCAGCGTATCTTTCCAGGCGATGAGCAAGGCTTTCATGGTTAATCGCGCAAGGCGCGCCCGGTGAGGTTCAGGAACACGGCTTCCAGGTTGGGTTCGTCAACTTTCAGGCTTTGCACGCGGGCGCCGGCTTTGTCCAGCAAATTCACCACCTCTGCCAGGGCGGCATTGCTGCCCTCCGCCTGGACGATGATGTGCTCGCCCTCCAGGCTGGCCCGGTGGACGCTCTTGATCTTCTCAATCTGCTTTTGCAGTTTGGCGGTATCCACCTTTTCGGTTTCGATACCAATTGTCAGGGTCTCGTACTCGCCCACTGTCTTGGTCAATTCCGCCTGGGTTCCCAAGGCGATCAGCTTGCCGTGGTCGATGATGCCGATTCGCTGGCTGAGTTCGGCGGCTTCTTCCATATAGTGGGTGGTGTACAGCACCGTAAGACCTTGCTTGTTCAGATCCATTACGGTGTCCAGGATGCGGCGACGGCTTTGCGGGTCGATGCCCACCGTGGGTTCGTCCATGTATAGGATCTTGGGCTGATGCAGCAGACCGACGGCGATGTTGATGCGCCGCTTCATGCCGCCGGAGTAGGTTTCTATCTTCTCGGCGGCACGGTCGCTGAGGCCCACAATGTCCAGAACGACCTCAATGCGCTCCTTGAGATTTTGGCCGCCCATGCCATACATGCGGCCCCAGAAGGCCAGGTTCTCGCGGGCGGTCAACTCCGGGTACAGGGCAATCTCCTGCGGCACCACGCCGATGAGGCGCTTGACGGCATTTGCCTCTTTGCGCACGGAGTGTCCGTCGATAAGGGCATCGCCTTTGGTGGGGGCGAGCAGGCAGCTGAGCATTGAAATGGTGGTGGTCTTGCCGGCCCCGTTTGGCCCCAGCAGGCTAAAGATCTCGCCTTGCTGGATGTCGAAACTCACCCCGCGCACGGCGTGTATTTTGTCGAAGTCTTTGGATAGATTCTGGGATTCAAGGATGGCTTGGCTCATTGGGTTCCCTATTGGGGGCTGGTTAACAGGCCGAATTCTATCACCCAGGTTACTTGGCTCGTTTTTTTGAGCTGTTAGGCTTGGTGAAATTATTTGAAATCGAGTGGTGGGCTGTGGTAAGCTAATTTACTACACCGATTTTCGAGGAGTTCTGATGACACGACGTCTCCTGCTGGCCTTATTGGTTTGTTCCGCATTTATTCTTGTTTCCTGCTCCGCTGGTTCCGCCCTCAGCCAAGGCGATCAGGTGGCCACCCTGGTGGCGGCTACCCTGCAGTCCCAGATTGATTCCACGGATACCGCGGCTCCCATTGATGGCGAGATCCAGCCGCAAAGCGGCTATGGCGATTGCGCCAATACCGGCCAATTGAGCATTGCCTATGTGAAAGATAACAATGTGTGGCTGTGGGTGCAGGGCGGCCCGCACCTGCAGCTCACCGATACCGGCGACGCCTATGAAGTGCGCATCTCGCCGGATGGCTGCCGGGTGGCTTATTCTCGCGGCATCCCCGACCCCGCGTACGACGCCTCTTCCGAAAGCTCCGTTCCACCGCAGGTCATCGAATTGTGGATGGTGTCCAGCGACGGCAGCCAAAACCAGCAGCTGGCCGGGATGGATCTCTACGGCACCTTCGCGGCCCCACCCGAGGGGGCAGCCTACAACCTGTATCACTTTGCCTGGCAGCCCGGCACGCACACTTTGGCCTTCAACACACGGCTTGGATTTGCAGGCCCGGGATTGGCTCTTAGCAATGACATCTATCTGATCAATGCAGATACGTTGAACCTTAGCACCTTGATGCCGCCCGGAGACGGGGGTGAGTTCTCCTTTTCGAACGATGGGCAGCTGGTGGCTTTTTCCACGCCGACCAGCATCAATGTGGTCGATACGGATGGCTCGAACCTGCGCACCGATCTGGTGAATTTCCCCCTGGTGCTTACTTACAGCGAATACCAGTATTACCCTCCCATCCACTGGACGCCGGCAAACAACGGGTTTATGGTGGCTGTGCCCCCGGAAGATGGCCTGGCCACGCCGCAGAATGGCCTCTATCCGGAGACCTCCCTGTGGTATGTTCCGTTGGATGGTACGCCTGCTTTTGAGGCCGGGTCTATCCAGTCGGTTTGGTTCCCGATACAGCCGGTGGCTTTCTCGCCGGACGCCGGGCGCATCGCTTATCTGCGACCGGTGGGAGACCCCGCTGCCAACCAGCAGGAACTGGTGATCGCCTTGAGCAACGGCAGCAACGAATCGGCCCAGCTGAATTATCCCCAGATTAAATTCCAAAGCTGGTCGCCTGACAATTCACAATTTATGTACAGCTATGCAGATGACACTCTGCGCCTGGTCATCAGCGACGTGAACGCCAGTATTGTGGCTCCCTTAGCGCTGCCAGCTACATTCCCTGCCGACAGCCTGAGCGCAGACTGGGTAACAGATGACGCCCTTGTCTTGCTGTTGCAGGGGCCGGGCGGGTTCCAGTTGAGCCTGATGGGCCTGGATGGCAATAACCAGGTGATCGATACGATGAACGCTCCTGGCGTCTCGTACGACGTGGCCGATTAAGAGGATTTCCGGCCGTATCACATCCTTTTCTCCACGCGTCAAACCTTGGCGCATTAAGCTTTTTGAAAGTAGTACTTTTGATGCTTGCGTTTTTGCAAGCTTGTGTTATTATGTTGGCTGTACAAAGTTGAAATTCGGTTTGTTCTGAGTCGAAATCTTCGCCAATTAGCAGGTAGATTTCGAATATGCCCCCAAATGTGGGGGTATTAAACTATAAGGAAGCGTTTTTGTTGACGATTGTTGATACGAAAATGACTGAAGAAGAGCAGGTGCAGTCCAACTCAGTGATGCAAGCCTCTGGCTTGGATCTTGACGCGGTCCAGGAGCTGGGCGGGCAGCGCGTTGTTTTGGTGGTTGAAGATGACCCGGATACGCTCAACCTGTTAAAGCTCACGTTGCGCCGGGCCGGCATGAATGTGGTGGGTGCCACGGATGGCAAGCAGGCAATCCGCAAGTGGATGGAAGTTAACCCCAATATTGTATTGCTCGATATCATGATGCCTGAGATGGATGGCTGGGAGACGCTCGGCCAATTACGTGCCGTAACGGATGCACCTATTATTATATTGTCCGCCATGAGCCAAAAGGAAAATGTGGTGCGCGGCCTGCGCGAAGGCGCCGACGACTATATGCCCAAGCCCTTTATAGGCGACGAAGTGGTGGCACGCGTGGAAGCCGCCCTGCGGCGCGCCGGCCCTAAAGAGCCGGTTTCCAAATTGACCTTCCCGGGTCATGAATTGTCATTAGACCTAGAGACTCGCCAGGTTTCATTGCGCGGGCAGCTCATTGATCTGACGCCGCGCGAATTTTCGGTATTGGAGATCCTGGCCAAACAGCACCCCAAGCCCGTTGCTTATGAAATGATCGCCCAAGAAGTTTGGGGTGAAGACAACGAGAAAATCCGAGAGCGCATCAAGTGGATCGTTTACTTGTTGCGCAAGAAAATTGAACAAAACCCGAGTGATCCTGAGTTGATCCTCAACAAGACCCGTTTCGGGTACCAACTGGCGGCTGAATAATGATTACGAAAATACTTCGACTACTGGTTTTTGCCGGCTTGATTGTGGCTGTGTTGGTTAGCGCTACGGTTATGTTGGCCCGGGCCTGGGACTGCACGCAATATAACTTCCGCGTCCAGCAAAATGGGCAAGTGGACGTTGAGAATCAATCTGGCAACAATGAGAATTCCCAGCAGGCGCGGGTATACATCAACAGCAGCCTGGTAACCACGCTCAACGTTCCCGCCATGGCCCATAACACAGGCTGGACCAACATCGGCAGCATCACGCCTCCCAGCAGCGGTTCCTGGGATTGGACAGTCACCGGCACGGCTGACTGCGGCGATAGTGGGCATTACACTGGCTCTACCGCTACGCCTACCCCCACCAAGACCCCCAAAGACACAAACACCCCGACACCGACCAAGACGAATACACCTACCAATACGCCGATCCCGACCAATACGAATACGCCAACCAACACACCCACCAAGACCAATACTCCGACCAGCACGCTGACGCCGAGCAATACGCCGACGCCGACCAATACATTTACGCCGACCTATACTCCTACCAACACGTTGACGCCCAGCAACACACCCACGCCAACGAATACGTTTACGCCGACCTATACTCCTACCAACACGTTGACGCCCAGCAACACACCCACGCCAACCAATACATTTACGCCGACCTATACTCCTACCAACACGTTGACGCCCAGCAACACACCCACGCCAACCAATACGTTTACACCGACCTATACGCCAACTAATACGTTGACGCCCAGCAACACGCCGACGCCGACCAATACTCCTACCAATACGCTGACGCCCAGCAACACGCCGACGCCAACGAATACCTTCACGCCAACACCGGCATTCACTTCTACGTACACGCCTACCAATACTCCGACCAACACCAACACGCCGACGAGTACGTTCACGCCTACCAATACGCCTACCAACACGCTGACGCCCAGCAACACGCCGACGCCAACCAATACCTTTACGCCGACCTTCACGCCCACGAACACGTTCACGGCGACATTTACACCTACCTTTACCAATACGCCGACCGGCACGCTGAGCCCTACCCCGACGCCGAGCAACACCTTTACGCCGACCAACACATTGACGCCCAGCAACACGCCCACTCCGTCCAACACGCCGACGGCCAGCAATACGCCGACCAACACGGCTACCTTTACCAATACACCGACCTTTACATTCACACCGACCAATACGTCGACGGCTTCGCTGACGCCTTCAAACACGCCGACGTCTTCTGACACCCCGACGCCGTCCAACACGCCGCCCTCCAGCAGCACGCCGACCGACACGTCGACCCCGTCTGACACGCCGACCTTCACAGCCACCCCGACTGTATTCGTACCGGTCACCGGTGATGGCGTCACCTTCGTGGGCATCTGCTCCGAGACGCCGGACACCCTGCGCTGGACGGTTGGTAACGCCAACTCCGTCGACATCAGCTTCGTATGGTGGGTGGTGGGTGGCAGTGGCTCCGGCGGCCCGGTGGGTGTACCCGCCAATGGCACGGTGAACTTCACCACGTCGGTGGAAGGCTCTCTGCCCAACACCGTGGCCATCATGTGGATCAACCCCGGCGATGGTACTGCCAAGTCGCTGAGCACCAACAACGACGGCACGCTCTGCGGTGGCGAAGCTCCCACTCCGACGCCCACGGCCACGCCCACGTCTGGCGTGCTCATCCCGGTCACTGGTATTGACCTGCCGGCCATCTTCCGGGACAGCATGTTCCTCAATCTGGGCATCGGCATCTTCGGCTTCGCCCTGATCATGCTGGGCATCGGCATCAAGGTCGACCGTGACCGCATGAGCCTTGAGGACGAAGACGGGTATGAGTACTACGATGACGAGGACGAGGAATAAATCTAACCAAGATTAAAAAGAAGCGGGGCATCCTAAAGATGCCCCGCTTTTGTTTTGCCAGACCGGTAAAATATCCCGACCGGAGTTTAGAGGTTCCATGCAAGCAGCTCCCAAAAAACCGAAGCAGGGCAATCAGACCATCCTGGTGCTGATATTTTTAGGCTTCCTGGTGGTTTTCTTCGCTTTTGGCAAAAGCCTGGTGGACCTGGTGGTGCTGCCGCGTACCCTGGACCTGGCCGCCGACGATCAAATCCAAGCCGGTTTCCTGCCCGTGTATTCCGAAGAAGGCGCCATTGCCAACCCGGAGGCAGTGGCGGTAAGCGGCGCTCAGCCGGCCCAGCCCTTCCCCACACCGCAGGCCGGGCAGCCTGACGCGGCTCCCACGGCCGACCCCGGCAAGATCCCCGACCATATCGATATCCCCTCAATAAACCTGGACGCCAGCATCGTGTCCATTGGCTTTGAGCAAGTCTCCTATGAGGGTGAGATTTACGACCAATATCTGGCCCCCGATTTCCGCGCCGTAGGCTGGCAGGAACCCTCGGTGGGGCTGGGTGTTCCGGGCAACACGGTATTAAACGGCCACCATAATATCAAGGGGGAAGTCTTCCGCGACCTGTACCAACTTCAAGTAGGCGACGAGATCGACTTATACTCCCAGGGCGAGGAGTTCCGCTATGTGGTGGTGCACACGGCCATCCTACCCGAGCGTAACCAGCCCCTGGAGGTACGCCTGGCGAACGCCCAGTGGATCGAGCCCACCGAGGACGAGCGCGTAACCCTGATCACCTGCTGGCCTTACGAGAGCAATACCCACCGTGTTGTGGTGGTGGCCGTCCCTATTCGCGGCGAGGGCAACGGATAAACCGCCAGCTTAGCGGTGAGTTTCCCCCTATGTGCGCCCGTGTCGACCCAGGTACGGGCGACTGGAGAGGGAGGAGATGTGATCGGCTTAAATAAAAATCCCCGCCTCCTCAAGCGGGGATTTTCTTTTTGCAGTCCCTGTCTCGGGCTCGCTCAGCTCAGCCGGGACCGCGTGATAAACAACGGGTTTTACACCGCTGGATTATCCTGAATTATTCCGCAACTACCGGGCTGGCCATCACGAACAGGCGGCCCCAGCTGCTTTCGCCATCCTTGGTGATGCAGGTCTGCAGGACCAGGGCGTGGCTGCTGTTGTAAATCTGGTTGAACAAACCAGAGGCGGAGAGTTCCTTGCCGGTTTCCTGGTCCACGAAGTGCGACTGAGTGGATTCGGGGGACAGGGCTTGGAAGCTGCGTACCTCGTCGATTTGGAAGTTGGCGGTGCTGCCGTCGCCGTAGACCAAGGTGATGATGTCGCCCTTGGACAGTTTGAAGAAATAGGCTCCGGCCAGATAATTGTGCGCCAGGAGACCTTCGCTGCCATACTGGCGGGCCAGGCCGAATTCGGTGATCTTAGTTGGGTCGGTGCTGACGTAGGAGAGATCGCCGTTGGGTTGGCCGGTTACCTGATAAGCCATCACGTTGTCTACGAATAGACCGGTCACTTGGTTGGCCTTGCCGTTGGAAACGGAAGCAACGAACTTGTCCAGCTTATTGGCCTGGGTGGCAGCGCTTTCGACGCTTTCGGGGGCGGCTGCTTCGGCGGCGGGAGCCTGTTCGATGGCGGTGCGATCCTTGGAGATGTTGACGATGAAGGGCTGGGCGGCAACAGCCTCAGCAGCCTGCGGAGCCGCGGCGGGAGCGCTGGAAACGTCCACGGCGGCGCCAGTTACTGGGGCGACTACCTCGGGGGCGGCGCTAACTGCAGGCTGTGCAGGGGTTTGGGCCAGGGCCGGCGAAACAACGAATACTGCACCGGCGATAATTGCGATTGTGGTTCCGAGGAGAATGAAGAAGCTGAGCGATTTCATGTTTTCTTACCTTTCTATCGGGTTGAGGAGAACTCGATATCTGGTAAGATTATAGTTAGTATAAAGTTGGTATGTAATAGGAAGAGGGTACTCTTTACAAAGCTGTAAGCAAAGCCATTTGGAAACGAAAACGGGCCCCTGAGGGCCCATTACGGGGGGAAAAAGCCTGGCTTGTCTACGTGCGGCGTGTTTTCCCGTATACTTCTGCTATCCCTTATGGAGGATTTCCATGCAATCCATTGCTACATTTTCGATTGTGGCTTATGACCCCGGGAGCCAGGCGTGGGGTGTGGCCGTGCAGTCCAAGTTCCTGGCCGTGGGCGCCGTGGTGGGCTGGGCGCGGGCCGGCGTGGGCGCCGTAGCCACCCAGGCCTTCGCCAACGTGCTCTACGGCCGCGAGGGCCTGGACCTGATGGCTTCAGGCCTGAGCGCCGATGAAGCCGTGCAAAAGTTGGTGGACGCCGATAAAGACCGCGACCAGCGCCAGGTGGGCATGGTGGATGCACAGGGGAAGGCGGCTGCTTATACCGGAATGGATTGTTTTGACTGGGCCGGGCACCGCATCGGGGATGGGTACACCTGCCAGGGCAATATCCTTATCCCCGGCACTGTGGAGGCCATGGCTAAGCGCTTCGAAGACGCGCGCCGTGGGGAAGGCGAATTAGCCGATTGGCTCGTAGCCGCCCTGGACGCCGGCCAGGCCGCCGGCGGCGACAGCCGCGGCCGCCAATCGGCGGCCGTGCTGGTGGTGCGTGCTGGGGGCGGCTATGGTGGAAACAATGACCGTTATTTGGATTTGCGCGTGGATGACCATCCCGAGCCAATTCAGGAGTTGAACAGGCTGCTGGGTATCCATCATTTGTTTTTTGGTCCCGTGGATCCCGAGGATTCGCTGCCGTTGGCGGAGGTGGCCGCTGAACTGCAAACTATGCTGACCCGCACCGGGCATTATGCCGGTCCTCAAAATGGGCAGTTCGACGACGCCACCCGCAAGGCGCTGCGCGCCCTGGTGGGTGCTGAGAATTTGGAAGAACGCTGGACCGGGGAAGGCGACCGTATTGATCGCCAGGCTTTGGACTTTTTGCGTGAGAAGTTCGGATAAGGAGACGTCAGACAATCTTCAGGGCCTGTTGCAGGACCTCCTTGCGCGCCTCGATCAGCCCCGGGAAAGTATCCGCCAGGTAAAACGGCCCGCTGCCTTCCACCGCCACCGAGGCCGAAGCGCTGCCTGCCACCAAAGCGACCACCAGGTCCTGGCTGCGCTCCAGTTCGACGGCAAAGGCGCCGCCAAAACTGCTGCCGCAATCAGTGATGTCGTAGGTGCGGGCGGGGAAAGGCGGCAAATGGTAGCGCGTGCTGCTGGTGGCGTCATACAAACGGTTGCCGCGAGCCGCATCCAAGACGACCACCCCCAAGCAATTAAAGGAGGTCGTAGCAAGCATCATTTCCCACAGGTCACCGCTGTGGCGTGTGAACATAGCTCCCATCTGTGCTTCTGTGGTTATAAAAGCGCTTAGTCCATTTACCAGGTCTGGAAACTCTCTCCAAAACCCGGCGTGCATATACCCCTGGCCGCCCTCCAGGGTTATCTGCCTGACGCCTGCATCCCGCAGGGCAGCTGGCATCAGGCTGTGGCTCAGGTAATCCAATGAACACAAATGAGCCGCCTTGGCTCCCCTGTAGGCCTTGGGAATATCCTCTGGCCGTAAAGTAAGCGCAGTGCGCTCCCGTTTGGAATCGGGAGCGGGAGTATCCCCGGCGTAGTCCAGCAACTCTTTAGGAAAGGGCTGGCCCCGCTCGGCAAAGTATTTGATGGGATGGTCAAAATGCGCTGTATAGGAATCACTGTAGGCGATGAAGCGGCGCACATCCAGAGGCTCTTGAGCAACCTGGAGCCCGCGTGTGTCCAGTTCGTGCTGCTTTAGCGCCTCCAGCCACTCGCTGGGGTAATCGCTGCCCACACGGGCCACCAGCCCGGGGCGGACGCCCGCCGGGATGCATGCTCCTGCGGCCTGCAGCAGGTTGCCGCCCATTTGATCGATGCGCGCCGAGCCGTCAGAGGTCAGGATAGTGTCGCGATGCAGACGACCTAGTATCAGGCAACTGGGCGCAGGTTCTCGTTTGGGCACGCAGGCATTATAACGATGGGATTGCGGGCGGAACTATTTTCCGGCCAGAGACAGGAATACGTCCTCCAGGTTGGGTTCAACCTGTTCTAGCTTGGATCTGGCTAGGCCCAATTCCTTCAGCTTTGCAACAAACTTGGCTCGTGAGAATCCCTTGGCAGTGATCACGCGCAGGCTGTCGCCGCCCAGGCTGACGCGTTCCATACCCGTCTGGCCTTCCAGCTTAGTCAGCCCAGTGAGCAGATCTGGTACGTGCACCTGCCAGGCGCTGCCCTGCAGGGTGGTCTGCTTCAGCCGCGTGGGGGTATCGAAGGCCAGCAATTCGCCGGCGCGCATCACGCCCACCCGCTGGCAATATTCGGCTTCGTCCATGTAATGTGTGGTGGCGAAGATGGTCACGCCCTCGGAAGCCAGTTCGTAGATCAGATCCCAGAAGGCCCGCCGGGCGTTGGGGTCCACCCCGCTGGTAGGTTCGTCCAGAAATAGCAGCCGCGGCTGGTGCACAATAGCGGTAGCCAACGCCAGGCGTTGCCGGTAGCCCACGGGCAGCTCGCCAGCACGCTCCTTCTCCTGGCCGCGCAGACCCAACCGGTCGGCAGTACGCTCCAGCAAGGCTTTATCGTGCACGCCATATACCCCCGCGTAAAAGGTTAAGTTTTCCCTGGCGGTCAGTTCATCGTATAGAGCGAACTTCTGGGACATGTAGCCCACCAGCCGGCGTACTTCTTCGGGGTCGTGTTCGATATCCCAGCCCAGCACGCTGGCCCTCCCCTCGCTGGGCAGCAGCAGCCCCAGCAACATGCGGATGGTGGTTGTTTTCCCGGAACCGTTTGGTCCCAGGTAACCAACCACTTCCTTTTCCTTTACCTCGAAGGAGATGTGGTCCACAGCGGTAAAGTCCCCGAAACGCTTGGTCAGCCCTTCGGCGTGGATGATAGTTTCAGTCAAAGCTGCTCCCCGCGGAGGCGGCCAGGAAGACATCTTCCATTTGCGGCGCCACCAGGCCCACATGTTCCAGTTTCCAATTCTTGGCTCCGGCAGCCTTTTTGAGTGCGGCCTGGGCCGCCTTGGCCTGGCCCGCCTTGACACGCATGTGCAAGCGGTCGCCGAACGCCTGCACGTCCTCAATCTGCCCCAGCGAAGAGGCCAGGCTGCGCATCTGGGGCAGCGGCTCGCCGCGCGCTTCCAGGATGCGCCCATCCAGGCGGGAGCACAGTTGACTAGGAGCGCCGTGCATCAGCAGCCGCCCGCCAGAAAGGATACCCACTCGGCTGCAGCGTGTGGCTTCATCCATATAAGGCGTGCTTACCAGCACGCCTACGCCTTCCTGCGCTACCAGGCGGATGATGAGCTGCCAGAAATCCTGGCGGGTGACAGGGTCCACACCGCCAGTGGGCTCGTCCAGCAGCAGCAGCTTGGGCCGGTGCACCAAAGCCGAAGCCAGCCCCAACTTTTGTTTCATGCCTCCCGAAAGTTGCCCGGCAGGACGCGCGGCGAAGTCGCTCAAACCCACGAAATCTAGAATTTCCAGGGCGCGCGGCTTCCAATCTTTGGCAGAAAGGCCGCGCACCTCGGCGAAGAAGCGGATATTTTCCAGTACAGTCAGATCTTCATAAAGTGAGAAACGTTGCGAGAGATAGCCTATATTCTCACGCGCCCGGTCCGGTTCTTTGGCCAGCGCAATGCCGCACAAGGTTACTTCGCCGGCATCGGGCAGGATGGCCCCGCACAGCAGGCGGATTGTGGTGGTCTTGCCGGACCCATCCGGGCCGACCAAACCATACAGGTCCCCACTCTGCAGACTAAGGTCCAAGCCCTCTAGGGCGTGTACCTCGCCGAAATGCTTTTGGAGGCCCGTAGCCCGCAGCAATTCTTCGCTCACCGGGCTCCTTATCGAGAGAAGTACACGTCGGCGGGCATGCCGGGTTTCAGCCTGCCCTGCGGGTCATCCAGGCGTAGTTCGATGGCGAACACCGTAGTTCGCCGCCCTTCGCCGGTTTGCACATTGCGCGGGGTGAACTCCGCCTGGTCGGCAATACGCGTCACTGTGGCGGCAAAGACCTCGCCTGGAAACGAATCAGTCTCCAATTCGGCTTTATCGCCCAGGCTCACCTGTCCATATTTGTCTTCGGGTAGAAAGACTGTGATGGTTAGCTGGTCTAGTCGGGCCAGCACGATGACCACCATCCCCGGATTGGCCAATTCACCGGGTTGGATGTTTTGGTAGAGCACAGTGCCCGCCGCTGGCGCCAGAATAGTTGCCTTGGCGATCTGCAGGTCGGCGGAATCCAGAGTGGCTTGGGCGGCTGCCAGGTTGGCCTGGGCAGCTGTTTGACCGGCTCGCGCCTGCGCCAGGCTGTCCTGGGCCAGGGTCAGCTTGTCGGGATCGGGCCCATCGTTCAAGGCGGCGTAATCGTCCTCAGCATGTGCCAGGCGGGCCCGGGCGACTTCCAGATTGGCTTGGCCCATGCCCAGGTCGATGGAGTCGGCTGAGCCTTCCAGGTTGTTTAGGCGGCGCACGGCGTCGTCATAGGCGGCTTGCGCTTGGGAAAGACGCAACTGCAGGTTGGCGCGCACCAGGTTGTCCTCTGGTTTGTTGGCGTATGGCTCGAAATCATCCTTGGCCTTGTCCAGCGCATTGCGGGTGAGCACCACGCTAGCCTGCGCCGAGGATATGTCCGTATCCTTACCCGGTTCCATCAGATTGGTCACATGCCGTTGGGCCTCGTCCACCGCGTTGCGGGAGTCGGCCACTTCTTGAAGCGCTGCGGCTGTGGCTAGATCCAGCCCGTCGAAAAGGGCATCGTAGGCTTGCTGGGCCAACTCGAGTTCCAATTGAGTTCCGGCCGCGGCTGCCTGGGCCTGGGCTACGCCGGCGACGGCCTGCTCGCGCTGGTTCTGCAGCACAGCGTCGTCAAGCCGCAACAGTACCTGGCCCTGGTCCACATGGTCGCCTTCGTCCACCAGGACCTCGGTCACCTTTCCGCCAATCTCGGGGGCGATGCGTATCTCTGTAGCCTCAATGGCTCCTGAAGAGGAAAGTTTGTCGTTGGTATTGGCCAGCCCGGCCAGGTAATAGAAACCAGCCACGATAAGGGCCGTCACCACCAGGATGCCGACCACGGCGCGAGTGCGATAGACCTGGTTGCCTTCGGCCATGTGGCTAAAACGTTCTCGAATTTTGGCTAATCTTGCTTGCATGGTTCCTCCAAACTCATTTTATTTAGTCCAGGCGCTTGCGGAAGCGCAGCGTAGCGGCCACCATCAGCAGGGTTCCGAAGATCAGCAGGGCAATGATCTCTCCTTGAAGCTCAACCACGCCGGAACCCTTGAGTAGCAGCGAGCGGATGATGGTTAGGTAATAGCGCAACGGTACGGCGTACGAAATCCACTGCAGCACCTTGGGCATGGCTGCAATGGGGAAGAAGAAGCCCGAAAGGAAAATGGATGGCAGCATGGTGATAAAGACAGTGAGGATGGCTTCTTGCTGGGTGTTGGCTATGGTCGACGCTAAAAGTCCAATGGCCAGGCTGGTCAGCAAGAAGAGAGTGGAAAGCAGGAAGATGAGCAGCAGTGACCCGCGAATGGGCACCCCGAACCACAGTGCCCCAACGACAATGACTTCGAACGTATTGAAGAGTGCCAGGACGCCGTAGGGCAGCAGCTTGCCGACCATCAACTCCCAGGGACGGATTGGGGTGACGATGAGTTGCTCGATGGTACCACGCTCGCGCTCGCGGACCACCGCGCTGGCGGTCAAAATCGAGGTGATGGAAAACAGTACCATGGCAGCAACGCCAGGCACCATAAAATAGGCATCCTGCATGTCGGGGTTGTACCAAACCTGCGTGTGCACCTCGATGGGCAAACTGGTTGGCAGGTTGATTCCGGAGCGCTCGAGGCGCTCCGCCTGGATATTGGTGGCATAGTTCTGGGCGATGAGCTGCCCGGCAGAAAGCGCGGTGCGCGCCACGGACGGATCGGAGCCATCCAGGATAAAGGCAATGGAGGCGTTGCCTCCGGTGGCGAGCTGCGTCCCATAGTCCGGTGGGATGATCAAACCCACGCCGACCTGGCCGCGGTCCACCAGGGAGCGCAGTTCATCCTCCGTATCCACGTCATAAGCCATCTGAAAGTAATCTGCAGCGCGGTAGGCATCCAGCAGCGCCCGCGAGGCCGGGCTGCGGTCTCGATCCAGCACCGCCAGGGGCAGGTTGCGCACTTCGCTGGTGGCAGCATATCCAAGTAAGAACAATTGCAGGATGGGCATGGCGATGGCGAGGGCCAGTGTGCGCGGGTCGCGCAGGATCTGGGTGAATTCTTTGCGCATCAGGGCGACTAAACGCGAATTGTTCATGCTTGTTCCTTTTCGAGCAGAATGCCGTGCAGGAAGATGTCTACGCCAACCTCGAAATGTTTGCTTGTGGTAGGCAGCTTCAGGTTGCTGAGGAAAACCGCATCCAACATCCAATGCGCCATAACCAGCCCGATCACGTTGAGCAGTAAATTGGGGTCGGAGATGGGCCGCAATTCCCCTGTGGCCCTGCGTAACTTTGCAAAGAAGGCAAACACGCGCGGGGACATCAATTCAAAGATGACCGAGATATGTCGCCCCTCAAATTCGACCAATTCGCTGAATAGCAGGTTCATCATCTCGCGGCGGCCCTGCAGTAGCATGTAGACGCGCTTAGCCACGCCGCGCAGGATGGTTTCCACATCATCCCCTTCAGCAGTTTCAAGGATGGGAATGATCTCGCGGTAGGGGTGGTAGCGTTTGAGCACGGCAACAAAGATGTCTTCTTTCTTGCCGAAGTGGTTGTATATACTGGCGGGCGTCAACCCCGCCGCCTCGGCAATCTGACGCATGGATGTGCCGTGGTACCCCTGTTTGACGATCAGGTTAAAGGCGGCTTCTTCGATGCGGCTTTGGCTTTCTTCGCCTTTGGTCATAAATCAGAACTCCTTGGCAATCTGCATGCACACGAAATCCCGGATGCCCATCCATTGCAGGACGACCCGCTCAAAAGCCGGGAATTGGGCCAGGGCGGCCTTGGGTTCCAACTCTGTAATTGCGCCGATTCTGTAAAGGCTGCCACGCCAACCAATGGAGCAAATTCCATTGGCGAGGAGGTTGTGATACCAGTCCACATGCGTCCCATAGGTCAGGGCGATCAAAAAAGCTGCGGGCTTGGCGACCAGCAAGATGGGTATCTGGTAGTGCTTCCCGCTTTTGCGGCCCACATGGTGCAACATGGCGAAGATGCCGTGGGGCGTGCCAGCAAAGCGCCCAGTGACCTTGTTGAGAAAGTGCCTGTTGAAAAAGCGTATTCGGTTCCTGATGCGCTTGAAGAGGGAATGATTTTTGTTACTCATAAAAATAAACGAACGTACGTTTATTTATTCTAAAACAAAAGGGGCCTTTTTGCAAGGCCTTTGAAAAATCATCTGTTGTTTACGCGTCTAGTTTGAGGATTTCGGTAAGCGTGCTAACCTCGGGTGGCCCCTGTACCCCGCCTTTTTGGGTAGCCTCCCGAAATTCTTGGGATTGAAACAGTTGGCGTGCCCTGTCGGCATCTTCATAGTCCCCCACGATGACGATGCTGTTGGGGTCGTCAGCAAGCGCAAAAGCTCTTACGCCCTTGGATCCGAACTCCTCGCGCAAACCTGCCGCTCCAGTGAATACTTCTTTCCATTTAGCTTGATCTGCAACCTTTAGGCGAACCAGAACTTGAACCATGCTACCCTCCATCTACCTTGATATTTCGCATCTTAGCACGTAATGTGAAAAGATGTCACTTCTTTTCTTCGCCCAGCTTGGAGATCTGGCGCAGCAAACCCACGACCAGCATTCCCAGGCTCATGCCTTCGGCGCTGGTTAGCATGGGGCGCCCCTCGTCCTCTTCGCTCCGCCGCAGCAGAGTCATGCCGGCAGCCATGCCCACTATGGCCCCTACAATGGCGCCGACCACCAGAATCTTGTTTTGGTTTGGCTTGCTCATCCCTGTCCTCGCTCAAAGACCTTTTTCAAGGCGCTGAGCGGCGAATCCAGCGCCATCAAAACTTGGGTGGCTTGCTTGGCCGTCCTCTGCACCCTGAGGTTAATCCTGTTGGCAATATCCTGAAGCTTGACCGTTTGCGGAGGCAGCCAAGCCAAAACCTTGGCCATGCCATAGTTCAACAGGATGGCGCCCGCCAGAACGACCAACCCTAGAACCAGGGTCACCACCGACAGCAGAATAACCGCGATCTGGGCGCCGCGCTCGAGAGTGCCGTTCCCGGCACTGAGCACCAGGTAAATCAGCAGCCCAAAGAAAGCCACCCCGACAACCAACGGGAAATATACCTGCCAGAACATCTCGCGGCGATGATTCCTGCGCGTTCCCACACTGATCTTGGGCATTCTCTCAATCATGCTGCGATTTTAACATGCCGCCATTTGGAACTAGGAGAACCCCAGCTCGCCGGGCCTGGCGCGGCGCGCGAACAGTGGACTCAGAACCAGGCCCACCAGGAAGCCGCCTACGTGCGCCCACCAGGCCACGCCTTCGGCCGCCGATGCGCCCACGGAGGCCAGCCCCGAGAATAATTGTGAAACAAACCAGAACCCCAGAAAAAGCACGGCGGGGATTTCCACCAGGGTGATGAACAGGAAAATAAACACCAGCGTGACCACGCGTGCCCGCGGGAACAGGAAAATATAGGCGCCCAGTATGGCGGCGATGGCGCCGCTGGCGCCCAGCACCGGCACCTGGCTGCCGGGGGTCACGAAGGTTTCCAGCAAGGCGGCCGCACCGCCGCCGATCAGATAGAAAATCAGGTAAGGGACAGAACCCATGCGGTCTTCCACGTTGTCGCCGAAGATATACAGTACCCACATATTGCTTAGGATGTGGAACCATCCGGCATGCATGAACATGCTGGTGAAGATGGTCAGCGCGAAGGTGGTGGGCAGCGTGTCCAGACGAGCGGGCACCAGGGCGAAATGACCGATGAATTGCTCCAATTGCGGGTCTGAGAGGCTGATCTCGTACAAGAAGACCAGCGCGTTAGCAGCAATTAGCAACCAGTTCATCACCGGGAAGTGTAGGGAACGGTTGCTATCTCGCAGCGGGATCATGGTTTTATGGCAGGCGGTTACCCTGAGGAAGTATATTCTATTCTGGCAGGCAATCCGCTGTTGACGCCTTTCCGCGCCAACGAGTATACTGGCCGGGCCGCGGGGTGTAGCGCAGCCTGGCAGCGCACCGCGTTTGGGACGCGGTGGTCGGCGGTTCGAATCCGCCCACCCCGACACGATGCAAACCAAAACCACGAAAACCAAACTGCCCAGGAAGCTGGACGGCGTAATCGAGGCGGCCCACTTCGACTCCGACGGCAAGCTGGCCTGGGTGCGGGCATACGAGCGCCGCGGGCCTACTTGGTCTGATTGTGTGCTGCTTGATCGGGACACCTTGGTGGAGCGCCTCAAGCAAGGCAAGCGTTTCTATGTGGGCAGCCGCCGTGAATTCTGGGCCAGCGAATTTGATGTCACCATCCCCGTGCGCGTCGTGCGGTTCTATCGCGGCGAAGCGCTGGTGACCGGGCACGGCAAGGCCCGCCAGGATAGTCTGGGCGGCATCCCAGTTGTTTGACCCGGCTGCATTGACGCAAGCGTTGGGAAGGTTTATACTTCGGCAAGGAGAAAGCCCATTATGAAAGTCCTGGCTTTCAAGCCGGCAACTCAATAGGTCACCCCAAGCACGCGCCCATGCGCGTGCTTTTTTGTTCCTTCTCAAAGGAGAGGCTGCTATGGACACAGGTTTGATGCGCAAATATGAAAAGGCCAAAACCTATGCGGAAGAGCGCGACCGCATGCATGTGGAATCCTTGGTGGTGCATTTTAGCGGTGTGAACAATCCCCACCGTGTGGAATATAAAGATGGCGCCTGGCATTGTGATTGCGAGTTCTTTATGGGCCGCGACCAATGCAGCCACACAATGGCCCTTGAGATTGTATTAAAGGGAATGTTGGAAACCGTCGAGGTGGCTTAAGGCTTTCGCCAACTTAAGCAATTAAATGGCCCCGTGAAGACGGGGCCATTTTTGTTCTAATCTATTTGCATCCGTCCTCAGGGGGCGAGATGGGAATAGCGCTGGTTAACTCAATATCTCCCCGCAGCATCTGGCTTGCTTTCCCAGCCAGCTGTAAATACCAATCGCTAGGCAGACACCATCCGTCCACATTCATTGTGACCACGTCAATGCCAACAGGTACATCGTTTATTGTTTCGGCGATCTTGAACATGGCTGTGCCCTCATCGATTTCATCGAACATGGCGTTATAGATCATTGGAACGCCAGCTTGGATAGCGCTATAGACCTGCCGCCAGTAGAGGTTGCCTCCCCGACGGGGGTATTCATTAAATGGTCGCCCATAGATATTATGGAACGAGTGGCCAGGGTACACAACGGGCATGTATTCTGAGCCGCAACTTTCGGCCTTGGCCATATCGGCAAGCATGGTTCGCTGATAAGCGTCTACTTCACTGTCCGAAAAGTAAAGCCCAACTGTCCAAGGGCTGATCACGTCTAAGCTGCAATAGTATTCAGACCAGGCTGAGTCTGTTCGTGAATTGGACAGCAGGGTGCGCCAGTATAGTGGGACTCCTCCCACCACAGTCGCCCTGTATTGGGGATTGGGATTGTTTTGAAAAAAATCCAGCAACTCCAATGCCTGATCGATGGTTCCATCTCGATCATCGAATCCGAGCCCCCAAATACCTACAACTGGCAAACCATTGTGATCGAGATAGGATGAACTCTGAGTTACCTTTATCTTATCCACTAATTCCACCCAGTCTTTTTCCAGTATCTCCACCAGATCGCCACCCTTCTCTTCAGTACCGGTAACGTCGTACATAATGGCCCATACGCGGCCATACTCCTCTGCAGAGCGCATCACGTTTTCCGTGACGATATTTCGCTGCTCTCGGATATTCGCGTAAGTTAATTGGCCGCCAAATCGCTGCAGGAAAACCCCATCAATCCCATATTCGCTCATCCATTGAAAATGACGCAGTACGGTATTTGGATCGCTTGAAGAAAACACAAAAGCCTGTGAACCATCCGGGTAGGTTAGTTCAGTAGGGCATTTTTCGGAGTTCCGCCAATTCACGGGTATCAGGCCACATATCCACTGCAAAGGTGTCAGCGTTAAGCCGGTCTAAACCGTCCAGCGTCCAATGGATATACGATGAGATGTGTGTTCCATCATTGGGACAAGTGAACCAGCCCTGGTAGCCCATCATGATTTTCCCATGCATAGTTGAGGCGTCAATGGCTGTGTGGGCGAGGATGGGCAGAGAGGTAGCACTTGGGGTTGGGGTGCCCGCTCTCCGGGATGTAGCCGTGGCGGAAGGCAGGGCTGCATCGGGGGATGCAGAAGTTTCTGTGCTGGATGGCAAGGAGGTTTCGGATGGCGTAGAAGAACAACTGGTGACAGCTAATAGGAGGAAAAGCAATGCTGCCGTTTTATTGATAGATCTCTTCATGTCTCACCTTTGTTGGAAGTTCCATCAGGCACGGGTCGCCTGATCCCAGCTAACCAGGGCGGTGGCCACGGCGTGCTTGCAAAACACGTTTTAGGTCTTGCTATAGGTGCAGATCTCTTCACCCCCCCCTTAGGGTGGAAATCAATTCGGATGTGCGGGTCTGGCGGCCGCGTTACTTTGGCTTCCACTTTTTTTGGGGGTTTAAGTTGGAGCAACTCCTCTGTTCTACCGGCGGCAAGTTCGCCGCCCTGACCCAGATTGTAAGGAATGGCCAATTCCTCCAGAAGCGGCTCAATCCAGCAGAATCAGCAACAAAACCCATAATAATCTGCATCATATAATTCGTGTTGGTTCATTTCTATTTCCCAAAGTCTCCATTAAGTCCACACGTTCCCTGGCGGCAGACATCCGGATGACGCGCTTGAGGCGTTTGTGCGCTTCCTTACGTTTGGCTGTCATTACCCGCTTTCGGAATTCAGCTGGGTGGCAAAGAGGGCTGGCTCCCTCTTGCTCATCCCGCATCCATCACCGCATAGACCTTCAAAACGGTGTTCCAGTTTCGGGTCGTGATCTCGTCGCCAAACAGCTCTTTTAGCACATCCATCGCATCCAATGTTCCATGGCCGCCGCGGCGGTCAAGCACACTGACTACGTAGCCAGGCTGCACAGCCAGAATCCGATAATAGCCGTCCACAGCGACATAAGGTAAATTCAGTCCATTTTGGACGCGTTCGGTAAAAAATGTTACGTATGGCTGGATTTGCTTGCTCTGCTCAATCCCGGCAAACGGATGGCTTTTAATTAGCGCTTTGATTTCAGAATAGCTGCGTACGCAGGTAGGAACTTCCCAATTGTATTTATTCGCAAACCCTTGCTCAATGCCGGCCCTCACTTTGGCTGGATTGGCCTCTTTGCTTTCAAACACTACGTTTCCGCTGGCCAAGATGGTGCGCACATGCTCAAATCCCCAGTCTTGGAAATTCTCCCGCAAGCTCTCCATAGTGATGCGGCGCTTGCCCAGGTTTATACCCCGTAGGAAAGCAGCATAGCGGCTCATTTCCCAGCAACCTTAGTCTTTATCCGCCTTCGATGCTCCGGTTCGGTACTCAAGTGGATGATCACCCTATATGTGCATCGCTTTGTGCACCTTAAATCTCATCAATACAAGGTCCCCTGCTCCCCATTCCTCCACATGTTGGTCGGCCAACTTTTTGGGTTCATAACGGTGCACGATTTCGCTTAGCCAGCGATGATTTTCATCCTCTTCCAAGGTGAATTTGCCCTTCAATAAATACCCTTCGGCGCCGTATGGTTCTCCGCCCAGGGTCACCGCGCCTTTTGAGTTGGCGTCGATGTAGCCGATTTTTTTTGCATTGCGTGAGCTAAAAAATACAATTTCTTCACCATCCCGCACGTACCAGATTGGAACCACGTGTGGATACCCTTGCGGGTCGACGACCGCAATTCTGGCAACCAAGGATTGATTCAGAAAATTTAGCAGCGGTTTAGAGAGTGGCATTTTCTTCCCTTCCAAGCCAGAGGATCTTCACCGGATTACTTCTGCAGCAGCTTCTTCAGCCCCGCCAGCATCGCATTCCAGTTGGCCGCGGAATGCTCGCGTTCCTCATCGTTCTCATTGTTGTCTTGCAAAAGCACCACGTGTGTGCGTCCATCCCGGGCTGCCAGTTCGATGGTGACGTTGTGGTAATTTTCCGGAATATCCGCAACGCCCGCTAACGGGCTGTAATGGCTGTATTTCAAGCGTCTGGGCGGGTCGAAGGCCAGGATCTGCCCCTTATCCTCGTAGGCCTTTCCTTCCCAGAGGCCGCTCCAGGAGATCGGGCTGCCTGCTTTCCAGTCCGAAGCCACTTCCGTTCCGAACATGTATTGCTTAATGATTTCGGGGGTTACCAGCGCTTCCCAGACTTTTTCCACTGAGGCATCGATCTCGATTTTGGCTTCGGCGATCAGACCCTTGATTTCACTCATGGCAGCCTCCCTTCTTTTGGTGAATGTCGGTTAGCGAGCATTCCTCAATTTTAGCAAATGCTAGGTGCCAGTCGCGTTTACTGCCGCAGCCGCCTCGGCCTCTGCGGCGCATTTTCCACGAGGGCTAACGGGCAAGTCGGAATTTGGATTGTTCACTTCTGCTTTGCAGAGGAGTCATTCTAATCCTCGGCGGCCCAAATGGGAAAATTCGAACTACTGTTTCTTATTCAGCTTTCGCCAACCCCCTGCTCGATTATTGGCGATGACGGCCTTGAAAAGGTTGAACAGGGCGCGGTTGTTGATTTTTTCTCCCTGGTAAACCTGAATTGCCCGGGCGGTCAGGTTATCTTGCCCTTGGTTGATTATGCCTTCAGGGTCAGGTGCAATAGGGTCATAGATGAAAATATTGACGTGATCCTTGGTGCCGAGCAACGCGCAAATATTGCCGTCAAGAATGAAGTACGGTTGCTTGGCGCGTTTGATGGTTTCGGTGACGTTTGGATCTGCTAAATGGACAAGATCGCGCACTTGTCGGCAAATGTCCTGCTCCCATCTAGGCAAGGTTTCTATATAATCTTCCACGCGGGAATCTGTCTGATAATTATTCATGATGATCTACGCCTTGGCCGTTTTTACCTATAATGATTGAGTTTGAAGATATTGAATTTCTGACTTAGCGGAGAGGGAGGGATTCGAACCCTCGGTGGCCCAAAGGACCACAACGGTTTTCGAGACCGCCCCATTCGTCCACTCTGGCACCTCTCCGCCGAGCATTATAACGGAGAGTGTTCATCCGGCTTTTACGTGCCCTGCGGAGCCTTTCCCAGATAAAAAGCCCCATCTCCATCCGCCATGCTGCAAATGAAATTACTATCCTTATTGCCGATCATCTGCAGTTCCCATTGTCCGCCGACCCATCGGTAGATGGCCGGCGGGTCCAGGTCCAGATTCTCCAAGCTGAAACACACTGTATAGCTGTCAACCCCCGGCAACCCGCCAGGGTCTATTACGCGCACATAAATGGTCGCTTCGGCTCCATTTGGAACCTTTTTCTCCGCTAGTTGGGGTAGGCGGTTGGTAACCGTGCACTTAAGTTTACAATCCCCTACTGGGAATGTCGCGCTCCCATTTTTGCCACCGCACAGCGGCAGCGTGATTGGTTGGGGCAGGGGGCCGCGCACCTCATTCCCGCAGCCGCCATATCCTGGCCCCGCGCTGCTGGCGGCCGGTGGGTCGCTGCATGTATTTACGATTGATTCGTCGCTGTTGTATTCTACGGTCAGGGCCATGTCTGGCCCGCAAACCTGGTTCGCAAGGCTCGAATTTGGTGGGTAGCTGCAAGTCCCGGCGAAAGTTGAGCTTCCCGTCCAGGTTCCCCCGTTGACAAGGCAATAATCTTCATTACCGCCGGCCGAGGCTTGGCGCGAGGCCAAAACCGTGATGATTATCACGAAAAATGAGGCCGCAAAAACAACCAGCAGGATTTCCCTTAGGGCGCGTTTCATTATTGAGTTCCGTTGCCTGTAGCGAAAGGTTAGGTAGCCAGAAGGCTAACAATATTGCAAGGCGCGCTGATTATAAGACTAGTTTAAGTCCCCTGGAAGAGTGAGTGAATAGCCTACAGTTCTACCTGGCTGCCCCATTCAGGGAAGTGCACGTTGTGCACTCCATCACTTGCCAGCAACTCAGTGAGCGCCTGCGCCGGCCCGGCTTCTCCATGCACCAGGAAGATATTCTTGACCTGGTCCTTGACCGCAAGGGCGTATTCGCGCAGCCCTTGTTGCCCGGCGTGCGCCGAAAAGCCCTCGACGCGTTCCACACGGATCTTGCGATCAAACACTTCGCCAAAGATCTTGATGCGCGTCTCGCCGTCCGCTAAGCGACGCCCCAGTGTATTGGGGGCCATCCACGAGACGATCAGCACTACGCTGTTTTTGTCGCCAATGTTGTGCTCCAGGTGATGCAGGACGCGGCCCACTTCCATCATGCCGGAAGCGGAGATGATGATCATGGGTTCCTTGCGGTTGTTCAGTGCCTTCGACTCTTCCACCGAGCGTATGTAGGTGAGCATATCGAACCCCAGCGCCTGGCGGTGCTCGTCCGACTCCATGAACTTACGCGTCTCCTCATCGAAGCATTCGGGATGGGCGCGGAAGATGTCGGTCACATTGACCGCCAGGGGGCTATCCACGAAAACCGGCACTTCGGGAATTTCGTGAGCGGCCACCATGCGATGCAGGTCGTACACGATCTCTTGCGTTCTGCCTACAGCGAAAGACGGAATGATGACCTTGCCACCCCGCTTCAGTGTATCGCTCACTACAGCCTGTAACTGCTCGTAGGCTACCGCCGCCGGCGGATGCGGCCGGTCGCCGTAGGTGCATTCCATCAGCAGGTTGTCTGCGTTCGAGGGTAACACGGGGTCCCGGATGATAGGCAGATCCGGGCGACCAATGTCCCCGGAGAACCAGAAGCGCTGCCGGCGCCCATGTTCATCAATATCCAACACGATGCCGGTGGAGCCAAGGATGTGTCCCGCCTCTACGAAAGTGACCTGCACGCCGGGCACCACTTCGAACGACTGATCGTATTCATGTTCCACGAACTGCGTGTTGGCCTGGGTGGCATCCTCGGTGGTGTACAGCGGCTCCACCATCTCTCCGCCGTGCTTCCTGCGCCGACGGTTGACATGCTCGGCATCGCTTTCCTGAATATGCGCCGAATCCAGCAGCATGATCCGCGTCAGGTCCACCGAGGCGCGCTGGGCGTGAATGGGGCCGTGGTATCCGAACTTCACCAGATTAGGCAGGTTGCCGCTGTGGTCCATGTGCCCGTGAGAGAGCACCACGGCTTCCAGATCATCAATAGCAAAATGAAACGTGCGGTTGCGCTGAATGGCCTCCTGGCGATGACCCTGGTATAGCCCACAATCCAGAATGAATTTGTGACCATTGACCTCGAGTAAATGTTGCGAACCGGTTACTGTCTGGTCCGCGCCCAGGAAACGTAATTGCATACTTAACCTCGATTGGGGTGCAGGGTAGAAAAGATTTGTTCGCCGAAATGCGCCAGCCGCCAAGGCACCTGGCTTAGCAAGCTTTCGAGTTCGACGCGCTTATCTGGGTTTTGCTTGGCTGCCGCATGCATCAGGTCCTTGGGCAGCACCACGTCGGATTCGACTTCCATCTCTACGGCGGCCTTTTTGCGCCAAACGCGCAATTTTTCCAACCGCTCGACGTAGGCTTCGTCATACGGTGGCCGCTTGGGCCGGTGCAACGGCGGCGCTTGCTCGCCGCGGCGCACGGCTTCCAGGAGCCCCTTGCCATGCCGCCTGATCTGCCCGGGCGTCATGCCTTCGAGACCTTCCAGCTCTTTGGCGTGGTGCGGGCGGGCAGCGGCGATGGCGCTGAGTGTGCCATCGCTCATGATCTTGAACAGTGGTACGTCCGCTTGGGCAGCCCGGGCTTCCCGATAGGCGGCCAGCTCCAGCAAGATCGCCGCCTGGGCCGGTTTCAGGTCACGAGAGCCTTTGATGCGCCATACGTCCTGCACCGCAGGCTCAGCCAGGGTCGGTATCAACCTGGGCTGACGGGCAAAATCCTCCTGCGCCAGTTCCCAGCGCCCGCGTTCCTTTAGCTCAGCTTTCAATTTATCGCGCAGCTGGATCAAATAGTGCGTGTCCGCGCGGGCGTATTCCAACATTTCCGGGCGCAACGGCCGTTTACCCCAATCGGCGCGTTGGAACTTTTTCTCAAGCCTGATGCCGAATTCCTCTTCCAGCAGGTTTCCAAGCCCGACCTTTTTGCGCCCCAGAATGCGCGCTGCCACCATAGTGTCGAACAAGTTGTTCAACGTGAAACCCTGGTAGCGGAATAGCACGATCAAGTCGTATTCGGCGGCGTGAAATATTTTCTCGATGGCTGAGTTGGTGAGCAGTTCCCCCAGCGGGGCCAATTCCTGCACGGCTAGCGGGTCCACCACCGCATCTTCGCCAGCCGTAGAAAATTGCATCAGGCAAAGCCGTTCGTGGAAAGCGTGCAAGCTGTTAGCCTCCGTATCAACGGCCAGCAGATTCTCTCGGGCCAAACGGCCGGCTAACTGCTGGACTTGCTGGGCGGTAGTTGCCACGCTGAAGGGGCCGCTTTGAAGCATAGATCTAATATTATAGGCGCGTAATATGGCCGCTCCTGCCGCAGCAGCGCGTCCCCTTCGGTTCCCTACGCTATACTCCTCGTATGCCTGACACTTTGATCCTGGAAGGCTGGGTCTCCGTGCTGGCTGCCTTGGAGGCCGGCCGCCGCCCAATTTCTGCCGTCTATCTGCAATCCGGCAAGGAGATTCGCCAAGCTGGCCGCATCCTGGCTGCCGCCAGGCAGCGCGGCCTGCAGCCTGAAACTTTGCCGGCCGTCGAACTGGACGCTCTGGCAAAGGGACGAAGCCACGGTGGCGTGCTGGCCCTGGCGGGTCCACGAGATTTCCAGTCTTTAGATCAGCTGGTTGAAGGCCACCCGGCGGGCTTCTTCGCCATGCTTTACGGCGTTGAGGACCCTTACAACTATGGCCAGGCCATCCGAGCCCTTTACGCCGCCGGCGCCGAAGGGCTGGTGGTGCCACAGCGCAACTGGGATACCGCCCTCAACGTGGTGGCGCGTGCCTCGGCAGGCGCCTCCGAGCATATGCCCACCGCCCGCGTGGCCGAGTTCAAAGACGCTATTGATTTCTTCAAGTCGGGAGGAATTCCGTGTGGCCGCTACCGCCAAGGAGCGCCCGAGCCAATCCATCTATTCGGTCGACCTGCATGGCCCGCTGTTCATGCTCATCGGTGGCGAGCGCCGCGGTCTAAATGCCGAAGCCATGGCTCTTTGCGACGTCTTGCTCAGCATCCCCTATGGCCGCGATTTCTGCCGCCGAACTGGACGTTACCTCCTCCACCGCAGCCCTGGCCTTTGAAGTGATGCGACAGAGGGTGTGGCCAGCCCATCTGCGCAGAGCCAAGTAGCAAACTACGCTATCAGCAGCACTTTCCCTTTGGTTTGCCCCGCTTCTATGTATCTGTGCGCTGCTGCGGCCTCGGCCAACGGGAATCTGCAGTCGACGTGCACTTTCAACTCCCCGGCATTCATCCACTCGAACAGGTCGTTAGTGCGTCCCAGGAATTCCTCCTGGGTTTGGATATAATGCGCAATCGTCGGCCTGGTCAGATACAGCGAGCCCTTGCGGCTGAGCACCAGCGGCGCCAGCGGCTCCACTGCCCCGCTTGAATTCCCAAAGCTCACCATCATGCCTCGCGGTCGCAGGCAGTCCAATCCCTGCAAAAATGTCTTCTGTCCCACCCCGTCGTAGACCACATCTACGCCTTTGCCACCCGTCAGCCGCTTCACCTCTTCGACGAAGTCCACCTGTGAATATAGGATCACCTCGTCCGCCCCGGCTTCTTGGGCAATGGCGGCCTTCTCCTTGTTGGACGTGGTGCCCAGCACGCGCGCTCCGCACCGTTTGGCGATCTGCACCAACAACTGACCCACGCCGCCGGCTGCGGCATGCACCAGCGCCGTTTCGCCCGCCTGGAGCGGGTAAGTAGACATGGCCAGGTAGTGCGCTGTGATGCCCTGCAAGATCACCGCCGCGGCTAGCTCCGTGCTGATCGTCTGCGGGATTTTGGCCAGCTTGCTGGCGGGGGCGAGTGCGTATTCCGCATATGCGCCGCGGCCCTGCGGGGTGGCCACTCGCTCTCCAATGGCGAAATTCTGTACATCCTCGCCGATGGCATCTATTACGCCCGCAAATTCGGCGCCGGGGGTAAAAGGCAGCGGCATCGGGTAAAGCCCGCTACGCTCGTACGTTTCCACGAAATTGAGCCCAGCCGCGGCTACCTTGACACGTAGCTGCCCCGCCTGAGGTTCCGGGATGGGTAGGTCCTCGTAGTTCAACTGGCTGGCGTCACCAGTTTGATGTACTCGAATGGCTTTCATGGCTTTTCCAAAGGCTGTTTTTCCCAGTTTAGCACTCTGGGGAGCAGCTCTCACCTTCACTACACCTAGGCCTTTTGAAGATAACCCAGTGTTGAGGAAATCAGGGCCGCGAACCAGAACACTGGCCCCAAAACGCCGGGGAATAGGTCAATGTGGCCTGGGAGCAGCACAAAGATGATAAAGCCGATGTCGGCGGCGCTGACTAGTAGCAGGTTGGCCCAATAACCTGTAGATGAGTTCTTCCAATTGAGTAGCACCGCGATAGCGATAGCAGCCAGGGCGAAGACCAGCAGGTCCCAGGCGCCCTGGTTGATCTTGCCCTGCACCAGTCCGGCTTCCAAGCTGGCGCCCAGAGCAAATTCGTCCAGGGCAGCCTTGATGTGTAGCAGCCCCCAGACTACGTAGAAAAATGCTCCGACTTTAGCGAAACGCATAATGCCTCCTTTTGCGCTAACTTTTGCTACAGGCTAAGCTGCTTTTGCGATTTTGACGGGGTAGTTGTTCGGCCGCCAACTGCAGGTGGGTAGCGTAAAAACTCCAGGCGTCCACACGCTCATTCGCCGCGATTGAGAACAGCGCGAACAGCCCCGCACTGCCAAAGGACACCAGCAGCCAGCGAACTCAGCATCGGCAAGGCGAAAGAAGGATCCAGACATGGGAAACGCCTATTTTAGATGATATTGCTGGTTTCGGTTGGATGCTGCTTGCAAACCGTTTGTTAGTGCGTTCTCATGCCCGCCTCTTCATAAGGTGAGGGCATGTATAAGGCGATGTGCATAGCGCCTAAAAATCATAGGCAGCGAAGAGCTGACTTTTGATCCAGTTTAAGGGCTGGGTCTTCCCGCTCGTTCGCTCGACCGAGACCAGCACCGCCTGCACACCACCACGCCGGAATCCGCGCCGATACCCTACTCGAAGCCGGAGCGGCGCTCTCCCTTAGTCTATTGACACCAACACTGCGCTGACGGCTCTCCTATAGGTAAAGGGGCTATAACTTTCATTAAAATCCGCAGCTGATCTAGGTTGCCAAAGGCTATTTCGGGGGCATCCGAGGCATTCTCCACGTTCCATATTACGCTTAGGAAATCGCTAAGCGGCCTTGCAACTGCTTGCCGATGCGTCCAATCGCTTGACCCTGCCTCTAGGTGCCCCCGGCTTCCCAATTTCACGGCAGATAGAGGCCATGCTATCTTTCTTTCGGTCCTTGCCCCGTGGAGTTTTTGCAAAGAACTCCAATAGCCAAGGCGCAGCCTTGGCAAGCCGAACTGCCTCAACTGTCTCACTTGCCCCACCGCTCTATCCGTATTATTGCAGCTACATTTTTACGCAGACATAGAGTTCTCCCAGTGAAGTCTGCAGCAAATGCGCAGCATTGGCCCCCCAAATGCTTCGCGTTCCTAATAAAAAACCCCTTGTACGCAGATACGACCTTGGACTTAGGGGGTGGCCTCTGATATGAATCCAATGCTTTGTTAACGTCCCTCTTGTGCTTTCCCCCTATCATATGTAAGTCACGATCAGGCCCGTTCACCATGTGCCTGCTCACTGATTACTTTCTTACAAATAGAGGAGTTTGAACATGCCAAAGATCATAGGAATTGACTTGGGAACCACCAACAGTGTGGCCGCCGTGATGGAAGGCGGCGACCCGACGGTGATCCCTACCGCTGAAGGCTCTCGCCTGCTGCCCTCCGTCGTCGGTTTTAACAAGAATGGCGAACGCATGGTCGGCCAGACCGCCAAGCGCCAGTCGGTAATTAACCCTGAAAACACCGTTTACTCCATCAAGCGCTTCATCGGCCGCCGCTTCGCCGAAGTAGAGACCGAACGGAAGATGGTGCCTTACGAAGTGACTGAAGCATCCGGCGACTCGGTAGCGATTAAGATCCCTGCAACTGGCAAGCAATATAGCCCGCAGGAGATTTCCGCCATGGTACTGGGTAAGCTGAAGGCGGACGCCGAAGCCTACCTAGGCGAGAAGGTCAACCAGGCTGTCATTACTGTGCCGGCTTACTTCAACGACAGCCAGCGTCAGGCCACCAAAGACGCCGGCAAGATCGCCGGCCTGGAAGTGCTGCGCATTATCAACGAGCCCACCGCGGCCGCGTTGGCCTATGGGCTGGATAAGAAAGACAATGAAACCATCCTGGTCTTTGACCTGGGCGGTGGCACTTTCGACGTCAGCGTGCTGGAAGTGGGCGGCGGCGTAATTGAAGTGAAAGCTACCAATGGCGACACCCACTTGGGTGGTGATGATTGGGATGAGGCCATAGTCAACTATGTGGCCGACGAATACAAGAAGGAGCAAGGCATCGACCTGCGCACTGACCGCCAGGCGCTTCAGCGCCTGCGTGAGGCTGCCGAAAAGGCCAAGATCGAACTGTCCTCCGTCATGGAGACCGAGATCAACCTGCCTTATGTCACCGCGGATGCCTCCGGCCCCAAGCACCTGGTCACCAAACTGAGTTCGCGCCAAGCTGGAGCAGCTCACCGAAAAGCTGGTGGCCCGCCTGCGTGGCCCCTTCGAAGCCGCCCTCAAGGATGCCGGCATCAAGACCGACCAACTGAACGAGGTTGTGCTGGTAGGTGGCGCCACACGTATGCCTATGGTGCAGGAACTAGTTCATTCTCTCACCGGTAAAGACCCCCACAAGGGTGTCAATCCGGATGAGGTCGTTGCCGTAGGCGCCGCCATTCAAGCCGGCGTGTTGGGCGGCGAAGTGAAGGATGTGTTGCTGCTGGACGTGACCCCGCTTTCCCTGGGCGTTGAAACCATGGGTGGGGTAATGACCAAGATGATCGAACGCAATACCACTATCCCGGTCAAGAAGACCGAGGTGTACTCCACTGCCGACGACAATCAGACCGCCGTGGACGTGCACATCCTTCAGGGTGAGCGCACCCAGGCCAAAGACAATATGAGCCTGGGCCACTTCCGCCTGGAAGGCATCCCGGCGGCGCCGCGTGGCGTGCCACAGGTGGAGGTCACTTTCGACATCGATGCCAATGGCATCCTCAACGTGAGCGCTAAAGATCGTGCCAGCGGCAAGGAGCAGAAGATCACCGTCACCGCCTCGACCAACCTTGACCAAGGTGACATCGAGCGTATGGTGAAGGAAGCCCGCGAGCACGAAGGCGAAGACCAGAAACGCCGCGAGCTGGTAGAAGCCCGCAACACCGGCGACGGCTTGGCCTATCAAACCGAGAAGACTCTGGGTGAATTGGGCGGCAAGGTTCCAGCTGGCGAACGCAGCAACATTGAAGCCAAGCTCAAAGAACTGCGAACAGCCTTGGAAGGCGAGGATAAAGACGCCATCAAGCGCCTCAGCGACGAGCTGCAGAACGCCTTCCACGCCCTGAGCCAGCAGGTGAACGCGCAAGAGCAACCTGGCGGTTCTGCCCGGAATGGTAATGGGCATCAGAATGGAAGCGGCAATAAACCTGCGGGCGAAGACGAAGGTGAAGTTGTCGAAGGCGAATTCCGCGAGGCCTAAAAGTCAAAATCCCCCGGCAAAGCCGGGGGATTTTTTTGTTCAAGAAGCTGATTTTTGAAAGGCATCTCTGGATCTACTTGTATGTAAAATTGGCTGTAAGAGGGTAAGGATGTCGACGATATCAACCTGCGGGTGAACGCCCTCGCTGCCGGTTTGTAAGCGTTTCAAGCAAGCAATCCAAAGAAGGCTGTACAATTAGGGCGGCTGAGAAGCCGCCCTAATTCGTCTTGTAGAGGTGCACTGTGAATTTGTTTCGTCAAACTGAGAAAACCGTTCTTGTTTCCGTCGTTATCATGTTTGCCGTCATCCTGGGCTTCCTGGTTTGGGCTGGCTCGGCGGAAAGCGCCTATATCAAGGCCCCGGTAAATTCGCCTACTCCTGTAAACGCTCCGGCAACGGCGACCGTCGCCCCAACCGGCAGCTGACCCGCCTTACCTGCGCCGCTTATCGCGGGTTGGGCGCCTTGGGCCGCTCCTATGTTGGGCCGCTTTCTTCTGCTCCATGGGCGGTTCTTTAATCTCCCCCTGATGGGTGGCCGTGTAATAGCGGTCATCCAAAACCATCGCCAGTAAAGTGCGTCCTTCGTCGGTTGCAGCAAGCTCGGCTGCCAGAGGCATGAAACGCCGCATCCGTTCAGCCTGAAGCTTGTCCCGGCCGCGCAAGGCGGCCTCCAGTTGGGCAGTTAACCGTTCGGCGACCACGGCGGCCACTTCTTCATCTGTTGGGGCAGGGCGCTCCTCGAATTCGATCTTGTAGATAGAGGCAATCTTCCTAATCTCGCGGTCCTCCAGACCTGTGATCAAGCTGATGGCCACGCCGCCGGCGCCGGCCCGCCCGGTGCGGCCCGCCCGGTGGATGTACAACTCCGGGTCTTCCGGCGGCTCATATAGGATTACGTATCCGAGATCGTGAACGTCGATCCCCCTTGCGGCTACATCCGTAGCCACCACGAAACGCAGTGAACCATCCTTTAGGCGTGCCAGAACCTGCTCGCGCGAACTTTGCGACAATTCGGAACTCATCTCCGCGGCATTGAAACCAAAGCGCTGTAACACGGTGGCAACGTAGGTTACATGCTGTTTGGTATTGCAAAAAATCAGCGCTTGGGCTGGGTTATCTACTTCCAGCAACCGCACCAGGGTCCGGTCCTTATCCATGCGAGGCGCGGTCATCACAACGTGTTCTACGTCAGTCACGTGCACATGGTCACGACTTAGGCTTAGGAATTCGGAATGATCCAGAAAGCGCTCCGCCAAGCGCTGGACATTGGCCGCAAAGGTTGCTGAGAACATACTGCGGTTGAGCTTCTTCTGCGGTAGATAGCGTTGCACTTCCAGCATGTCGGGATAGAAGCCCATAGAAAGCATGCGGTCAGCTTCATCGAATATCAACATGCGCAGATGATCCAGTTTGAGATTGCGTTTGAGCAAATGATCCAGCACGCGCCCGGGCGTGCCCACCACCAACTGGGCCCCATGCTCAAAACCCTCCATCTGGGATTTGTAGCCCACACCACCGTAGACGGCCACCACCTCCAGGCCGCTGCCCGCAAATAGAGTCACAGCATCCTTGGCGACCTGGTTGGCCAGTTCCCGCGTGGGCACCAATACCAGGGCCTGGGGAGTCCGTTGGCCGGCATCCAACTTTTCCAGCATCGGCAACAGAAACGCGCCGGTTTTGCCGCTGCCAGTGCGAGCCTGCACCATCAGGTCTTTATCGGCCAACAGATAGGGGATGGCGCGCGACTGTACCGGGCTAAGCTCACTCCAGTGAGCCTGGCCAGTCGCCTGTTGGATGCGCTTGGAAAGTTGTTCTAGCTGGACTGGGGGAGGGGCGTTTTCTGGAATTATTTGATCGGGATTGTCTTGGTTATTTGGCAAAAATATCTCTCTTGCGGATGGATTAACTATGCTAATTATAGTGGGCGAACCGCTAAAGCGGTCTTAATTCGCGGCTGATATAATCCGCGCGACGTGCCGAACGAGAACCCTTTTTTCCGCCGTTTCTCGACCTCTCGCAAATCTCCCAATCGTTGGCGACGTTGGTTAGGCGCCGCGCTTGGTTTAATTGCGCTGGCTTTCCTCGTTTACAACCTTCCATTTGTGCATAATCGCTTGGCTTGGCGCATCGACGAATTGAAGACGCAGATAATCTATATCTTCCGGCCGCCCCAGCAAGCCGTTTTTGTCCCTGAAGGGGATCTGGCGGCAGTTGCCTCGGCTACCACAGTCGCTTTGACGCCAGCCCCCAGCCGGACGCCTCTTGCGGCTTCGCAGACACCATTGCCCACCGAAAACCCCATTCCATCATCGACTCAACTGACTGGTTTCAAATACGTGGATCAGAGTGGTGGTTGGAATCTCTGTGGGCCCACGACTTTGGCAGTGGCGTTGAGCTATTGGGGCTGGACCGGCACGAAATATGACGTAGCAAATTATGTAAAACCCGGTGTGGATGATCCCAATTTGGACTGGGTGGAGCGTGGCAGACCGGATAAAAATGTGATGCCCTACGAGTTGGAAGATTTCGTCGACAGTCAGGTACCTGGTTTGCAGGCGCTCTACCGCTTAGGCGGGGATCTCGAACGCATCAAGCGTTTGATCGCCGCCGGCTTCCCGGTTATCGTTGAGAAAGGTTCGTTCTGTAATCCAGGTCCAACCTGGTGCGGTCACTACATTTTGGTTACTGGATATGACGATGCCAAGCGTGAATTCACGGTTCAGGATGTATATCTCCGGCTTGGGGCAACACTAGAGGGGCGCAATGTTAGCAACGTTTCCCCCAAGGAGTTGCTCAGCAAGTATTGGGATGAAAAGGGCAATGGTGAAGATGTGAAGGAATCTTATGATGACTTCAATGCTCAATGGCGCGCCTTCGATTATTTGTTCTTCGTAATCTATCCTGAAGAACAACAAGATAAGGTGCTTGCTATCCTCGGCCCTTACGCGGATGATGAGTGGGCTAATCGTCACGCGCTCGAGGTGGCGCAGGCGGAAACCGATACGGTCGGTGGCGACGCTCTCTACTACGCATGGTTCAATGTAGGCACTAGCCATGTGCGTCTTTTCGAATATGTGGATGCGGCTTTTGCTTATGATCAGGCTTTCCGGTTGTACGCGGACCTTCCCCAGAACGAGAACCAGCCTTTCCGTATGATGTGGTATCAGACTGGGCCTTACTGGGCGTATTATTACAGTAGTCGCTACAACGACGTGATAAATCTTGCAAACACCACCTTGAACGCCATGCAAGAACCCACGCTGGAAGAGAGCCTCTATTGGCGTGCCCTGGCTTCCTGGGCACTTTACGGTGCCACCGACGATGCCGTCGCCGACCTGGAAGAGGCCGTGCGCATTAACCCGCACTTCTGCCCTGGCTGGCAACAGATCTCAACTCTCGGCATCCCCGCGCCTTCAGCGCCGTGGGAAGGGTGCAACGGGTGATCTAAATTCGTCATTGCGACGCATAGCGGCGCAAGCGGACGTGGCAAACTCGTGCTAAGCGCATGTATTTAGTTGATTCGTCTATCACCAAAGCGCCTATGACTCATTACAGGTGAGCGTACAATTACCAGAGCATATGACTCTTCGAGATTGCTTTATTCGCTGGCACGCCTTGGCCGTTGCGTTCTCCTTGCAAGGACGAAATAAACAATGACACTCAAGCTCCTTCATTTTGCCGATGCCCACATCGACATGGCAAATTATGGCCGCCACGATCCGCAAAGCGGCTTGCCGGTACGCGTCCTGGATTTCCTCAAGTCACTGGATGAAATCGTGGATACCGCCATCAACGAAAAGGTCGACCTGGTGGTTTTCGCCGGGGATGCGTATAAAGACCGCAACCCGGCGCCTACCTTCCAGCGCGAGTGGGGACGGCGCATGATGCGACTATCCCGCGCCTCCGTACCCACGCTGCTATTGGTGGGTAACCACGACGTGTCTCCCAGCCTAGGCCGCGCCCATGCGTTAGAGGAATACAACACCTTGGAAATCCCCTATGTGCGCGTGCTCTCCAAGCCGGAACTGCTGGGGCCCAAGGAGCTTTGGGACCTGCCTTTGCAGGTGATCGCGTTGCCCTGGGTAAGTAAATCGGAAATGATGGCCGCCTACGGAACCGACGCGAAAGACGCGGACAAAGAACTGGAAGAGCGCTTGATTGACCGCATTGAGCTCTTCATGCATGATTTGGATCCCGAGTTACCGACAATTTTACTGGCGCATGCCTCCGTCCAAGGCGCTGTATACGGCGGCGAACGCACCGTGACCCTGGGGGGCGAGCTGGTACTTTCTCCAGGGTTGGTAAAGGATCGACGTTTGGACTATGTGGCCCTGGGCCACATCCATAAAGCCCAGGACGTCAATGAAGCCACCCGCAAGGATAAAAAAACCAGCGCAGGATCAGGCCCGCCAGTCATTTATCCCGGGTCTATTGAACGCGTTGACTTTGGCGAAGCCAAAGACGAAAAGTTTTTCGTGATGGTTGAACTTCAGAAGGGCAACACTAGTTACCAATTGCGTCAGTTCAAAGGCGTTCGTCCATTCTGTGATAAATGGGTCAAGCTTGATTCTCCCGATGGCGTGATGAAAAAACTAATAGCGGCGCTGCCTTCTAAAGCAGAGATGAAAAACGCTATTGTGCGGTTGACTATTGACTATCCGCGTGAACTCGAGCCGTACATCGACGAGACCCAGTTGCGCGAGGCGGCTGCAGATACGTTTGAATTCCATCTTGTGAAGCGCCCTCAAGTCGAGGCGCGTATCCGCATCCCCGAGGACCAACATGTAGGTGATCTCTCTCCTTACCAGCTATTGGATATCTATTGGAAGAGCGCCAAAGTCAAGGATAAAGAGCAGGAAGCTCTCACCAGACTCGCTAAGGACATCATTGAAGAACAACCCGCCGAAGATTAATTATGTCGATAACGCTTTTGCTCAAACGAATTCTCGTACTCCTGGCCGTCGGGTTGCTCCTGGGGGCCTGCTCCGCCCCCGCCGAGGAGGCCACCTCAGACGCTTCCGGGCCCACGGCCGCGGTAACCGTGCCGCCCACGCCAACCCCTGAGCCAGTATCTACCATCAGTCCTGAGCAAGCCATGCAGCTTGCTGACCTGGGTTGGATCACGTTTACTGCCAGCGACAGTGGCCGCCGGGACGTTTTTGTCATTCGCCCGGATGGCTCGGACGAACGCAATCTCACCGCCGCTTTGCCTAACGTCTTTGCCGAGGCCCCGGTGTGGTCTCCCGACGCCAGTCTGATTGCGTTTGACGGCGTACCCAATTCCGATTCATCGCGGGATGTCTACTTAATGACTGTTGGCAAGCATCCTGAGCAATGGCAACTGACCACCCAGCCCGGTTTTGACTGCTATCCCAGCTTCTCTCCGGATGGCAAGCAGGTCGTGTACATGATGGAGCACGATGGTACCCGCGACCTCTTTATTGCCGATTTGGATGGCAACAACTTGCTGCAGCTTACCGATGAACCGGCCTATGATTACGAGCCCAACTGGTCCCCGCTTGGCGACAAGATTGCTTTTACATCGCGCCGCGACGGGAATTCCGAGATATATGTGATGAACGCCGACGGCAGCGATGTGATACGGCTCACCCATGATCCCGCCCTGGATTGGCGGCCAGTATTTTCTCCGGATGGTCAATGGATCGTATTCGAGTCCTGGCGCACTGGAGGGGGAGATATCTACATGATGCGCCCGGATGGCAGCGATTTGCAGCAACTCACTACCAGCACGGCCGAAGATGGTAACCCCAACTGGTCGCCGGACGGCCGCTATATCGTTTTCCATTCCCAACGGACGGGCAACTATCAGCTATTCATTTTGGAAGTGGCCCACCCTCTGAACCAATGGCACCTGGAGACCAGCAGCGACCGTTCCCTGCTGCCGGTGTGGTCTGCGGTAAACGATGTGCCGGGGTTGGATTGAATATTCCTTAGCTATTCATTACGGCGTTAAATAATACCAGAACTAGAATATCCGTTCTAGTTCTGTGCTAAAATATCAGGCTTATGCCAGGTTTGGTGAAGCTCAATAGTTTTACCCCATGCTAAAAACATATGGCTAACTTGGAAGAACTGCTGGCCCACTGGCGCGCTGAGCCCAGCATAGGCGGCAATGTCACCTATTGGCAGCAAACTCCGCCGCGCCCTGCCGAATTTGCCCCACTGCCCACTGGGTTGCATCCCGCCCTGGCGGCGGCTTTCGCCCGCCTGGGCTACGGCCAGCTTTACAGCCATCAGGGGGCGGCCTGGCGGCATTTGCAGGCAGGCGAGAACGTGGCTGTGGTTACCGGCACAGCCAGTGGAAAGACCCTTTGTTACAACCTGACCGTCCTGGATGCCTTGTTGCGTGACCCTGAGGCCCGGGCGTTGTATCTTTTCCCTACAAAGGCGCTGGCTTACGACCAGAAACACGAATTGGATACCTGGCTGGAAGCTGCCGGCCAGCGTGAAGCGCTGCCCATCTCCACCTACGACGGAGATACGCCCACACACAAACGCAGTTCCATTCGCCGCCGGGCGCATCTATTGATCAGCAATCCGGATATGTTGCATTATGGCATGCTGCCCAACCATACTCAATGGGCGGAGTATTTCGGCCATTTGCGTTTCATTGTGCTGGATGAAATGCATTTCTATCGCGGCGTGTTTGGATCGCATGTGGCCAACGTCCTGCGCCGCCTGTCGCGCCTGCTTAAGTTCTATGGGGCTAGCCCACAATTCGTGTTGGCTTCGGCCACGATCGCTAACCCGGGAGAACTGGCCGAGCGGCTTATCGAGGCGCCCGTGACCGTCATTGACCAGGACGGCGCTCCGCGTGGTACGCGGCACTTCCTCATCTATAACCCGCCGGTCATCAACGAAGAGTTAGGGCTGCGCGCCAGCCTGCTGCAGGAGAGCGTGCGCTTGGTCTCGGACCTGCTGGCTTACGACGTTCAAACCATTCTGTTCGGGCGTACGCGCCGTATGGTGGAACTCATGCTGACCAGTCTTCGCAACAACGGTTCGGGTTCCCAGGATCAGTTGCGCGGCTACCGCGGCGGTTACCTAGTGGCGGAGCGCCGCGCCATTGAAGCCGGGCTGCGCAATGGTAAGCTGCGCGGCGTAGTGGCCACCAATGCCCTGGAGCTGGGCGTGGACATTGGCGGCATGGGCGCCTCGGTGCTGGCCGGGTACCCTGGCTCGGTGGCAGCCACTTGGCAGCAGGCTGGCCGCGCCGGACGAGGAGAGGCCGCCGCCCTGGCACTGCTGGTGGCATCCTCCAGTCCACTGGACCAGTTCCTGGCGCGCCATCCCGAGTACATTTTGCAGCGCAACCCAGAGCATGCTTTGATCAACCCGGACAATCTGGTGATTTTGATCTCTCACCTGCGCTGTGCGGCGTTCGAGCTTCCTTTCAAAAAGGGGGAAGGCTTTGGCAGGGTGCCTGCCTCGGACGTTGAAGAGTTTCTGGGCTTGCTGGCGGAAGGTGGAGAGGTGCACGCCTCCGGCGACAAGTATTTCTGGATGTCTGAGCAGCAGCCCGCCCATGAAGTGAGCTTGCGCGGGGCTGGCTCGGATTCGGTGGTCCTGCAAGCCGCCACGGACAAAGGCTGGGCATTGGTTGGGGAAGTGGACCCCAGCGGGGCACGGCGCATGGTGCATCCAGCGGCAATTTACATCCACGATGGCGCCACCTATTTTGTAGAGAAACTAGACCTGGTCGAGAATGTCGCTTACCTGCGACCTATCGACGCGGACTACTACACCATGCCGAGGACACGCAGCACAGTCTCGTTGATTGAGGAGAAGACCCAGGCGCCGGTGCACGCAGGCAGCAAACATTTTGGCGAACTCAACATAACCGAGGAGGTCTACGGGTATGTGAAGATGCAATGGTCAGGCGCTGAGATGCCCGGCGGCGGGGAACTGGATTTGCCTCCCATAGAGTTGAACACATATGGTTATTGGATCGAACTGGCGGAGGCTAGCATCGAAAGTCTTCGTGAGCGCGGCTTGTGGAGCAATGATCCCAACGAATATGGACCTGAATGGCCTTCTATCCGCGACGCCGTGCGCGCCCACGACAACTACACCTGCCAGGTTTGCGGCGCCAAGGAAGATGGTCGCCCACATGATGTGCATCACAAAACTCCATTTCGGAGCTTCACGTCTTACCGCGAAGCTAACCGCATTGACAATCTGATTACTTTGTGTCCCCCTTGCCACCACCGCGCCGAAACCATCGTACGCATCCGCAGTGGCCTGGCAGGTTTGTCCTTCGTACTGCAGAATTTGGCGCCCCTGTACCTAATGTGCGACCCGCGATCTGGGTGTGCATTCTGACCCAAAGGCAGATTTTGCCAACGGCCATGCGGCCGTGGTGGTTTTTGATCAATTGGGAGACGCGCTGGGGTTTAGCCAAAAACTATTCGAACTGCACAACGAATTAACGCACGCTGCCTATCATCTGGTCAGCGAGTGCGCCTGCTCCGATGGCTGCCCGTCCTGCGTGGGACCCGGCGGGGAGCAAGGTAAGGGCAGCAAGCGTGAGACGCTGGCATTGCTCGAGGAGCTCATCGGGGAGGCGACCTGATGCGCCGCCCGCCGCTATAATCCTTCCATGCCTAGTCTTTCCGACCGACTAAAAGCACTGGGGGTGCAGGTTGGCGCCAGGGATTTGGCGTCCGGGCCGCAAACTGCGGCGTACCCCATCGAAAGAGTTGTGGACGGAAAGGTCATCGAAACGGATTTCGGCGAAGCGTTCCTGATCGAGAAGTTTCTTCCGGCTGGCCAACCCCACGGAGCCGCCCCTTTGCGCTTTCCAGCCGCCCTGGAAAAAGTAGCCGCGTGGGCTTTGGACACGCGCGGTAGCGCTGACGCCTGCTGAGAATTTCGTCTTTCTGGACACGGAGACCACAGGAGTGTGGGGCAGCGGCACTATGGCTTTCCTTGTGGGCGTAGGGCGCTTTGCGGGCGGTGGATTTCGGGAGACGCAATTCTTCTTGCGCGACCCCATCGAAGAGCCTGCCATGCTGGAGGCGCTGAATCGCTATATGAGCAGTGAAGATGTCCTGGTTACCTTTAATGGCAAGAGCTTCGACATCCCGCTGCTACGTGCCCGCTATCTCACCAATGGTGCGCCGCACCCGTTTAGTCAACTCCCCCACGTGGACCTCTTGCACCTGGCGCGCCGTCTGTGGCGAGAACTGCTCCCCAGCCGCGCCTTGGGTGACCTGGAGGTCAATTTGCTTAATGTGACCCGCACCGAGGAAGATATCCCCGGCTGGATGGTGCCGCAGATTTACATTGACTATTTGCACAGCGGGGATGCTCGCGCACTGGCCGGCGTCCTTTATCACAACAGCATGGATGTGCTCAGCCTGGCAACACTTTTGGAACATGTGGCTGATAAGCTGGAAGCACCCCTAGAGATTTCGGAGCAACACAGCGAGTTGTATGCTATCGGCCGATTGTATGCTGATACCGGTTTCGCCGAGGAAGCCATTGATGTATTCCAGAATACACTATCGATGGATTTGCCCGAGGAATCCAAATATCGGCTGGTGGTAAATTTGGCTCTTTTATTCAGGCGCCGGGGGGATTATGAAGCCGCCCTGCAGCTATGGGAACAGGCTGCCTCGGATGGTTATGTATACGCCCATGTAGAGATCGCCAAGTATTACGAGCATCGCGCTGGCGATTTTGCAGTCGCGATTCAATACACCCAGCGCGCAATCGAGCTGGTTAATAGCAAAGCAACTCTTGAGCAGGAGCGGGAGCATTGGCAGCCGCTCTTGGACCATCGCCTCGAGCGGCTGGAGCGCAAACGGGCCCGCCGGGGGGAAACTAGTTAGGGCTGTTCAGCGGGGGAGAAGAACACCAGCACTTCCAGAAATTCCTCGATATTTATGAACTGGTGCTCGGCGCCTGCTTCCACGTAGAGGATACTGCCGGGGATTGCGGCATGCAACTCCTCACCCACCTGCAGGTTGGCTTTGCCGGACAGCACATAATAAACCTCATCCTGCTTGTGTGGGATTTGCGGGTCCTGCTCTTTGGCATGCAGCAGATAGAGGCCCATGCTCATGGAAGGGACCCGCAGGAACTCCATGTAGCGTTGCTTTTCTTCTACAGTCTGGTTGATCAGGTCAGCAACATTGAAGGCTTGCATGAAAGACTCCTATTGAGATAATGGGGTGTAGTTCTTGGCGATAAGGGCTTGGCCTGCGTCGGACTGCAGGCAGGCTACCATCTCGCGGGTGGCGCCGCTGGGCTCTTCGGTTGCCAACGCCAAAACCGGCAGTTGCCGCCCAAGGCTTATCGTGCGCATGCTGCTATCAACCCAAGCCGAGGGCAGGATGCCGGCAGCGCCAGAATCTAAGTCTACAGCTTGACGTATTTGTTCGGGACCGCCGGCCAAATTGGCGCCTCCAAAAATCGGCCCCATCAGCACCTGGTCCTCGAAAGCCTGACGAGCCTCATCCCCCACTGGTCCTACCCAAAGGGTAACATCTTTTGAGGGCCCTCCAAATTCATCCCAGTTCTGAACCCGGCCACTGAACAAGTCGGAAATCTGGGAATCCGACAGACCGGCTGTATTGCTGCTAGGGAGAACCAGCACGATGTTATCCCAGCCAATCTGGGCCTCAAACCCGCTTGTATTGGTGGGTTCGCCAAGCTGGAAATATAGATCAGTGTGTTGTAAGTCCACCATATTCGGGTAAAGGACGTCAATGGAGGCATTGGCGCCCTGCGGGATGCAAGCTGCAATGGCTTCGTTAAGTGGTTCAGCATCCGGGCTCAAGGCAACACGCATCTCAGTTGTAGCCTGTGGAGTGGGGCCGCAAGCTGAACACGATACACACAACAAAGTTACACAAACAGCCCTGGGGAGGTTCATGCCAGCAGACTCATTACGGTAACAGCCCCACCGACAACCAGGCAGTAGCAAACAAACGGGAAGAAAGAGTGGTTGGATAGATATCCCAACAACCAGCGAATACTAAGGAAGCCCACCACCGCCGCCACAAGAAAGCCTACAGCCAGCGGGAAAATGAGCGCGGCGGCGTTGGGCAGGCTGCCCAAGTCCAGAAGACCAACCACAGCTGCGGCGGGCATGACCGGCACGGACATCAGGAAGGCGAAGCGGGCCGCGTCCCGGCGGGTCAGGTTGGTGGTCATGCCTCCGGAAATTGTGGCCGCCGAGCGCGAAACGGCCGGCAACAACGCTATCGCCTGGAATAGGCCGATCCAAAGGGCATCCACCCATTTGACATCTATGACCTGACGTTTACGGTGCCCGGCTAACTCGGCAATGGTGAGCAACACCGCATTGACTATCAGAAAGATGCCGGTAAAAAATAAGCCACTCATCTCCCCAGTCATGGCGTCTTTGGTCATCCAGCCCACAATCAGAGCTGGAATAGTAGCCAGGCCGATCAGCCAACCCAGGCGTGCCTGGGGGCCGGGTTTTCCAGCCAGGCCGCGCAGCATATCTGTAGCAATGGCAAGCAGGTCTCGCCAATAGAAAATGACCACAGCCAACCAGGTGCCCATTTGCACCAGGATGTCGAATACAAAGGCTGCCTGGGTTTCCTGCCCGATGCCCAGCAGGTGGCGTGCCAGGATCAAGTGACCGGAGCTAGAAATAGGTAGGAATTCGGTAAGCCCCTGAACTATGCCGAGCAAGATGGCGTGGATGAGGTGCATATGGGAGTCTCCTTGGTTGGGAATGTTACGCGATAGGGGCCGTTTGCTGGTCTAATGTTGAAGAATGGATACGTAGGCTGGCCGCAAACCCTTCGAATTCATTGCGCAACACGGCGGCTCGTAAAACCTGGGCAAGCTGCAACAATGTGTAGATATTATGAATTGACAGTAGGGTTGCAGCAAGCATCTCGTTGGCCTGGATCAGATGTCGTAAATAGGCGCGACTGAAGGTCCGGCATGTGTAGCAATCGCAAGTCTCGTCGATGGGGTGGGGATCGCGGATGTACTCGGCATTCTTGAGATTAAGCCTTTCACCATTGAGCAGGAAAACGGCGTTGTTGCGCCCCAGCCGCGTGGGCAGCACGCAATCGAAGATGTCCACCCCGCGGCGGATGCCCTCCACCAAATCTTCGGGCGTGCCTACGCCCATCAGGTAGCGCGGCTTGTCGGCGGGTAATATGCCATTCACCAGATCTAATACGGTGTACATATCTTGCTTGCTCTCACCCACGGAAAGGCCACCTATGGCGTGGCCCTCAAAACCCAGGGAGGCAATGTACTCGGCGGATTGCCGGCGCAGATCGGGGAAGACACCACCCTGCACAATACCGAATACGGCCTGGTCCTTCCGGGTGCGCGCAGCCTGGCAACGCTGCGCCCAAGCGTGCGTGCGTTGCAGCGCTTCTTCGTTGTAAGGCCGGTCCAACGGGTCAGGGCATTCATCCAACACCATGGCGATGTCGGCCCCCAGGTTCTCCTGTATAGACATTACCTTCTCAGGCGTAAACCGATGGGTAGACCCATCCAGGTGGCTGTGGAAGGTCACCCCGTCCTCATCTATCTGGCGGCGTTCGGCCAGCGAAAACACCTGGAAGCCGCCCGAATCAGTGAGCATAGGCCTGGGCCATTGCATGAACTCGTGCAGGCCGCCCATCTCAGCCACCACATCATCCCCGGGTCGCAGGTAAAGGTGATAGGTGTTCGCCAGTACCAGGCTGGCGCCCATCTCATCTAATTGGGCAGGGGTGATGGCCTTGACGCTGGCCTGGGTCCCTACGGGGGCGAATACGGGCGTCTCCAGTTCTCCATGGGGCGTGGAGAAACGCCCGGCGCGGGCGCGCCCATCCTGGCCTTGCAGTTCGAAGTGAAAAAATTTCGGCATTTTAGAATGCGGGCCAGAAGTAAGGAACAGCGATCACAGCCACCAGCATCAATACAAGCGTAAGGGGTAAGCCTACTTTAATATAATCGCTGAAGCGGTATCCACCGGGTCCCATCACCAGCAAATTGGCCGGATGGCCAACGGGGCTCATCAGCGGCATGGCCGAGCCCATGGCAATGGTGATCAGCAGCGCCTGCGGTGAGGCCTGCGTGCCGATGGAGCCATGCAGTATCAGGCTGGCCACCAGTACCGCCACTACGGCTGGCGGAACAATCTGGGCCAGCAGGTTGCTGGCCAGGAATAGCACAGCCAGCAGCTCCGCCACGCTCCAAGTTGCTGCATTGGCGAAGATCTGCTGCCCCAAGAAATTGGCCGTGCCGCTATTTTGCAGAGCGATGCCCAACGGGAGCATGCCGGCGATCAGAAAGATAGCCGGCCAGCGGATGGATTTTTGGGCTTCGTCCATATTTAGACAACGCGTCAGTACCATGGCTGCCGCGCCTGCCAGGGCTGCAATTTGGATGGGCAGCCAACCCAATCCGGCGGTCGCTACGACTCCCGCCATAATGGCCACCGCCACAAAGGCCCTTTCGCGCCGGGGAGCTTCCTGGATTTCCTGCGAAAGCACTAGGAAATCATCCTCATCGGCCATCAATTTGATGTGGTTGCGATGTCCATACACCAGGATCGAATCACCTTCGCGCAATACCATTTCACGTAGATTGGATCGGTAAGCCCGGCCGCCGCGCCAGATGGCGAGAATATTCAAACCGTACTTCTCACGAAATTGCAGGTCGCGCAAGCTCTTGCCGCCCAGCCGAGAGTGCGGTGAAATAACGGCTTCCACTAGGCCAACTTCCTCTGTTTCCAGATCGGTAACGGAAGGAATCCTCCCATCCTGAACTTCAAGGGCCTGAATGGCTTCCAGCATCTCGACGTCCTCCAGCTTGCCTTCCACCACGAGCTGATCCCCAACCTGCAGCTTTTCTTTGGCTTTGGGCATTAGGCGCGTCCTGCCCTTGCGGATAATACCCAATACCGAAAGACCAAAAGCATCTCCCAGTTCACTTTGCGCCAGAGTTTTGCCTGTCAATGAAGAACCCTCGGGCAGGGCCAAGAGCAGCAAGCGGTTTTCCAAATGGTAAAGGTCAATGGCTTCCTGCCCGTTGTGTGTGAAATCCTTGGAGGCGCGCACGTTATCCAGGCGTTTGCGGCTAGCCTGAATAAGCAAGTGGTCATTGGCTTTCAAAGCCAGGTCTTGGAAATTGGTACGGATGGGGCGGGTGCGCCAGATGGCCAACACATTGGCATTGTACTTTTTACGAAAGTTAAACTTGGTAAAGACTCTGCCCAATAAGTGGAGAATCAGCGGGGACGGTCACTTCCATGAGTGAAATTTGCGACGAGACCAGTTTTTTTATATCCAGTTTGATTTTTTCGCTGCGTAAATCATTCTCAGTTTTAAGCACCAAATGCTGGCCCGTGACCAGATCTTCCAACCAGTCGGAGCGGCCCAACACTAGCAGTTCATCGCCGTCATCCAGCAGCGTATCCGGGCCCGGTGCTGGTGTGATCTTTCCCTTGCGGGAGATTTCAACCACATTGAGCTTGAGTGCGCTGCCCAGACGGCTTTCGCCCAGACGCTTGCCGGCCAGGACGCTGCCTTGGGGCAGCTTGAGGGTGAATAAACGCTCCTCAAGATCGAAAAGCCTGCCAGGTTCTCGGTTAAGGCGATTTAACTCGGTAGAGAGATCGCGTTTAGGCAGTAGGTGCCGTCCAATAAGCACCATAAAAGCGATGCCGGCCAGGGTAACGGGCAGACCGGCTTTCAAGAAGTCGAAGAATTGAAACCCCTGCCCAAGGGATTCCTGGGCGGCATTGTTGACCAAAATATTGGGTGGCGTGCTGATTACCGTATTAATACCGCCTAGCAGGGTACCAAATGAAAGCGGCAGCAGGAGTTTGGACGGCGAATAGTTACGTTTACGGGCGATGTAGCTGATCACCGGGAGAAACATGGCTACGATTGCGGTGCTGTTCATGAAGGCCGCCATGCTTGCCACGATCAGCATTAATGTCGCGGTGAAACTGGCCTCCCCTTTGCCGCTTAGGCGCAGGATACTGCGCCCCAGCAGGTTGGCCACGCCAGTGCGCGCCAGCCCTGCCCCCATGATGAACATAGCCCACACGGTGATTACAGCCTGGTTGCTGAACCCAGAGAGCGCCTCGTTGGGTGTAACCAGACCCGTGAACGCCAGGCTGAGCAATACCAACAGGGCGATCAAATCTGAGCGCAGCAGGTCAAAGACCAATAAAAGCAGCGCCGCTCCCAGAATCCCCAAAGTGAGCGCGATTTGCACAGTCATAATTGATATTTGAAGAGAAAGGCTGGGACGAAAATCATGCCTTTTTTGATTATACCTTTGGGAGTTCTACCCAATCAGGCGCTTATGGCCCGAATGTTATAATCCTCTTCCCGCATTTATCGCTTACATTGGAGACGCACACGCATGAAGGCTTCTGAAGTCCATCCCCAGATAGAGAAATACCTGCCCCCGGGTGCCGAGCCCATTGTGGTGGACCTGGAAAAGTCCCATGGGCCTTATTTGCATGACGCGCTGACGGGAATTGACTATATCGATTTCTTTAGTTATTTTGCCAGCGCACCCATCGGTCATAACCATCCCAAGATGCACGATTCAGCCTTCATTGAGAAACTTCTGAGCGTAGCCATCACCAAGCCTTCATCTTCCGACTTTTACACAACTTATATGGCCGAGTTTGTGGAGACCTTTGCCCGCGTGGTGATGCCCGCTGACATGCAGCATTTGTTCCTCATCAGCGGTGGAGCCTTGGCGGTAGAAAATGCGCTCAAGACCGCCTTTGATTGGAAGGCGCGCAAGAACTTCGCCCGGGTGAGCAAACCTGCACCTATGGGACAGCCACACCGCATTGACGGACTGGGTACCAAAATCATCCATTTCGAGGAAGCTTTCCATGGTCGTTCCGGATATACCCTTTCTCTGACCAATACGGATGACCCGCGCAAATATCTGTACTTCCCCAAATTCGACTGGCCGCGTGTGGTTAATCCCAAGCTGCATTTTCCCCTTACCGACGAATCACTGGCGAACGTAAAGAAGTTAGAGGAAATCGCCCTGGCTCAGATAGAGACGGCAGTGAAGCATTATCCTGGGGATATCGCTGCCCTGATCATTGAGCCTATCCAGGGCGAAGGCGGGGACAACCATTTCCGCCCCGAATTTTTCACCGAACTGCGCGGTTTGGCGGATGAGCATGAATTTCTGTTCATCGTGGATGAGATCCAGAGCGGTATGGGTATCACCGGGAAGATGTGGGCGGTTGAACACATGGGCGTCAAGCCAGACATCATCGTTTTTGGCAAGAAGGCCCAGGTGTGCGGCATCATCGCTGGGTCGCGCATCGATGATGTGGCTGACAATGTTTTTCGCGAGGAGAGCCGTATCAACTCCACCTGGGGTGGCGACCTCACCGACATGGTACGCTCGGCGCGTTTCCTTGAGATCATGCAGGAAGATAACCTGCTAGAGCACACCGCCAAGATGGGCGAGCGTATGCTGTCGGGCCTGCAAGCGATTGCGGATGCCTCCCACGGAATAATGAGCAACGTACGCGGGCGCGGCATGATGATCGCCTTCGACCTGCCTGATAAAGCTGCCCGGGACGCCACAATAGAGCGCACGAAGCAGAATGGGCTTATTGCCCTGAAAGCGGGCCAGCGCTCGATCCGCTTCCGCGGCATGCTGGACACTCCTGCGGAGATTATTGATAAAGCAGTGGAGATTGTTGAAAAGAGCCTTCCCAAGAAATAGCCGATTGATCATTGCCAGGGGGAGGATTTGCCATGCTGCCTGATTTTAGAGTCCGTCAACGCGATTATTTGCTCGAAATCGCCAGAGCCATCACCCAGGAACTTAACCTGGATGAGGTGCTGGCGCGCATCCTAACCCATGCAGCGGAATTACTGGCCGGGCAGGCTGGGCTAGTAGCCCTGCGCGGCGAGGATAGCGGTTGGAATGTGGCTGCCTTTGTGGGTATCCCCAAGGCGCTTATCCGCTTCCTGGACCCGCTGCTTGCTGAGGTGCCAGATTATGAGGACGCCGCTCGCTTCGAAATCCCGGAGGTAAGCCGCCTGCTGCAAAATTTGGCCAACCAGGTAAGCCTGGGATTGCTCACCGGGGTTGGACTTCCGCTCATCGTTCAGCGGCGCGTGTTGGGGGTTATCTTCATCTTTCGCAATTATCACGGTGTGTTTTCTCGCGAAGACAGTCTGCTGTTGCAATCCTTTGCGGACCAAGCGGCCATCGCGGTTCACAACGCCCAGCTTTTTGATCAAAGCGCCAGCCATGCCCAGCGTCTGGATGCCATCCTGAATTCGGTGGCGGACGGCATGCTGATCCTGCTGCCCAATCACAACGTGGAACGCTGCAACCCGGCATTTGCCCGTCTGTATGGCAAACCCAGCGACCAGATCGTGGGCCAAAAGCACCAGGAAATCATCCAGTGGAAAGAGGTGGAGCACGGCCCCACTCTGGAGCAAGCCGAGATTGGCGGCTGGCCGCTGACGCCTACGGCCACTCTCTATGTGGAAGGGGACTTGCTGCGTTCTGACAGCAGCACCATCCCCATAGGCGTGACTTATGCTCCGCTACTGAATGCCGAAAGCCAATTAGTCAACATCATCGCTTCTGTACGCGACGTCAGCCATTTTCGGCAAGCCGAGGAAATGCAAAGTACCTTTATTTCCGTGATCAGCCACGAGCTCAAGACACCGGTGGCACTTATCAAGGGCTACGTGGGTACCTTGCGGCGCGACGATGTGCGCTGGGACAGTAAGACCGTGCAGGACAGTTTGGAAGTTATTGAGGAAGAAGCTGATCACTTGGCGGAGTTGATCGAGAATTTGTTGGATGCCTCTCGTTTGGAGGCCGGAGGTCTGTCCCTCAATTCAACGGATCTTTCATTGCCTCACCTAGCGGTGCGCCTCGCGGAACGATTCCGTACTCAAACCGACAAGCACAACATTGTCGTGGATTTCCCCGAGAATTTCCCGGTAATCTTAGGCGACGAACAGCGGCTGAGTCAGGTGCTACTCAATTTGCTTTCAAATGCCGTCAAGTATTCTCCCAAAGGAGGCGAGATTCGCATCGGTGGGCAAATCCGCCCCGAACATGTGGTAGTCTGTGTCCAGGATTCAGGCCCGGGTATCCCTCCGGGGGATATTCCTCATATTTTTGATCGATTTACCGTGCTGGCGAGACGGCTCGCAGCGTTAAGGGTGCCGGGCTGGGGCTGTATCTAACCCGGGCCATCCTCGAAGCCCATGGTGGCAGCATCTGGGTGGATCCTCAGTATAAGGAAGGGGCGCGCATCTGCTTCTCGTTGCCGCGCCCCAAATAATTACGATAATGGAAGAGAGCTATGCCTAAGACTCAAGTACAGTGCCCTAATTGCAAACAGCCCATATTGGCGGATGTCGAACAGCTTTTCGACGTTGGGGTTGATCCACAGGCCAAGGAACGTTTGCTAGGCGGGAACGTGAACGCAATCCGTTGCCCGAACTGCGGCTTTCAAGGCCCGCTGGCCACTCCCATTATTTACCATGACCCATCTAAAGAACTCTTACTCACCTATTTTCCGCCCGAGTTGAATCTTCCGATAATGGAGCAGGAAAAGCGCATAGCGCCCCTGCTCAATCGGGTAGTCAACAGCTTGAAAGCCGAGCAACGCAAGGGTTATCTGCTGAAACCCCAGCAAATGTTTACGCTGCAAAGCCTAATTGAAAAGGTGCTCGAGGGAGAGGGCATTACCAAAGAAATGTTGGATGCTCAGCGCAAACGCGTGGAGCTTTTGCAGCGAATGCTGACCGCTTCAGAAGCGAGCTTGCCCGACCTGGTAAAAGCCGAATCAGCAAGCATAGATGCCGAGTTCTTCACGCTGCTTAGCCGCATGTTGGAGGCTGGCTTGTCGGCGCGAGATGAATCCAGCGTCCAACAACTCAGCAAGATTTCAGGATGTTTTGCTCGAGCAAACCGAAATGGGCCAGAAAGTCAAAAAGCAAGCGGACGAGATCGAGGGCGCCCGTCAAAGCCTCGAATCCGCGGGCAAAGAGCTGACCCGCGAGAAGTTGCTTGAAATATTGGTTGCGGCGGCTGATAACGAGGTGCGCCTGAATGCGCTGGTTAGCATGGCCCGGCCCGGCTTGGATTATGTCTTCTTCCAAACCCTCAGTGAGCGCATTGACAAAGCCGAAGGCAATGAAAAGGAAAAGCTCAATAAATTGCGCGGCGACTTGCTTGAATTGACCAAGCAAATCGACGAACAAATGCAAGCGCGCATAAACGCGGCTCAGCACAATTTGGAGGCCTTGCTGGAAGTCGAGAATCCGGCCGAGGCCTTGCAGCAGAACCCCGGAGTATTGGATGATTTCTTCGTCCAGGTGATGAATCGCGCCCTGGCTGAAGCCGATGAGAAAAAGGACACGGCCCGCCAGCAGAAATTGCAATTGCTCTTAGGTGTGATCCAGCAATTAATCTCCCCCGGTTACAATCCTCAACTTCTCGACGAATTAATTGAAGCCCCAGATGACGAGGCGCGCCGGAGGGTGATTGATGCCCACAAAGACGAAATCACCCCCGAATTCATTGAAAGCCTTTCGGCCATGATGATGCAGACCCAGGAAGGGGAAGATAAAGAAATAACCGAGAAGGTGCGGGCGGCTTACCGCGCGGCATTGCGCGCTTCTATGGAGAAGGGCATCCAGTCCCCGCCAGCAGGAGCCAAACCCGGCTAGACAGTTGAGATTAATCTTCTAACTTGGGATTATCCAGCCTGAGGCCGTGGCCCCGCACGGTCACTATGTAGTCAAAGCCTTTATCGAACTCCCCCAGCCGATCTCGCAGCCGGCGCACCAAGGCGTCCACGGCCTGATCGGAGATACCGTAAGCGTGCGCTTCGCCCCACACGGCCTTGACCATTTCTTCGCGTGGCACCACTAACCCATCGCGTCGATACAACAAATCCAGCATAGTGAACTGTGCCACCGAAAGCGGTGGGGTGATCTCTTTCTCATTTGCCCACACTCGGCGGGAGCGCTTATCCATGCGCAGCCGTCGTTTCTCGAGGCCGCTTTCGATGGGTGCTTCAAATTCCAAGGGCACGGTCGCGTCCGAACTGACGAAGGCGAATTTCTGGGCCAAGGCAATCTGGATGACGTCCCCATCCATCAGTGGGATAATTCCCTGAACCGGTGTGCCGTTATGATGCGTGCCATTTTTGCTGCCCAGGTCCTCCAACACGATGCCGCCCTGGGCGGGTCTCACTTGGGCGTGCTGTCGGGATATTTTCCTATCGGGGATTACGATATCACATTCGTCGTCGCGGCCAATAGTGAGCGGCCCGCGAAATCACCCAACGTTCTCCATTCAAGGGTCCGCTTTGCGCAAGTAGTACGGGATATGATTCGCTGTCGGACAGCATGGTGGTGTCTCTGGGTATAATACCAAAGTTCGGCCTCCCGACTGACATCACTTTGTGAACCGGAGCCGTTGCTTGCACGGCCATACGCCAGCTTCAAAGATTTAATGGCAGGTGCAGCAAGGAGAGAGAAATCAACTTGCCACTTGAGGTCGGTGGGGTGCTGCGCGACCGCTACCGCATCAAACAATTCATCAGCAAAGGCGGCATGGGCAGCATTTACCTTGCCGATGACGCGCGCCTTGAAGGGCGCCAGTGCGCGGTTAAGGAAGTGCGCCTCGATCCATCGTTATCCGAGGAAACGCTCAGCCAAACACGCTCCCAATTTCTGCGGGAAGCCACCGTCTTGGCGCGGCTGGACCACGCCAACCTTCCCAAAGTTTCTGATTTCTTTTCCGTAGAGCAAAGCGATTATCTGGTGATGGATTATGTGCCAGGGGAAGATCTGCGTTCCCTTATGAATGAGGCCCGCCAACGCGGCGAATTCTTGCGGGAAGACGAAGTGCTGATTTGGGCAGGCCAGATCTCAGATGCGCTGAATTACCTTCACGGCCAGGAACCGCCCATTCTGCATCGCGATATCAAGCCCAGCAACATCAAGCTGACCCCCAATGGGGTGGTGAAATTAGTGGACTTTGGCCTGGTGAAAATCCTGGCGGCTCAGGAGGATACAGTAACCATCGTCCAAGGGCGTGGCACGGCGCTTTATACGCCGCTTGAACAGTATGGTGGTGACACCGGGCACACAGATGTGCGCAGCGACGTTTATGCCTTCGGCGCCACCCTTTACCATTTACTCACCAACACGCCTCCCGTGGAAGCCCGTGAGCGTTTCCTCAATCCTGAGGTCATGCCCAGTCTGCGAAAGCTTAACCCGGAGATCACCCAACGCACCGAGCGCGCCGTACTCTGGGCACTTAGCTTGCACCCGGAAGATAGACCCCAAAACATCCAGGCCTTTCATCAAGCCTTGTTGGGCAAGATGGAACCGCAAGCGCGCTCCAGCAATGGTCGTCTTCCGCCCCCCGCCATTACTGATATCCTATCGGCCCGTACGGAACGGCTATTGCTCTGGGTTGCGGGTGCTCTGTTGTTGGTAAGTTTTATTGCCGCTGTGGGACATTAGTGCCGTGGCTTAGCAGGCCTGCTTTGTATGGCCTGCCGCCAGGCAAGGCCTGTTGCCCAGCCTAAAGCCGCCCCCACCACCGCAAATAGGACAACTCCCCACTCCCCCCCTAAAGTAAGTATCGCTTTGCTGCCCGGGAGATTGAATGCCAGGTAGCTGCCCACAACTAGGCCACCAACCAGCGTGGTTAGTGCCCATCGCACCGCCCAGCGCATCTCTCCAATATTTTGACCTGCCTGGAAGGCGAAAGAGGCAGCCATTAGAGAAATAAGTGTAGTCAGGATCCATTCCACGAACCCTGCTTGGGGAGGTAATTCTTCCTGAGGTTCCCCGCCTCCTTCCGCGGTTGGAGGTGGAGCCGCAGAAGCCGTAGCTATGAACTGCGCCTGGGCTGTCTGAGTAGCCTGAAGAGCCAGACCTTCAGGATTGATGCCGGCCACCTCAAACTGTAAAGATTCTGAACTGGCTGGGGGTTCGCCGCTCGTTGCAATGACCACCAGCGTGCCCTCATCTTCAATTGAATAACTCCCCTCAGCGATCCCTTGGTGTGTGCTGGCATTTATCTGCCGGTTGATGGGTTCACCTTCAGTTGCAATCGAAATACCAAATGTCACAGGCGTGTTATCCGGGACGATGTGACCGTTGTTGTCGAGAACAGGTCCCGCCTGCATGGTGAGCAGGTCGCCGGCTTGGAAAGTGGGAATCTGTGTGGGTTCTGGAGTGTCCTGCTCTGAAGTCGGCGTTTCTGTGGCTGCAGCGCTGAGATCGGCAAGTTGCACCTCTAGCGGGATTACTTGAGAGGCATCTGGGGCTATTGCTTCAATCAGGTCGTAGCCGATTCCTTCAACGCTAACCGGCGAAACGCCCGGGGCGCTGAGTTCCTGGAACAGCAGCCGGGCGGCCACCTGCGTCATGCCCTGCTCTTTGCTATAAAGGCCATAGTAGGCACTGATCTTGGTGATATCGGTGGCATCCAGGTAATATGGCGCGTTCATCGCAAACACGATGACTTTTTTATTTTGAATGAGGTCGGGTCGTTCTGACAGCAAACGTCTCAAAGCGGTGGACTCTGGCCGCGCATCTTGCTTCATGACCGCAAAGACAACCCATTCCGCTATTTGCAAATTGTCGCTCACCGGATCTTGCCCTTCGGGCCATTGGTTATCCAAGGTGCGGGCCAGTTGGACAAAAGAAAAAGAAGTCATATTGGCAGCCGTTACCTGGCTAGTTCCTTGTGGGCCATACAGGTCCAGGACAGCATCCTGCATGGCATTAATCGGTAGCGTACTTTGTTGGGGGCATTGGCTGCACTGCTGCACGGTGTAGCTATCAGTGAAAAAAACGATCTGTTCGAAACGCCCGGGTGGGTCTGGTAACAAAGCAGCCAATTCTTCAGGACTCGGGCTGAGTAGCGTGGCAGCCATCCGGCCAACCTCAAAGATGAGACTCTCGTTTTGCCCCACGCTGGTTGCGGTTTCTCCACTTGGGATTACGTTGTTCGGGTTGAACTGGGGGTAAAGCTTGAACTTGAGGGCCAAGATGCGGCTCACCGACGCGTCGACGCGCTCGGCAAACGCCTGGTCTTCTCGATATTTCTGAGCGAAGAATTGGACTGTGCTGCGGATGCTGGTAGAGGCATCCGGGTCGCCGCTGGCCTGGAAATTTCCGAGATACAACAAATCGTTTCCAGCTAGGAAAGCATCTCGGGCCACCAGCGACGAATTGAATGTTTGCTCTGCCGGGTCATAGTTGCGGCGGATGGCACGCGTTCCTAGGCTATCGCTCATGATTACGCCGCCGTTGGCGCGCCAGGTAGAGAATTGGGGCAGAGCTATTAACTGCGCAAAAGCCTGCGCATCTAGGCTGATGGGCCGAGTAGTCGTGCGAATGTTCCCTTGAAAGCCCTGATAGCGGATGTGGGCCAGCAGCATGGCATCCGTGGTGGCCGCTACATCCGGCGCTTCCCCCGTAACTGCAAAGAAGGGGGGCAATTCAATCTGGGTTAGCTGGCTTAGTGACTTGCGTACTGTGGGCACTTCTTCTTCCACCGGGCGGTCCGTGCCACCATTGCCTGGTAAACGCTTGGTCACCACAGCGATTCGGTTTTCGCTGCCGTCGTGAACTCCGCTGACAAACGCCTGGCCCATTTGCCCTACCCAGAAGGGGTCGCCGCCAAAACTGCGCACTCCCAGATCCCCCAAACCTTGTGGTCGAGGATTGTCCAGCACGTCCAGGGAGGGGCCCAATAACATGTTGATGCCCAGAGAAGAAAGCTCAGACCCTAGCATCTCTCCAGCCCGGCGCGCCAGGCTTGGGTCCCATGTCGCGCCCAGGGCCATGGCGCTGGGCAAGGGGCTCAGACCATCCAGAAGCTGGTCGGTCGGATATCCATCTCCTTCCTGAGAAATAGCGACGAGCAAGGGGATGTAATTGGGGTTGTAGGTTTCTCCGCTTATTACATCCTGGCGAGTGGCCTGGGTAGTGTTAACTTCTGCTTGTTGCAAGCCGGCGACCAAATCGCGAAGGCCCTGATCTGTATCGGGGGCAGACAAAAAGTTATCCATATCGCTGCGCAGCACCACGCCGCCGATGTGGTAGTTTGCGATCAAATCGTAAATCTGGGATTTTGAGGGAGCGGCCGGCCCGGAGAAGGTGACCATAAACAATTGGCCCACCCGCTCCTCAGGAGTCAATGTTTCGAGCAGCGCCGCAGCCAGGGTTTGGGGGCTGGCGCCCTGTTTGGGTGGCGCGGCCAGCCCATCGCTGACGCCAAAGCCAAATTGACTCAAGGTAATTAAAAGCGCAATGCAACCTTGCAGGAGACGCGCAAGCTTGGATCTAAATGGTAGGGAAAAACTCATTGTTTCCTGATCACCGTCGATAAATCTGGAGCTTCTCCCCGTAGTGATAAGCTCAACCTACGATTATAGCATGGGGGGTTAGACGGGCTAAATCGCGTATAATCGCTCCCGATGAAACTAAGTGTGGTGATTCCTGTATTTAATGAAGAAAAGACCGTCGCCGAGATAATTAAGCGTGTCTTGGCCCTCCGCGTTGCGGATGAGATCGTTGTCGTGAACGATGGCTCCTCAGATAGCACCGCTTCAGTCTTGGCCAAGATTAAAAGCTCCAAGTTGCGTGTGATCACTCACCTGCACAATCACGGCAAGGGAGCTGCCGTGCGCAGCGGTATAGAGGCCGCCAAAGGGGATTTGATTCTGGTCCAAGATGCAGACTTGGAATATGACCCGAGGGATATCCCCGCCTTGCTCAAGCCCATAAATGAAGGCATTGCCGACGTGGTTTACGGCTCGCGCTTCTTAGGCGGCCCACGCCGGACAACCATGTTTTGGCATATGGTCGCCAACCGACTTTTGACCTTCGCCACGAACCTGCTTTACAACAACATTCTTACCGACATGGAAACTGGCTATAAATTGTTTCGCCGGGAGGCCCTTGCCAATATTCGTATCCGTTCAAATTCATTCAACTTTGAACCTGAGATCACTGCCAAACTCCTCAAGCACAAGGTAAGGATATTTGAAGTCCCCATCACGTTCATACCCCGCGATTACGCAGATGGCAAAAAGATCGGTCTGAAAGATGCCTTCCAGGCTCTGTGGGCTTTGTTAAGGTACCGCTTTATGGACTGAGCGTCAGACGCTGGGTTTTAGGTCTTGCACATTCAGTTGCAGGCTGGTACGACCGTTGAACTCATTGGTTTCAAAGCGGTAGAGAATATCGATTGCCGCCGGCATAGCTTCCAACCAATGGCCGTGCCGGAAGGCGATGGCATCGTAAGTAATCCAGCCATCCGTTACCTTTAGTTTTAGGTGTTTTGCATCCTGGCCTACCGTTCGGGCTTCGCGCACTTGCAACCCGCGGCTAACCAGTTTGACTTGCGGATTCCCATACCCAGTGGGCTCGACTAGCTCCAAGTGATCCAGGATCTCCGGCTTGAGTTCGGAAAGGGGGATTTCGGCGTCAGCCATGAGCACTGGGCGTAGGTCCTTGCCGGCTAGTTGCTCCCTTGCGATGGCTTGCAAACGTTCCAGTGCTTCTGCCAATTTCTCGTTGGGCACGGTGAAGCCTGCCGCCGCGGCGTGCCCCCCAAAGTTGGTGAAAAGATCGGCGCATTGCTCGAGAGCTTCCGTAATATGGAATTCGGGAATGCTGCGGCACGAGGCTCGTGTAAACTCCGGGCCGGTTTGTGCGACAACCGCCGGTCGATAGAACCTATCCGCCAACCTGGACGCCACAAGTCCCACCACGCCCGGATTGAAATCTTCGTGCGCCGCAACCAGCAGGAAGTCGTCCGGGCTTTGGGCAGCCGCAATTTCTTCGGCGGAAGCGCTCATCTCTCGCGTTAGTTGCTGCCGCTCACGATTTTGGCTGTCCAGGTACTGGGCCAGTCGGCCAGCTTCGAAGAGATCATTGGTGATCAACAGATTGAGCGCATTCTTAGCAGTTTCCAGCCTGCCAGCCGCATTCAGCCTTGGCCCCAGCAGGAAGCCAATGTCACCAGAAGAAACCTTGGCGGGTTTAAGTCCCGAAGCCCCTACCAAAGATAAGATCCCTTGCCTTTTTGGGTGGCGTATCTGCTCCAAACCCGCCCGCACCATCCAACGGTTCTCCCCGGTCAATGGGACCATATCCGCAACCGTGCCCAGAGCCACCAGGTCCAATAAGCCGGGGTTGCTAATCTCCGTGGAGCTTTGTAATTTAGCCTCAAGGGCGCAGGCGATTTTGAACGCCGTGCCAACACCAGCCAATTGCTTTTCTGGATATTCGTCTCCAGGTTGCTTCGTGTTGATTACCGCAAAAGCATCCGGCAGGTCGCTCCCAGGCGAATGGTGGTCGCTAATGATGAGATCCAACCCAAGGCGCTTGGCCTCCTCGGCTTCTTTGAGTGAGCGGATGCCGCAGTCCACGGTGACGACTACCTTAGCTCCGCCTTCTTTAAGTGCTTGCAATGCTCCAACGTTGAGGCCATAGCCTTCTTCGAAACGATCCGGAATGTAGGCTTCGGCGTTGCCACCCAGAGCCTGGATGCACAACAGCAGCAGGGCGGTCGCCGTAACGCCATCTGCATCGTAGTCTCCATAAACAATGATCCTTTCCCCGTTTTGGATGGCGCTAGCCAAACGGTCGATAGCTGCTTCCATGTCCTTCATTTTTAGCGGGTCGATGATCAGCGGCGGCAGGGCGGCTAGGTATCGCTGGGATTCGTCCGCCGTTCCCAGGCCGCGGTTGAAGAGCACTTGCCGTAGCAGAGGAGGGTACCCGGCTAGATTGGAGTCCGCTTCCGGTGTGAGCTTGGCTTCGATCTGCCAGTGTTTTTCGAGAATTTCCATGATTTTGGGCTGAAACTAATCATACCGTGAGTTTTTCCAGCCCGGCTGATAGGGCCGCGTTGACGGTGTTTGCAAACACTGCTATCATCCCACCGATATGGGTGCTCGGCTCCTCCAAGGGCTGCGCACGGCCCGGAAAGAGGCGCTGCGCATCCTAAGATGGCTCACTCCAGGCTTGGGGGTCAAACGCTGGATTGTATTGATTTTCCTTGGCGCATTTTTGGTCGGCATCGGTGGGGCCATGTTTGTCTTGGATGTCTATCGGACGGCGCCTAACACCTGGTGGCTCCCCGTCTTCGATTACCTCTCCCTGCGGTTCCTGGATCGAACCTTGAGAGCAGGCATCTTTGCCGCCCTCGGAATTGGCGCTCTGGCCTATGGTGTCTTGCGCACAAATACCAGCGTTTTGGCGCCCTTTTTGCTCCCGGGCCGCCCTGTGGTCGACACACTGGCCGATCATCGCCGTCGCGGGCGCGGCCCCCATATTGTCGTGATCGGCGGTGGACACGGACTGGCTACGCTGCTGCGTGGCCTCAAGGCACACACTTACAATCTGACCGCCATAGTGACTGTGGCCGATGACGGCGGCTCTTCCGGCCGTTTGCGCAGCAACCTGGGCGTCCTGCCGCCTGGCGACATCCGTAATTGCCTGGCTGCTCTCTCAAATGACGAGACCCTGATTACCCAGCTTTTTCAATACCGTTTTTCGAGTGGCGAAGAGGGCATGGATGGCCACTCCTTTGGCAACCTGTTCATCAGCGCCCTGAGCGAAATTACAGGCAGCTTTGAGGAGGCAGTTGCCGAATCCGGCCGCGTCCTCTCTGTGCATGGCCGCGTGCTGCCCGCTACTCTGCATGACGTACGTCTGGTGGCCGACCTGGCCGTGCCCATGACGGATGGCCAAGTGCGTGTGCAAGGCGAGAGCAAAATCTCAGACCTTACCGGAGCGGTGCGCCACGTGTGGCTAGAGCCCAACGCGCCGCCTGCTTATCCAGATGCGGTAAATGCCATCTTGAATGCCGAATTGATTGTCATCGGACCGGGTAGCCTGTACACCAGCATCCTGCCTAACCTTTTGGTGCCGGATCTGGCCGCTGCGGTCAAGAATAGCTCCGCCCTCAAGATTTTTATTTGTAACCTGGCCACCCAGGCCGGTGAGACAGAGGGCTATGCTTGCGGTGACCACATCAATGCACTGGAGGCCCATGTGGGCACCGGTATTTTTGATATTGTGATCAGCAACCAAGACCAGTCCGCTTCGCTGCCCAATGGCTCCAAATGGGTCACCGCAGAGGAAGGCCTGGAAGAGCACTATGCGTTATACCGCGCCTCCTTGGCTGACCCCCAAAACCCTGGGCATCATCAGTCAGATAAACTTGCTCAAACGCTGATAGATTTGCTGCAAGAACGCACGGGGCCGCTGGCGGAATTCAAAGAAAGCTGAGGAAATCTGGTTGTTCAACAAGAAAACCATTCAAGATATCGACCCGCGCGGTAGGCGGGTACTGGTGCGCGTGGATTTTAATGTGCCCATTCAGAACGGCGTCGTGCAGGACGATACGCGTATCCGCGCCGCTCTGCCCACCATTGAATACCTGCTGGATAAAGGCGCGTCCGTTATTCTGTGTTCCCACCTGGGGCGTCCCAAGGGGCAACCCGACCCGCAGTATTCTCTTCGCCCCGTAGCCGATTACCTGGGTAAGCTGGTGAAAGCCCCCGTGAAATTTGTGAACGAGTGCATTGGCCCAGTGGCGGAAGAAGCTGCTAAGGAACTCAAACCCGGCGAGATACTCCTGCTGGAGAATACACGCTTCTACGCTGGCGAGACCAAGAACGACCCTGAAATGTCCAAAGAATTGGCCTCCATGGCCGATATCTATGTGAACGACGCTTTCGGCTCGGCTCACCGGGCACATGCTTCCACCGAAGGGGTAGCCCACTTCTTGCCCGCCGTGGCCGGTTTCCTCATGGAGAAGGAAATCCGCTACCTGGGACAGGCACTGGCCGCCCCTAAGCGGCCTTTCGTGGCCATCCTGGGTGGCGCTAAGGTCAGCGACAAGATTGAAGTGATTCGCAATTTGCTGGGCAAAGCCGATCAGCTCCTAATCGGTGGTGGCATGGCCAATACCTTCTTCAAGGCACAGGGCCTAGAGATGTCTGACTCGTTGGTGGAGTTCGAGGCTGTGGATACCGCCAAGCAGCTTCTTGCTGAAAGCCACGATAAGCTGCATCTTCCGGTCGATGTGGTCATTGCCGATGCCTTCAACGCAGGCGCTAACCATAAAACTATGGATGTCGGAAACGTTCCCTCAGGCTGGCGCATACTCGACATTGGCCCCAAAACCGTAGAGCAATTCAGCCAATATATCGCCGCCGCTGGCACCGTTGTGTGGAATGGTCCCATGGGCGTCTTTGAGATGAAACCGTTTGCCGAAGGAACCTTTGCCCTGGCCAAAGCCGTAGCCGCTTCCAAAGCAGACAGCATCATCGGTGGCGGCGATTGGGTCGCGGCGGTGCAACGATCTGGCGTGGCCGACAAGATCACGCATATTTCCACGGGCGGCGGTGCTTCTCTGGAAATGCTGGAAGGCAGGATACTCCCCGGCTTGGTCGCCTTACAGGATAAAGACTGATGGCGCGCATTCCCTTGGTTGCCGGAAACTGGAAAATGAACAGGACCGCCGCCGAAGCACTGCGGCTGGTCGAGGACATGGTTTCTGGACTGCAGGCTGTGTCCGGTGTGGACAAGCTGCTCTGTCCTCCAGCCACGTCCCTGATGCCAATATGTGCTCTGCTCGAAAAGAGTGGTATCGCATTGGGAGCCCAGAACCTCTACTGGGAAAAGGAGGGTGCCTATACTGGTGAACTGTCCCCAGCCATGGTGGCCGAATTCTGCCAGTATGTGATCATAGGGCATTCTGAACGCCGCGCCCTATTCCATGAAAGCGACGCGGATGTGCACCGCAAGATACAGGCCGCACTAACGGTTGGTCTACGCCCTGTGCTGTGTGTGGGTGAGACGCTGCAGCAAAACGAGAGTGGGCAGGCTGCCCAGGTGGTTTCCTCCCAATTGAAAGCTGCCCTAGACGGTGTACAGATCCGCTTCGCGGAGGCGCTGGTGATTGCTTACGAGCCGGTGTGGGCCATTGGCACGGGCAAGGCGGCCACCCCTGGGCCGACGGATACGCTGCTGCGCAACGTCGTGCGGCCCACCCTCGCAGGGGCATTCGGAGAGGAAGTGGCCCAGGGCATACGCGTGCTGTATGGCGGCTCGGTGAAAGCTGATAACGCGGCGGCTTTTTTCGCAATGCCCGAAATTGACGGTGCTTTGGTGGGAGGAGCCAGCTTGAAGGCCCAGGAATTCGTGGCTATTACTCAGGCAGCTGCCTACTGACCCCGAATTTAGAACGGCTTAAAAAAAAACTACTTTGCGGCGATTTCCCCCGGAAGTTCTCCCAAAATTTCCCGGTGGCAAGATATCAAGCCACTGTGCTGGGTGTTAAGGCTCGGTCGTGGCGCCAGCCTCGGCGAGCGTTTTGTGGTCGAAGATCTCATAGTTATCCCCGCCGCGCTGCTTAACTCGATACATGGCTTTGTCGGCGTTCCTGAGCAGCACTTCCGCCTCGCTTGGGAATTGTCCGCTAAGGGCAATGCCGATGCTTGCCGTTGCGCGGACACCTTCAATTTCGTTTAGCTTGTAGGGTCGCGCAATCGCCTTCTGGATGCGGGCCGCCACTTGCCGCGCCTTGGCCGCGCCATCTACCTTATCTACAAAGACGGCGAATTCATCCCCGCCCAGTCGAGCAACCAGGTCATCCGGACGAATACTTGAGGCGATACGCTGAGAGAATTGGGTGAGTAACTCGTCACCTATGTGATGGCCCATAGTATCGTTGGCAGATTTGAGGTCATCCAAATCGATGAAAAGGATTGCAAAACGATAGTCGGGCTCTGTTTTGGCACGCAGGTTGGCGCGCTGTAGAAAATCAAGGAGATAAGCTCGGTTGGGAAGGCGTGTCAGAGCGTCGTGAAAAGCGTGCTGTTGAAGCATTTCCTGGGTTTGTTTGCGCACCGTAATGTTGTGCAGCGTACAGACCCACCCTTTTTGCTGGGAATTTAGCGGGGCAGCACGCATGTCGAAGTCTTGTCCGGCAATGTCTAATTCAACCTCAAACGGCCTATCTTCCAGGAATTTGGCTTCAATCCTCTGCACAGCCTCGCTGGCTAAATTGCCTTTTGCCAGCAGGCTTGCAAAAGAACCCGCAGTTTGCGCCTGGCCAATTCCAAATAACTGTTGTGCGGCCGGGTTGCTACGCTTGACATCCAAGGCTGAACTCAGGACAATCACGGGGTCTGGGGTGCTTTGCAGCATGGCGTCCAGCAAGGCGTTCTGCTCTACCAATTCCACCTGAAAGGCCCGTTTGCTGGTGATGTTGCAGAACATGATCTCCGCGCCTATGGAGTTGCCATCTTCATCTTTGCTGGCAACACCGGAACACATGGCAAATACGGGCTGCTTGTCCTTGTTGTACAGAGCCATCTCGCGTTCGCGCACGAAACCATCTTTGGAGATATCCATGAACAGCCGGTCTGCCTCACGTTGGCTGTTCCACATGTAATTTGGAAAGGGCTTGTTCAGTAGTTCTCCCTTCTTCTTAACCCCCATCATTTTCAAAAAATAAGGATTTGCGTAAATAATCCGGCCTTCGGGATCAGTATAGACCACACCGTCATGAGCATTGTCATGGAAGTTCAAATCACCCATGGCCCGCTCTAGGAAGTTCTTTTCCAGGGCGAGTTTGGTGCACTTCTTTTCCAGGCGCGCCAACTTAGCCTTGAGCTTATTTAGCTCGGAGCCACCTACTTTGGTATTTTCTTTGGAAACCTTTTTCTTAATCATGGTCGTTGCGCAAATCCAGACCCAGGTCCTCAAGTTTAGGGGCAACCAATAAAAAGGCAAATTACTTTTGGGCTAGCTAACAAAACTGTATATGCAAGATTAGGCAGTCCCAAATTGGCGGTCTCCGGCGTCGCCCAAGCCGGGCACGATGTAGCCGATGTCGTTCAGGTGGTCGTCGATAGCGCCTAGATAGATGGGCACATCTGGATGCTTTTTGCCAAAGAATTCGATGCCTTCCGGAGCCCCGATGATGCCCATGTATTTGATCTTCTTCACGCCCCAGTCCTTGAGGATACTGACGGTAGCTGTGGCGGAGCCGCCGGTGGCAAGCATGGGATCCAGCACCAGGCAAGTGGTCACCGTGGGCAGAGTAGGCAGCTTGTTGTAATACTGCACCGGTTGCAAAGTTGCCTCGTCCCGGTAGAGGCCGATGTGCCAAACCTGTGCATCTGGCAGCAGGTCCCATACGCCATCCACCATTCCCAAACCTGCACGTAGGATGGGAACCAAGCCGATGTTTTCCTTGGTGACACCGCCGGTGGCGTTGCCCATAGGGGTTTCTACCTGCCTTGCCTCGGTGGCCAGATCGGCTGTGGCTTCATAGGTGAGCAGGGCGCTGATCTCGCGCACTAGTTCGCGGAATTTGCGCGGCTCGGTACGCTTATCGCGCAGTATGGTCATCTTGTGGAGCACGAGGGGGTGGGGGGATGCATGTACTTCGGCCATTTCATTCTCTCTTCGGGTTTGCCGGATTATAGTCTATGCGTCCAATGGGCTTTGTAGCACAAATGAGCGGGTGCAAAACGGCTCATGTATAATCCCTTTCAAATGAGTGCCAGCCAAACTCGCCTGGTCGATCCCTCCCCGCATTCGGACGACAAATTAGAACCCTCACTGCGCCCCCGCACTCTGAACGAACTAATCGGACAGGATAATGTTCGGGAAAACCTGGCCATCCTGATTGCTGCCGCCCAACAGCGATCCGAGGCCTTGGACCACGTCCTCTTTTACGGGCCACCCGGCCTGGGCAAGACTACGCTGGCGCACATCTTGGCGAATGAGATGGGGGTCAACATCAAAGTGACTTCCGGACCTGCTATTGAGCGTCAGGGGGACCTAGCCGCCATCCTGAGCAACCTGAATCAGGGTGATGTTTTATTCGTAGATGAGATCCACCGGCTGGGTAAAGCCGTCGAAGAAGTGTTGTATCCGGCCATGGAAGATTTCTCGCTGGATATCGTCATCGGCAAAGGGCCTTCGGCGCGGGCCATCCGCCTGAAGATGCCGCGTTTCACCGTGGTGGGAGCCACCACACGCCTGGCATTGCTCACTGCGCCCTTACGCGCCCGCTTTGGAGCGACCTTCCGACTGGATTATTACAATCCGGTTGCCATCCTGGCCATCCTGGAAAGAGCAGCCGCACAGCTGGGCTGCAAAGCCTCTGAGGGCGGTTTGGAACTGGTGGCCATGCGCTCACGTGGCACACCCCGTGTAGCATTGCGCCTTTTGCGCCGTGTGCGCGATTATGCTGAGGTACGCGCCCAGGGTGTAATTACCGAGGAGGTGGCTTCCTCCGCCTTGGAACTGCTCGAAGTGGACCAATTGGGACTGGACGATCTGGATCGACGCGTGCTGCGCACCATCATCGAAAAATTCGGTGGCGGACCAGTAGGCTTGAATACCATTGCGGCTTCTGTGAGCGAGGAAGCGGATACGATTATGGATGTGGTTGAACCCTATTTGATGCAGCTGGGCTTCTTGGAGCGCCGCGCCCAGGGCCGCCTGGCAACGCGTCAGGCTTGTGAGCATCTAGGTCTGCCTTATAAAGGGCCTGATAATTCCCCGACCCTCTTCTAACTATGGCGTGCTGGCCGCATAACGCATAACCTGTATTGAAGACATCCGATTTCGACTACGAACTCCCTCCTGAACGCATCGCCCAGGAACCGATAGAACCGCGGGACGCTTCACGTTTGCTGGTGTTGGATCAGACCAGCCGCAAGCGCATCCACACAGTATTTCAGAGGCTGGCTGATTACCTGAACCCGGGCGACCTGCTGGTTATCAACCGCAGCCGGGTGGTGCCCGCCCGGCTTTTCGGCCGGAAGCTCAAGGGCGGGGGAGAAGTGGAAGTTTTGTTGCTCGAGCGGCAAGACAGTTTGCACTGGAAGGTTCTTGTGGGAGGGAAGGGGTTGAAGCCCGGAAGACAAATTCAGTTTCCCAACGATGTTATCGCCACCGTTGAGCAAGACCTCGGAGGCGCCCAAAAACTCGTGGCTTTCAATCATCCTGTCGAAGAGCGTCTACACGAATTCGGCAATGTGCCGCTTCCACCTTATATTCATAAACCGCTTGCGGACCCGGAACGCTACCAAACCGTTTACGCTCAAGACCCAGGTTCGGCGGCAGCCCCCACAGCCGGGCTGCATTTCACCCCTCAACTAATCGAAGCCGTGAAGGCTAAAGGGGTTTTGTTCGCAGAGGTGGTGCTACATATTGGACTGGATACCTTCGCACCTGTCACTGAAGAGGTGGCGGATGAGCATCACATCCATACTGAATGGTGCCGATTAACTGAAGAAACTGCCGGGCAAATCAACACCACCCGAAACAGAGGCGGGCGAGTTATCGCGGTAGGTACCACCAGCGTGCGCGTTCTCAAATCAGCTGCGCGAAACATGAATGGAAATCAGGTCCTGCCTTTTGAGGGGCGCACCGACCTGTATATTTTGCCGGGTTACAAATTCAAAGTAGTGGACGCCCTTATTACCAATTTTCACTTACCCCGTTCCACCTTGATCATGCTGGTTAGCGCTCTTGCCGGGCGCCAATTGATACTCGAGACCTATCGAGAGGCCATCCAGAAGAAATATCGCTTTTACTCTTTTGGGGATGCGATGTTGATAAAGTGAGGCTTAGCCGAAAACCTTTAGGAAGGCCTTGACCACTTTGGGATCAAACTGAGTTCTACTGCAGGCCTTGATTTCCCTTATCGCTTCAGCGTGGCTGCGTGATTTGCTGTACACACGTTCGTCGGTCATGGCGATATAGGAGTTGGCTATGCAGATGATGCGGGCGATCTTTGGGATATCCTCACCTTTCAGACCGTCCGGATAACCCGTCCCGTCGTAGCGCTCTTGATGGGCGCGAATAACCGGGGCGACCATGGCCAAGCTCTTTACGCCTTCCACCATTTGGGCGCCGATTTCTGGATGGCGGCGCATGATTTTTTCCTCTTCAGGGGTTAGACTTCCGGGCTTCCTCAAAATCTCATCGGGAACACCGATCTTGCCGATGTCGTGCAACAAACCGCCCCAGCGAATGTTGTTCAATTCCTCTTCGCTGCAGCCCATGATCTCGCCGGTCTTTACGGCTAGTTCCGCCAAACGCTGGCTGTGGCCGCTGGTATAGCTGTCGCGTACGTCGATGGCGCTGGCCAGCGCGGTGACGGTCTGCACATAGGCATTCTTGGCTTCTTCAAGCAAGCGCGCATTTTCCAGGGCGATGCTGGCGTGGTTGGCGAAAACAGAAACCAACTGTCCATCTGCGGGACTAAATTGATTGGGGGTATAGCTGTCCACGGTCAGCACGCCAATGCAGACGCCGCGCACAATGAGCGGGGCACCGATCCAGGACTTGACATCCACTGACGCGGGCATCTTCAACCAATCCGGGGATTGACTGACATCTTCATATACCAGCGTCCGCTGCTCGTAGAGAATGGGATGGGCGATTCGGTCTGCCTCTACGGGTATCTCATATCCAATGGCGCCGAATTTTGGGTCACCCGCAAAAGCGCCAACGCTGAGTTTGTTTCCCTCAAGTATCTGTATCGAAGCGCTATCGAATGGCACCACACGCTTGAGCTGCTCCAGGATCAAGTCCAGCACTTTGGAGCTGTCGGTCTCGCTGCCCAAGATGGCGGCCACTTCCCGCAGGGTTTCGGCCTGTTCTCTTTGAACACGTTCAGATTCGAACAAACGTAGTTTCTCGATTGCAGTGCCTAACTGGCCTGCAATCGTATTGAGCAGGCGCAGGTCCTTATCTGAGAAAGCATCCAATTGGGCGCTTTCGGCGTTGATCACACCCATGACGCGATTACTGTTGCCGATGATGGGAACACACAATTCGGAGCGCATGTTTGCGCTCACCTTCATGTAACTAGGCTCTTTAAGTACGTCAGGCACCCGCCAGGGTTTTCCAGTCGCTGCCACGTGACCGACCACTCCTTGCGACAGGGGAACCCTTTCATTTTTGTTCTCTTCTGCGGTGCCACGATAATTGCGGTTAACTATCAGGTAATCCGTGTCATCTTCCTTCATCAGGAAACCAAACTGGTCTGGGTAAACGCTGTCCCCGATGATCTCAGTAGCTCGCTCAAGGAGTTCGTCCTCATCTTTCGCATTCACGGCCGCATGCGTGATAGCGTGCAAAACGGTCAGTTCCTGCAACTGGCGCCGGGTCGAGTCGAATAGGTTGATGCCCTCCAGGGCGATCGAGATCTGGTCGCACAGTGTCCTTAGGGCGCCCACTTCGTCCTCGTCGAAAGCGTTGGGGATCTGACTTTCGATATTGAGCAAAGCGACCACGCGCTTATAGATCTTGATGGGGATGACCACTTCGGATTGAATTATCTCGTGCCCCGGCACTACGGCATACTCTGGCTCCTGATGCACATCGTTGGCCACTACGACCTTACCGGTGCGAGAGGCCACATCCAACAAGCCTATGCCGAAGGGTTGGCGGTAACGGCCTCCTGGCACAAAGGGTTCAAACGTACCGCTTACTGCCGCCAATACGTACTCCTGGCTCTCCTCATCCACTAGCGAGATATCGGTGGACGTGTAATTCATTTCCTTATTGAGCCTCTCAACGACGATCTTGAACAACTTGTCCCGGTCCAAAGCACCGCTCATTTCGCCGGTTAATTTATTCAAAATGCCTAGCTGTTTGCCGCGGCGTTCCTCGGCCGCGGCGTTGCGCAGGCGTTCGATGCCGCTGGCCAATTGGCCAGCTAGGGTAAGCAGGATGCGCTCATCCTTTTTGCTGAAATGTTCGACCTCTTTGCTCTCGGCGTTGATGACTCCAATAACGCGTTCGCCGATCTTCATGGGGACGCAAAGCTCGGAGCGGGTTCCCTTGTCATAGTCCAAGAAATCGCCAGCCTGGCGCACGTCATCAATTAACTGGGGCAGGCCGGTGGAGGCTACCCGTCCGGTAATACCTTTCCCCAACGGGATTGTCTTCCCCTGGAGTGACTTGCTAGCTTGATACGAGGAATGGATCTTAAGTACGTTATCCGCTTTATCCAGCAGGATAACCCCAAAATTATCTGGATACAGACTCTCTCTAATAAGTTGGGTGGCGCGATCGATCAATTCGTCTTCGGTAATCGCTTCGGTGGCAGCCGTGGACACCTGGTAGAGGATGCTTAGCTCTTGCAATTGGCGGCTGGTGGCTTCGAATAAGCGTGCGTTTTCAATGGCCACCGCCGCTTGATGGCATAGAGTTTGCGCCAGATAGATCTCCCGGTCGCTGAACTCCCTGTCCTCGCGTGTCTCTTGCAACTCCACCAGACCCAGCGTCTTCTTTTGGGCCACCAATGGCAAGAAGAGCACTGTATAGATACCAGCTCTCCCCAAGATCGTCCTCTCCGTTTTCGAAAGGCTCTGGTCACCGCGGCTTTTCTGGACCGGGCGCGTCTTCTCAATAACCTCCACTAGGTTAAGTTTCTCGGCCATCGAGGTAATTTTGGATTTGCTGGTAAGCCGATCTACTCTTGGGTTGGCGTATTGGGTATGGGCCTTAATTCCGCCATTGTTAGACCGCCAATCGGCCAAAATGCAAACAGGTACATCCAATAAGGTGGTGAGTTGCTGGGCGATAATGGCCAGCACTTTATCGACTTCAAGACTCGAGGCAATACTAGCACCGGCAATGGCCAGTGCAGCCAATTCCTCAGTGTGATGGCTTTCTGCGCTTAGATTGGATTGGCCCATGGAATCGTTATGGGAGCGTCCGTTGACGTTTAAGGACTCCTTTTGGCTGTACGACTCAATCAGCATAGCACTTCCCGGGCACTTTGGGCACTAAATGCGCCCTGTCCTTTTTATTCGGGAGGACAAAGCAGCCATCCATTTAAGACAATGGTGAGGGCTGATGAATCCTTACCCTCACCCCCTTAAGGATGGCTGTTGGCCCAAATTGGGCTTAATTAGTGCGTGCGTTCAGGTATTACTGCGGCCGATTAGCTGGCTGCCACGCTGGGCTGGATCAAGCCGCTCAGATGGCGGATGAACTGGTCCAGATCCATGGCCTGGATGGACATCACAGCCGCAACTTCTTCGTCGTTCAATTGGAAAGCACTCAGGCGGTCCTGCACCTTGCCGTTCAGCAGAGCAGCCTTGAATTCGTTATCCAGCAAAGCCTGGGTAGCAATAGCATTCAATTTGAGCTTAGACATTTTGTTCTCCTTATTTCTGTAAACGGTTCTGCTATTTAGCGAATCGTGATTAGTGACCTATGCCGCCGCCGACAGGCTGGTTGGCATAAACATGACCAATGCCGCCGCCGACAGGCTGATTAGCGCAAATATGGCCAATGCCGCCACCGACAGGCTGGTTGGCGTAAATATGACCAATGCCGCCACCGACAGGTTGGTTTGTGTAAATTTTCGTGAACATCTGTACTCCTCCAAAAGAATTGATAGTGCGCACATGGTATAGCATGGGCTATGAACGTAGTTATGAGCAGGATTCGTGCCTATGGGACAAAAAACTGCCCGAGTTTGAGCAGTAACGTTAACGGCGATGAGTTAGAAACAGTGTGATTTCATGCTTGCCTCCTACACTTTTATGGTTAGTTCCTCAAAATAGGCTTGCAGTTCAGATAGAGGCTCAGAGTTCAATTCTTTGTGCAGCAAGCTGCGATAACGTTTGAAGTGTGCGATGGCAGCCGAAGGAGCGCCGGATAAAGCCAGGCACTTCATCAGGGCCAGGTGGACTTCGTCGCGATAGGGGTCCACGGCGAGTATTTTTTCGTAGAGCAGTTTTGCTTCACGATAATGTTTGCTTTGGTCCTCGAGTGTTGCCAGGTCCAACAATGCGTCCGTATACAGATTGCGCAGCTCCTCGCGACGCCGGTCCGCCCATTCCATATAAATGTCTTGCAAATAGGGGTCTGTATATAACTTTATGGCTTGCTTGATGGCTTCAATACGTTCGCGTTTGGAAAGGTCCTGTTTCACGGCCTTTTCCAAATAGACTTGAAATTCGTTCACGTCATACCAGATTCGCATCGATGGGTGCAGAGAATACTGGTCGTTTTCGAATACGATGGATTCCTTGAATCCCAAAGCCTGGCGCACTCGCCAAAGAGTTGCATGGAAATTACTGCTGACCTTTCCCGAATTGAATTCCGGCCAGAATTCCAGGCCGATTGCCTCTTTGCGCACTTTGCCTTTATCCAAGATGTAAAAGAAAAGACCCCGCGCCCGGCTGGAGCGCCATGCACTCATAGGTAATATCTCACCGTTCAAACGTATCTCCCCTAAACCAAAAGCGCGTATCTCCATATGAATGGGAGCGATTTCAGGTTCGGGAGCATTTGTTTCCAGGGCTGTCTTCCCTCCCTCGAAGTTCCTTGCCCGATCAAACAACTTGCGTGCCTGGGTTGATAATTCCAGCCCAGAGAAGTAATCAATAAATTCCGGATCAGTCGATGCCGCAACTACCAGGAATTGGTCGTAGCCTAGTTTCGCTGCCCCTTCCAGCGCTCTATCCAATAGGGTTTTCGCCTTCGCAAATTGGTTGCTTTGGAACTGGGCCTGGGCAGCTTTGAACGCCGCCAGCACCTGAGTTTGCTTGGGGTTTTTGTCCTCGGGCCAGTTGACCAGCAGTTTTTCGAATTGCTCCATGGCTAACTTGGCTTGCCCCATGGACGCATAGATATTGCCCATTTGCAGACCATAGTCACCTTCGTCCAAGGCTCCTAGTCGAAAGCTCGCGGCAGTTCGTAACCAATTCATAGCCTCATTGAAGTTGCCTTGGCTCGTTCAGCTTTTGCTAATCCCGAAAGGCTCTCAACCGTTTCAGTATGCTCTCCTAAGGTGAGCGCTTGTTGATAGGTCTCCTTGGCTTCTTCAATCTCACCTACATCCGTCAATAAATCTCCTCGTCCGTTCAAAATGGCAATTTGCACTCTGGATAAATTGGCAGCCTTTGCATCTTCCAGGGCTAAAGCGTATTCATGCCAGGCCTCGGAGTATTGCCCAATTTGATGGTTCAAGTAGGCAATGTTATTGTGCGCGGATGCCAGGGCCCCCCGGCCGCTGTGAATGTTTTTATGGATGGCAAGTGTCTCTTGAAATGCTTTTTGGGCTTCCAGCATTTGGCCGTTACTTATGTAAATCAGACCGAGGTCGTTCAGGCTTTCGGCTAAGTCATAGAGATATACAAAGCGCTGATTGCCCTTCACTGGCGTTCGCCAATTTTCGGAAACCCTTTACAGCAATATTAAGCTGCTCAACGGCTTCCTGACCCCTGGCCTAACGTTGAAACTGGGTATGCCCTTCAGGCGGGCAGCCTGGTACCATTGCGTGCCATGCCGCTTGGACTTCTGGTCCAGCAGGCTTTGGGCCTGGTCTGCCAGGCGAATGGCCTCCTCGTTTTCCCCTTTGTATCGGGCGATCATTCCGCGGGTGATCGCCGCGTTGGCTTGCATCTCCAAATCCGTATTTGCTTTAAAGATGGGCTCTGCAACATCTAGCAGTTCCAGGCTGGGCTTGAACTTGCTTTGGTTCCCTAGGATTTTCGCTTGATACAACAGCACATGGGGCGCCAGTTTGCGCTGGTCCGGTTTGGCCGCCAGGGCATCCACCCAACGCGCCAGCAGCATTTGCCGCCCTGACCCGTAGAAGTCCACCGCGACTTTGTCCATCCATTTGGCAGCTTGCTCCTTATCGCCTGCCGCCAGCTTGTGGTCGATGGCCGCTTCCCATTCGCCGTGGTCCGAATGCCATGTGGCCGCACGCTGATGCAGCTGTTGCATGCGCGCCTTTTGGTGGCGGGCAAAATAGCTCTGCAGGAATTCAGCAAATAGTTGGTGATAACGGTAACTGGGACCCTCGCTGGTCTCTGTGCGGCTGACGAATAGGTTGCGATCTTCCAGGGAGCGCAACATCTTGGCCGCGTCCTTGCTTTCCAATAAATAATTGCACAACTCCTCACTGAAATCATCCAGGATGGATGTGGCCAGCATGAAATCGCGTAAGTTTTGGCTTTGGCGGTTGACCACTTCTTCTGCCAGATACTCATAGATGTGTTCCACACCACCGGTTAGAGCGGGAAGCACTCCGTTTTCCATGGTGCGCAAGGCCAGCAGAATGGCGATGATCCAACCATCCGCCCGCTTGGCGAACTCATTAGCTTGCTCGTCGCTCAGGTGCACATGGTGGTTTTGCAGCACCAGTTTTTGAAGTTCATCGGGGCGAAAACGCAATTCGTCCGGGCTGATCGTGACCAGTTCGTCGCGTATATATAGGTTGGCCGTTGGGATGCCGTATACACTGCGCGAACCCATCAGGATGCGCAGTCTGTCAGGCAGATTCTCCAGGAAGTTTTCGATGAAATCAACGATCTGCTGGTTCTCGCCGGCCAGGTGGTAATCGTCCAGTATTAGTAAAGAGAAATCCTCCACCCTTTGCTCGATCTCATTGATGAAGTCGATTGCCAAGGTGGCGGAATTGAGGCCCCCGCCCTGGGAATTCAGCTTGCCTCCCAGTTCTGCTCCAAATTCGGGCACCTGTTGCTGGAAGGCGGCTAACAGGTGACGGGCAAATTGGATCAGGTCGTTATCTTCGGGACCGATGCGGTACCAAAAGACCATGGCATCCACATCGCTGGCGAAATCCACCAGCAAAGTTGTTTTCCCGTAACCGGCCGGCGCGGAAACAAACGTGAGCTTGCGGTGCAGGTTCTGGTGCAGTACGTCGATTAGCCGCACCCGGCGCAACACATCCTTGCGACGTTGTGGGGGGCGAACTTTGGTTAGCAGGATAGCCATTATTTATCTAATAAATGCGTTTGTCCCTTCCGTTAATTGAAATTTCAGTCTATTGTTTACCGCCGGATTTTGTCAAGCCCATTCGGAACCCGCCGGCCGAATTGTATGACAACTTGCCGTGTATATTATAATTTTAAGCCTTATTGCCATGCGCGCCGTCGAAATTATTATCAAAAAGCGGGATAAGCAGGAGCTTACCCCTGAAGAAATTCGCTTCTTTATAAATGGCTACACCCAGGGGGCCATTGCAGATTACCAGGCTTCGGCTTGGGCTATGGCCGTGCTGCTGAACGGCATGACTGACCGGGAGACTACGGAATTGACCATGGCCATGGCGCAATCTGGCGAGATGCTGGACCTGAGCGGAGTGGTGGATCACGCCCTGGATAAGCATTCCACCGGGGGAGTGGGCGACAAGACTACCCTCGTGGTAGAACCCATCATTTCCGCCTGCGGCTTGAAGGTTGGCAAGATGTCCGGCCGTGGATTGGGCTTCAGCGGCGGGACTCTGGATAAGATGGAATCTATCCCCGGCTTTCGTGTGGATTTATCCAAGGACGAGTTCCTCGCCCAACTCAAGAGCGTAGGGCTGGTGCTAACTGGACAAACGGGCGACCTGGCGCCGGCTGACGGCAAGCTGTATGCCCTGCGGGATGTCACCGGCACCGTGGACGCGCTACCCCTCATCGCTTCCTCCATCATGAGTAAGAAGATAGCCGCCGGCGCTCAGCGCATGGTGCTGGATGTCAAAGTTGGCTTTGGCGCTTTTATGAAGACCTTGGAAGATGCCCGCGCCCTGGCCAGCATTATGGTTAAGATTGCCAAACTCGCCGATCGCAAGGCTGTGGCCCTGCTCTCGGACATGAACCAACCCTTAGGCAACGCTGTGGGCAATTCCTTGGAAGTCAAAGAAGCCATAGAAACCCTGCACGGCGGTGGTCCCGAGGATTTCCGCCGACACGCCATCGAAGTCGCCAGTCAGCTCATCGTGCTGGGGGAAGCCGAAAAGACCCTAGGGGCAGCGCGCAAACGAGCCAATGCCGCCTTACAAGACGGTAGTGCCTTCCAACGCTTCCGGGCGCTGGTAATAGCTCAAGATGGTGACGTGAGTTACGTAGACAATCCTTCCAAGTTCCCGTTGGCGCGGTTCATAGAGGATGTCCCCGCACCCCGCTCCGGCTACCTTAAGCAAATCAACGCTCAAGAGATCGGTGAAACCTCCGTGGAACTGGGAGCTGGCCGTGCCAGAGAAAGGCGACCCTATAGACCATGCTGTGGGGCTTGTAATCCATCACAAAGTAGGAGATAAGGTTGAAAAGGGCGAGCTTCTTTTTACAGTCCACGCTAATGACAAGACCAAACTTAACGACGGCGCGTTCCAGAGTGCTGGCTGCCCACCAATTGAGCGTCCGGAAAACCAAACCGCTGCCCGCTCTTTTACGGTGTTGTGAAATAAAAAGAACCCCTTTTGGTGTAACTCCAAAAGGGGTTCTTTTTTGTTGTTAGGCAATACCTTATTCAACACCAGCCATATAAGCAAATCCCAGTGTTCCGGGCCCTGTATGAGTTCCTACAGCGGGGCTCACATCTGTAAGGGTTGTTTCAATTGGATTGACGCGTTTGCTGCCAACTTCCAGCAATTCCTTAGCTGCCTCCGGTGCATTGGCGTGTAAAACCGCCAGACGCACTGGCTTCCTACCGCCCACGCGCTCCACCATAATTTCCACTAGGCGTTCCATGGCCTTCCCCTTGGTTCGAACCCGCTCCACCCCTTCCAGGGCTCCGTTAACCACTTCGAGGATAGGTTTCAGGTTTAGAGCCGTGCCCAGGAACCTGGCCCCTCCTCCTATACGGCCTCCTCGATGCAGGAACTCTAATGTATCCACTAGCAACAGTACGCCGGCGTGGTCTCGGCCATTTTCGATGATCTTTATGCACTCTGCTGCCGACTTTCCCTTTTTGATGGCCTTTGCCGCTTCAAGAATAGGCCAGCCTGTGCCCATGGAGGCCAATCCGCCATCGACAATAGTGATATCGATGCCCGAAGTCTGTGTCTTGGCAATCTCAGCCGAGGCAATCGTCCCCGAAAGCTTAGCCGACACAAACGAGCACACCACATCCGTGAAACCTTTGGATTTTAGGTTTTCGAACATTTCGATGAAGGCCGCCGGGGTGGGTTGAGAAGTGGTGGGGTTTTCCTTGGATTTGGCCAAACGTTCATAGAACTCTTTGGGCTGGATGTCAAACCCGTCTCGTAACTCTTCCGCACCCCAAATAACCACGGAGGGGACAACGAAAATATCGAACCCTTTGCTTAGTTCCTTGGGGATATACGTCGTGCTGTCGGTAAGCAATGCGATCTTGGCCATGGGTTCTCCTGAATGGGGGATGTGCCAATTAAAACACGACTATGTTGATGAAGTCGCGGCTACTCCCAACAGTCGCCCTTGACCGCTTGTTCTAGGCAAGCTAAAATTGCAGGCTGTGGGTCGCGGCTCGCCGCGACCGTTATAATATTTGAAGAGGAGTCTTTCAACACATGGTTCGTATTCGTTTGCGCCGCGTTGGCGGTAAAAAACAAGCCAGTTTCCGTATCGTCGCCGCGGACAAGGAGAGCCCCCGAGATGGGCGCTTTATCGAGGTCCTCGGATTTTATAACCCGCGTACGGAGCCGGCCACTATTAATCTGAAGGAAGACCGCATCTACCACTGGATCAGCAATGGCGCCCAACCCAGCGATTCGGTGAACCAGGTCTTCCAGGTCGCTGGCCTGCTTGAGCGCTTCGAGCGCTTCAAGTCGGGTGAAAAGGTTGAAGCCTTGCTGGCTGAGGCCGAAGCGGCTTCCGAGAAGCGCAATGTCAGCCATCTGACCCGCCGCGAGGCGCCTGCCGCTGGGTCTTCTACCCGCAAACAGGCCGTCCGGGCCGCTGAAGCCGCCAAGGCGGCAGAGGCTCCCAAGGCGGAACCGGCTGCGGAAGCCAAAGTGGAAGCCCCCGCAGAAGAAGCTCCCAAAGCTGAAGAAGCGGCGGCTCCCGACGTGGAAGCCCCTGCAGAAGAGGCACCTAAAGTTGATGAGACTGCTGAAACCAAGGCTGAGGTTCCTGCTGAGGAAGCCCCCCAGGCTGAGGAAGCCGGAGCAAGCCCAGAGACCGAAAAGGAAACTCCGTCGGCTGAATAGGCCTATTTATGAAGGAACTTATCGAATACGTGGCCCGCTCTCTGGTTGATGATCCCACCAGCGTGCAGGTGCAGAAGCACAAAAAGGGTGACAGTATCGAGATCACTCTGAAGGTTGCCAAAGAAGATATGGGGCGTGTCATCGGGCGAAGCGGCCGAGTGGCCAACGCCATCCGCATTTTGTTGCAAGTGGCGGCAGCCCGTGAAGATAGTCGCGCCTTCCTGAGAATCTCCGAACCCTGATGAGTAGCCCACGCCGGCGCCTTGCGGCCCGTCGTCGAGAAGCAGGCACAGGCTCGCCTTCATTTAGCGAGCCTGTTTTCATCTTGGTCGCTACCTTGCGCCGCCCCCACGGACTGAAAGGCGAAGTACTGGTTTCTGTGGAAACCGACTTTCCCGAGCGGCTGCAACCTGGGGTTTCCCTGCTCATGGGCGAAGAACACAGGCCGCTAACCATTGCCACGCGGCGCCCGCACGCCGAGGGAATGCTGCTCGGTTTCAAAGAGTTTCATAGTCGCGACGCCATTGGCCAATTGCGCAACCAACCTCTGTTCGTCCCCGTCTCGGACCGGCCACAGCTTCCAGAAGGCGAGTATTACCATCACCAGCTTTTGGGCATGCGGGTCTTTGAGGAAGATGGGGAATATCTGGGTGTGCTCGTGGATATTTTGAATACCGGCGCCAACGATGTTTATGTGGTGCGTTCACAAGGTGGCAAGGAAATCTTGTTCCCAGCCATTCAAGATGTTGTGCGCAGCATTGACCTTGCCCAAAAGTGCATGCAGGTGCATTTGCCGCCCGGCTTGCGATAGGCAGGGGGCTATGGTATTCTCGCCCCGCTTTGGGGGAAGTTCCTATGACGGATGAACGTATCTACTGGCTGGCGTTGAATTCGGGTCAAGGGGATCGGGGCCATTCGTTTCGGCGCTTTGGTGGAAGCCTTCGGCACCGCCCAGGCCGCTTGGCAGGCTTCTCGTGGCCTGCTAAGCGATGCAGGCGTCTCCCCTTCAGTTATTGATAACCTGTTGCGAGCGCGCCAGACCTTAGACTTGGATAGTCTGCTCCCCGAACTAGAGAAATACGGGGTTCAGGCGCTCACCCTCGAAGATGAGAGCTACCCCCGCCGCCTGCGCGAGCTGGATACTGCGCCGCCCGTCCTCTATGTGCGCGGCGACCTGTTGTCCGAAGATGAATGGGCGGTGGCCGTGGTCGGTACACGCCGGGTGACCCCCTACGGCCGACAGGTCGCCGAGGAGTTGGGAACATTCCTGGCCCAGAACGGCCTCACTGTGGTTAGCGGATTGGCTCGCGGCGTGGACACCCTGGCCCACCAGTCCGCTCTGCGCGCCGGCGGTCGTACTTTGGCTGTACTAGCCCACGGCCTGGACAGCGTCTACCCGGCGCAAAACCGCAAGTTGGCTGGAGAGATCGTCGAACGTGGTGCTTTACTCAGCGATTACGGCATCGGCACTCCCCCAGATGCGGCCAACTTCCCGCCCCGCAACCGCATCATTTCCGGACTATCATTGACGGTCGTGATCGTTGAAGCAGGCGAGCAAAGCGGCGCCCTGATCACTGCCGGCTTTGCCGCCGAACAGGGCCGCGAGGTGTTTGCCGTCCCTGGCAACATCCATGCGCCGCAGAGTCAGGGAACGAACCTGCTCATCCAGCGCGGCGCCCACCCGCTGGTACGCTTCGAGGACTTGCTGGACGAATTGAATTTGGAAATGATGACCGAACACAAGACCGCCAGCGCCGCCCTGCCAGCCGATGCCACTGAAGCGCGCCTGTTCAAGCTGCTGGGCAGCGAGCCCATGCATGTCAATGAGATTGGTGCCCGTGCTGACCTGCCCATCGAGCATGTATCTTCCACATTGGCGCTGATGGAACTCAAGGGGTTGGTGCGCCAGGTGGGCGGCATGAGCTATGTCACCGCCCGCGAGATGCGCGCCGAGTACACTTCCGGGACAGAAGCGCCAGGACAATGAACGAAGATTATTACGCAGTCATCCTGGCAGGCGGCGGCGGTACGCGTCTGTGGCCGCTTTCCCGGCAGGCGCGTCCCAAGCAGATGCTGCCACTCATCGACGACAGCACTTTGTTCCAGACCGCCCTGCACCGACTGCAAAGCCAGTTCCCACCTGAGCGCATCCTGGTGGTCACTAGTAACAAACACGCCGAGGAGTTACGCCGCCAGGCTCCTGAATTGAAGCCGGAGAATTTCCTACTGGAGCCCGAGCCGCGCGGCACCGCTGCTGCCATTGGGCTGGCGGCCGCTTCCCTGCAAAGCAAGCATCCTGGAGCTAGCATGGCTGTGCTCACTGCCGACCACTATATCGGCAACGAAGCCGAGTTCGAGAAAGTCCTGGTAGCTGCATACGAGCTGGCCGTGAAGAATTATTTGGTCACCCTGGGCATTGAGCCTACCTATCCGGCCACGCAGTTTGGCTATATCCAAATGGGCTCTTCCATCGGCGCTTTCGGCGGATATGAGACCTTCCGGGCCGAACGTTTCAAGGAGAAGCCCGCCCTCGAGGAGGCCACGCGCATGCTGGCCGAAGGCCACTATGCCTGGAACTCAGGCATGTTCATTTGGAAAGCTGAGCGCATTTGGGCCGAATTCCAGTTGCAGATGCCTGAGCTGCACGCCGCTCTGGACAAGATCCGCATCGCCTGGGGTGGGAAGGATTTCGAAAAGGTGCTGGCCTATGAGTGGCCGCGCATCGCCGCCCAGACCATCGACTACGGCATCATGGAGCATGCTAAAGACGTGGTCGTCATTCCTGCCAAGGGTATGGCCTGGAATGACGTTGGCTCGTGGAGTTCGCTCTTCGAGGTTCTGGAGGTGGACAACCATGGCAATCTGGTATTGTGTGAGCAACACCTGGACCTGGAAAGCCGCAATTTGCTCGTCCATAGCAACGCTCAGGAGCGTATGGTCGTTACAGTAGGTGTGGAGAACCTGGTGGTGGTCGATACCGGCGATGTGCTGCTGATTTGCTCCAGGGAGCGCTCGCAAGACCTACGCAAGGTTATAGAACTTTTGAAAGAAAAAGGATTGCAACGTTATCTGTAGTTCACTGTTAATGATTACATCTTTGCGGACGCCATATCACAGCGCAAAGATAGCAGGATGAGAGGATTGTTTTGGAAGCATATTGTGTAAAGTGCAAAACCAAACGGGAAATACAAAATCCCGTCCCTGAATACACCAAGGCCGGTGCGCCCGGCACCCGCGGCGTGTGCCCCGTGTGCGGAACCACGCTGTTCCGCATGGGAAACACGCCAGCTCACGCCGGCTTGACCCCGCCGACCAAGCTCACCCCTAAGGAGAGACAGGACGCCAAGCGCAAGGGTAAGCTCGTCATCGTAGAGTCGCCCGCCAAAGCCCGCACCGTGGGCCGTTATCTGGGCAAGGGTTATACCGTTCAAGCATCTGTGGGCCATGTGCGCGATCTGCTGCGCTCGCAGCTTTCCGTGGACGTGGACAACGATTTTGCCCCCAAGTATCGTGTGCCCAATGAGAAGCGCTTGGTGGTCAAAGAGCTTAAGAAGCAAGCTGCCTCCGTGGAGGAAATCTACCTGGCCACCGACCCCGATCGCGAGGGCGAGGCCATCGCTTGGCACCTGCTCGAGGCGGCCGAGATCGACCCCGAGCGCGCCAAACGCGTGGTGTTCCACGAGATCACCAAGCCTGCCATCGAGGAGGCCTTCAACCATCCCCGCGAGATCGACATGTCACTGGTTGACGCCCAACAGGCTCGTCGCATTCTGGACCGCTTAGTGGGTTACAGTCTCAGCCCCATCCTGTGGACCAAGGTGCGCAACCGTCTCTCGGCAGGGCGCGTGCAGTCCGTGGCTTTGCGCCTGATCGTCGAGCGCGAGCGCGAGTTCGAAGGCTTCGTCCCCGTCGAATATTGGTCCATCGAGGCCGAGCTGCAGCCCAAAGGCAGCAGCTCCACCTTCGTAGCCAAGCTGGCGGAGGTAGATGGCGCCGAGCCAACGATGGGCACCAAGGACGCTGTTGACCCGCTGCTGGCCGATATGCAGGCGGCTAGCTACGCCATCAACGAGATCAAACGCGGCGAGCGCCGCCGCAAAGCTCCCGCCCCCTTCACGACCAGTACCATGCAGCAGGAAGCCTCGCGCAAGTTGGGCTTCACCGCCAAACGCACCATGGCCGTAGCCCAGCAGCTTTACGAGGGCATTGACCTGGGGGAGGGGGAGAACACCGGCCTGATCACCTACATGCGCACCGACTCCACCAACATTTCGCCGCTTGCTCAGCAAGAAGCGCGCGAGTACGTCGCTAGTGTGCACGGCGCGGCTTTCCTTCCCGAGGAAGCCCCCACTTATAAGACCCGTGCTAGGGGCGCCCAGGAGGCCCACGAAGCTGTGCGCCCCACCTCCGTGCTGCGCACCCCGGCGAAAATCAAAGATCAGCTCAGCCGCGACCAATATCGTTTGTACCAACTCGTCTGGCAGCGCTTCCTGGCCTCGCAGATGAACCCCGCTGTTTATGGCACGGTCTCCGTGCGCATCGGCGGCCAGGGCTCCGCTCATCAGTACCTGCTACGTGCCTCCGGCTCCATTCTTAAGTTTCCTGGCTACCTGGCCGTTTACGAGGAGACCAAGACCTCGGAAGACCCCGAGGAAGAAAAGAACGCCAAGATTCCGGCGGACGTCGGCGAGGGCCAGGCGCTCAAGCTGCTGCAGTTACTGCCCGAGCGGCACTTCACCCAGCCACCGCCGCGTTTCAGCGATGCCACCCTTATCAAGACTTTGGAGGAATACGGCATCGGCCGTCCCTCCACCTATGCTCCTACGTTGAACACGTTGCAGGCCCGCGGTTATATCGTGCGCGAAGACCGCCGCCTGATCCCCACCGAGACCGGTCTATTGGTCAACGACTTGATCACCGAACACTTCCCCAACATCGTCAATTACCAATTCACCGCCGACATGGAAGCTGATCTGGACAAGATTGCCTCCGGCGAGGAACCCTGGGTCAAGGTCATCCGTGAGTTTTATGAGCCTTTCTCCGTCGAAGTGGAGAGGGCCAAAGAAGACATGCCTGAGTCTAAGGCCGGACCCGAATATGTGGGCCGCATTTGTCCTACCTGTGGCCAGGGGCAGCTTATCATCCGCTGGGGCCGCTATGGCAAGTTCATTGGTTGCGAGCGTTTCCCCGAATGCCGCCACACCGAGCCCTGGCTGCAGAAGATTGGCGTCACCTGCCCGGTGGACGGCGGCGAGGTGGTGGAGCGCCGCACTCGCAAGGGGCGCATCTTCTACGGCTGCGCCAATTACCCCGAATGCGAGTTCACCAGCTGGAAGCGGCCCATTCCCACGCCCTGCCCCAATTGCGGCGGGACGCTGGTGATCGCTAACAAACAATTCGCCCAGTGCCTCAAATGCGAGACGCAATTCCCGCTGGATGATGTGCAGAAGGATGAAGAACCCGAAAGCGAAGTAGCCTAGCCATAGGAGGAACGGGTTTTTTATCCCGCCGCCTCCATGCAAGGCCGGTTTATCAGGTCGTTGGAAGTTGCATATTGTGATAAACCCTGCCTTCGGAACTCACAACTACATCTTCTTTTTAGCCACTCTCAATATTCAAGGTTTTTACCCAGAGGCTATTTCCAATGCGCGTTTTGCATTTGACAAGCCTATTCGCCCTACATTACACTTTTGGCCCATATGTATACGCGTCAACAACTAGAAGCCCTGGAAGACCAAAGCCTCGCGTCATGGGGTGCCCGCAGCCGGGAGACCAAGGGCCGCGCCTATCCCGACAAAGAGCCCCAATACCGCACCAGCTTCCAGCGGGACCGCGACCGCATCCTGCATACCACCGCCTTCCGCCGCCTGGAGTACAAGACCCAGGTTTTCATCAATTTCGAAGGCGACTATTTTCGCACGCGCCTCACCCACACGCTGGAGGTGGCCCAGGTGGGCCGCACCATTGCACGCGCTCTGGGCGCCAACGAAGACCTCATTGAGGCTATTTGCTTGGCTCACGACCTGGGCCATGCCGCCTTTGGCCATTCGGGTGAGATCACCCTCAACAAGCTGATGCAGGAGCATGGTGGTTTTGACCACAACCGCCAGTCATTGCGCATTGTCACCGAGCTTGAGCAACGTTACCCCGATTTCCCCGGCCTCAACCTCACATGGGAAGTTCGAGAGGGCATGGTAAAGCACGAGACCGAATACGACGTCTCGGATGCCTCCCAGTTCAACCCAGAACTACGCGGCAACCTGGAGGCACAGATCGCCAACGTATCCGACGAATTGGCCTACACCACCCACGACCTGGATGATGGCCTGCGCTCGGGCATGGTTACCCCCGAGAGTGTTGATGGTCTGGACATGTGGCAGATGCTCATAAAGAACGTCGGCTGGAGCGGCCACGAACTCTCTGAGCTGGACCGCCACCGCCTCATCCGCCGCCTGATCGGAATTCTCATTAGCGACGTTGTCACCGCCACCGACGGGCGCATCCAGGCCAGCGGGGTACACAGCGCCCTCGATATCCAGAAACTGGACCACAACGTCATCGGCTACAGCGATGAGATGGCGGCCCGCAACGAGCCGCTTAAGAAATTCCTGTTCCAAAACCTATATAATCATCCCCGCGTGGTGCGCATGGCGGTCAAAGCCGAAACCGTTCTGACCGACCTGTTCAAGGCCTTCGTTCGCAAGCCCGAAATGCTGCCTTATGAATTCCAGTACCTGGTGAAAGACAGGGGCCGGGAACGCACTGTTTGCGATTATTTGGCCGGCATGACCGACCGCTACGCCATTCAGGAATACGAGAGGCTATTCGACCCGCACAGTTTGCCATGACCAATCAGGAATACTATCTAACCGAAGAAGGCGCCGAGAAATTGCGCGTGGAGCTGGAGGAGCTCAAGGGTCCCCGCCGTGTAGAGCTGGCCAAGCGCCTGCGCGAGGCCATTCAGCAAGGCGACCTCTCTGAGAACGCCGATTACTCCAAGGCCAAAGAGGACCAGGGCTTCCTTGAGGGCCGCATCCAGGAGATTGAGGCGCTCCTGGGGCGCGCCAGCATCATTATCAACGGCTCGGCGGGCGGCGTCATAGGCGTCGGCTCCGTGGTGACCATCAAGGAGAAGGGCCGCGAACCCACCAAGTATTTCGTGGTGGGTGCACAGGAAGCCGACCCGCGCAATGGCAGGATCTCCAACGAATCACCTATCGGGAGGGCGTTGCTGGGCCACAAAACTGGTGAGACTGTGATTGCTGAAACCCCCGCGGGACAGTTGCATTTCGAGATCACGGACGTAGAATGACGCTATGTTGAGGGGGTGCTTGCAATAAAAAAACCGCCTGCCATTCGGCAGGCGGTTGGCTTTATACCTTGGACCACACTGCAAGTTCCAGCGTGGCGCGTTCGAAGAAACTCTCTTCCGGTAACGGACCCTCACCGTATTGCATGTCCACCACACGTGCCACCATTTGCAGGGTTGCGGTCTCCAGCACGGTCTCGGCTCCGGGGCTGGCCAGCACCGGCTCGCCCTTGGCAGCCAAGCGCTCCCGGCCTGCGTCGTCGCGGAATACATGGGCGCTCATCATCACTTTGGTCACGGTCTGTATGTCATTCTTGTCGAATAGCCAGATCTCGAAAGCGCTGATGCGCTTGGGGCTGCCCACGCCGATGGTATCGGCAATGCTCACGCCGCACTCGCCCATGAATTCGCCGGCAGGCGAATCGATGCTGTACGAATCGTCGTACAGGTCGTCGCCCAGTACATATGTGCTCATCCATTGCGACAGCGGGGCGGAGTCGTCGCCGCCGGCCGCGGAGGTAATTTGCGTGGCAGCCTTGCTGGGCTGCGCGCCTCCCAGGGGGCTACGGTTGGTGTCACTGTTCTGGCGATTGCGCACCACGTAGATGATGCCCAATGCCAGCCCGATAATAAGAGTCATACCGCACAGGGTGGTGAGCAGTGAACCCATACTGAAAAGTCCGCTTTGGCTGCCGGTGCCAGTGGTTTGCGGTGGCGTGGTTGGGAGGACTGTGGGGGTGTTGCCCAGCAGCGACTGGAAATGGGCGATGCTCTCGATGCTCTGCTGCCCCGGTGCGGAGGCTACAGTGGCCATGGCGTCGTCGGCACTGTCACCCAGCGCCGAAAGGCGCTGGCGAGCCAGGTTGTCGTTGGGCTGCACACTATATGAGTTCGATGGCGGCGCGCAGATAATCGGCGCGCAGGTCGGGGCGCAGTTGGGCCGCCGAGGCGTTCTCCCAGTTCACCGGGAACAGCCACCAGCCCAGCGCCACCAGACCCACGATTAAGCCGACGATGAAGGCGGCGATGGCCAGGTTGCGCGGCTCGCGCAGCATGGCTATATTGAAATCACGACCGAATACGGAAAAGGTTCCGTCTTTAAATTGCATACGAACTCCTGCGCGTCATTGTAGATGAGTGACCTTAATTGTGCAACTTTTGTGCCGGTTAGGAAGCTCGTAGCAGCGTGCCCAATTGCTCGCCCCCAAGGGCGCGCTGCAGGTTTCCGGGCACCAGCCCCGAGAAGATGCGTACCTGGCAGCTGGGGAGGGAGCCGACCAATTCCAGCATGGCGGTTACTTTCCCGGCCATGCCGCCGGTAACGTCGGGCGCCAGGGCGCCCTGAATGCCGGCGCCCAGCTCAGAGTAACTGTCAGGCGTGATTTCGGGGATGAGCTGCTTGGCGCCGCTGTAATCGATGTACACGCCTTCCTCATCTCCTGCCAGCAGGATAGTTTCAGGTTTCAAGCTAGCTGCCAAATAGACGAACACATCCTCGGTGGAGGCGATGGTGCCGCCGCGTACCTGGTCAAAGACCACGTCGCCGAAGACCACCGGCAGCAATCCAGCTTCCAACGCGGCTTGGATGGGGCCGGTGTCCCAGGCGGCCAGCTGGCCGTCTTCAGCATTGGCGCAAGCCGATGGCGGAAAAGCCAAAGCTTGGTGTCCCGCAAGTGCCAGCGCGTCCATGACGATGTGGTTGAGCGCAGCTGCTTGGTGCCATACCTTGACGAATCCTGCCCATTGTTCTTCGTTGTGCACGCCGTCACGGGTGCCGTATTGCTTGGCAGGAAAATGGGCGAAGGAGCCGGACCCATGACCCAGCAGCAAGCGCAAGTCGGGAACCGCGCTGCGGGCGGCGGCAATCGCTTCGGCAGAGCGGCGGATGAGGTCCAGCCGCGGTGTGGAAGGTTGGTTTTTCTCGGTGATAAGCGAGCCGCCTAGTTTGAGAAAGATCATGCAGTCGCCCTTACTGTGGTCTCAAGCACATTGACGGCGCCGGCCGACTCCAGCGCGGCGCGTACGGTAGACCCGGTGGTTGAGTCCACTAAGGCAAGCATGTTGCCACCCCAACCGCCGCCGGACAATTTTGCGCCTAAGGCCCCGGCTGCTGCTGCGGCGGAGACCAAGCGGTCCAACTCTGGGGAGGAAACGTCCAGTTGCTGCAGCAAGGCATGATTTTGAGACATCAGCGGGCCGAGAGCATCGTTATTTCCAGCCTCGATGGTTTGGCGAGCCTGTGTGGCAAGCTCGCCTATCTGCGAGAAAAGGCCCTCGTAGCGCCGGGGATCGGCTTTCCAGGCGTTGCGCACGGCGCCAACGGTTTCCCTAGTGAGCGCAGGAACTCCGGTGTCGGCGATAAGCAAAGTAAATTGCCGAGCCACATTGAGCCTTTCTATGAGCTGGTCTTTAATGAAGAATACTGGCTGGGCAAAGGTGATCACAGTGTTGTCGATGCCGGAAGGCGTGCCGTGGTGCAGCTTCTCGATCTCGAAAGCCAGCTCGGAGACTCGCGGGTTTTCGAGCGGGTGGCCCAGGAAACCCGAGACAGCGCGTAGGATGGCCACGGAAACCGCCGCCCCGGAACCTAGACCGCCAGCCACCGGGATGGTTGAGGTGATACGTATCTTGAAAGCCGGCGAGTGGCTAACACCCACCGCGGCCAGGGAGGCCCGGACAGCGGCGGCCAATGCATCAGCCTCGGGCAGGGAATCCAGATCGACATCCAGGTCCACTTGCGGAGCCTGGATGTGGATGCGGCCGCTAGGCGCGGCGATGTCTGGTGTGACGATGGCCTGGGCGGCCACATCCTGCACAGGCACAGCGATGGCAGGTTGGCCGTAAACCACGGCATGCTCGCCAAACAAAATTACCTTGCCGGGAGCTGATGCGGAAATGGCGGGCATGGCTAGATGAGGGTTGCAGGGAAAAGGAAGAAGGAAGGCACCTGCATCAATAGAAATAGAAAATCAACAAGATGGCAGCACCCCACAGCAACAAGTCGGCTTGAAGGGGAAAGTCAGTGAACAGGATATCTTCAGGGGCTTCACCACTGTTCTTCACCTGGACCAGGTACAGATAACGGAAAAAGCCATAGATTACGAAGGGGATGGTGAGCATCATGATGTGGTTTTCAGGCAGGTTGGGGGCCAGGAAGGTGTAAAGGCTATAGGTGATAATGGATAGACACAGTACGGCTAAGAGGAGCTGCTCCAGGAATTCGGGAGTGTATCCCTCCAGCACCCTGCGGGCATGGGCTCCGGATTTACTTTGCAGGATTTCAGCGCGGCGCTTGCCGATGCCCAGAAACAAGGCCAGGAATATGGTGAAGACATATATCCATGGGGAGAAGCGCTGAACGACGATAAGGGAAACGCCGGCTCCTACGCGCAATACGTAAAAGCTGGCCAGGACAAGTACGTCGATAACTGGTTCGTGCTTGAGCCAGAACGAGTACGCCAGATTCAGTGCGGCATAGAAACCACAGGCCAACGCAAAAATGGGAGATAGCCAAAATCCTCCTCCCAGCGCTAGTAAAACGAACAGTCCGGCGGCAATCGCCGCAACGGGCACCGGCAGCGCCCCTGAGGCGATCGGGCGGTTCTTCTTGATGGGATGCTTTCGGTCGTTCTTCCGGTCGATGATGTCGTTGATCAGATAGATGCTGCTGCTCAAAAGGCAGAATAATATGAAGCCCTCTACGGTTCGCTCGAGGGCGGGCCCGTAGGTAAGCTGGCGGTCAAAGACCAGGCCGGCGAAAAGCAGCAAGTTCTTGGCCCATTGTTTGGGACGCATGTTACGCAGCAAAGCCATCCACATGGATGGAATCATAGCATGGGAGGGCTGATTGGTGAGCCGCGGGCGATGCTAGAATCGGCATATGGCAAAGCAGCGCGCAGATGCGCTTTTGGTGGAACGCGGTTTGGCTGCAAGCCGCAACCAGGCCCAACGCCTAGTTATGGCCGGGCAGGTGCGCGCCGACGGACAGGTAGTAGCCAAGCCCTCGAGCATGCTGGCCCCCGAAGCTCAACTGGAAGTTGAGCGCGGACCGCGCTTCGTTTCGCGAGGAGGCGAAAAACTGGAGGCAGCTCTTGCCGAATTCGGGATGGAGATTGGTGGGGCTGTGTGTGCGGATGTGGGCTCATCCACGGGGGGATTCACAGACTGCCTGTTGCAGCACGGTGCAGCCAAAGTGCACGCTATCGACGTGGGCAAGGGTCAACTGGATTGGCGGTTGCGTCGGGATGCGCGTGTGGTGGTGATGGAAAAGACCAATGCTCGTTTCGTGGAGGCAATGCCCGAACCCGTGCATGTGGTCACTATAGATGCCTCGTTTATATCCCTTTCAATACTCCTTCCAGTGGTGAGGAACTGGTTGGCGCCCGAGGGTCAGCTGGTAGCCCTGATCAAGCCGCAATTCGAGGCGGGCAAACGCGAAGTGGGCCGAGGCAAAGGAGTTATTCGCGACGCTAACATCCATCGTCGTGTGCTGGAAGAGATACTTGCTTCCGCACGCGAGGCAGGATTTGGTTTAGCGGGGCTGATGCGGTCGCCCATCCAGGGACCCAAGGGCAATATGGAGTTCTTGCTCTGGGCGAGAAAGGACCTTTCCAATTCAGTAGAGCCGGAAACACTCATTGCATCCGTGTTTGCGGATCAGGTTTAGGGAACGCGTTTCAAAGCCGACTGGCACTCAGTTATACTTCTTAGGTTATGCAGCAAATCCGCAATTTTTGCATCATCGCCCATATCGACCACGGTAAATCCACGCTGGCAGACCGCATGCTGCAGCTAACCGGAACCGTCTCAGCGTGCGACATGACCGAGCAGGTGCTGGACACCATGGACCTGGAACGCGAAAAGGGCGTGACGATTAAGGCTTCGGCGGTGCGCATGCAATACACCGCTAAAGATGGGCAAGATTACGAACTCAACCTGATCGATACGCCAGGGCATGTGGATTTTGGGTACGAGGTCAGCCGGGCGCTGGATGCTTGCGAAGGAGCTATTTTGGTAGTGGACGCCTCCCAAGGCGTGCAGGCGCAGACGCTAGCCAACTTATATTTAGCCCTGGAAGCCGATCTGGAGATCATTCCCGTGATCAACAAGATCGATATGCCTTCGGCCAACCCGGATGCAGTAGCCCACGAAATCAGCCAACTTATCGGTACCCCACCCGATGACATCCTGCGCATTTCTGCCAAATCCGGCTTGAATATCGAAGAGCTGCTGGAGGCGGTGGTGAGGCGCGTGCCGCCACCCAAGGGCGACCCAGAAGCACCGCTGCAAGCGCTGATCTTTGATTCCCATTACGATGCTTACAAGGGTGTGATTGCTTATGTGCGTGTGGTGGCAGGGCACATCGAGGGGGAGGAGACCCTGCGCCTGATGGCTACTGGAGCCGAACTTAAGCCAATCGAGATCGGCATATTTGCGCCCAACATGAAGCCGGTGAAAGGCTTGGGCGCAGGCGAGGTTGGCTACGTGGCGACAGGACTGAAGACGGTCTCGGAATGTCGCGTGGGCGACACGTTCACACATAAGGCCCGACCTGCGCAAGCACCTCTGCCTGGCTATAGGCAGGTGAAGCCGATGGTGTTCGCAGGCGTCTACCCTGTGGATGGCGACGATTACGCTGAGCTTAAAGATGCCTTGGAAAAATTGCAGCTCAACGATGCGTCGCTAATCTATGAGCCGGAAGTGTCGCAAGCCCTCAATTTTGGGTTCCGCTGCGGGTTCCTAGGCATGTTCCATATGGAGATTGTGCAGGAGCGACTGGAGCGTGAATACGACCTGGACATCATCGTCACGGCGCCATCGGTGGCATATGAAGTGGTCTTGCATGATGGACTGACGGTACCCGTCGACTCCCCAGCTGAATTACCCAATGAGGGCGAGATTGCCGAAGTGCGTGAACCCTGGATGGATATCCAGATCTTCACGCCGACCTCCTATTATGGCCCAGTGATGGAATTAGTCACCAAGCGGCGCGGCATCTATATTAGTGAGGAATATCCTGGGCCCGAGCGAGTGTTGCTGCACTTTGAAATCCCGTTGGCCGAGATCATAGTGGATTTCTTCGACCAGCTTAAATCGGTTACCCGCGGCTACGCTTCGCTGGATTACCAATTCAAGGAATATCGTGCCGATGAACTGGTTAAGTTGGAAATCCATGTGAACCTGGAACCTGTGGATGCGTTTACCATCATTGTGCATAAGAACGACGCCTACCATAAGGGTCAGCTATTGATCACCAAACTTAAGGACCTGATCCCGCGCCAATTGTTCGTTGTTCCTATTCAAGCTGTGTCCGAGGGACGCGTGATTTCGCGAGCTAATGTGAAAGCATTGCGCAAGGACGTACTAGCCAAATGTTACGGCGGCGATATCACCCGTAAGCGCAAGCTGCTCGAAAAACAAAAGAAAGGCAAAAAGCGCATGAAGATGGTTGGCAACGTGGAAATCCCACAGGAAGCCTTTTTGGCTGTGCTGCGTCTGACGGATGAATAAGGCAGCCACCGAACCCGTTCGCAAAGAGACCCCTACCTGGCTGCGCATGCTGCCGGGACTGGTAGTGACCGTAATCGCCGTGGCGGCGCTGTTCATTTTCGTTGATTTGGACGCCCTGCGTCGCGCCTTCACCCCGCAAGTAGTTCCGGCCGTCCTTTTGTCGCTGCTGCCCTTCGTCGGTGTTCTGCTGGTGCGGGCCAAAGCCTGGCGCACTTTGTTAATGGAGCGAGCCGATTACAAGAATAGTTTCCTGGCTCTCAACCAGGGCTATTTGCTCAACAACGTGCTTCCCTTTCGGCTGGGCGAATTGGGCAGCGCGCTGCTGCTGAGCGGTCGCGTCAGCCTGCCGTTTTGGCAGGTGCTTTCCAGCGTGGTCGTGGAACGCGTGTTCGACCTGGGTATCGCCGCCGGCCTGCTGCTGGGCACCTTGCCGCTGGTGGTGGGCGCCGATTGGGCTTATTCGGCGGCCCTGGTAGCCGGAGCATTGGTGGTAATTGGCTTTGTGTTGCTGTTCTTCATGGCTTCTCGCCCTGAGTGGGTGCGGGGTTTCCTGCGGCGCGTCAGCGGACGCTGGCCAAGGCTACAGACCTGGCTGGAAGAGCAGGCCTCCCATTTTCTGGAAGGGCTTTCGGCGCTACGGACCCCGGCGTGCTTCCTGCGAGTCGCCGCCTGGATGCTGTTGACCTGGGCGCTTAACTTGACCTGGTACTACGTGCTTCTGCGAAGCTTTTTTCCCCAGGCAACCTGGCTTTGGGCAGGCTTCAGCATTGCCGTGGCTTCGGTGGGGGTGGCTCTACCTTCTTCGCCAGCTTATGTGGGTGTGCTGGAGGCCGCCCTGGTAGGTTCGCTCAGTTTTTTCGGGGCGGATGCGTCGGTGGCTTTAGCCTATGCGTTGGTCTCGCACGTTATCTATTTTGTGGCCACAGGGGTGATCGGAGTTTATGCCTTCTGGCAGCAAGGGGAATCTTTGGGGAAGGTCTACAACCAACTTTTGCGTCGTTCTGAGGCAAAATAGGAACGTGGCAAATCGAACCCTGATCACGGGAGGCGCTGGTTTTATCGGCAGCAATTACTCCGACCATTTGCTGAGTTGCGGGGCGCAGGTCACTATCTTCGATAATCTGTCACGCAGCGGCGCGGAAAAAAACTTGGCCTGGCTGCGCGAAAAGCACGGGGCGGACAGTTTTGACCTGATCGTGGGAGACACCCGCGACCCCGGAGCTTTGTCTGGGGTCGTGGAGGATGTGGATGTGGTGGTGCACCTGGCCGCACAAGTGGCGGTCACCAGCTCGGTGACCGACCCGCGCCATGATTTCGAGGTCAACGCTTATGGCACCTTCAATGTGCTGGAGGCTATCCGCCTGAGCAGCAACAGGCCGTTTGTGATCTATTCTTCCACCAACAAAGTGTACGGCGAGATGAGCGAACACAAACTGGTGGAGCTAAAGACGCGCTATCGCTATGCCAACCTGCCGCACGGGTTGCCTGAAACGCAGCAATTGGATTTCCATTCCCCGTATGGTTGCTCTAAGGGCACGGCTGAACAGTACGTCCGAGATTACGCACGCATTTATGGCATTCCCAGCGTGGTGATGCGCCAGAGTTGTATCTATGGCCCGCGCCAGTTCGGCATCGAAGACCAGGGTTGGCTGGCCTGGTTCATTATCGCCGCTGTGCTGGGTAAGCCCATCACCATTTATGGGGACGGTAAACAAGTGCGCGACATGCTGCACGTGCACGACCTGATCGCGGCATACGATGCGGCCATAGCCAAACGCAAGAACGTGGCCGGGCAGATTTTCAATATGGGCGGTGGACCAGGACAGACCTTATCCATCTGGGCCGAGTGCGGCCCCTTGCTGGAGAGTCTGCTGGGGCGCAAGATTCCAGTGAAGCGCGGCGCCGTGCGCCCGGGCGACCAGGCTGTGTACATCAGCGACATCCGCAAAGCCAAAAAGGACCTGGGCTGGCAGCCCAAGATCGGGGTGGAGCAGGGTGCCGGCGACCTGGTGGATTGGGTGCAAGCCCATCGCAACCTGTTCGACTAGCTTGGACTAAACTCACCCCGTGCGAATTCTCACTGTCTTAACCTATTACCGACCGCATACCAGTGGGCTGACCATTTACGCAGAGCGCCTTGCCAAAGCGCTGGTCAGGCGCGGCCACCATGTCACCGTGCTCACCGCGCAGTTCGAGAAAGACCTGCCGCTGGAAGAGATACGCGATGGGGTGCGAATCTTGCGTGTTCCGGTGGCGCTGCGTGTCAGCAAGGGCGTGATCATGCCTTCTTTGGGGCGCATTGCTTCGGTTGAATTACGCCGGCACGATGCGCTGCTGCTGCATCTGCCGCAATTCGATGCGGCCGGCCTGGCACTACGCGGAAGACTGTGGAAAAAACCCACTGTCATCATCTATCATTCCGACTTGACGCTGCCCCCAGGCCTGTTCAATCGTCTTGTGAGTCTGGTAGTGGAAATCATGAACAGTCTGGCGGGCCTTTTCACCCATCGGATTTCCTCATACACCGAGGACTTCGCCAGCCACTCGCCTTATTTGCGTCGTTTTGCCAAAAAGGTGCGCGTCATCTCTCCTGCAGTGGAACTGCCGGTGGCTGAGACCAAAGACGTTGAGACCTTCGGCAAGGAGAACAATCCCAAACGGAAGCGACCCGTGGTCGCCATGGCAACGCGCTTTGCAGCGGAAAAGGGAGTCGAACTCTTGCTGGATGCATTGCCCTCGGTTCTGGAGCAGCATCCCGATGGCATGGTGTGGTTTGCTGGTCAATATCAGGATGTGATCGGCGAAGAAGCTTACATGCAAAATCTGTGGCCGCGAATTGAGGAATATCAAAAAACCGGCCAATGGAAGTTCCTGGGCAACCTGGATATGCACCACATGGCAATTTTTTATCCCAACATCGACTTGCTGGTAGTCCCTAGCACCAATTCCACTGAGACGTTCGGCTTCGTGCAGATTGAGGCCATGATGAATGGAAAATCCGTGGTGGCCTCCGACCTGCCTGGGGTGCGCCAACCGGTGACAATGACCGGTATGGGCAGGGTGACGCCGGTAGGGGACGCAGCCGCCCTGGCGCAGAACATCCTGGCGGTGCTGGCATCAAAACCGAAGAATGCCGGACGGGAGGCGGCGCGATTGCGCAAGGAGTTCAGCCCGAATACCTGCGCTGAGCGCCATGAAGCCCTGTTTGAAGAAATTGCCAAAGAACTGCAGTGATGGAACCAGAAACCCGCCAAAACCCTTTCCTGTGGCAGATGCTGCAGAGTCTGCCCTATTTCCGTGGGCTGCTGCGGGCGGTAGAGGCGGATTTTTACGATGAGTTTGAGCTGGCCTCGCCGGTACTGGACCTGGGCTGCGGCGATGGACAATTCGCCAGCCTGGTATTCGACAAACCCATTGACGTGGGTATCGACCCGGCGCCTAACTCGCTGCGCGAGGCCAGCCGTTACGGGGCCTACCGAGATGTACTGCAATCCCCGGGGGGGCGATTGCCGTTCCCGGATGGCACATTTGCTTCGGTGTTCAGCAATTCGGTTCTGGAACACATCCCCGGTTTGCAGGATGTGCTGAACGAGACCGGGCGCGTGGTGGCCAAAGGCGCTTTATTCTTGTTTTGCGTGCCCAACCATCGCTGGCCGCACAATTTGTCTATTGCCAATTTTCTGGAGAGGATCAGGCTCAAATCCATGGCAGCCGCCTATATACGTCTGTTCACGCGCATTTCCCGCCATGTGAATATGCTTTCTCCCGAGGAATGGGCCTCTAAGCTGGGACAGGCTGGGTTCGCTGTGGAACGCTACTGGCATTACTTCCCACCCGCCTCATTGCATGTCCTGGAGTGGGGGCATTATCTTGGGTTGCCCAGCTGGGTGGCGCGCATGTTAACCGGACGCTGGATATTGGCGTCGGGACGCTGGAATCTGGCTCTGACCGAGCGGGCCATTCATAAATATGCCCAGGTTGGCGCAGACGAACAGGGTACTTATACCTGGTACGTGGCCCGCAAGAAATAGAAGCGAATCGTTCATAGCGGGTTTTTCCGCCTAAGATAAAATGAAAGACGGCTTGAGAGCTAGCCAAGCCAACCGCACTCGCCATGCCTGAACCCAGCGTCCTCGACTACCTCAAAGCCCTGCTTTCATTCCGCCGCAACCGGCTGCCAAGCATCCCCGCGCTGCCCAAGAAGGACGCGCTTCAGCCAAAGGTTGAGCGCCGCGCCACCGAGCGGAAGCCGCGGATCCAGCGGCGCACACGGCATCCACTGTCCGTGCCTTGGTTCAGTATTTTGGCGGTGCTTCTATTTCTGGTAGCCCAGTCCATGTGGTCGGGAGCGAACAGTTCCTGGCCACTGGGGGTGATAGCTGCCGCCGCCGGCGTAGCGCTGACCTTCCTGGCGCTGCGCCAGGATGAATGGCGCTTACCCCGAGATCCAGACGTCGGCCCTGAGGCGGAAGGCGCAGCATTTCCGGCGCGTGGCTCTGTGGCTGGGCCTGCTTTTCTTTGCACTGACCTTCATCTTTACGGGTGGTAATCACTTCAACGTGGTGAATGTTGTCTGCTGGCTGGCCAGTATCCTGCTGGTGCTGTTTGCCTTCTGGCAGTTCCCGCAAAGCCCGCGGGCTTCCTGGGAGTACTTTGTGTCTGGCCTGCGTAAGCGGGATTGGAAGTTGAATATTTCGCGCTGGACGCTGATATTGCTGGTGGCCTTCGCGGTGATAGCTTTCTTCCGCTTCTCCGACCTGGGCAGCGCGCCGGCCGAGATGACCAGCGAGCACGCCGAAACCATACTTGATCTGGGCGATATCTCCAACGGCCAGTACGCCATCTTTTTTGAACGCAACGGTGGCCGCGAGCCTGTGGAATTCTATGTGGATGCTTTTGTGGCTGGGTTGCTAGGGACAGGCGCCTCATTCCTGACCTTGAAACTGGGCTCCAGCTTGCTAGCTCTCGGCTTCCTTTTATATGTTTATTTGTTGGGGAAGGAACTGGGTGGCCGCTGGGTGGGATTGTTCGCCCTGTTGCTGGTGGGCGTGGGCTACTGGCCCAACCTGCTGGCGCGGCTTGGATTAGCGTTTTCCTTGTACCCGTTGTTTGCCGCGCCAACTTTGTATTACCTGCTGCGCGGCCTGCGGAGTGGAAGCCTGAATGACCTCCTGCTCGGGGGCTTGTTCATGGGCCTGGGGCTGAACGGCTATGCGCCTTTCCGAGTGATGCTGCTTGTGGCAGCTGTGGCTGTGTTGTTTTTTGTGTGGCACACATCCGACAAGGACCTGCGCCGCCGCGGCCTGATCGGGGCGGCGGTGTTGGCGCTGGTGACCCTGGTGGTGTGTGGCCCATTGCTGCGCTACACCATCGGCAACCCGGAGCTGGTTTTCCATTGGGGTGTAACTCGCATTTTGCAAGGCGAACGCGCCTATCCTGGATCAGTCCCGGTCATCTTTGCTGGGAACTTTTGGAATGCGATTAAGATGTTCAACGTCTCTGGAGGTACTACCTGGACGGTCGGGTTGACCCAGAAACCCGCCTTCGACTTGATTTCAGCTGCCCTGCTTTTGATTGGAGCTTTGCTGGTCGGCATACGCTACGCCCGCTCGTGCTCATGGCAGGACTTGTTCCTGCTTCTGGCGGTACCGCTGATGCTGCTGCCCACTATCCTTTCGCTGGCCTTCCCCGAGGAAAATCCAGCCATGGATCGCGACGCCGGTGCCTGGGTGCCTGCTTTCCTGCTGGCTGCCTTTGGGCTGGAAGCCTTCCTGCATGGCTTGCGCGAAAAGCTGAATGGCCGGATAGGTAGAGTGACTGCTATTGTGGCTGGGTGTCTATTGCTTGTAGCCATAGCCACGGCCAACGCTGGACTTTTTGGCGAATATCTTGGCACATATGACCAGTCGGCCTGGAACACGTCAGAATTGGGCGCAGTCATCTCCGATTACGCTGGCAGCTTTGGGACTTATGACTCGGCCTGGGTGGTGTCTTACCCCTATTGGGTGGATACACGCCTGGTGGCGGTGACCGCTGGGAATCCGGGCGCGATTATGGCATCTGGCCCGATCAATTGAGGGACACATTCGGCACGGCCCCGCCTAAGTTATTCATATTGAACCCGCAAGACGGCGATGGATTAAGCGCCCTGCAACAACTGTATCCTTTTGGGTTGCTGAGCTATCATCTGAGCCGCGTGCCCGGTAAGGAATTCCTCACCTACTTCGTCCCGCAGCAGGCGTCCCAATGATGGCCAAGGGCTCTCATCCCATAAACCGTTCCTGGGTGCTTAACGCAGCCTTTGTGCTGGTCCTGGTAATTGGCGCTTATTTGCGCTTCGTGGGCATCAATTGGGACGAGCAGCAGCACCTGCACCCCGATGAGCGCTTTCTTACAGGCGTAGTGGCCAGCCTGGAGCCTGTGCACAGCCTGGGCGAATATTTCGACACCCAGAATTCCACCCTAAACCCGAATAACCGCGGCGCAGGTTTCTTTGTGTACGGCACCTTGCCGGTATTCATGGTGCGCTATATAGGCGAAGCGCTGGGTATCACTGGCTATGACCAGGTCCAGCTGGTCGGACGCGCCCTTTCGGGCGTGGCAGACCTGGGGCTGGTGGTGCTGGTGTTCCTGATCGCCACGCGCTTGTTCGATAAACGCGTTGGCCTGCTGGCTGGCACTATCTCCGCCGTGGCTGTGATGCAGATCCAGGAGTTGCACTTCTGGACGGTGGACAACTTTGCCAATTTCTTCACATTCTTGGCTGTGCTTTTCGCAGTCCGAATAGCCACCTATGGCCGGGACAAGGGTGAAACGCGCCCGTTCAACCCCTGGGAGCTGGTTGGCTTCGGTTTGGCATTCGGCTTGTCGCTGGCCTCCAAGATCAACCAACCGGCAGTGGTTGCCATGCAGGCGCTGATGCTGCCGGCAGCCCTGGGCATCCGTGTGTATATGCTGCCGCGAAAAGAACGCGAAGCCAATCTGGCGCCTGCGTTTTGGTGGCTGGTGTTGGCTGGTGCATTGAGTTTCGTCATGTTCAGGCTATTCCAACCTTACGCCTTCCAGGGCTTGGGGCTGACAGGCTGGTTCCAAAACATTGGGGTGGTGTGGCAGCAATCCGCCGGACAAGCTATGGCGACGCGTCTCAAGGATTTGGTCACCGCAGGTTTCGGCTTGAATCCACACTGGATCGACAACATGCTTAGCCTGGCGGCCCAGGTGAACGGCGATGCCGACTGGCCGCCATCCATGCAGTGGGCGCGGCGCTCATTTTGGTTTGGGTTGCACAATATTGTAGGTTGGGGCCTGGGTTGGCCGCTGGCCCTTTTATGCCTGGCTGGGATGGCCTGGGCAGGCTGGCGAATTGTCAGGGGTGATTGGCGCAAGCCGCTGATCTTGGTGTGGACCTGGGGTGTGCTGTTCTTCCTGTGGCAGTCCATGGCCTTCAACCCCACAATGCGTTATTTTCTGCCCATCTATCCGGTGCTGGCTGTCTTCGGCGCCTGGGCAGTGGTGACTGCCTGGGATCTAGGGACGCAAGCCGGCCGTCGCTGGCAAGCCTGGTTAAAGCTAATTGCCGCAGTGTTGGGTGGCGCGGCCATTCTGGCTGGGGCGCTATGGGCTTACGCATTCGTGCAAATATATCAACAAGATGTGTCGCGTATAGCGGCCACGCGCTGGATCTACCAGAACGTACCCGGGCCGATCACGGTAAACTATCAGAGTTCGGACGGTGGGCAAGAGAACCAACCCCTGCCGTTTTCTTATAACTCGACCATCAGCCCCGAAACGCCCTTCTTCGCCAGTTTTTCTACAAAAACAGATGGGAGTATCACCCAGCTAAGTTTCAAATATGTGCTGGCGCCTGTCCAGTTAGATATACGCAATGGAACTCAAAGCGAGAATTTGCTTATCCGATTAAACCAGGTTGTCGACCTGGAAGGCCTCGCTCCGGGGGAAATCGCCAGCGCGGCTTTCGATATCCCGGGTGATCTATTAGCGGATCCCTCCGCAACCTACCAGCTTGTGCTGCAATTCCCCGCCGGGGAGGGCCAGGTGCTGGTGGACGGCGTGGAGTTGAGCAGTTCCCAGTCTCCCGACATCCCCCCTGAAGCTTTGATGCCCGGCCCGCAAGCATTCAACATGGGCGCCAGCCTGCAGATAAGTTTTGCGAACACCCTGGGTGCTTTACCCGATACCCTGACCATGACATTGAGCGGGCTGGGACCGCTGTCGCTGACCCCAGTGCAGGCGCACATTGCCCTCAGCAACCCTGACGGCGGCCAAATTTTAGATGAACAAGATATCACTCTAGCGGTAGGAACCGATAAGGGGGGCATCGGTACCGAGCAAGCAGTTAACCTGGCGACGCCGCTCAGTTCGACCGCCGATAAACCCATCAACCTGCAGATCTCGGTGGCTTCGGGTTCTGCGAGCCTGCTGGGTTCGGCGGTGGCAAACGAGAGCAGTTGGGACGACGGCTTGCCTTTGCGCATGCAAGGCTACGATGGTTTTGGCGGCATCTATCAGGGCGATCTGAATTTTGAAATGTATTGGGACGCTGACGCCTCCAAAGTAGACCGCTTCCTCAATAATCTCGATCATTCTGAATTCCTATTCATAACCTCCAGTCGCCAGTGGGGAAGCCTGCCGCGCATCCCTGAACGCTTCCCATTGGTGGTGGCTTATTATCGTGCCTTGATCGGCTGCCCGGAAGGTGAGGCCATCGAGATCTGTTTTATCAAGGCCCAGGTAGATAACACACAAAGCCTGTATGGCTTCAAGCTGGTTCAGGTGTTTGCGAACTCCCCAGGAATAGGGCCGTGGAGAATCAACGATCAGGCTTCCGAAGAAGCCTTCACGGTCTACGATCATCCCAAGGTGTTTATTTTCCAGAAGACGACCGATTACGATCCCCAGAAGTGGGCCGACCTGTTCGCTCAGGTAGATCTGACCCAGGTGCAGCACCTGACCCCCAAACAGGCCACCGGCAGCGGCAATTTGCCCAACCTGATGCTGCCGGCGGACCGTCTGACCCAACAGCAAGCCGGAGGCACCTGGTCGGATATTTTCAATACAGATGGCTGGATTAATGCATCGCCCTGGATCAGCGCGGTATCCTGGTACCTGGCTTTATTCGCCCTAGGCCTGGCTGTCTACCCGCTGGTGCGCTGGACGCTGGCGGGGTTGAGCGACGGGGGTTATCCCTTTGCCCGCCTTGTTGGCTTGCTGCTGTTGAGCTACCTGGCCTGGGTGGGCGGCTCACTGGGTCTTACTTTCAGCCGAGGCTGGCTGGTCGTATTTGCCGTGTTGTTGTCAGTGGTTGGCGCAGCCGTCGGCTGGCTGCATCGGAAGCAGTTGCGCGCTGAATGGGAAGAACGCAAGCAGCATTTCTTGCGCATTGAGTTCCTTTTCCTGCTGTTCTTCATTTTGATGCTGGCCATCCGCTTTGCCAATCCAGATCTGTGGCATCCGTCCTTCGGCGGCGAAAAGCCCATGGACTTTGCTTATTTCAACGCGGTGCTCAAGAGCACCAGTTTCCCACCATTTGACCCCTGGTTTGCCGGCGGATACATCAACTATTACTATTACGGTTTCGTGCTCGTCGGCTCGCTGGTTAAGCTCCTGGGCATCGTACCCTCGGTGGCCTACAACCTGATCCTGCCCAGCCTGTTCGCCATGCTGGCTTTGGGCGCTTACAGCCTGGCCTGGAACCTATGGGGTGCCTGGACCCGCGGCGAAGGACGTGGCTCCAAGGTTTCTCCGGAACTGGTTGGCCTAGCTGCCGCGGTGGCGGTCCTGTTGCTGGGGAACTTAGCCAGCCTGGGTACATTGGTGACGGCATTCGCCCGGCTGGGGTCAGAGGGGGCCTTCACGCCGGATGCGGGCTTGCTGACCCAATTGCGCTGGATGGTGCACGGCCTGGTGCTAGCCCTGGGTGGACAATCCTTCCCGGTGGGCCGCGGCGAATGGTATTGGGACCCCACGCGAATCATCCCTGCCCCCGGGGAAACCGGGCCAATATCCGAATTTCCTCTATTCACCTTCACCTATGCCGACTTGCACGCCCATATGATCGCCTTGCCGGTAACCCTTCTAGGGTTAGGCTGGTCTGCTTCCGCTGTCTTGGGCCGGGCCTGGAACGGTCTGAAGAACAAATGGCAGGTTGCGGCTTCATTGGTATTGGGCGGCATCATATTGGGCAGCTTGCGCCCGATAAATACCTGGGATCTGCCTACCTATTTACTGATCGCGGCATTGGCAGTGGGCTACTCCATTTGGCGCTATGCCCCGCGCCGCAAAGACGGCCGCTCTCCCTGGCTTGCGGCGCTGGGCGGCATGACGGCGTTGGGGGTCTTGAGCGTGATGGCTTATCAGCCCTTTGTTGCCTGGTACCGGCAGGGTTATTCCAGCATCGAACTGTGGTCGGGCACGCACACGCCCGCACCCTCCTATTTGAACCACTGGGGCATCTTCCTGTTCTTCATCATCGCTTGGCTTGTGTGGGAAACCCGTATCTGGCTGGCTTCCACACCTCTGTCTTCGCTGCGTAAGCTGGAACAACATTATTCCTTGATCGTCTTTGGCGTGGCAATATTCTTATTTGCATTCGGGGCGCTGTTCATCTTGGGCGTGCGCATTGTCTGGTTGGCGTTGCCTTTGTTGGTGTGGGTAGGTTTGCTTTTCTTCCGGCCCGGCTTGAACGAGGTCAAACGCCTGGTCGTGTTCCTGGTGGGTACCGGCTTGTTTCTGACCTTGATGGTAGAGGTCATCCGCCTGCAAGGCGACATCTCGCGCATGAACACGGTCTTCAAGTTTTACATGCAGGCCTGGGTGCTGCTGGCAGTTAGCGCCGCCCTGGCCTTCGCCTGGACCCTGGATGCTTTGCGCAATTGGGCACCCTCGTGGCGCGCTGTTTGGCAAACTGGCGCGGTGGTTTTGCTGGCGTGTGGGGCTATGTTCATGCTGGAAGGTGTGCCAGCCAAAATGGGTGACCGTATGGCGCCCGAGGCTCCGCACACATTGAATGGGGCGGCGTATATGCAATACGCCACCTACTACGATCAGGACCAGGCCATTCCACTGATAGATGATTACCTTGCCATCCGCTGGATGCAAGAGAACGTGCAGGGGTCGCCAGCTATCGTGGAGGCGCACACCGGAGAATATAAATGGGGTGGACGCTTCAGTATCTACACCGGTCTGCCGGCGGTGTTGGGCTGGAACTGGCATCAGCGCCAACAGCGCGAGTTCGTGCCCGGCAACGACATTTGGGGTCGCGTGGGAGAGATTCAGGACTTCTATACCACCACCGATTTGCAGGTTGTGCAGGCCTTCCTGGACAAATACAAAGTGCATTACATCATCGTAGGCCAACTGGAGCGCGCCTATTACCCTGGCGACGGGCTGAACAAATTTGAAGAGCAAGACGGCCGCCTTTGGCAAGAGGTGTTTCGCAGCGGTGAAACTGTGATCTATAAGGTACTGCCGGCAAGCGCCTGATGGCTTTGTTTTTGTCCGCCGTGCTCTGGTATTTGTTGCTGGCCGGTCTCGGTTGGTTGGTCCTACCCTTGGCGTATCGTTTCTTGGGGGCCCTACCCGACAAAGGCTACGCTTTCATCCGTCCGTTGGGGCTATTGCTGTGGGGATTCATCTTTTGGCTGCTGGGCAGCTATGGCTTCCTGCAAAACAACGTTGGCGGGCTGCTGACCGCCGCCCTGCTGCTAGGAGTGTTCAGTTGGTGGGCATGGCGGCAACTTCCCCGCGGTGAACTGGGCCAGTGGCTGCGCCGCCAGCGTGGCACAGTCATCGCCATGGAGGTGCTGTTCCTGCTGGCATTTCTATTTATGGCCTTTATCCGCACTGCCCGTCCGGAAATCAACCATACCGAACAGCCTATGGAGTTGGCCTTCATCAACGCCATCCTGCACTCGCCAACCATGCCGCCGCACGACCCGTGGCTCTCGGGTTTCTCGATTTCGTATTACTACTTTGGCTATGTGATGGTGGCCATGTTGTCCAAGCTGGTGGGGATCACCGGCTCGATAGGGTTCAATTTAGGCTTCATCACAATTTTCTCCAGCGCTGCCCTGGCGGCCTACGGCCTGGCCTATGACCTGCTCAGCCTGTACAAACCTAAGCTGGGACGCAGTTTGCTGTGGCTGGCGGCTCTGGCGCCCTTGTTCGTGCTTTTGATGGGTAACGCTGAGGGCGTGCTGGAAATCGCTTATGCGCAGCACGCCTTCTGGCCGGATGGCGCACAGCAATCCCCTGTGTGGAACTATCTGGATGTGGATGACCTGACCGTGCCGCCCGCACAACCGCCCACTTTGACACCACGCCTCTACGGAAGCGGCTACTGGTGGTGGTGGCGCGCCTCGCGCGTGATTAATGACAAGACCTACAGCGGGGGCGACCAGGAGTTGATCGACGAATTCCCGGCATTTTCTTACACCCTGGGCGATCTACATCCCCATGTGTTGTCCATGCCCTTCGTCATGCTAGCCATGGCTTTAGCGATGAACCTCTATTTGGGTGGGGCAGAGCAGAAAGAACGGTTGCGATGGTTTGGTCTCACCATCCGCGCAGATGCGTTGCTGTTAGCGTTGGTGGTTTTTGGAGGCCTGGCATTTTTGAACATTTGGGATTTCCCCATATATGGGGCTGTGTTTGGCCTAGCTTATATGTTGCGCAACGCTCAGCACCAGGGTTGGTCCTTGGACCGCTTTTACGAATTGCTGGCCTTGGGTGTCGTCATCCTGGTGGGTGGCATCCTGTTGTATCTGCCGTTTTACCTGGGCTTTACCTCCCAGGCGGGGGGTATCTTGCCCAATATGGTTAATCCCTCTCGCGGCACCCATCTTTGGATCATGTTCGCCATTTTGTGGACCCCGACCCTGGTTTATCTATTGCGGCTTTGGAAGCACGAGGCCAAATGGAAGGGTATTTGGACCAGCCTAGTATATGGTTTGGTGATTGTTGTCGGACTTTGGTTGCTTTCCCTGATACTGGCTTCCCTGTATGCTTTGCTGCTGCCCACCGGCGAATTAGGCCGGGCTCTGGTGGCCCTGGGGGCGCCGGATTTTGGCGCACTGGTGGCGGAAGGTCTGCGCCGGCGTCTGGTTGGCTCGGGCGGTTGGATCAGCCTGACTGTGATGCTGGGCTTGGCGTTCGGCTTGCTGCTGTGGTTGCCGCGGCGCAAAGCCGAGGCCCCTGAGCCAACCGCCTTTCAGGCGCGCTCGTTTATGGTGTTACTCGTCTTCGTGGGCGCAGTGTTGGTGACGGTGCCCGAGTTCATTTATTTGCGCGACCAATTCGGTACGCGCATGAATACTGTGTTCAAGTTTTATTTCGAGGCCTGGCAGATGTGGGCAGTGGTGGCTGCTGTGGTGGTAGTCGTGCTGCTGCAGGAATTGCGCGCGGCTGGGCGGGCTGTGTTCGCAGTGGTGGCTGTGTTGCTGTTGGCGGCCGGTTTCGTCTACCCGTTGTTCTCGTTCTCGGATATCACACATAATCCCGTTGGCAGCCTGGATGGTGCCAGTTGGCTACCCGGCGATGTCAATTCTGCCATCCAGTGGTTGCAGCAAGCCCCAGCGGGTTACCTAGTTGAGGCTGTGGGCGGCAGTTACGATGCCAGCTATGCTCGTTACGCTACGTATAGCGGCCAGGCGGGCCTGATGGGCTGGCCGGGCCACGAGGGGCAGTGGCGCGGCGGCAATGTGGATTGGAGTTGCCTGGATGATATACAGACCTTGTATAGCACCGCAGACTGGTCGACGGCGCAATCGCTGTTGAATAAGTACGATGTTAAATACGTGATCGTCGGCGACTCGGAACGCGCTGCGTATACCTTGGACGAGGCAAAGTTCATGGAAAATCTACCCATCGTATACCAGAATAATTCGGTGACCATTTACCAGGTGCCTTAGTTTTCGTTTCAGAATCTGGCTCGACTATAATGAACCCGGCCATGCGTAAATCCCTTTCCCTGAGCCGTGGAAAATTCTTTTTCTCCGCCATTCTGGTTTTGGCGTTTGTACTGCGCTTTATTCACCTTGGCAATCTTCCACTCAATGAATTCGAAGCTGGCTCGGCGTTGGCTGCCTATGGAGCCGCCGGCGTGCAAGCGGCTGGCCTCGGCTCTCAGCCGGCCTATGTGCTGTTGACTAGCCTGCTGTTTAGCCTTTTTGGCAGCAGTACGTTTCTGGCGCGGTTGGTTCCGGCTTTGTCAGGGTTCGCTCTGATCTTGCTTCCTTATTTTTGGCGGGAGAAGTTGGGAGAGAAAGCGGCACTAGTGCTAACCCTTTTCCTGGCCATCGACCCGGGATTGGTGGCCTTGTCCCGCCTCGCGTCCGGGACTATATTAGGAATCTTCGCCACGCTGGCTGCACTCACCTTCTGGCGCGCCCGGCGGCCGGTGGTCATGGGCATGTTAGCGGCCATTGCCCTGATGTCGGGTCCCAGCATTTTTTACGGCCTGGGTGCAGCCATTTTGGTCTGGTTGGTTGTTCGGCCGGCCATCTCTGTTGATAAGAGTCTCGCCCGTTCCGCTAGCGTGGCCTTTGTGGTCACTCTGCTATTGGGTGCAACGCTCCTGTTAAGCTTCCCTGGAGGCCTTTCAGGCGTCGGCGCCGCACTGGCCGCTTTCTTTGTCGGGCAAGGTTTCGAGCCTGCAAGTGTTGGGACCATCGCCTTTGCGCTGTTCGGGTATGGCCTGCCGGCCTTGGTTTTTGGGGGTTGGAGGATTTGGCTGGCCTGGCGGCAGAATGCCGGCTGGGAGAAACTGCTCTCGCTGTTTGCCGCCGGAGCACTACTCCTGTTGATCGTTAATCCCAACCGGCAAGTAGCCGACTTGGTTTGGGTGCTGCTGCCTCTATGGGTTTTAGCAGCCTTCCAGCTCGGAGATTATCTGTATTACCCCAAACAGGAACCCCTTGCCACCTTTGGCGAAATGGCTCTGATGCTTATTTTGGCCGTATTCTTCATACTGGGACTAGCGCGTGCCGCCGGTGCAGAAGCGCTTTTGTATTACGAATTGGGCAGCCTGGTGCCGGCCATTGAGCCGCGCTTATTGATTGTGGCCTTTGTGGTAGGCGTCGCCATCCTGGCAAGCATTTTGATTGGATTGGGTTGGTCCACCCGGGCGGCCTCTCAGGGGGCGGTATGGACCCTAGGATTGGTCTTTTGCTTGTTCCTGTTGTCGGCCAGCACGCATTTCCTGCGCGGCCCCGCGGATGTGGCCAATGAGCTGTGGACTCCAGGCCCTGCTGTCGGTGACCTGGGTTTATTGACGGAAACACTGCACGATTTTTCTTTTTGGACCGAGGGTCAATTGCACGCAGTGCCCATTCAATATCGAACCGACAGCACCGCCTTGCACTGGGCTTTGCGCGACTACCCCCAAGATGATTCCGGAAACCAATCGCCGCAATTGGCGGTTACATCCGCTGCCGAGCAGCCTCCTGCCGAGTTCTCCAACTATCGTGGCCAAAGTTTTGCTGTAGGCGTTCAACGCTCATGGGGCCCCTGGCCGACCAATTTCTTTTCCTGGCTGATGTTCCGCCAGGCGCCCACCCAGGAGCAGCAGATTATCCTGTGGGTGCGCGCCGATCTCTTTGCCGACGGGGGCGCCAACTCACAAGCGCCACTGGATACGACGCCCTAACCTAATGAAAAAAGCACTCATCATTGCTATCGACGGCCCGGCTGCATCCGGGAAATCCACACTATCTCAGGCGCTTGCGCAACGATTGGATTATTTGTATTTTGATACGGGTGCTATGTACCGTGCTGTGACCTTGGCTGCCTTACGCCAAGGTGTTGAGTCTCACGATGGGCCTGCATTGGAAAAGCTGGCGCGCCAGGCGGATATCGACCTGCGTCCTGCAAGCGAGCAGGATGGTCGTCTCAACGATGTATTCCTGAATGGCGAAGATGTCACCTGGGCCATCCGCACTGAGTCGGTGGACGCCAATGTGTCGCCAGTGTCTGTGGTACCCGGCGTGCGCCAAGCGCTCACCGAACAGCAGCGCCGCATTGCACAGCGCGGCGGGGTGGTGATGGCAGGGCGCGACATTGGCACCGTGGTGTTGCCCCGGGCGGACCTCAAGATCTATCTGGATGCCTCCCCGGAAGAGCGCGCCAAACGCCGCCATACCGAGTTACTTGCCCGCGGCGAAGATGTGCCCTATGAGCAGATCCTGCACTCCTTGCAGGAGCGCGACAAGATCGAACTCGAGCCGGGATCTGGCGCCGCTGCGCCCGGCAGATGACGCCATCATGCTGAAAACCGACGGCATGGGCCGTGAAGACGTTTTGGAGCATGTACTTGGTATGGTGGCGGCAGTAACTGCGGATACGCCAAATAAAGAGGAAGACCCGCCATATCGAGTAGTCTTTAAGAATTGGCTTTTCCGCCACACGATCGGGTCCGTGTTTCGTGTGATTTTTCTCATTTTGTGCCGCGTGCGCATCTACGGGCAAGAAAATGTGCCGTCCAAAAGTGCTTACATCATTGCCTATAACCACATCTCCTATTTCGAGCCGCCCCTGCTGCTGGCTTTTTGGCCTTATTTTCCTGAGGCCGTGGCGGGCGCGGACGTATTTGAGCGTCCGGCCGTGAAATTCTTCGTGAACGGCTATGCTGCCATCCCTGTGCATCGTGGCGAATATGACCGCAAGGTCATCGAGACTATGCTGGCCGCCTTGACAGCCGGGCTGCCCATCGCTATTGCCCCTGAAGGCGGCCGCGGTCACAAAGCCGGCTTGCGCCAGGCGCGGGCTGGCGTGGCCTACCTGATGGATCGGGCGCGTGTGCCGGTGATTCCTGTGGGCATCAGTGGCACCAGCGACGACATGCTCAAACGGGCGCTGCGCGGCCAGCGGCCGGAATTGGGTTTGCACATCGGCAAGCCCTTCAACCTGCCGCCTATCCAGGGCCAGGGCGAAGCGCGCCGCGCCGCCCGCCAGGCTAATGCGGACCTGGTGATGCAGCACATCGCTGCCACGTTGCCCGAAGAATATTGGGGTGTCTACAAGCCCGTGGGTTGATATGACCTTTTACTTTCTAGAAGGCCTCGTGTTCCAACGCCTGCTGCCGCCCAATGGGCTGCTGGCTTGGGCGCTGTGGCTGCTGTTGGCAGCTTCAGTGGCCTGGTGGCTGCGGCGGTCGCCTTGGCCCAAGAAACGATGGGCGCGTCGGGAATGGGGCTGGCTGCTTGGGTTCTTCCTACTTACTCCTATTTCCATCCTTATCTTTTCGCTTCGCCTTCCCGCGGATGGGCTGTTAGCCATTCCCGCTTTGGGTCCGCCGCCGGTGGCACCCTTGATGCCCGTATTTGCGGCTATCCCCTGGGTTCTGGGGCTGGTTTTGTTAGGAGCGTTCCCGGGTGTCGCGCTGGCCGTTTTTTCAGGCCTACTGCTAGCCGTATGGAGCACTCGCAGCCCTTTTACTCCGCTCGAGTTTGCGTTGCTGGCGACCCTGTTCTATGGCGCTGTTGAGCAAAGCTATCGCACGCGTCTTTTCACCTGGCTGCGCCAGCCCCTGGTAGCGTCTGCCCTTCTGTCACTCGTTTATCCATTCATCTATTTGGCTACCTCTTTCTTCTGGGCGTCATCCGATCCCATCGCCAGCCTCGATTTTTCGCTGGCGCGGTTGGGTTGGGTCACCCTGGCGGTTGGTGGTCCATTGCTGCTGGCTGGCGCGGTTTTGCAGGTTTTGCAGGCCAGAGTGCCACTATTTGGCATAGGAAAAATTGGGGGCCAAGCCGCCCCGGGCGAACGTAGCCTGGAAGCGCGCTTGCTGTACACATTGGGGCCTATTGTCCTGCTGGCTTTCCTGGCGCTGGGCGCCCTGTCTTGGTGGTCGATTAGCCAAGCTGCGGATCGCTTGCTGGGTGAGCGTGTGCAGGCCAGCGCTGACCTAGCCGCCAATAGCGTTCCCTTTCTATTGGAGACCGGCCAAAACCTGATCTCGCAGCTTGCTTCCAACACGCGGCTGGCGGACGCTTCCCCGGCCACCGCCTTACAGTTGCTGCAGGACCATTTGCGCGGCGTGCCATATTTCGAACAGTTAGTCCTGTTGGACACCGGCGGCAATACCATCGCCGGATTCCCAGTCACCAACTTCACGGACTTGGATCCTGGAGATGAGGAAATCGCCGCGGTCGGGCTAGCCATCCAGGGCATGGCCTTTCAAACCCTCAGCGTCCCTCCCGTGGATGTGAATGCCAGTGCTGCTCAGCTTTCCTTCGTCGCCGCGGTACGCAACGACAACGGTCAGGTGCGGGCGGTATTGGTGGGACGTACCGGATTGGATTCCAATCCCTTCGCCCGGCCGGTCCTGCAAAGCCTGCTTAGCGTGGCTTCCCTGGGCGGTCAAGCTTTCTTGATCGACGGCGATGGCCGGGTTGTGATCGGCCCGGCCGCGGACGCTATTATGCAGCCCTACAACGGCCCCCGGGGAGATACCGCCACCAATTACGCTGATTCGGCTTCAGACGGCTCACGCCGTTTCGTGGATTACAAGCCGGTAACTGGCAGCAACTGGTCCGTGGTTGCGCAGTGGCCGGCACGCCTGAGCCAGCAATTTGCCATTGAACTGGTGTTGCCTATTGTGCTTATTCTGATCTTGCTGGCCGTGGTGGCTTACTTCCTCCTGCGCCTTAGTCTGCGGTCCGTAACGGCTCCGTTACAAGAGTTGATGGCTGAGACGAACCGTATCGCCGCAGGTGACTTGCAGGCGCCGGTGTCGGTTTCCGGGGAAGATGAAGTCGGACGCCTGGCGGTTGCGTTTGAAAAGATGCGCCAGACGTTGAAAGCGCGTGTGGAGGAGATCCAACGCCTGCTTTCGGTCAGCCAGGGCATCACCTCCAGCCCGGATGCTGGTGCGCATGTCGATCCTATTCTGAATGCGGCTTTGGCGGGTGGGGCTAGTTCTGCACGTTTGGTGTTTACTGGAGATTCTGGAAAGCAAGGGGCTGGTCGCGTTTGGCCGCGGGCCCAAAGCCAAACTCGCAGCCGGGTTGGATCAGCAGGTCTTCTCCATGTCTCTCAAGCAACAGCGCATCTTGCTAACCAACCCTGCCCGTGCCCGCCTGAAAGTGGCTAAGGGCGTTCCGCTGCCGCAGGCAATTGCCGCCTTTGCCTTGCAGCACAATGGCGAGCATATGGGCACACTTTGGTTGGCCTACGACCAACCGCAGGCTTTTGCTCCTGACGCCGTCCATTATTTGGAAACTCTGGCGGATGAGGCGGCAAAGGCTGCGGTCAACGCCCGCCAATATTCGGCCGCCAACCTTGGCCGCAACCGTCTGGAAGAGGCTTGGAACGCCATCCCCGACCCTGTTTTGCTTACTGACGATGTGGGCCGCGTTGTGTTTGCCAATCCGGCGGCCCTCAGTGTACTGGGAATGGACTTTGGATCGGTGATTGCCCAGCCTCTTGAACATCTCGTCAAAGGCTTTAAAGGCCTGCCTGAAAAGGGCAGCGCAAATGTCGAGATTGAATTGGGCGGGAGCTTGTATGGCGGCAATTTGTTGGAATTGCGCCAGGATAGCAAACTGCTGGGACGCATACTTACCCTTCGGGATGTGAGTGTTTCGCATCGGGCGGAAACGGCGCGGGCCGATTTCCTGTCCACGCTTAGCCACGACCTGCATGATCCCTTGGAGCTTACCCGGGGATACGTGACAATGTTGGGTGTACAGGGTGACTTGAATGATCAGCAATCCAGCTATGTTGAGAAGATCGAACACAATCTGGATAATATTTCGCGGCTGGCGGCTAACCTGTTGGACATCGAGCGAGTTTCCGGCCTCACGGGGTTGCAGGTCCAGTCCTTCCCCATTGGCGACCTAATCCAAGAAGTTACTGCCGAACTCGACCCGCGGGCCCGCCAGAAGAAGGTCGATTTTTCGGTGCAAATGCCTGCGGGGGCGGTCCAGCCTCTGCAGGCGGACCGCACTTTGTTGCAGCGTGCCTTGTATAACCTGCTGGACAACGCCATCAAGTTCAGTCCGCGCAATTCCACAGTGGAAATAAAAACTAACCTCTCCGCTGGAAACCTGACTTTGGCTGTCACCGACCATGGCTCGGGTATAGCCCCGTTGGACCTACCGCACATTTTCGAAGGGAAGGGCAAAGGGCGTCGCTCCTCCGGACTGGTAATCGTGCGTTCTATCGTGGAGCGCCATGGGGGCCGTGTGTGGGCTGAAAGCGAACTGGGAACAGGGAGCAGCTTCCTTTTCGAGCTCCCTATGGAAAACCAACTAAAAAAGACATGAGATTCGCACATTTTGCTTGACACCCTTGACGCGTCAGATATAATGTCTTTTCAATCGAATAGGCTGCTTGCACAAGCAGGCGCTTGAGGGAAACTTCTCGGGCGCTTGTTTTCGTTTGTCTCTAAATTAGCACGTTTGTTCGAAAATCTTGTTCTTGTCTGGTGGTGCATGCCGATTCGTGGAAGCCAAGCGACATTTGGTCAGGGGGAGTTGCCCTTCCCGCCGTCTGCACCTCAGAAAACCAATTTCAGCAATACTCCTCAGGAGGCCGCTTAATGGACACAAAGGGATTGAACGCACTTCGTATTAGTCTGGCATCACCGGATACTATCCGGTCTTGGTCGTATGGCGAAGTGCTGAAACCCGAGACGATCAACTATCGCCGGCTGCGCCCTGAAAAGGATGGCTTGTTCGACGAGGCTATCTTTGGTCCTACCCGCGACTGGCAGTGCTACTGCGGCAAGTATAAGAACATTCGTTATAAAGGCATCATTTGCGACAAGTGCGGCGTAGAAGTGACCCGCTCTTCAGTGCGCCGTGAGCGTATGGGCCACATCGCCCTGGCTGCACCGGTAGCGCACGTCTGGTACACCCGCCGCGTGCCATCCTACCTGGGCTTGCTGCTGGATATCTCGCGGCGCAACCTGGATCGTGTTTTGTATTTCGCCCAATATGTGGTCACCTACGTGGATGAGGACGCCCGCGAAAAGGCCTTGGCCCGCCTGGACGAAGAGATTAGCGATGCTGAGAAACAGCATGCCGGTGCCATCAATTCCCAGATAGCCGACATCAAGAAGCAGCGAGACGAAAAACTGGCTGGCGTAAATAACCGGTCTAAAGAAATCGATACCCGCTACGACGAAGAACTGGCTGCCAAGATCGACCCGATCATCAAGGAAGGCCAGAAGCTGGAAACCAAGCTGCAAGACCAAATCGGCAAACAGTCGCGCGCTGGGGTTAAGTTCAGCTCCGGAGCCGTGATCGTAAAACCCGGCGAGACTGTGGCCAATAACCACATCGCCGCAGTGCAGAAGCAAGTTAAGGCCTTTCTGGACGAGAACGAAAAGGAAGCGGCCCAGAGCAAGCAAAAAGAAATGGAGCGTTTGGCCGTAGAGCGCGCCAGCGCCAAGGCAGAAGCCGAAATGGCCATGAGTCAGTTGCGCATGGCTCTGGATGAAAAAGCTACCCCGGACGACGACCGTCTGCGTGCCCGGGAAGACCTGGAAAATTTGCACCCCCTGGCTTTCATGGGCGAGAACCGCTATCGCGAGTTGCGCGCCCGCTATGGCCAGGTCTTCCGCGCCGACATGGGGGCTGAAGCCTTTTATGACATCCTGGAGCGTCTCGACCTGGATAAGCTGGCCGAGGAGTTATGGACAGAACTACGCACCTCGCGCAGCAAGCAGCGCCGCCGTAAGGCGACTAATCGCCTGCGTGTGGTGGAATCTTTCCGCCGCTCGGGCAACCGCCCGGAGTGGATGATTCTTACTGTACTGCCGGTTATCCCGCCTGACCTGCGCCCCATGGTGCAGCTAGACGGCGGCCGCTTTGCCACTTCTGACCTCAATGACTTGTATCGCCGGGTTATTAATCGCAATAACCGCCTCAAGCGCCTGCTGGAATTGGGGGCCCCGGATGTCATCGTGCGCAATGAAAAACGAATGTTGCAAGAAGCCGTCGATTCTCTGATCGATAATTCACAGCGTGGTAAAGCGCTATCGCGCCGTGGCCGCCGTGAGCTGAAATCACTAAGCGATTTACTTAAAGGTAAAAAAGGTCGCTTCCGACGCAACTTACTGGGCAAGCGTGTGGACTATTCTGGACGTTCGGTGATCGTAGTCGGCCCGCAGCTCAAGCTTTATCAGTGCGGCCTGCCCAAGGCCATGGCCCTGGAACTCTACAAGCCCTTTGTGATTTCCAAGCTGGTTTCCAATGGCTACGCGGCCAACGTCAAGGGCGCCAAGCGCATCATTGACCGCAACCGACCTGAGGTCTACGAAGTTCTCGAAGAAGTCATCAAAGATCGCCCGGTGTTGCTAAACCGTGCCCCTACACTGCACCGTTTGGGTATCCAGGCTTTCGAACCGATCCTGATTGAGGGTAGTGCCATCCAGTTACATCCGCTGGTCACCACGGCCTTCAATGCGGACTTCGATGGGGACCAGATGGCTGTGCACGTGCCCTTGTCCCAGAAGTCTGTTTGGGAAGCACGTGAGCTAATGCTTTCCACGCGCAACCTGCTGAAGCCAGCTGACGGCGAGCCCATTATTGGGCCATCCAAAGACATGGTATTGGGTGTGTATTACCTGACCATGGAAGCTCAACCAACCGGTGGCAAGGATAAGGGTCCTATCTTCTCCGAAATGGACGAAGTGGACATGGCTTACCAACTCGGCACACTCAAGGTGCATTCACCTATTCGCATGCGCGTGGATACTTACTATGACGAAGAAGGCAATCGCATGCCTGAACCGCAGACGCGTATGATCGAAACCACTGTCGGGCGAGTGCTTTTCAACATGATCCTGGAACCCGAGATTCGCTTCGTCAATGAGAAGATGGATAAGGGAAGCATCAAGGATCTAATCGCCGAATTGTTGGAAGTGACCGGTGACGAAGAACGCACGACCAATGTCGCCGACCGCGTGAAGGATTTAGGTTTCAAGTTCGCCACACGTTCCGGCACAACCATCGCCATCTCGGACATTACCATTCCGTCCGAAAAGGGCGAGATCATTGGTCAGGCTATGGAGCGCGAAGCGGCTGTGGAAGAGGACTTCCGCCGCGGTCTGCTCACCGAACAAGAGCAGAACGAGCGCGTTATCGAAATCTGGCAGGAAACCACCACTAAGGTGGCCTCCGCCGTTCGTTCGCAGATGGACCCCATTGGGAACCTGGCCACCATGGCCAACTCTGGCGCTACCAAAGGTGGGTTTAGCTCGATTTCACAGTTAGCCGGTATGCGTGGCATGATGGCCGACCCGTCTGGGCGTATCATCCCGCTGCCTATCCGTTCGAACTTCCGCGAAGGTCTGACCACGCTGGAATATTTCATCTCCACTCACGGCTCTCGCAAGGGTTTGGCAGATACCGCGCTGCGTACTGCTGACGCCGGTTACCTCACCCGCCGCCTGGTGGACGTGGCTCAGGATGTCATCACCATGGTCGAGGATTGCGGTACGGATGAAGGTATCTGGATCCGCAGTTCCGACAACGTAGCTGAGCAATCCCTGGGGAGCCGCATCTTCGGCCGGGTGGCTGCTCATAACATCGTCGACCCCAAGACTGGCGAGGTCTTGGTCGAAAAGGGCGAATTACTTGGCCACGATGAGACCCGAAAGGTAGTAGCCGCCAGCGTGCAGGACGTGTATGTCTTCTCCCCACTGACCTGTGAAGCTGACCAGGGTGTTTGCATCAAATGCTACGGCCTGGACCTGGGCCGAGGCCACGAGGTTGGGATTGGCGCTGCCATTGGCATCGTCGCGGCCCAATCCATCGGCGAGCCCGGTACTCAGCTGACCCTGCGAACTTTCCACACCGGCGGTGTAGCGGCTGAATCGGATATCACCACAGGCCTTCCTCGGGTCGAAGAGCTTTTCGAGGCACGTCGAGCGCCTAAAGGCGAAGCCGTCGTGGCCGAGCTTAACGGTACAGTGGAAGTAGCTCAATCCGAGCGTTTCAGTGACCTGCGCGTAATCCGCATCTTGCACAGCGAGATGGTGCATGACGAATATGAATTACCCAAGGGCTATCGCCTGTCAGTCAAGGATGGCGACAAGGTTGAACCCGGCGCGGTGTTGGCTTCTCTGAAAGGCAATGACGTCAAGGCCGAGAATGCGGGCAAAGTGCGCGTGGAAGATCGCACCGTGTTCGTCTCCTACGAGCAAAAGGACGAAGCCGAATACGAAGTCCCCAACACCACGCGTATGCTGGTGAAACCAGGCGACAAGGTGGAACCCGGGCAGGCCCTCACCGAGGGTTCGTTGAACCCACACAACATCCTGCGCATCCAGGGTCGTGAAGCCTGCTACATGTACTTGCTTTCCGAGGTACAGCGAGTGTATCGCTCCCAGGGTCAGAACATCCACGACAAGCATTTCGAGGTCATCATTCGCAAGATGATGTCCAAGGTGCAGATGACCCGCCCGGGCGATACCGGTTACCTACCCGGTGACCACGTCAATCGGCTGGATATCCGCAAGAAAAATGAAGCCTTGCTGGCCGAGGGTAAAGAGCCGGGCAAATACGTGGAGGTGCTGCTGGGCATTACCAAAGCCTCCCTCACCACCGACTCGTTCCTGTCGGCGGCATCCTTCCAGCACACCATCAAGGTATTGGCAGGCGCAGCTATCGCCGGTCAGGAAGATTACTTGACGGGTTTGAAGGAGAACGTCATCCTCGGCAAGCTCATCCCGGCGGGTACCGGCCACGAGGCCAATGCTCACCTGCTGCCGCAGCCAGAACCTCGGCCCGAGGTGATGGTGGAAGCCCCTGCAGGTGTAATAGACGGCGACCTGGGCTTGTTACCCGAAATGCCCATCGAGCTTCCGCCGGAAGACGGCGAATAGCTTCAACCAATGGTTAGCAAGAGCGGCCTGCGTATGCAGGCCGCTCTTATTTGAAGACATCCTGCAGCGGCGGCAATTCGTCGCCGCAGTTTTGCTGGTACCAGTCCGCCTCATCAGCGTAGTGATCTTTGGCGAAAGCTTGTGCCGCGTCGCCGATCTGAGCGGTCTGCTTCAGATTGAGCACCGCCGCCGTGTCCCAAAAACGGGGCATCAACATGATTGGGTCGTTGTATGGAATCTCGTGGTCCGTGAGAGGGATCCAGTTGAACTGCAGCGGCCCGTGAGAACGCTCGGTAAACCCCAACTGGAATCCAGCCTGGCGGGCCACATCTAAGCCCAATTGGGTGAAGTTCCCACCGGGCCAGATGTAGGCGAGCGCCGTGATGCCGAAATGCTGCTGCAAAACTGGAATGGAACCTGCCACTTCATTCTGCACCGTTTCCTCGTCCATTCCATCGGTCAGGTAGAGGTGGTTCAAACCATGCGATTGAATGTCAAAGTAACCGCTATTGTTGAGCCGTTCGATCCAATCCCAGAGAGTCTCACCTGACAATCGTCCCTTGCGCTGATCGGTGTCTGCCTGAGCGATCCAGGCCAGGGTCAGGGTCCATTTGTTTTGTTTGAGGTATGGAAGGAAATTATCTTCGGCAGTTCCCGGTCGGCGGTCATCCAAGATCATGATCATGGAGCGGGCCGGGATCTTGGCGTTTTCTTTCAGAAAGGCCAGCAATTGCTGGGTGGTGATGGTCTCGAAACCCAGGTCCTGAGCTTCTTGCACGATTTCCGCCAGGATGGTTTCGTTGATAGCAGAGGCGTCGCTATTGGTCCCATCACCCTGCAGCACGCTGTGAAACATGATGGGCGCCACCACGGTGCCCGGCAGAGCACCGGAAGGGTTCCACCGCAACTTGGTATACGTGCAGGCATCTTGAATGTATTGCATCGGATAGACGTCCGCACGCAGAATACCCGAACTGAACACGGCGGGAGGCTGCGTGGTCACTTGGGGCGTTGGGATGTCAGTTGGCGAGGAAACCGCAACCGGCTCCAAAGGCGTAGGGGTCGCGGTGGCTTCCGGTACGGGAGCAATAGGTAGGGTTGGGGGGGCCGAAGAACAGGCCGCCAGCAGGCAGATTGCAAAAGCTGCCGAAACGATCTTTATTGAAGGCGTACTTAGCAAAATAGGACCCTCATCAATTCAAGCGAGGATTATAGCCTTGCCCCCTTGAAAAAATTTACGCCTTTTGAACGGTAAAGTACGTGTAGTGGTAAGCGATCTCGTCGTTTTGGATGCCGAGCGAGTCTTTGCCATCCAATACGCGGCCGGAACTAGCTTCGGCTGTCCAGGTGAGGGTGCGGATGTTGCCAGATTGGTTCTGTCCGGTGAGCTCAAAGCGGGCATTGGGCAGAGTGTCCTGGAGCAAGCTGTTGTACCAACGCAAAATACTTGCGGAGCCCTGCAGGGTTTGCTGAGGGGTTACATGAACCCCGCTGGGGGCATACAGGGCAGCTACTTTGACCGGGTCGCGAGAATTGATGGCGTCCAGGTAGCGAATAGCGATGTCTTGCGGTTTGTCTGGCGCGGGGGGATCCCAGGGGAAATCGCGCACCGCGTTCCACAATGCGGAACTGTTGCGACGCGAATAGTACCATTCCCAGAAATTAGCGCCCGGCAGTCCGTTCTCGCGCACGGCGGTCAGGAACTCCACAATCTGCCCAGGGGTGGGCGACCAGGAGCCTTCTGGATAGGCGGCGCCAGATGGCAGGAAGGGGCGCCAAACGCGCAGAGCCTGGTATTCGTGCAGGGACTTCAGCAACTGTTGCGCGGGATTATAGGACTTGACCCAATACACTTGTGGCATATTGAGGTCGCAATAGTCGAGAAAAACCTCGAAAGGGAAGGGGCGGTGCAGGCTGGGATAGCGATACGTGCTTAGGGCAATAGGAAGATCGGGAAGTCCCGCGCGCAATTCCTCCATGTACTTACCGGCCACCACGTCCATGCCCTTCTCTTTGAACTCTTTTTCAGCATCCACAATAAAGCCGGGTAGGTTGAATTGTTTGACGCGCTGGATGGCCATGCGCGCCTCGGTAACGGCATTGTGCCCGTATACATATTGCCAGCCCCAGGGCTGGATGCCGCGGGCCCGCAAAGCGGCCACCATGGCCGGAACGTGGTCTATATTGGTGTCGCGGTCCACATTGTAAGGAGAACTTCCATCGGCAATCTTGATGAGCACATGGCTCAATCCAGCCGCCTTGGCTAGGTCCGCTATGGCGTTGGGATCACCGCCTTCCACGCGGCTAATGATCCACAGATACATACCTTTGCCTTGTAACATACATCCCCCCAGTAGCAAGATTTATGCCCGAAAAGTTGTGTTTACTCGGAATATTTACCGGGAAAAGCAAAAATAATCATCCAGGTGATTTGCCCCCTGTTACAGGTAGACAAATCGCTGCGAGCCATCTTCTCCAACCGCCTGCCGTAAAGCTGTAATGAGAAAAAGAAAGGCCCTGCTCTTAACTGATAAGAGCCTGCCTTATGCTGACTCGGGATTTCCCTCCAACCCCAGCTCGACGGCGTTAGCCTGCATGGCAGCCAGCACATGGCCAGCATGTTCCCATAAATCCACACCAAGTTCGCTGGCGGCTTGTTCGATTTCATCCCGCTTGGCTCCCGCAGCAAAGCCTTTGTCCTTCCACTTGTTCTTAATGGACTTGACTTTGACATCCGCGATGGCTTTGGAAGGCCGCACCAGGGTCACGGCCGTGATCAGGCCGGTGATCTCATCGCAGGCGTAGAGCGCTTTTTGCATCCTGGTTTCACGAGGGATGCCGGTATGGTCGGCGTGGCTGAGGATGGAGCGGATAATCTCCTCTGGCACGCCGCGCTGGCCCAGGATTGCAGCACCATCCTGAGGGTGCTGCTCCAGGGTGGGGTGAATCTCCCAGTCGAAATCATGCAGCAGCCCGGCAACTCCCCAGGTATCCTCATCTTCACTATACATGCGAGCGTAGTAGCGCATGGCAGCCTCAACGGCCAGCATATGGCGGACGAGGTTCTCGTTCTTCACGTACTCGCGTACGATGTCCAGGGCTTCTTGGCGGGTTGTCATCTCAAACGGCGAAGGCCGCATTTTAACACCCCTTGGCTTGCAAATGGGGTGTCTTTCGGTTTCCGTCAAGCAATTGGTGGTTTAAGTGAGGCGTTCCCGGATCACGGAACTAACGAAATCCAGCGAGGCAACCACCACGGCAATAGCCAGCATTTGCGTCGCCGCGGCGCGGTAGTTGAGCAGGTTGGTGTTCTGAATGAGTAGGAAACCAATACCACCACCGCCCACGAAACCGATGATAGTGGACATACGCACATTGATGTCCCAGCGGTACATGGTGTAAGAGATATAGGGTGGAATGATCTGGGGCACCACACCGTACACGATAGTTTGCAGGCGATTGGCGCCGGTAGCCTGAATGGCTTCCAGTGGCCCGGAGGCAATGTTCTCTACCTGCTCTGAATATAGCTTAGCCAGACTGACCACCGTGTGCAACCCCAAGGCCATCACACCGGCGAAAGGACCAATGCCGACCGTGATAACGAACACAATCGCCATAACCAGGGCTTCGACCGAGCGCAAGCCATTAAGGATGGTGCGCGTGACATAGTAAATGACCATGCCGATTTGCAGCGTGCTTTTGGCCGGGTTGCGCAAAGCCAGATATAAACCACCCAGCGCACCCACCACGGCAGGGGCCCAGAAGGTAAATTCGGGCCGTCCAATCTGATATAGGCTTTCCACCAACATGCCGAACAGGACAAATAAGGTGGCCCCAGCCAGTGCGCCAACCAGGATATTGATAATGCGCACAGTCGCTTCAGGCAGGGTTTCAGTCGCGCGCTGGCCTACGCGACCCATTGCGGAACTCAAGGCGCCGCCGGCGGCAAGCCCAGCCAGCAGCGGAATGAGGGTCAAGACGATATCTCCGCCCTGATACACGAAGTTGCCCAGGAAGGCAAACACACCTAATACCGGCATGGAAAGGGTGCCGATCTGGATGAGGAGTGAAGCCAACATATTCAAGAAAAGCAACGCCAGCAGCGCCAGGAACAACCCTCCTAGCGGACGAGCGATACGCATAGAGAGACTGGGTTTCTCGATTTCCTCCACTGGAAACACCCAACGGAAAATAAACAGGCCCAGCACGGGGATCAGCACTATACCCAGAAGGGCAATCCAAAAGCTGTCGCTCAAGGGTTGGCTGACATCGCGTAAAAGTGCAGCTATCCGATAGCCAATGAAGATACCCACGACCCAACCGATCAAGTTCAGCGCAATGCTTGCTAGGGGGCTGCGTACCGGCTTCATCAGGTTGCGCGCTGCAATGAAGCTCACCGGGATGGCCAGGAAAGTGCCGGCCGTGGTAGCCAGCAGGGCCATAAAAATGGTTTCGACGATCTTGTCCCAGGTATCCTTGGCATTCTGGGTGAAATAAGGGGAACCCACGTTTTGGCGCAGTGTAGCGCGGATAAATTGGGCATCCGGACTGGTGCGATTGGGCAACTCAAAATCAGCAGTGAACTGTCCATTGGCATCTGTTTCGATTGTGTTCCGACCTAGGGAAACAGTATTGTTGGGATCATTGCCGGGAACGAAACGCAAGGGTCCTTCTTGATGGGCAGGGAAATTAAAGCCTTCTACGCGCACCACATCTCCCGGATTGCCGCAGGCCGGAGTTATCACCAAATAAGCGCTTCCATCCGCGGGAGGAGCAGGCAACTCAGGCAACCCGCCTTCCGGGCAGGGAACATAATAGGGCGTATTGACTATATGCTCTTCCTGGTTGTAGGCGATGATGTCAGGGTGAGCCAAGGCGCGCGAAAACACGCGTCAGGCTGTCGTGGCGGGTTTCGCTGCGTAGTTCGCCCAAGTTAATATCGGTGATCTGGGTGCCGTAGGCGTATACGATCAAACCTATGAGAATAAAAAACGGAAAGCGCAGGGATTTCCAGATGCTGCTTTTCTTATCCTTGTCTTTGTCGTCCATGTTCAACCGACCCGCTCGGCTTCTTTGCCATAAATGTCTTTGAATTTTTCGTCGTCAATTTCCTTGGGCTGGCCTTCGAACACCAGTCTGCCCTGGTTCAAAGCCACAACGTGGCCGGCATAGCGATGTACCAGATCTAGGAAGTGTAACGAGCAGATCACGGTTACCCCGTCCTCTTTGTTGATCTGTTCCAGGTGTTTCATGATGCTGTGGGCCAGCACTGGGTCCAGGCTGGCCACGGGTTCATCGGCCAGGATGATGGCCGGGTCTTGCATCAGCGCTCGGGCGATGCCCACGCGCTGCTGCTGGCCACCGGAAAGCTCATCGGCGCGGAAATCGGCTTTGTCACCGATGCCCACGCGCTCCATTTGGCGGAGGGCTTTCTCGACATCCTCCGCGGGGAAACGATTGACCAAACTCCAGGCTGGGTTGACGTAGCCCAGGCGCCCGGCCAGCACATTGGTGATCACTTTGGAGCGGTGCACCAAATTGAAATGCTGGAAGACCATGCCTATACGGCGGCGGACGCGACGCATTTCCTCAGGGTTTAGCTTGGTAATGTCCTCACCATCCCAAATAATCTGCCCGCTAGTGGGTTCGATGAGGCGGTTGATGCAACGCAGCAGGGTGGATTTCCCCGAGCCGCTCAGGCCAATGACGGCCAGGAACTGCCCATCGGGAACGTCGAAGCTGACGTTGTCCAAGGCTAGCACGCCCCCTTCGTAGATCTTGGTTAAATTTCGGATTTGGAGCATTGAATTCACCCTTGCATCGATGGGAATGAACGCATCACACAGCGCCGGTTTCCTTGCATTATAAAAGACATTTGGTGTTAGTCGGATGCAGGTTTTGAAAGACTGCTGATTAAATAAACTGGGGCAGGTTCCCTGCCCCAGTTTTTCCTATCAAACTAAGACCAGATTACTCGAGGCCTTCCAAGGTGAGGCCAGTGGCAGCGACCATGGAGCGCACGAAGTCATATTCCGAATCCGTGGCGGGTTCAATGCCGGTCCAACCGTAGAAGTCGTTCGAGCCGATCGAGGTGGCCCAGGCGTCTGTGCCAGCGAAAGCTACCAGAGCGTCCGAGATCTGCGTACGCAGATCAGCCGGGAAATCAGGGCCGAAGGACAGTGTGTCGTTGGGGATGGCGGGGGAGACGGCCAGGATGCGAACCTTCTGGATCACATCGGGAGCCTCGGTGCGGATATTGGCACGCGCATCCAGTACACGCCAGCCATCGCACAGTAGAGCCTTGCCGTCATCGCTGGGACCGCAGTCAGGCACGGCATCCGCAGGGATATCGTACATGTCGTCGGTAACGGTTCCTGCCTCATAGTCAGCCCAACTGAACACGGGCGCGCCTTCAGGCGTGAGAGGCACGCTGTAGAAGGTGGTGGCAAAGTCGACCTCGCCGTTGTACACGGCCTGAGCGGACTGGTTGTGACCGCCGGTCTGGACTTCATCACCCCATTGCACGCCGGCATCCTGCATCATGACCAGCGGGACCATGTAGCCGGAGGTGGAGCCTACGTCGCCGTAGCCCCAGGTCTTACCAGCCAGGTCATCCAAGGTCTGGATATCGCTGTCGCGCTGGACAAGGAACTGAGCCCAGTAAACGGGGAAGCCGAAGCGGATAGCCTTGAAGGCCACGTCTACACCGCATAACTGGCTGGCCAGGGCATAGCCCAGAGCAGGGATGAACGCCATGGTGTCATCCGGGGAAGCGCAAATCTCCTCGATAGTGGCTGCATAGGAAGTCGGGACCGAAACCTCAAATTCGAGGCCGGTGGCTTCCTTCAACGCATCAGCCATTACCTGGCCGCCTGTGGTGATCACATTAGCATCGACGGAAGGAACGAACAGAACCTTAACGGGGTGAGCCGCTGTCCCAATGTCACTCATTGGGGCCTCGGTGGGGGCCGGCGCCTCGGTAGGAGCCGGTGCAACTGTGGGAGCCGCGGTTGTGGCCGCCGCGCCGCATGCGCTTAGCAGGATGGCGACAACTGCCATCACGCTAAACAGTAGGGTGAGACGATTACGCATAGATCTTCTCCTTATATGGGTTGGGGTCTTGGCGAGCCAAGCTCGCCTGACCCAATCATACTTTAGAAATGCGGTACGGTCACCTTAAAAGATAGTTTGCGGGAGGGAGTTTAGGAAGCCTTACCCTCAGTGCAAGCTGAATTCACATCCAAGTACAATTCCCAAGTATGGTCACTGATTTTTTGAGTGCTTTGCCCGATCTGGGAGCCAGACCCCAGGGTGCAATGCATCCCGGCGATTTCACACTGGAGCGCATGCGTTGGCTTATGCAAGCGTTAGATACCCCCCAGCAAAGCTATTCCAGCCTGCATGTGGCGGGGACGAACGGCAAGGGTTCGGTAAGCGCCTTGTGCGCCGCGGGGCTGCAAGCCGCCGGTCACCGGGTGGGGTTATTCACCTCCCCGCATTTGCACGGCGCCCTGGAGGGCATCCAAGTGGATGGCCGCGTAGTGCCTACCGGGGAGTTGGACGCGGCTTTTGAGCGCCTGCGTCCTCATTTGAAGGCCAGGACGGATTGGACCCACTTCGAGGTGGTAACTGCCCTGGCCTTCCAGCATTTTGCCCTGGCGGGGGTGAACGCAGCGGTCATCGAGGTGGGCCTGGGCGGGCGATTGGATGCCACCAACGTGCTCACTCCCACTGTCTCGGTGATCACACCTATTGATCTTGACCATACATCTATTCTCGGCGACAGCCTGGCCGCTATAGCCGGCGAAAAGGCTGGCATACTCAAGCCGGGCGTGCCGGCTGTCTCGGCGCCTCAGGCGCCGGAGGCCGCCGGAGTTATCCGGCGCAAGGCTGCGGAAATCGGCGCCTCACTGATTGAAGTCGGCCTGGATTATCTGTACAAATTGCAATCCTCGACTATAGAAGGGCAGGCTTTAGGTGTATGGCGCCGCGGGACGTGCCAAGTGGCGGATTTGAGTATTGGCTTGTTGGGCGATTACCAGGCCGAAAATGCCGCCACAGCTTACACGGCGCTGCAGGTGGCATGTGAGAATGGCCTGCAAGTGAGCACGGCTGCAATCCAAAAGGGCTTTGCAGCCGCCGAGTGGCCCGGGCGCTTTGAGGTGCTGCAGACCCAGCCACCGCTGGTACTGGATGCAGCTCACTCGCCGCATGCGGCCCGCGCCTTGCGCCGGGCGTTGGACGAGTATTTTCCCGCACAGCCTGCGGTGATCGCGTTGGGCGTCTCGGTGGACAAAGACTTGGCAGGCATTATTGAGGCCCTACATGGGCGCATCGAAATGGTTATCGCTACCCAAGCCGCTCATCCGCGCGCCATGCAGGCCTTGGAGCTGCAGCGCCGCCTGGCCGCGCTCGGCCTTGAGGTCCAGGCGCAGCCGGACCCCGCGCAGGCGCTACAAATGATTCTGGATGCGGCGTCGCCTCGAGAGGACGAAACGCCTGTAGCGCTGGTATGCGGGTCGGTGTTCCTGGTGGAGCAGATGCGCGAAATCTATTTGCACTTGTAGGGACGGTTTGCAAAGCGTTGCTACTCCGGTGATAATAAAGATATGTCCCTGAAAAATTTACCTTTTCTTGTTGCAATGTTGCTGCTGGCTGCCTGTGCCCCTGCGCCGCAGCCCACAGCCACCCAACTGCCGTTGCCCACCGTCACCCAGGCGCCTACTGATACCCAGGTGCCCACCGAGACCGAGGCGCCGGTTGTCACACCTGAAGTAGGAAGCGCCCAGGCGCTTGAAGCTATCCTGATCTCAATGCCGGGATCAGGATCCCAGGTGGCGTCTCCCGTCACGGTGCAGGGCCAATCTCGACCCACTTTCGAGCAGGGGCTAAGCGTGGCGGTGTACGGCCAAGATGGCCAGGTGTTGGATCAGCAGCCCATCACCATAGATGCCCCGGCTGGGCAGCCAGGCGACTTCTCGGCCAGTCTGACCTTTGATGTGCCCGCCGAGCAGCCTGGTCGCATCTCGGTGTCTGAGACCAGCGCTAAAGATGGCGGCATCCTGCACCTGGCTAGTGTGGAGATTACTTTGCGGCCGGCTGGCGCCAGCGCAAATTTACTGGCAGCGGAATTTCATTTCGAGAGCATCGCAATTGCGAGCCCGGCGATCAACGCTTCGGTTTCGGGCGGCACCCTGACCGTTTCAGGCTATTCGGATTATTACTTCGAATCAAATTTGGGGTTGGCGCTTTGCGGCGAGGGCGGCAGCGGGGCGCCGGATGAATTGTGCGGCACCCAGGATAATGTGCTGGCCTTGGGCAACGCTACCATCGATTCCCCGGATGTGGGGCAGCCTGGGCCATTCAGTGGCAGCCTGAGCTATTCCGTTGCCGGGCCTGTTCAAGCGCGTATTGTGGCGTTCGCTAGTTCACCGCGAGATGGAGGTTGGTTGCACGTCAGCAGTATCCCGATCATTTTGCAGCCTTAACTAAAAGGCGGCCCAAAGGGTCGCCTTTTTTGATTCTCTGGAATAATTCTTATCCCGCCGCGGTTCCCGGCGTTTGCGCTTCGGCGGAAGCCTCCGGGTTTTGCTGGGCCTTCTTCTCTTCCTGTTGCTGGATCACGGCGCGGATGCCGTTGCGCACTTGGTTGAGCACGCGCTCCAGTTCCATTTCCAGGTTTGTGAGCACTTCCACCACGTATTCGTCGGCTTCAGTGCGTGTGGCTTCGGCGTCCAGATTGGCCTGGTGCAGAATCTCTTTGGCGCGGTCCTCGGCAGAAGCCACAATGGCGTCTCGCTCCACGAGTCCCTGGCTCTTCTCTTTAGCCAGTTGCAAAGTGCGCTGGGCTTCTTCTGTGGCCTGGGCGATGGTGCGGTCGCGCTCGGCCACCAACTTCTGGGCTTTCTTGACCTCATCAGGAATGGCCACGCGCATTTGGTCGATCAGGTCCAGCATTTTGTCCTCGTCCACGATCACGTTGTTGGTAAGCGGAATGGGACGGCTCTGGTTAAAGAGCTCTTCGAGGCTGTCTACAAGTTGGAGGATGTCCATAGTTAAATTAGAACCTACACCGTTGTGGTGCAAGATTAATACCAAACTTTATACGCAAACTGCTCACCCGTCAACCGGACTTGGAAAGCAATCTAATCCCGCGGCGGGCTGGCCACGTAAGCCGTTTCCCCATTCTTTTCCATCTCAGCAAAGCGTTTCTCCAGCGCTTTCTTGACGTGGGTGGGTACCATGCCGCTCACATCTCCACCTAGCGAGGAAATTTCCCGCACCGTAGTTGAAGACAGGAAGGAGTGCTCCTTGCTGGTAATCAGGGAAACAGTCTCCAGGTCCGGCGCCAATTGACGGTTGGCCAGCGCCATGCGGAATTCATACTCGAAATCGGAGAGCACGCGCAAGCCGCGCACGATTACTTGTGCGTCTACTTCGTGGGCGTAGTTCACGGTAAGACCATGATATGTGGTCACTTTGATCTTGGGCTCATCCTTGAAGACTTCATTCACCAGGGCCAAGCGAGTTTCGGTGGGGAATAGCAGTGACTTCTGCGGCATCTCATACACTGCTACAACCACTTCATCGAACAGCCGCACCGCGCGCCGGGCGATGTCGATATGACCGTTGTGGATAGGATCGAAACTGGCGGGGAACAGGGCTCGGATCATTAGCTGGGGTCTCCCTTGCCGTCGCTGAGGTAATGCTGCACCGCGGCGGCCAATGCGTGGTGTTCGGGCCGGCTTAAAGGCGGGTCTGCGGCCAGCAGGATTTCTGCATGGCGGCGGGCTTTGTCGATCAGCCGCCCGTCGGTCAGCGAGGCCAAGCGGAAATCCAGGAACCCGGATTGCTGCTTGCCTAGGAACTGGCCCGGACCGCGCTGTTGCAGGTCCTTCTCTGCAAGCATAAATCCGTCGTTGGTTTCCAGCAAGGCCTTGAGGCGTTCATTTTCGGCGGCGTCGGCCGTATCTGGGATAAGGATGCAATAAGATTGCTCTCCGCCGCGGCCAACCCGACCGCGCAGCTGGTGCAATTGCGCCAGGCCGAAGTGGTTGGCGCCATCGATCAGCATAACGGTGGCGTTGGGAATATCCACGCCCACTTCGATGACCGTTGTAGAGACCAATACCTTGGTCTTGCCATCCCGGAAGGCGGCCATCGCCTTTTCCTTGTCATCATTGGAAAGTCGCCCGTGCAGCAAACCGACTTTGATGCCGGGAAAGACCTCCTTCTTGAGGCGCTTCTCCTCCTCAACGGCGGCCTTGCGCTCCTGATCTTGCTCCTCCTCATCGTCCGGGTCGGAGTCGATAAGGGGGTAGATAATAAAGGCCTGTCTTCCGGCATCGACCTCCTGGTGGATGAGGTCGTAGGCCCGGCTGCGCTCGCCTGGCAGCATCAATTGTGTGTTGACAACTTGGCGGCCGGGTGGCATTTCGTCGATCACGCTGAGGTCTAGGTCACCGTACAGGGTTAAGGCCAGCGAACGCGGGATGGGGGTGGCAGACATCACCAGCAGGTGAGGATTATTGCCCTTGGCGCGGAATTTAGCGCGCTGGCCCACGCCGAAGCGATGCTGCTCGTCAATGACGGCCAGCTCCAGTTCGGAGAAGATGATGGGGTCTTCGATGAGAGTATGTGTTCCCACCACCACCTTGATGCTGCCATCTTGCAGACCTTGGCGAATCGCTTGCTTCTCCGTTTCGGGTGTGGCGCCAACAATAAGCCGCAGTTCTCCGGGCTGCAGGCCGCCTTCTCCAACCAGCAGGCGGCCTAGGGTGACGTAGTGTTGCTCGGCCAGGATGCTGGTTGGGGCCATCAACGCTGCCTGGGCGCCTTGGCGGGTCACGGCCGCAATGCAAATGGCCGCCACCACCGTCTTGCCGGAGCCAACGTCCCCTTGCAGCAAGCGGTTCATCGGTTTACCCGAGTCGAGGTCTTTGAGCAGTTCTGCCAAGGTGCGCTCCTGGGCGCCGGTCAGCGCAAAGGGCAATGCGGCGACCTGGCCTTGCCGCCAATCTTCGGGGGCATCGAAGCGCCTGGCGGCCTGGCCCTGCCAGGTCGCCTTCTGCAGCAGCACGGCCAGCTGCATCAGCAGCAGTTCGTCGAAGGCCAGCCGCTGGCGGGCAGCGCTAAGGCTGTCCCGCGAATCGGGAAAGTGGGCTTGCAGCAGCGCCTCGGGCAGCGGGCGCACGTCTGCGTCTGCCACCAGGGAGGGAGGCAGGGGATCCGGCACGCGCGGTGCCCAATAGCTGACCACGCGCTTCATCATGCCGCGCAGCCAGCGCTGCCCCAGGTCAGCCGCCAGGGGATAGATGGGCACAATGCGATTGGTGTGCAGCTGCTCCTTATCGACCCTTTCCCATTCGGGGTTGTTCAGGATTAGGCGGCCCATATACTGATCCACCTGTCCAGAGAGGGCTACCTCATCGCCGACGCTCAGGTTGCGCGCCATCCAGGGTTGGTTGAACCAGGTGGCGCGCAGCGCTCCGCTGCCATCGTCAATCAGCACTTCGACAATGGATCGCCGTCCTTTGACCGGCCGGTTTGTCACGGATTTGATCGTGCCCATTACGGTAACGAATTGCCCGTAAAGCAGGCTGACGATGCTGGAAAGCTGGCTGTAATCTTCGTAGCGCCGCGGGAAGTGATACAGCATGTCTCCTAGCGTGTAGATGCCCAGCTTCTCCAGGCGTTTGGCGTTTACGGTACCGACTCCAATTAGCACTGTGGTGGGTGCATCCAGGGCGGCGGGCTCACCTTCCACCCGCGGCCTGATGGAAGGCTTGGGCCGCCGGGTAGGAGCTTTAGGCTTGGGCTGGGCTTCCCTAGAGGGCGACGGGGCATGTCGCCCTTTCTGGGCGGTAGTCTTGGCGATCGGTTTGCCGTTCGGCAGCGGCCCGACTTCGCGTTCAATGCGTCGCCAAAGCTCAATCAGCGTCTTCTGGCGTTCGACTGGGGTTAATTGCTCATAATCGCGCAAGCCCGAATTAATGGAGGCCAGTAAAGTCTCCCCCAGGCCCTCGGCGCGGGCCTCGGCCTGCCAGCTCTGCAGCCCCTGGTAGAGACCCCCCACCATGGCGCGGTTATCGTATTTGCGTTCAGCTTCAAGCCTGAAAAATTTCCTCAGCTTGGCGATGGAAGCCTTCATTTGGGTATTTTATCAGGGGGACTTATCAGGAGTTAACACCAAGACACAAAGGGAAAATATTTAAGCTTGTGGGCTTAAAGTCTGTGTGTTTCAGGCGCAGACTGTCAGCCTTCGAGCGCGAAGACGCCCAGGCTGTGCGGGCCAATGAAACTGGCAAAGGGAGCATTGATGATCTGCTCGCTGATAGGCACTTCGCGCTGCTCCTCCAACAGGCGCTCGCGCAAAGCGCGCGTTTCCTGCTCGAAGGGCGGGCTGCCTTGCATCAGCGCCACGTGGCGCAAGTCGTCAAACTCGGACAAGAATTCGGCCAGCACGTCTACCAGGTGGCGCGGATTGCGCGCTTTTTGGGTGGGCACCAACTCGCCTTCTTCAAGGGCGAAGACCTGGGTAACGTGCAGATATTCTCCCACCATGGCTTGGGAGGGGTTTACGTAGCCACCGCGTTGCAAATAGCTGAACCCGGGGATGCACAAAACTCCGTAGATCTTGGGCACCAGGTTGCGGGCGTGCAAATCCAGCTCGGGCAGATCCATGCCACCCTCGGCGGCTTCAGCCGCGGCTTGTACGATCAGGCCCAGGCCCAGTGAAGCTGTATTGCTGTCGATGACGTGCACTGGCACACTGCCATGCAGGGTGATGGCTGCGTCCTGGGCGGCCGCGGCAGCAGGGCTGAAGCGCGCCGCATGCAGGATGGCCAATACACCGTCGTAATGGGCGCCTAGCTGGCGAAAGAATTTCTCGAAGTGCTCGGCCGTGGGCGTGGCCAGGACCGGGGCTGAACTACCCCTCAACGACGCGGGGAATTCAGTCGCCTTGAGCCGCTCAGTGTCGGGGTTTTCACCTTTCCAGGCGGCGGGCAAAATGTGTACGCGTTTACGCCCGTTGAAGACAGGGTTGGGGAAGAGCGCGGTGCTATCGCTAACAATACAGATGGATGGCATTTATTCGACGGAGAAGATGAATTGGTAATGAGGTTGCCCGCCCTCATAGACTTCGACTTCGGTCTTGGGGAACGCTTTTCGGATGGCTTGGGCAATTGAGTTGGCTTCGTCGGCGCTGAGGTCTTCACCATAAAAAAAAGTGACGATCTCGGCTTGCTTGGCGCCCATCTTCTTCAATAAATTGATGCAGGCCGATTCCAGGTTTTCCGCAGCGACAGCCAGGGCGCCGTTATGTAAGCCGATGATCTGGCCAATCTTTACCTTTACTCCCTCGATATCCGCGTCACGGCTGGCCGTGGTGATCTCCCCGGTCTGCACCCTGGCTAGAACTGATTCCATATCCTTCGCCACGGCTTCCAACTCGCCGGAGGGATTGTGGCGCAGAATGGCAGCCAGGCCTTCGGGCACCGAGCGGCTGGAAACCACGATAGCCTGTTTGGCGGTCACCTCGGCGGCTGCTTGGGCAGCCAAGATGATGTTCTTGTTGTTGGGCAGAATAATTATTTTGTCTGTGGGCAGATTTTCGAATGAAGACAGCAGGTCTGCGGTGCTGGGATTCATGGTTTGCCCTCCTACCACGATGGCGGCTGCGCCAAGTTCGGCGAAGTGGCGCGCTAGACCTTTGCCCGGGGCAACGGCCACCACGGCCACCTGGCCCGGATCCACGTTGGCCAGTTTAAAGGTGGCTGCGCCAGCTTTGGCGCCGATGGCATCCATCTGGGCCATCAGGTTCTCGATAGCCACATTGGTAACCGTGCCCAACTCCCGCGTGTATTCAATTGGGTCGTACAGTTTCTCCGTAGGCACATGGATGTGCATGCGATACATGCCATCGCCTTCGCCAACCTGGATGGAGGTGCCCATCTTTTCCAGGTCGCCATAGAACTGCTTCAGGTCCAGGTCTTTGCTGGGGCGGAAATCTACCACCACTTCGAAATCCTGGCCCTCCTCAACTGCTTCCATGGTGTTTTCGAAGTTCAGGGCATTTATGGGCTGGGCGATGCTTTCTGCAGTGTGCAGTTGGTTGCCTTCCACCCAACGCAGCATGCCTTCCAGCAGCAGGCTCAGCCCTTTGCCGCCGGAATCCACCACCCCTGCCTCCCTGAGAATGGGCAATAACTCCGGGGTGCGCTGCACCGAATCCTTGGAAGCTTGCAGCACGCGGGCCAGCATCGTGATTGGGTCTTCATCTTTGTCAGCGCCTTCCTGGGCTGCCGCGGCCATATCCTTGGCTACGGTCAGGATAGTTCCCTCCACGGGGCGTACCACCCCTTTGTAGGCTGTGTCGCGGGCGGCAGCGAAGGCGGCTGCCAGGTCCTGCGAACTTAGGGAAGTCTTGCCCTGCACCGAGCGGGCGAAGCCGCGCCAGATCTGCGAAAGGATCACGCCGGAATTGCCGCGGGCGCCCATCAAGGCGCCTTGCGCCAGGGCGTTTAGTACCTCGTCGGCCTTGTCCTCGGGCAATTCCTTGATCTCGTCCACCGCCGATTTCATGGTAAGCGACATATTGGTGCCAGTGTCACCGTCTGGTACGGGAAAAACGTTGAGCGCATTGACGGTTTGCTTATTGGCTTCCAGCCACGAATAGGCCGCCAACGCCAGGTTCTTCACCGCTTTCCCGTTAACTGGATATTGCCGAAGGGCGTAGAGTTGGGTAGGGCGTACGATGGTCTTGTCAACGGGCATGGCGAAACTCAGTTTGATTATTCCTCTTCGTTATCATTGATGCGCAGACCTTGCACATGCACGTTCACTTCGCGGATGGGAAGGCCCAAAGCCTTTTCCACATGGAAGCGAACTGTTTTGGAAACACTATCCGCAACGCTCTTGAGGTTAGTGCCGTACTCTACCACTATATAGAGGTCGATAATGATGGCTTCTTCTTCGTAATGCACGACCACGCCATGGGTGGGGTCCTTGACCAGCAGGTTGGTCAACCCGTTAATTTTATTTTTGGCAGCCAGGCCCACCACGCCATAGGATTCCACCGCGGCCTGATAGGCGATGGTAGAAATGGCACGCGGCGAGATGTAAATACTGCCATGGGAGGTGGTTCCCGCCTTGGCCATATTAGTTTTGGCGCTTGGCAGGATGGGAAGCTGCCGCTCGCAACGCCTGTATGCCGGCAGCAACGCCTTTGGAATAATGATAGATAGCGCTGGCTGCCACGAATACCTGCCCGCCAGCTTCGAAGGCTGCAGGCAGCGTTTCGGCGTCCACGCCGCCGTCGAGTTCAATGAGCGCGGGCGAATTTGTGGTGGCGATAGCTTGACGTAGCTCGCTAACTTTGGGAAGTACGCCGGAAATAAAGTCCTGACCCGAGTAACCGGGGTCGACGCTCATCACCAGCACTAGGTCGGCCAGCGGCAGCACAGGAGTTATGTCCGTAGCCGGGGTTCCCGGGTTGAGCGCCACGCCGGCTTTGCAGCCTAATTCGTGGATGCGCTCCAGTGTGCGGTGGATGTGGGGGCAGGTTTCGATATGCACATGTAGATGGTCGGCACCAGCATCCGCAAAAGAGTGCAACATGGCATCGGGGTTCTCCACCATCAGGTGCACGTCCAGCGGGAGCTTGGTGGCCCGGCGGCAGGCTGCCACCACCACCTGGCCCATGCTGATGGGCTGCACAAAGTGGCCGTCCATCACGTCGATGTGTATCCAGTCGGCGCCAGCCTGCTCGGCTTCGGCGATCTGTTCCCCCAGCCGGGTGAAATCAGCGCTGAGGATGGAAGCGGAAATCAATGGCTTGGATGCCATCGCGTGATTATAACGTAGGGCAGGCAATCCCCGGATTAAGGCCAATTTTCTGTGTAGCTGGCTTGACAACTATATCTGTAACGGATATAGTTGTCGGCATGCCTAAATCGGATACTCCCATTACACCCGCAGTTTTGCACATTTTGCTCGCCCTTTCAGCGCGCGACTTGCATGGCTACGGCATCATGAAGCAAGTCGAACAGGATTCCCAGGGCAAGATGATCATGGGGCCGGGGACACTGTATGGATGCCTCAATCGCATGCTCAAAGCCGGATTGGTGCGCGAAAGTGACCAGCGCGCCGACCCCGAACTGGACGATGCCCGTCGCATCTACTACATGCTGACCGCCAAGGGCAAACAGGCTCTGACCGCCGAGCAGGAACGCTACCGCCAAATGGTGGCGTTGTTTGCAGAGCGCGGATCCAACCTGATGCGAGCTCCCTTATGAGCTATGCATGGAGACCGGCGCCTTTTCGGCGCTGGTACGCCCTTCTGCTGAGTCTCTTTCCGCGTGACTATCGGGAGCGGGTGGGGGCTGCCATGCTGGATACTTTCGATGACTTGTGCAGGCAGCACCAACTCGAAAGGCGCGGCCCAGGGTTTTTGGCCGGAGTTTATATGGAAACGGGATTCGCCGTAATCAAGGAGCATGTGATGAATATCAAAGAAACGCAAAAAATCGGCGTTGTAAGCCTGATTTTGTTGGTCCCCTTTTGCCTAACTGTGGCGCTAGCGCTGGGCTGGCAAATCCTGTACTCGATTGGCTTGGCTGGCTCACCCGCGAACGTGGGTGAGTTCCTGGGTCGCTTCCTGGGAAATTCTCAACTCTATTTCCCGGTTATTTTCTTGTTTCCGCTAATTGCTTTCTTGCTAAGTTTCGGCGGCCTGTTGGTTGCCGCTTATAGGGCAGGTGGGCGCGCCACTCTGACTCTGGAGTTTGCGCGGGCCAACTGGCTGATCCTGGCTGTGGTCGTGGCAGCCGCAGTGTCGGCTCTCTTCTTGTTTGGGCACGATGCCATCCCTTGTTTTATTCAGGGGCTTTTGGAGGGGGGGTGGAATAACGGCTCACTGTTACAGGTATGCGGGCAAGCCTGATGAAGCCTCGCACAGCTTATTTTCTGGCCGCCATCGTTGGAGTGGTCTGTGGACTTATCAGCGACTATTCCTTTATGGCAGGTTCCTGGCTTAATCTGGTTTTCTGGGCTTTGGCAGGTGTGCTGTTGGGCTATTTGCTGGGCAACGAGGCCAACCTTCGGGGTAGCGGTATATCCTTCGGCCTCTTTCTGACCCTTTCGTTCCTGCTGGCTGGTTTCCAGGGAGCCAGTGACCAGGTGCCAGGATTTTTGCTGCTGACGGCGTTATTGAGTTTGGTTGGAATTGTTGCGGGGGTAGCGTCCCTATGGATTGGACACTGGCTTGGACAGAAATTTATCCCCTACTGATCTTTATTAAGGTATAGGGGGATTGAAGATCAAATACACCCACATTCCGAAGGGCAATAGCCCACCCACCATCAAGGCGGCCAGCAACCCCAGCCCCACCGCCAACCAATCCGTTTCCGGTACCTCGGCCTCACCCGCTTGAACGCCGCTGACGGTTTTAACCGCCGGACCGGGAGTTGCTGGTGAAAAGGCTTCGGCGGCTGCCACCTCGGCCGGGGCGGCGAAGTTGAGCAGCACGCGGCCCAATTGGTCGGCTGTGCGGTACCGCGCCGACGGTTCCTTCGAGAGCACCTTGAGCATAATTTCGTTTAGTGCGGCCGGGATGGCCGCATTCAACTCGATCGGTGGCTGCACCGCTTTGGTCTGATGCTCGCGCCCCAGCGTGGCGGCATCCTTGGCGGTGAAGGGCAGGCGGCCGGTGAACATCTGGTACATGATCACGCCCATGGAATATACATCCGAGGCGGGGGAGGGCGCAGAGCCGGCGGCCTGCTCGGGGGAGAAATACTGTGGCGAGCCCCATACAACTTCGGCTTCCTCATCGGGGTGGATGGAAGCTAGGGCGCGCGCAATGCCGAAGTCGGTCACTTTTAGTCGCCCGTCGGGAGTTACCAGGAAGTTGTGCGGCTTGATGTCGCAGTGCACCAGGCCGGCGCGGTGGGCATAGCCCAGTCCCTTACAGGCCTGGATGATGAGCGGAATACCCTCCTGTACACTGTAACGCCCCTTCTTCTTTAGCAGGCTGTTAAGGTCCGTGCCAGGCACGTATTCCATGACGATGAACAGGCGGTCGTCGTCAAATCCGAAATCGTATACGGTGACGATGTTGGTGTGGGAGAGGTTAGCGGCTGCTTTGGCTTCCTGGCGGAAACGCTCGCGGAAGGCTGGGTCCTTGGAATAATCCTCTCGCAGCAGCTTGACGGCCACTTCGCGCTCCAGCATCAGGTCTCGACCCCGGTACACGGTGGCCATACCGCCCTTTTCCAGGTAATTTTCCAGTTGGTAGCGCTTGTTGAGCAGCAGTTTTTCGCCGGATTTTGGCATGCCAGGGATTGTACCTGAGCAAGCTGGCCAAGGCATGCCTGGCTGCGAATTATTTCCTGGAGTGGCCTAATAAGTGCACAGTCTGGGTTATGCTTAATTGGATGAAGTTCTCCAACCTGCGGCGCTATGCCACGCCCGGCGTGATACTTTCCGCCCTGGCGTTGGCGGCCGTGTTCATCGTTGCCGGCGCCTTCGCCCTGTTCTACACGCTCCCTGAGCAGGCCAGTGAGCTCCCTCTGACGGCGCTTACCTGGATCCCTGGGCCTACCAACACGCTACTCCCGCCTACGGCTCCTCCGCCGCCTACCTCAACCATGACCGCCACCTATGCGCCCTTGGCTTCCGGCGAAATGGGCATTGGCAGTTATGTGCAGATCACTGGCACCGGCGGGGTAGGCCTCAACATCCGCAGCGCAGCTGGCCTCTCCTCGGCCATTCAGTTTCTGGGCTACGACGCCGAGGTGTTCGAAGTGCGCGAGGGACCTCAGGAGGCGGATGGCTATACTTGGTGGTACTTAGTCACGCCGGTGGACGAGAACCGTGCTGGCTGGGCCGCGGCCGACTATCTGTCGTTGGTGGCCAACCCTTAGCAGAAAGTTGAAATCAGGAAGAAACCATGAGTGAAATCAAACCAACTAACATTACCGCCAACCGCAAGGAAGCTCGGCTCTTCATTGATTGGAGCGATGGCGAGCACAGCGCTATCCCCTTCGATTTGCTGCGCAATGCCTGCCCCTGCGCCCAATGCCGCGGCGGGCACGAGAATATGGTTACCGAACCCCAACCGGAAATGTTCGTCATACCCTTGATGAACGCTGCCGCCTCGCGCCTTAAAGGCTTGGAGCAGGTGGGTAACTATGCCATCAACCTTGAATGGGAGGATGGGCACAAATATGGCATTTACGAATGGCACTATTTGCGGGGGCTACATGACGAAATGAAAGCCAGGCAATAGAGCCGGATTTTTAACCTTGGCTCTACAAATAGGGACAAGATTTGCTCGTCCCTAACTTAAGCGGAGGATCGATGGTACTTCCCGATCTCATGCCCCTTGAGGGCTACCAAGAGCTCCCCCGCAATGAAATGCGATAGCGAGCAGCCGATTATTACTAGGAATTCTCATAACATCATCGCTCCGAAATACCCAATTCTGCATTCCGCAGAAAAGACCAGCGAAACATAAACACAAGAGCCTGCATTCGCAGGCTCTTGAACGAGGGGGGAGAGACTTGGTTCTAGCAAGTGGTTACTTGCTAGCCTTTACGCTAATGACCTTGGGCTTGGCCTCTTCTGCCTTTGGCAGCGTAATGTGCAGGATGCCGTCCTTTACCTCGGCCTCCGCCTTGTCGGCTTTCACTGGTGTGGGCAGCGTCAGCGAGCGGGCATAGGACTGGTAGCGGCGCTCGCGCACATGGTAGGTGGCCTGCTTGTGCTCTTCTTCGGTCTGGGTTTCGGCCTTGATGGTGAGCATTTCGCCATTGACCTGGATATCCACGTCGTCGGCCTTCACGCCGGGCATGCTGGCCTTTACATGGATCTCGTCGTCTGTCTGGTACATATCTACCAATGGGGCGCTGTGGCCGTCTTCACTCCATACAGGGCGGAAGAAATTGTCGTCAAAGGCCCGATCCCAATCCCGCCGCATGTCGAGCAACTCGCGGAAAGGTTCCCATCTAGTTATGCTTGCCATATCTACCTCCAAAATCTGTTCGATAAGATTAGGCTCTAAGTATCGAGCCGTGCATACCTTATTCCGCTGCCGTCAAAAAAATGACAGCGTTTTATATGAAAAACGTAAGATAGAGGAGGACGTGCTACTTTTTGGATTTCTTGGGCCGAGCTTCTTGCTTTTCTTCTTGCAATCGCTTGTAATCCACAAAACGGTAGCCTACACCGCGCTCAGTGAGGATGTACTTGGGGTGGGCGGGGTCTTTCTCCAACTTCTCGCGCAGGTAATTGACGTACAGGCGCACATAGTGCGGCTCGTCCCGGTATTCGTAGCCCCACACTTTGGCCAGGATCTGGTCGTGGGTCACCACCCAGCCGGCGTTCTGTACCAGGTGGTAGAGCAGGCGGTACTCGGTGGGGCGCAGTTTCACCAGCTTGCCCTCCACCCACACTTCGCGCCGGTCGAAATCGATCTTGAGGCGCTCATCCACCTGGATGACGCCTTGCGCTTCGCGTCCCTCGGTGCGGCGCAGAACGGCGCGCACCCGGCTGACCAACTCGCGCGGGCTGAAGGGTTTGGTTACATAATCATCCGCGCCCAGTTCCAGGCCGCGCACGCGATCATCCTCTTCAGTCTTGGCAGTAAGCATGATAATGGGCACATCGTGGTTCTCGCGAACCATACGCAGAACTTCAAACCCGTCCAGGTCTGGCAGCATCACGTCCAGCAGCATCAGGTCGGGCATCGACTGGCGCAGTTTGTCCAGGGCTTGCTTGCCGCTGTAGGCCTCCACTACCTGAAACCCATCCTGCTCCAGGTTCAGGCGGATGAAATGGACGATCCGTTCTTCATCGTCCACAACCAAAATGATTTTGTTGGCAAATTCCTTATCGAGCATCGGGCTTATTTTGTTTGCAGGTTCAGATGACGGAAATTATTCGCGCACAAAGCCAATGATCTCATCCTCAGCTGCGCTGGGAAGAACTTCTAGGAAGTTGATCTTCGTCCAGGGCACGATCAGTGTAGTTACATCACTCTGCAAATAAACCACGTCCTTGCCATCGCGCTTGCGCGGGTTCTGGAGCCTGACAGACACATCCGCGGGGGCGGGCAGCTCATCCAGCTCGCCGACGATAGGTTCTTCATTGCTTATGTGAACGAGGACGGTATAGGCCATGGAGTTCTCCAATTAGCCTGGGCCAATCAGGGCTTGAAAGCTAAACCGCCCAAGGCGAATTATGTCTTTGTCGTTGATTGGATGGTCCTTGTGCGGCTTGAGTTTCTCGTCGTTGACGCGCGTACCGTTGGCGGACCCCAAGTCGGTGATCCAGATGGCTTTCTCCTCGACGCGAATGCGGGCATGCAGGCGGGAAACGCCATCCTCGTAGGCGTGGAAGGACTCCAGGTCGATATCGGGAACCACCGATTGGCCCGAGCTAACGCGTCCAACAATGTACTCCCCCACGCCGCCGACTGGCAGGATTTCACCCGTGCGGATGAGGTGCAGGTTCAGGCGGGCATTTCCGGGGGCTGTGACAGATTTGAATTCATGGTTGGGGATGGGGATGGTGCCCGACCCGATAACCATGGTGGGCACGCCGCCGCTTTCTTCAAGAAGTTTGGCTCCACAGCGTGTGCAGAAGACGTCCTCCGTCTGCTGTTCCAGCCCGCAGTTGGGACAATTTACTTTCACTGTTGGCCAACCTTTTTTCTCGTCATTTGTTGCTCTCGCCGAATGCATCGATCAGGGCGCGCGTTCCGTATTTTATCTGTTTTCCGGCCTTCTCACTGAGTGTACCGCTGTCCTTTTAAATCCTCAGCAGCCAGGAGCACAGTGCGCGCCAGGCCCTTCTCGCCAGAAGAGAGCAAGTGAGTGGCCAGCATACGCAGCCGCTTGGCCGCGCTGCTGATGTCACCATCTTGCAGGTCTTCGCGGGCGCGCTCTTGCATGCGGTACAGCGACAGCCTGCCAATGGCGTTGACCAGTGCCCGGGGTGGAGCTTCGGGCTTGGTCACTTCTTCTACAGGGCGGCTCAATTGGAAGCGCGCCTTGGTGGCTGGAATGGCCCGGTCGGGAATATCCAGGCGCAATTCGCCATCTGCCAGCACCATCTCGCCATTACGGTGACGGCTGCCATTTACGGCGAATTCCAGCAGCAAGCTCAGGCTGCCTTCACTGGGAATGCTGCCCAGGAAGATAGGTGATGCCGATTCCAGCATGCCAGATTCGGGGTTCAACCGGAAGGCATAGGCTAAATGGCAATCCGGGCCATTCTTGTAATGGATTTTCACATTGTTGGCAAAGCTCTGGTTTAGGCCTCCCAATTTACGGTCGATCAGGCTGTGTATCTCGGCGTTCTTATCGGCATAGAGGCTGGTTCCACCCGCTTTGGCTGCCAGGCGGTCAATGAAATCCTCGTTCCATTCCTCACCTATGCCGATTGCCGAAATGGGTATGCCAGCCTCCGCCGAACGTTCGGCCAAATCCAGGCAAGCTTGTTCGTCGCCATAAGTGCGGCCGTCAGTGATCAACACCAGATGGTTTATGCTGTTAGGGCGCGCGTTGCGCTGAATCTCCTCGATGCCCAGTTGCAAACCCTGCAGGATTTCTGTACTCCCGCGGGTTTGCAGCGTGCTCAGTCGGGAGCGCAATCGCGGCAGGTCCTGGCCTGGCCGGGCAGGAATGACTACTTCGGCGCGGTCGTTGAAAGCCACCACCGAAAGTATGTCTTGATCCTCGAGTTGATCCAGGAATTGGCCGGCGGCCTTGATAACTTGACCAATACGCGAACCTGCCATTGAAGTGGAGGTATCCAGCACCAGACACACATTGAGAGGCACCTTGTTCTTGCGTTCGGTCTCGGTAGCCATCAGGTCCAACAGCACGTACATGAACTGCTCGGGCTCGCCCGGTGTGATGTAACCCCGGCTGTAGAGTGTATTGACCATCAGGGCCGGGGGAGGATCGATATCTTTAGGGAGGATGGAATTGTAAGCACGACGCGTGTCTGGCTCGGACAGGGTCGTGTAGGCTTCCTGCACCAGTAGGAATAATTCTTTGGCTCCCGGGTTCTTGTTGGTATCAGGGTGATATTTTCGGGCCGCCACGCGATAGGCGCGCTGTATATCATCCGGTGAAGCGGTTTTGGAAACACCTAAACGTGCATAGTAATTATCCAGGTAATTTGTGTTTGACATAAACCCCTAATTGACCGCCCGCACCAGGACCGCCGAAATGTTATCGGGTCCCCCGGCGGCATTGGCGGCTTCCACCAGGTGATGGCAGGCGAGGAAGGGGCTCGACGTGGAGTTGATGATGCGTTGAATATCGTCCTCGGAGACGGGACCCCACAAGCCGTCCGAACACAAAAGCAGATAACCGGGCGTCGGCAGGCTGCCTACGAAGATATCCGCCTGGGCCACTTCTCCCTGACCCAGAGCGCGGTACAGCACGGATTTCTGAGGATGCACTGCCGCTTCCTCGGCGCTGAGTTGACCCATCTCCTGCAGCCGCTTGACTAAGCTGTGGTCTTTGGTGAGCTGCTGCATGCGCCCATCTTTGTGGACAATATAGGCGCGGCTATCGCCTAGATGGGCAACAAGCATCTGGTTACCTACCACCAGGGCACTGGTAAGGGTGCAGCCGCCCGTGGGTGCCGCCTTCTTGACGGCCTTATGGGCTTCCTGCACAGCGGCTTCCATCAGATCTCGCAATGTTTCTTCGGTGGGTTGGGGATTTGGGCCGAAAAGAGGCTTATACAACTTTCCAATAAGAAAATTTCCCAACGTGCGTACAGCTGCCTGGCTGGCCAATTCGCCGTCCCGGTGGCCACCCATGCCGTCAGCAATTGCGTACAGGCCAAAAGGTTGCCCGTTGGCGCCACCCATGGCGATATTCATGCATAGCAGGGCGTCTTCATTGTTATCGTGGCGCTGACCCCTGTCTAGGGCGCTCCCGGAGATCAGGAAGCCGAATTTAGTTTCTGTCCCATTCGAAGCCGACTCCCAAACCTGTTCTTCGGTCAAGGGTACCGTGGACGTGTTGCCATTAGCTAGTTTTAACCCCCCTGTCGTTTGAACAGGTTTCTGATGAAGGCTTTCATGTAATGTCCTTAAGCGAGGAAGGCGTATACCTTTTTGTCGTTGGAGCCAACGAACACCATATCTTCGTGGATGACCGGCGTCCCCGTAATGGGTCCACCGGTTTGATAGCGCCAGCGCAGGCGACCGCTGGTGGCATCCAGACAGTACAGGCTGCCATCGACCGAACCGCAATAGATGGCGTCACGGTTAACCACTGGGGAGCCGGTTACCTGGTGTTCCGTAGTGAACCGCCACATCTCCTTGGCGGAACGTGTGTCGATGCAATAGATGATGTGATCAGCCGCGCCGGTATAAAGCATATTTCCCGAAAGGGCAGGCGTGGAAATGGTGCCCTTGCCCAGGCGGAAGCGCCACACCGCCCAGCCGGAATTGGCGTCTAACGCGTAAAGCGTGCTGTCCATCGATCCAAAATAGACCACACTGTTGGCAACCACCGGAGACGACGTGATAGCACGTTTAGCCTTGAATTGCCAGCGGGCATCCCCGCGGAAATCCACGCAGGTGAAATCTCCTCCTTCGGATCCGAAATAGACAAGATCGCTGCTCACAAAGGGTGTCGAGCGCACAGGAGTACCTGCCTCGGCCCGCCAGGCAAGACGGCCGCTAGCCGTGTTCACCGCGTGAAGAAAGCCATCGTCAGACCCAATAAAAACGTGTCCCTCGGCAATAGTGGGGGATGAGCGCACAGGGCCATCGGTGTAGTAAGTCCAAACTACTTTGCCTGAGCGTGTGGAGACCACATGCAGGCGGCGGTCTTCCGACCCGAAGTATACGTTGCCTTCAAAAACGGCGGGTTTTCCCGGGATCCCGCCATCAGTGGGGTACTTCCACCTGAATTCGCCGTTGGCACCGTCTAGAGCATATAGGTTGTTGTCGTAACATCCTATGTACAGCATGCCGTCATGGAACGCCGGTGAACCGCGGAGTTCGTCTTCACATTCGAAGCTCCACAAAGGTTTGACCCCTACGCCACGCGTGCTACTCGAGGTGGCGGTTGGCATGCTCAAGTTCAGCAAGGTACCCGTTTTGCTTGCCACATTGATGAGAGCGTCCTTCATTTCTGACATGTTCTCGTAGCGGTCTTCAGGTTTGTATTCCAGGGCACGCTCGACCACCGCGGCGAATTCCTTGCTGACATTGGGATTTATCTCCCGGATGGGGCGCTCGGCGAAAGAGAAGGGAGCTTCCAATTGTGGGTCGCGGAAGGTGAGCAGATGATGCAATGTTGCTCCCAGAGCGTAGACATCTACCCTTGGGGTGGCCTCGCCGCGATATTGATCGGGGGGGGGAGTAACCCTGGGTTCCCACCATGGTGTTCTTTTGGTTGGACTTCGAATACTTTGGCGATGCCGAAATCTACCAGGGCAATGTGATTTTGTAGCGTATTCATGATATTGGAGGGTTTGACATCGCGAAAGATGATGGGTTCCGGCTTGTGCGAATGGAGATGCTCAAGCACATCGCATAGTTCTACGGCCCACGAAAGCACCTGCTCTTCCGGCAGGAATCCTTGGGTTTCCATTAGGATCTGCTCCAAGTTCTTGCCGTGGATGAATTCGAGTACTAGGTAGGCTCGCTCGCCTACCGTGAAGTAATCATAAATACGGGGGATGGCAGGGTGGCGCAGGGTAGCCAGGATGTTGGCTTCGCGCTCGAAAATCTGAAAGATGTTCTTGCGAATGGCCGCGTCCGTGACCTGGCTGATCATTTCCTTGACGGCGACCAGGCGGATGGCCTTGAAGTTCTTGTCTCGGGCGCGATAAACAGAACCCATACCTCCCATGCCCACGATTTCTTGAATCTCATAGCGATCCATCAGCTGATCGCCCACTTTTAGTTGGGAATACTTGGTCTCACCCTCTTTAAAGTCGAGATTCCGTGTGGATTGGTCTTCGCTCAGAATTCACTCCTAAAAGAATGGCCTGAGGGCTGATTATAGCCTCCAGGCCATTCTGGCGCAAAAAGGGTTGCGCTTGAATTGTTACCAGGGCTATCTGCTCTCCTCGGCAATGCGCACATATTCGCGGGCTTCGGTTTCCTTGGTGGAGACCCCCAGAGCCTTGGCCAGCTCCAAAACTAATGTGGATTTGCGGTCAGCGTCCTTGCGGCTCCAGGTTCGGCTCTTGACCTCGACGAAAGTGCCCAGGTCGGGTTTATCCATACTGTCCAGGTTCACAAAGAACTCGGTATCCTTGTAGCGCACCAGCCAGCGCAGGCGGAACTTCTCGATCTCGCGCTCGCTCGCCGGCTTGAAATACTCGCGGTAGAAGCGCCGGCTGTGGTTGGCCGGGGCGATGAAGCGCGAACGCGACAACAGCACCGACTGGCCGTACTCGGCCTCCTTCGCCGGGCCGATGAGCGTCAGCCGGTAGCGCACGTTGTAGACCTCGCCCTTCTCGTCCAGGAACTCGTCCTCACGGTGGCGCAGGCGGCTCAACTCCGGCGGGTCGAACAAGAAATACGTGTCGAATTCGTGGTAGTGGACGTGGCGCACCACCTCGATCTCCGGCCCGGCCAGCGCCGCTTGCAGCGTCGCCGGGTCGCGCAGGCTCGCCTTCACCTGCACCTCGAACGACTTTTCCTGGCCCACCCCGCCAATCGCCACCAGTTTGTGCAGCACGCTCTCTTCGCGCTTGATCAGGAACGCGTCTATCCGCCGCGCATAGTCGTCCGCCGCGCGCTGCAGGTCGTCCGTCTCCACCGTCAACAGCGCGCGGTCGCGCATCAACCAGCGGCCCTCCGCCATCACGTCCGTCACGTCGGTGGATTTTGAGGCGTACACCAGTTGGGAATAGACCGCGTTGGGGTCGTGCCTGAAGCGCGGCGCGTTGTGCAGAGGCGTCAGGTCTACCAGGATCAGGTCGGCCCGCTTGCCCGCCTCCAGGCTGCCCGTCACCGCGCCCAGGTGCAGCGCCTGCGCGCCCAGCCGCGTGCCCATCGCCAGCGCCTGCCGCGCGGGCACGGCCGTGGGATCGCCGCTGGTGCCCTTCGCCAGCAGCGCCGTCAGCCGCACCTCCTCGAACATATCCAGGTCGTTGTTCGAGGCCGTGCCGTCTGTGCCAATGCCCACCTTCAGGCCGTGCTCCAGCATCTTGAGCACCGGCGCGACCCCCGAAGCCAGTTTCATGTTGCTGGTGGGGCAGTGGGCCACGCCCGCGCCCGCGCCGCCCAACTGCCGTATCTCGCCCTCGTCCACGTGCACGCAGTGGGCTGCCAGCACCTTAGCGTCGAACAGGTTTTGCCGCTTCACCCACGGCACCTCCGGCATCCCGTACTGCTGCCGCCAGTCGGCCACTTCCGCAGCGGTCTCGGCGATGTGCGTGTGCAGCACGGCTCCCGTCTCGGCGGCCAGCGCGGCGCAGGCCCGCAGGATATCCGCCGTGCAGGTGTACGGCGCGTGCGGCCCCACCGAGGGGCGGATCAGCGGGTGGTCCTGCCAGGCCAGGATGAACTCGCGCGCCGCCGCCAGGCTGTCCTCGTAACTGCCCGCGTCCGGGCTGGGGAACTTGAGCACCGTCTGCGAGCACACGGCCCGCAGGCCCGCCTCGGCCGTGGCGCGCGCCACGTGCTCCTCGAAATAGTACATATCCGCGAAGCACGTCACCCCCGAACGGATCATCTCCGCGCAGGCCAGCAGCGTGCCCAGCCGGCAGAAGTCGGGCGAGACGAACTCGCGCTCCACCGGCATCATATAGCCCATCAGCCACACGTCCAGGCGCAGGTCGTCGGCCAGGCCGCGCAGCAGGGTCATGGGCACGTGCGTGTGCGCGTTGACCAGGCCAGGCATCAGCACCCTGCCTCCGCAGTCCACGACCTCCTTGGCCTCGAACTGCTTCTTCAGGTCGGCTTCTTTGCCTACTGCCAGGATGCTATCGCCTTGCACGGCTACCGCTCCAGACTCATATTGAGTCAAGCTCTCATCCATGGTGAGTACCAGAGCATTGGTGAACAGAGTATCTGCTTTTGCCACTCGATTTCCTTTCGTTAAGTTCTGCAAGTCAAGCCTGCTGAGTTGCGTCCTTTCAATTAAGGCAGACCCCGGCCTACCTGACAAAAAAAGTTATGGCGTTGGTTCAGCCTCGGCTGAAGACAAATCCGCCTTGAGCAATTGGCGGCGCAATATACTAAGCGAGAGGTTGACACCCCATTCGGGTGCGTCTGCTGAATGCCCGCCATTGGAGAATGAATATTTATGTTCCTTGTCGAGGCCAACAATCACCAACTCGAGCTTATTTCTATCGTCGGAGCCGCTGAGCCGCACTCCCAGGATCACATCGGCGTGCACTTCGGAGGCGTACTGTTTGGTAAGTTCAGGCAAGGGTTTGGCTTTCATCTCGGCGCTTTGGATCTCGCCGCCCACAAAGGCGTTGCCCTGGCCAGTGAGGGCTTTGACCAGGGCGCCATCCAGCCCCTTTTCGATGACTGCAAGATGCTTTTGAACGCTGGTTAATTGGGTGAGGACGACACGGGCCAGAGTGTCTTCATCCGCGCCGTAAACCCAATCGCCCAACCGGTGCATGGCTTTTTCTTCAAGGTCGGCTAGCATCTCCACGGCTTTTTCGACGCTTGTCCCTTTAGCGGTGAGACGGACATCCACCGAGCCGGCGTGGGCGGCCAAGCCCACGGTGGGGTTCTCCAGCCGCTCCAGGTCATCTAGTTTCTCGTCGATTTGCGATTCGGGTACTCCAGCAACGTGCAGGACCCGAGCGCGGATGATGGCGCCCTTGCCATAACGTTTTTCAAAATATGGCATAACGCCGTGTTCGAAGATGTATTTCATCTCGCTAGGCACGCCGGGCATGCAGATGATGACCTTATCGTCCTTTTCGATAAGGACACCCGGAGCTGTGCCTACCGCGTTTTCCATAGCCTTGGCTCCTTGGGGGAGGTAGGCCTGGCGCTTATTATTCTCGGTGGGCGTGCGTTTGAAACGCGCGTAGCGTTTGTGAAGCTTCTCCCAAATCTCCTCGTGAAATTCAAGTTTGAGGTCCAGGGCGCGGGCAATGCCTTCACGGGACACATCGTCCACTGTAGGGCCCAGGCCGCCGGAGCACAGAAGAATATCGGACCGAGAGAGGGCATGCTTTACTGCCTCGGCGATGCGCATTTCGTTATCCCCTACACTACCGGTCCAAAATAGGTCGATTGCCCACCTCGCGCAAAAGGCGCGCCATAACCTGGGTGTTGGTATCTACGATCTCACCGAGCAATAACTCGGTGCCAATGGTAAGGATTTCGGCTTTAGGCATGTTGAGAATTTTTCTTCTTCTAGTTAATGGATAATATCACTTTGCCGCGCTTGTGATTCCTGCAGATTGATCGAGGCAGCCTGAATGTGTACCCAGCTCATTTGGGCAACGCTTTGGGTTTTGGATGTCCTTGAGTTCCAGGATATCGGCGAGCCGTATTTCCCGTATATGATCGCTTCCATGATGCTTCCTCTAACGTAGTAAAGACCTACACTACGTTGTATTCCTTTATCAACTGGCCCTGCTCAAAGCGGGCCAAGTCCAGATTGACACGTCCACGCTGGAAGCCGTGCCGTCCAAAATAAATGCACTCATCAGTTTACCGGCCAGCTGCATAAAACCGTGCCCGGAAAAACCAGCCACCACCCAGAAACCCTCGACTGGAGTGGCGCCAAAAATGGGGTGCGCATCCGGGGTGACCTCATAAAGGCCGGCCCAATGGGAAGCCAGGCCGGCTTTCTCCAGCAGAGGCAGACGCTGAGCGGCTTTTCCGAGGTTGACCAGCTCCCAGTCAGTGTCTACGTTCTGATCCAGGCCCGGTTGCTGGTTCGGGTTGGACATGCCGGTAAGTACACCGTCTCCCTCTCGATGGAAATACAGCGACTGGGCGAAATCAAGCACGAAAAGGAAATCGGCAGGCAGTTCCGGTAGCGGAGTAGTGGTAGGCATCTGGCGGCGCAGCGGAGTGATAGGGATACTTGAGTCCGGTCATGCGCCTATTTCGGGTCAGAAGGATAAAAAAAACTCTGTACTGAATATGGTAAAATAGAACATCCATACCAATATCGGTTGAAATTGCTGGACACGGCTTAGTTTTACCCAGCGTGCACCCTTTGAACTGAATAGAATTTGTAACGGGTTGATGTTGCCCGTATTGCGCGTATTGCCTTGACGGAGGTTCGTAGGTGACTGAGCAACCTCGAAGTTATAAAGCTGAGAATATACAGATACTGGAGGGCTTGGAAGCTGTACGCCGCCGCCCGGGAATGTATATCGGCGGCACGGATGTCAAAGCCCTGCATCAACTGATCCATGAAGTCGTCGACAATTCGATCGACGAAGCTTTGGCAGGTGCTTGTAATCATATTTCGATCACCATCCACCCGGATAGCAGTGTGACCGTGGTCGATAACGGCCGCGGCATCCCTGTGGACCAGCATCCCCAGGTTAAAAAATCCGCCCTGGAAGTAGTTATGACTGTCCTGCACGCTGGCGGCAAGTTCGGCGGCGGAAGCTATAAGGTCTCGGGCGGTCTGCATGGCGTTGGTGTTTCTGCGGTCAACGCTCTTTCAGAATGGTGCGAAGTGGAGGTCTATCGTGATGGGCAGGTGTACGCCCAGAGCTACAAACGGGGAAAACCCGATGGCCCGGTGAAAGCTATCCGTAAGATGGCGAAAAATGAAGTAACAGGTACAAAGACCTCATTTAAGTACGATAAGGAGATTTTCAAGGACGATATCGATTATCGCTTCGAAACCCTTGTGCAGCGCTTCCGGGAGATGGCCTTTGTGACCCGAGCCGTCACCATTAAGTTTCTCGATGAACGCGATGGCCGTGAGATGAGCTTTTATTTTGAAGGGGGCATTACTTCATTTGTTCGCTACCTTAACCGCAACCGAGAAGCATTGCATCCCATCTTCCACAGGGAAGATGAGATCGACAATAATGTTATCGAAGTAGCCGTGCAGTTCACGGACGCCTATACCGAATCTGTGCTGGCATTTGCAAACACGATCAACACGGTGGATGGCGGGACGCACCTCACCGGCTTGCGTTCCGCACTCACCCGTACCATCAATGACTACGCGCGTAAGAACAGTTTACTCAAGGACTCTGATCCCAATTTCACGGGAGACGATACGCGTGAAGGTTTAACTGCCATCGTAAGCGTCAAGGTGCTTGATCCGCAGTTCGAAAGTCAGACCAAGGTCAAGCTGATGAACCCCGAAGTGCAGACCTACGTCCAGCAGGTGGTCAACGAAAATTTTGCCACCTTCCTTGAAGAAAATCCGTCCGCAGGTCGGGCCATCGTGGCCAAGTGCCTCACTTCGGCCAGGGCGCGGGATGCAGCCCGCAAAGCCCGCGACCTGGTGATTCGCAAATCGGCCCTGGAGAGCATGACCCTGCCAGGGAAGTTGGCGGATTGCTCCGAGCGCGATCCTGAGAGAAGTGAGCTATATATAGTAGAGGGTGATTCGGCCGGTGGCTCAGCCAAGCAGGGGCGCGACCGGCATTTTCAGGCCATCTTGCCGCTGCGTGGCAAGATCCTCAATACCGAGCGGGCTCGCCTGGACAAGATTCTCTCCAACAATGAAGTCAAGGCATTGATCTCCGCCTTGGGCACTGGCATTGGCGACAACTTTGACCTCAAGGGGCTGCGCTACCGGCACATCATCATCATGACTGATGCGGATGTAGATGGCAGCCACATCCGCACCCTGTTGTTGACCTTCTTCTTCCGCTATATGGAGGAATTGATTTCCGCGGGTAACCTATATATTGCCCAGCCCCCCTTGTACAGCATTGTCAATGGCAAAACCTTGCAATGGGCCTATTCCGACAAGGATCGTGAAAGCATCCTCAAATCCCTGGGAAAGAAAGCGGAAAAAGTTAGCCTTCAGCGTTACAAAGGTTTAGGTGAGATGAACCCCGAGCAGTTGTGGGAAACCACTATGGACCCCGAAAAGCGCATGTTGCTGCAGGTCAATATTGAAGACGCAGCTGAGGCTGATCGCACCTTCGATATGCTTATGGGCGACGCAGTGCCCCCGCGGCGGCGTTTCATCCAGACCCACGCCAAAGAAGTGCAGAACCTGGATATCTAGACCCCTTGGCAACATCAACAAAGGCGGCCTGCTATGCAGACCGCCTTTTTGTTTCCGACAGGCACTAGGTCATAAGCCCCTTCCCCGGCCAGATTTCTGGCTCTTATAATGTTAAGGAGGAAAAAATGAGCGCAAAAATCCTGGATGGAAAAGCGTTGGCTGCCAAAGTGCTTGGCGGCGTTGCCGAGCGGGTGGCTGCTCGCCTTGCCGCTGGCAAGCCGCAGCCCGGCTTGGCTACTATTTTGGTGGGAGACGATGCCGCCTCAGAGGTGTATGTGCGCGGCAAGCGCAAGGCTTGCGAGGAAGCTGGAATGCAGCCGTTTGGTTTTGAGTTGCCCGCTTCCACCACTCAGGCTGAGTTGCTGAGGCTGGTCGATGATTTGAATCGCCGGGAGGATGTGCACGGTATTTTGGTTCAACTTCCGTTGCCCAGACAGATCGACGCAGCCGTGGTTCAGTCAGCCATTGCGGTTGAGAAAGATGTGGATTGCCTCCATCCCGCCAATGTGGGCTTACTGGCCCAAAAGGGCCGGGAGCCGCGTTTTGTACCCTGCACGCCCGCGGGCATTATGAAAATCCTGAACGAAACCGACTTGAAACTGGATGGCTGCAATGCGCTTGTATTGGGCCGTTCCAATATTGTAGGCATGCCCCTGGCTTTACTGCTTACCAAGGCCAATGCCACTGTCACCATCGCCCACTCTCACACGCGTGACCTGCCCGGCCTGTGCAGCCAGGCCGACCTCCTTGTGGCCGCGGTTGGGCACCCCGGGATGGTGCCTGGCGATTGGGTGAAACCTGGAGCGGTGGTAATCGACGTGGGCGTCAATCGCGTGGACGATCCTCAGGCCAAACGAGGCTATCGACTGGTGGGCGATGTGGCTTTCGAAGGGGCTGCAGCCAAGGCTGCCGCCATCACGCCGGTGCCGGGAGGGGTAGGGCCCATGACCATTGCCATGCTCATGGAAAACACGCTCCACGCCGCTGAACTAGCCGACTAGATTAAAACGGGCAAGTTGACAGATTATCTGGCTTCAATTAGACTAGTTGTCTGACAACTAGTCAGAGCGGCTATCCCCAATGTCTACGTTATTAGTACGCAATGCGGCACTCGTGGCCACCTTCGACGACCAGCGCCAGGAACTTAGGAATGCTGGTCTCTTTGTCCGCGACGGCTTCATTGAGCAAGTTGGCCCTACCAGTGAACTGCCCAAAAGGGCCGACGAGGTCTTGGACCTCAGTGAACACATTTTGCTGCCCGGCCTGATCAACACCCACCACCACTTCTACCAGACCCTCACTCGCGCAGTTCCTGCGGCGCAAAATGCCAACTTGTTCAACTGGCTTGTCGCCCTATACCCCATCTGGGCGCGACTCGACTCCTGAAGACATTATTATTTCCACGCAGACGGCTCTGTCCGAACTCGCTCTTTCGGGCTGCACCACGGCTTCCGATCATTTGTATGTCTTTCCCAATGGCGTCCGCCTGGACGACGAGATTGAGGCGGCCCGCGGCGTGGGCCTGCGCCTGCAGGCTTCGCGCGGCTCTATGAGCGTTGGCGAAAGCCAGGGAGGCTTGCCGCCTGATAGCGTGGTGGAAGACGATGACACTATTCTGGCAGACAGCGCCCGCCTTGTTGAGAGATACCACGAACCAAACCCAAACGCCATGACCCAGTTGGTGTTAGCCCCCTGCTCACCCTTTTCGGTTTCACCTGACCTCATGCGCAGGACGGCCAAGCTGGCTCGCCAATATCGTGTGCATATGCACACGCACCTGGCCGAGACTCAGGATGAGGAGCAATACACTCAGGAAAACTTTGGCTTGCGCCCTGTGGCCTGGATGGAAACATTAGGATGGCTGGGTGACGATGTTTGGTATGCACATTCAGTGCATGTAAATGACGAGGAAATTGCCCGCTACGCCAAAACAGGCTGTGGGGTGGCCCATTGCCCATCCTCTAACATGCGCCTGGCTTCGGGAGTGGCCCCCCTAGCCAAAATGCTCACCGCCGGAGTAAAAGTGGGGTTGGGAGTAGATGGGTCAGCGAGCAACGACTCTTCGCATCTGCTGGCCGAAGCACGCCAGGCCATGTTGCTCTCCCGCTTGCAGTCGGGCTTGGAAGGCGCCTCCCTCTCGAGCGCTGAAGCCCCGGAATTAATGTCTGCCCGCCAGGCTCTGGAATTGGCCACGCGTGGCGGCGCGGCGGTGCTGGGGCGCAACGACATTGGCTCACTTGAGGTTGGCAAATGCGCCGATTTCTTTGCCATCAATCTAGATCAACTGGATTTCAGCGGTGCCCTGCACGACCCATTGGCCGCGCTGGTTTTTTGCAACCCAGTAAAAGCTGATTACACAGTGGTGGGGGGAAACTTTGTTGTCAAGGAAGGCCACATGGCAACTATAGATTTACCTGAACATGTGGAGAAACACAACCGTGCTGCACAACGACTGGTGGAAGGTTGAGATGGTGACATACTCGAACCTGTCAAATCGCCTGCACACTCAACTGGGCGAGTTGATTTCCTCCGCCGAGTCCGGCGACCGGCTGCCTACCGAACCCAAACTAGCTGAAATGCTGGGCGTTTCGCGTGCCACCCTGCGCGAGGCCATGCGTACATTTGAGACCCAGGGGCTGGTCCAGCGCCGCCAGGGTGTGGGTACTTTTGTGGTGCGACCTTCGGGAGTAATGGAGACGGGTCTGGAATTGCTGGAAAGCATCGAAAGCATGGCAGAGCGCGGCGGGCTTTCGGTGAGCATGGGCGACTATTCAATGGAAGCACGCCAGGCCACTGATGACGAGCGCCAGTTGTTGAAGGAGGAACAGGTACTGGGGCTCTCTCGCGTCATTGAGACTCATGATCGCCCAATTGCATTCCTGGTGGACGTGTTGCCGGCCAGCTTGATCAGTGAGGCGGAATTGCGCCGCGATTTCACCGGTTCCGTGCTGGATTTACTCATCAGGCGCGGAAAGCCCGCCTTAAGTGGGGCCGACACAGAGATTTATGCGACTGCCGTGGAATCAGATGTGGCCCGCGCCTTGCGCATTCAGCGCGGCGACGTGGTGCTTCATTTCAAATCCACGGTGTTTGCAGTTGGCGACACAGTAGTAGATGCGTCGCGCAGTTATTTCCTGCCCGGTTATTTCCGTTTTCACGTATTGCGGCATATCGAGCAGATACAACATTTACCCAATTCAAAATAAGGTTTTTGGAGGCTGAAATGCGCAGTTTTGCAGGACGAGACATTCTTTCACTCAAGGATTTCGAACGGCAGGAGTTTTACCGGGTCTTCGAAATCGCTGAAGAGCTGGAGCCGATTGCCCGCGACCGTCAAAATACGGATCTGCTGAGAGAGAAGACGCTGGTGACGGCTTTCTATCAGCCCAGCACGCGCACGCGCCTGGCCCACGAAGCGGCCATGATTCGTCTGGGCGGACAGGTAACCGGCTTCTCGGACGCCAAGATGACTCGCGCCGGCGATTTCTACCAGGAGTCCATCAAGGATACGGTCAAAATGCTGGAGTTTTACGGCGATGTCATAGTGATGCGTCACTTCCAGCAGGGTGCCCCGCACGAGGCCGCCAAATGGGCCAGCATTCCCATCATCAACGGCGGTGACGGCTGGGGGGAGCACCCCACCCAGATTCTCACTGACCTGTACACCGTGTATCGCGAAAAGGGCACCCTCGACGGCTTGAAGTGGTTGGCGGTGGGCGATATGCGCATGCGTACCATGCACTCGCTGGCCTATGGCCTCACCCAGTTCGATTGCCCCATCACCTTCGTCTCCCCGCCCGATTTGTCTCTGACTGACGAATTCAAAAAGGAACTCAAGGGTTACAGTCTGGATTTCAAGGAAGTCGAGCACGTAGAGCAGGCCATTGCCGAGGCGGATGTGATCCTGGTGGAGCCTGTGGTGCAGCCGGATTACACCAAGTCCCGCGACGAGCGCTCCGGCGACGTGGGCCTGACCCCGGCCAATTACAAGATCACCCGCGAACTTCTTTCCACTAAAGCCAAATCGGATGCCATTTTGCTGCATTCCCTGCCGCGCATGGATGAGATCCCGCCGGATGTGGATATCACCCGCTGGTCGCGTTACTGGCAGGAAGCCTTCAACGGCGTGGTCATGCGCATGGCCTTACTGGCATTGGTATTAGGCGCCACGGAGTAATCATGCAAACCGATCTGCGCGGACGAGATTTCATCAGTGACCTCGATTTCAGCAAAGAGGAAATCGAGACGATTTTGGATGTGGCTTGGGACCTGAAACGCAAACGCGCGTTGGGTGAACCCCATGCCTTGCTGCGCGACAAGACCCTGGCCATGCTGTTCTTCTTCTCCAGCACGCGTACCCGCGGCTCTTTTGAGGCTGGCATGGCGCAGCTTGGCGGTCACGCGGCCTTCATCGAATCACGTACCACCCAGATTTCACATGGTGACACCGAGAAGGAAATGGGCCATATTTTCGGACGCTATTTCGACGGCATCGCCATCCGTCACGTGGATTGGGGTGTGGGCAACCGGTACCTAAACCTGGTTGCGGAGGCCTCACGCGTGCCCGTGCTAAATATGCAATGCGACATCTACCATCCGCATCAGTGCCTGGCGGATGTCATGACTATGATGGAGAAATTTAGCGCTCGCAGCCTGCGCGGCAAACGCGTGGTGGTTTCCTGGGCATACGCTTCCAGCTACCTCAAACCAATTTCGGTTCCTCAGTCTCTCATTTTACAGTTGCCGCGCTTTGGCGCAGATGTGGTGCTTGCGCACCCCGAAGGTTTCGAGTTAATGCCCGACATCGTGGACCAGGCCAAAACCCTGTCCAAGCAATACAAGACCGGCTTCGACATAGTCCACGATATGAAGACTGGCTTCAAGGATGCGGACGTCGTGTATGCTAAATCTTGGGGACCTCTTCTTGCCACCCAGGATGCCGAAGAGGGCAAGAAACTGCAAGATGCCAACAAGGATTGGATCACGGATGCCAAGAGGTTGGCCGTTGCTCATGAAGATGCCATCTATATGCACCCGCTGCCTGCCGACCGAGACGTAGAGGTCAGCAGCGAAGTGCTGGATGGACCCCAATCGGTAGTCATTGACCAGGCCGAGAATCGCTTGCATGCACAAAAAGCGGTGATGGCCTTAACCATGTCCTAAAGGAGATTTCGTTGGCAAAGAAAACCGCTGTCGTTGCCGTGGGGGGCAATGCACTAATCAAAGTGAAAGGCCATCAATCTGTTCCGGACCAATTTGCCGCGGCCAGCGAAACCATGGGCTATATCGCTGAAATGATTTTCCAGGGTTGGGATGTGGTCGTAACGCATGGCAATGGTCCCCAGGTGGGTTTCATCCTGCGCCGTTCCGAGCTTTCGATGCACGAACTGCATCCTGTGCCGCTGGACTACTGCGGCGCTGACACTCAAGGCGCTATCGGTTATATGTTTCAACAGTCGCTTTACAACGAATTCAAGCGGCGCGGCATGGATAAGCACGCCGTCACTGTTGTCACACAATGCCGCGTGGACCGCAACGACCCGGCCTTTAAGAATCCCACCAAGCCCATTGGCTCTTTCCTGGACGAGGCCACTGCCAAACAACGCATGGCCGAGGGCAAGCATTTCGTGGAAGATGCCGGGCGCGGCTGGCGCGAAGTGGTGCCCTCGCCGATCCCCCAAGAGATCGTCGAGGCGCCGGCAATCCGTAAGCTAATCGAAGCCGATTTCACCGTCGTCGGCGTAGGTGGAGGTGGCATCCCCGTTGTAGAAGAGGAAGACGGCGATTTGGTGGGCACGGCGGCAGTGATCGACAAAGATTTCGCTTCCAGCCTGTTGGCGCGTGAGCTCGGCGTCGATCTCTTGCTCATCTCTACTGCTGTCGAAAAAGTGGCGCTCAATTTCAACACCCCAAATCAGAAAGAGCTGGATCGCATGACTGTGGCTGAGGCCGAAAAATATATAGAAGAAGGCCACTTTGCCAAGGGCAGCATGCTTCCCAAAGTGCAGGCTGCCATCCTCTTCTTAAAGGGGGGTGGCAAGCAGGCGCTCATCACCGATCCGCCCAACATCACCCGTGCCTTGGCGGGTGAAACGGGTACTTGGATAGTCCCCTAACCAATGGGCTCGTTCTTGGGTTACAGATGTAGTTCCTGCGGTCAGGAGTATGGACCCGAGGACATAACCTATCTGTGTCCCAAGGACGGTGGGGTCCTGGACGTAATTTTGGATTATGCAGCCATCAAGTCCGCCAAGAACCAGATTACTCAATCCAAAGATTTTTCCATCTGGCGCTACCTGCCCTTGTTGCCCGTGGACGATCCGGGTTTGCGCAGTACTCCTTTGCGCGCTGTGGGCTGGACTCCGGTATACCAACCGCAAGCCTTGGCGGAAAAATTAGACCTGAACCATCTCTGGATCAAGGATGAGAGCCGCAATCCAACTGCTTCCTTCAAAGATCGCGCCAGTGCCGTAGTCGTGGCGCGCGGAATGCAGATCAATGCCGGCACCATCGTCACTGCTTCCACCGGTAACGCCGGGGCGGCGTTGGCAGGTATGGCGGCTGCAGCCGGGGTTCCCGCAGTCATCTTTGCCCCCAAGACAGCCCCACCGGCCAAGGTGGCCCAGTTGCTGGTGTTTGGAGCGCGGGTGTTGCTGGTGGACGGCAACTATGACGCCGCAGTGGAACTTTCCCGCAGGGCCGCCGATGAGTTCGGCTGGTATTGCCGCAACACAGCGTACAACCCCTTCACCGCCGAAGGCAAGAAGACCGCTGCTTTAGAGATATGGGAGCAGGTCATTTCAAAAGAAGATTTGGAGAAACCCCTAAGCGTTTTTGTCCCTGTCGGAGATGGCAATATCATCTCAGGTGTGCATAAAGGCTTCAAGGATCTTCACGAGTTGGGTTGGCTGCAGCGCATGCCGCGTATCTTCGGCGTGCAGGCCGAAGGGTCGGCGGCTATCGCCAATGCTTTTGCATCCCAAAGCGAGGATGTGAAAGCGGTCCAAGCGCATACCCTGGCGGACAGCATCTCGGTGGACTTGCCCGCTGATGGCCTGCGGGCACTGCGCGCCGTCTCCCAGACCGGAGGTGCGTATGTCACGGTCAGTGATGAGCAGATCCTGGCAGCCATAGCTGAGTTGGGACTGTTTGGCATCTTCGCGGAGCCAGCTGCCGCCGCTGCCTTTGCAGGCCTGCGTAAAGCTGTGGAATCGGGTTAATCAAATGCGGAGATCCTATATTGGTATTGAGCACCGGTTCCGGTTTGAAAGATGTCAAGGCGGCGCAGCAAGCTGTGGCTCCCGCTCCCGTCATCCAGCCCACTCTAGAAGCGGTTAAGCAGGCACTTAGGGTGGAAACGTGAAGTCTCCCACGTTCTCAGTTGTAGCGCCTGTCTTCAATGAAGCAGAGAGCCTGCCTGAGTTTATAAATCGCGTCACTGCGGTGATGAAGAAGCTTAATGAGGCCTGGGAACTTGTGCTGGTGGATGATGGCTCCAAAGATCGCTCCGGAGAAATTATCCTGCAGCATGCCGCCAAGGACAATCACATCCGCCCCGTGCTTTTCGCCCGCAACTTCGGCCACCAGATAGCTGTGACCGCCGGCATGGACTATGCCCAGGGCCAAGCCGTCATCCTCATCGATGCCGACTTGCAGGACCCACCCGAAGTCATCCCTGAGTTGATTGCCAACTGGCGCGACGGCTACGAGGTCGTTTATGCGGTACGCCGCCAGCGCAAAGGCAAATCCTTCTTCAAGCGGTTCACAGCTTCATTTTTCTATCGCATGATCAACCGCATCACTGAAATTGATATCCCCCTGGACACCGGTGACTTCCGCCTGATGGACCGCCGCGTGGTGGATGTTCTCAACAAGATGCGCGAGCACCATCGCTTTCTGCGCGGCATGTCAGCCTGGGTGGGCTTTCATCAGGTGGGTGTCCCCTACGACCGAGCGGCGCGTTTCGCCGGGGAGACACACTACACCTTCAAACGCATGGTCGGCCTTGCGCTCACCGCCATTACAGGCTTTTCTTTCTTCCCCCTGCAGTTGGCCACCTATCTTGGTTTCATTTCGGCTGGTGTGGCCATTGTAGCCATTCCCGTCGTCATCGCCTTGCGCTTACTGGGCAGCGCCGCCTTTTTCGGCCAAGCCACCACGCTGATCGCCGTATTGTTCTTCGGTGGTGCCCAACTGATTTCGCTGGGCATCTTGGGGGAGTATATAGGCCGATTGTATGATGAAGCTCGCGGCCGCCCGCTGTACATCGTGCGCCAGGCGCCCGAAAATACCCCATCTACCTTACGAGGAAAACAATCAAAATGATCGATCTCACCGTAATGCAGGAACGCCTTGAGCGCGGCATCCAACGTGCACACGAGCGCAATATCATCATCCCCACATTTGCCCAGCAAAAAGACCCCGGCTTGATTCCAAACTCCATTAAGCAGGAATTGGCTTCCATCGGCCTATGGGACGTAGCTCCGCGCAATCTGTTCCGCATCACCTGGCACAATCAGCCGGTGCCCAAAGGCGGCGGCTACGGCGGCGTAAACTATTTTGAATTCCCTTCCAGCCTCACCGGGGTCCCGGCGCGCATTATTGCCCTGGTAGGCAAGTGGTTCCCCACTGGCGCCCACAAGGTAGGGGCCGCCTACGGCTGTTTGGTGCCCCGCCTGGTCACCGGTCAGTTCGATCCCACTACCCAGAAAGCGGTATGGCCCTCAACCGGCAACTATTGCCGCGGCGGCGCATATAACTCAGCCCTGTTGGGCTGCCAGTCCATTGCTATCCTGCCTGAAGGCATGAGCAAAGAGCGTTTTGACTGGCTCTCCACGGTTGCCGGCGAAGTGATCAAGACTCCCGGAAGCGAATCAAACGTAAAGGAAATTTTCGACAAGTGCTGGGAACTGCGCAATTCGGGTGAGGACCTGATGATCTTCAACCAGTTCGAGGAGTTCGGCAATTACCTGTGGCACTACGAAATTACCGGCCACGCCATGCAAGAGGTGCTTGAAAAAGAACTGGGTAAGGGCGCTTACCGCGGATTGGCGCTGACCACCGGCTCGGCGGGGACCATCGGCTGCGGTGATTACATGAAGCAGGCTTTCCCCACCAGCAAGGTTGCTGCCTGTGAGGCGCTGCAGTGTCCCACGCTACTCGAGAATGGCTTTGGCGCCCACCGCATCGAAGGCATTGGCGACAAGCACGTGCCCTGGGTGCACAACGTCAAGAACACGGACATGGTCATCGACATCGACGACAATGCCGTGGTGAACCTGGCACGCCTGTTCAACGAGCCTGAGGGCCGCAAGCAATTGGCCGCCAGCGGCGTCCCAGAAACCTTTGTTCAGCAATTGGACTTGTTGGGCTTCTCCGGGATCGCCAACCTGCTTTCATCCATCAAGATGGCCAAATACTACGACCTCGGCCCCGAAGATGTGGTGCTCACTGTTCTGACTGACTCAATGGAGTTGTACGGCAGCCGCCTCAAAGAGATGCACGCCGAAATGGGTGAGTACTCCCAGTCGCAGGCGGCCGCCGACCAGGCGCGCTGGCTGCTTGGCGAGAATACTGAAAACATGTTGGAATGTGGCGAGCCGGACCGCCGGCGTATCCACAATCTCAAGTACTATACCTGGGTCGAGCAGCAGGGCAAAACCTACGACGAGATCCAAACTCAGTGGCATGACCCCGATTACTGGACCAGCACCCAGAAGCAGGTGCCAGAGATCGATGCGCTGGTCAAAGAGTTCAACGCTAAGGTCGGTTTGTTAGGACAGGTTTCTTAACGTGACATTTCCGAGGCAGTAAAATAAATGGCAAGTCCTTTCTTGCCATGTCTAGCCTGCCCGCTGCCACGGATCTTATCCTTATCGCCTTCTTGCCCGCTCCACGCGACCTGGAACTGGCGCGTGTGTTAGGCTGGTATCGTATCCCTCTGCGCACTGCGCCTCGCGTGGTGGCCGTGGATTACCTGGCCTTTTACCAGCCAGCTTCTTTCGGCGAGGAGCATAAATGGTGCATCGAATTGTTTGCACCTGTAAAGGGTCACGAATTGGTTACCCGCGGGCAGTTGTTTAAGGATGAAAAGGAAGATCCCAAAGCCAACCACGAATATTTCAAGATTTCCTTGGGCTCCCTCGAGCCGCTGCCGAGGCCAATCCCGGCCGGGAACTGGAGGCGGCTCACCTTCCTTTACACCACGGGGGATCGGTTATTGGCGGCCAAGACTGTTGAAGATCTGGGTGTTCACGACGAAGAGCGCCAGGTCTTGTTCCGCGCCCTACGCGAGCGCGCCAAAGAAAAGCAGCGGTATTCTGCTGTGTATCAGCCTGAATTTCCCAATACACCTGAGATGCTGGCCTACTTTGCCTTATCCACTCGGCCCGATGCCTACTTTGGTGGAGGAGAGTAGCCTGTCATGTTGCTGATTAAATCCGGAACTCTAGTAACCCATGAGGGCGAGCAAAAGATGGACCTTCTCGTCGACGGTGAGACCATCCGTGAGGTGGGGCCCGATCTGAGCTCTCCAGATGCTGAGATAGTAGATGCTGCGGGCAAGCTGGTAATGCCCGGTGGCGTGGACCCACACACTCACTTTGACCTGCCGATGTTCGGCACTGTCTCGTCGGACGATCACTACACTGGCCACAAGGCCGCCGCCTTCGGAGGCACAACCACTGTGATGGACTTTGTGCCTCAGCCGGATGCTGGCTCTCTGCGCTCTGGCGTGGAGGCTTGGCACGCCAAGGCTGACCCCAAGGCCGCTGTGGATTGGGGCTTTCACATGAACATTACCCGCCTGGACGCGGAGGTTCTGGCTGAGATCCCCCGACTTTTAGACCTGGGTATCTCCACGGTAAAAATGTTCACAGCTTATAACGGCCGTTTACGCCTGCAGGATGGCGAGATATTTAAGGTGCTGCAAACCGTCGGCAAACATGGCATGTTGGCCATGCTGCATGCTGAAAATGGCGATGTCATTGATATCCTCGTGGCTCAAGCTCTGGCCGCCGGGCAAACTGAGCCCATCTGGCATGCCCGCACTCGTCCTGCCTGGGGCGGTGTGGACGCGGTGCTACGCGGGAGCGCCCTGGCTGCCCAGGCGGGTGCGCGTCTGTACATCGTGCACATGAATAACGCCGGCGAGCTCGACCAATTGAACTACGCCCGCGCTCATGGGGTCCAAGTGATGGGCGAGACCTGCCCGCAATACCTGTTCTTCAGCGAAGAAGACCTGGCTCGCCCCGATGGCGCCAAGTGGGTCGCATCTCCGCCTGTGCGCACCAAACCCGATACCGAAGCCCTGTGGGTGGGCTTAAGCAAAGATGTCTTCCAGACCATCGGCACCGATCATTGTCCCTTCTTTTTCGATGGCACCCAACCCATTAAATATGAGGGCAAACCTGTTGCCATCCCGGGCAAGGAATTAGGCGCCCATGATTTCACCAAAATTCCCAACGGGATGCCCATGGTGGGAGACCGCCTGCCCATTTTGTGGTCTTATGGGGTGAGGACGGGTAGGCTGACCCCACAGCAGTTTGTGACCCTGGTTAGCACCAACCCGGCCAAGATATTTGGCTTGTATCCCCGCAAAGGTGCCCTGCAGCCTGGGTCGGATGCCGACTTTGTCGTCTGGGATCCTGAGCGCGAGCTGAACTATGGCCGTGCCTTCAGCCAGCAGCGCACCGATTACAACCTGTTCGAAGGTTGGAAGCTTAAGGGCTTCCCAGAAAAAGTATTTCTCCGGGGTCAGTTGATCGTAGACGGCGATCGTTGGCTGGGCAAAGCCGGCATGGGTCGTTTCCTGGAGCGGGGCGAAGGGCAATTTATCTGACATGTTGTTGTTTCTGCCAGCGGCCCTGCTGGTACTCACCTTGCTGGCTTTAGGGGCCAGCAATCTGCAACGCGGTTTCCGCTCCAATTGGCTACTGGCCCTGGCTGGCGCGTCGCTGGCATGGCTTAGCCTGCTTTTCCTGCGCCTCCAATTACCGCTTAGCGCCGGCATTCCAGCCTGGTGGGCAGGCAAAGGATTGGGATACTCTGCCACATTCATACTTGATGAAATTTCCTGGACACTGGTTTTTGCGGTTTGCAGCCTGTTGGTAGCCGCCCTGCTAGGCCAGGTCCACCGGGCTATGTCCGCCGCCTGGTATTCCTGGGCGCCGACTCTGGTTATAGGGGCCGCGGCCATCTTGAGCGTACTATCGGGCGACCTACTCACTTTCGTTTTCACCTGGGCCTTCTTGGACATCTTGACCTTTACTCTGCTGGCTTTCCAGCTCAGCGGAGCGGCTGAGCGCAGGGCAGCTATGCAGCTTCTACCCCAAAACTTTCTCGCCATTTTCCTGCTGATGGCGGCTTGGGCGCTCTCATTCTATGGTCAGGATCTAAGCGAAGTTCTGGTTTTCATGGCCCTTGGCTTGCGCCTAGGCTTGTGGGTGCCGCAAAATAAAAATCAGGGCCTGCCCAGCCTGCGTGATGGTCAGCAGCTGATGTTGGTGCTGGTTCCTTTGGCGGCCAGTCTGTCCTTGGCGGCGCGGTTCGAAACGCCTGCCGAGCCCTGGGTTTCGATTCTTTCGCTTTTGGTATTGTTGCCTTCAACCTACTCGGCGGCCAAATGGTTGTGGCCTTCTCAGTCAAAGGACCTCGCCTACTGGAAGTTGGGTTTCGCCGGCCTGACTGCCGCGGCTGCGCTGAACGGCAGCCCGGCTGCCGCTTTGGGTTATGCGCTTGTCCTGCTTCTCGGCCTTGGCTTGTTGGATTTGGTGCAGCTGGCGGGGCGTTATCGACCCTTGGCGGCTGTTTTGGGAGCCTTGCTGTTGTGTGGGCTTCCACTTACGGTCAGCAACTGGACTTCCAACTTAATTGCCAAACCTGTTTCGCCGGTAGCGTTTGTTTTCCTCTTCGTTCAGGCCGGGCTGATAGCCGGTTGGCTGCGCCGGGCTACGCAGGGGCTCGGTCGGTCCGCTCCTCCCGAGCCATGGATGCAGACCATTGAGTGGATTGGCCTTTTTGTACAACCTGTTGCCCTGCTCGCCTTAGGTTTGGGACTCCTTCCATACTTGGGGACGAAGCAGCCATCTTTGCCTTTGTGGCCTGCTCTACTGATTGCTGGTGCGTCTGGTGCAATTTTTCTTTTTATTCGCAATCGGGAATCTCTCCCGGGGAACCGTGTTTGGAAAGTTGCTGACTTTATCTTTTCCTTGCGCTGGCTCCAGCAGCTTGAGTCCTTGGCAGTAGGTGGCATGGATGCCTTCTTGAAGCTGTTGGGCGAATTGCTGGAGGGTCGGGCAGGTATTTTGTGGGCGATGTTGCTCATGGCTCTATTACTCTCCCTGGTAGCCCAGGTCGGGTTGGCGGGCTAAGGTATGCAGTACGAAATTGTTGGCTTTCTTGTTCTGTTTCTTCTAGTGGTGGCAGCTTTCACTACGCTCTTCAGCAAAGATTGGCGCTGGATGCTGGGCGCCTTGGCGGCCCTGTATCTTCTGGTATTTTTTCTGGTCAGTGTTTCCTGGCCTTTGGAACTGGCCGCCGTGAAATTGGTGGGCGGCTGGATGGCCGCCGCGGTACTGGGACTTACACTGCTCAATCTTTCTGAAGAGCCGCAGGAGGCTGAAGAGTTCCCCCGCGGGCCGGCTTTCTTGGGGTTGGCCGCCGCCCTGGTGCTGGTCATTGTTACAGCTGTCGCTCCCGCCTTATTGGCCTGGAGCCGCCAGTTCAATGTCACCCTGGCCTGGGGTGGCTTATTCCTGATCGGCATGGGTCTGCTGCAGGTGGGATTGAGTGGCAGCATCTTCCGCAATACGCTAGGCTTGCTTACACTGCTGGCTGGGTTTGAGATTTTGTACGCCGTGGTGGAGACCTCCATTCTGATAGCAGGCTTGCTGGCCCTGCTTTCACTGGGAGTGGCCTTGGCGGCCTCCTATCTGATGCAGGTTTCCGGCATGGAGCCTCGCCAATGAGCTCCGCGCTGCTTTGGGTCATCTTTCCACTGCTGGGAGGCGTTGCCTTATTCTTCTCCAGGCAATCTCGGTCTGTCACATTGCTGCTTGGGGCAGCGCTTTCATTGTTCCTAAGCTGGGTGGCTTGGCAGTTGCCTGTTGATGTGGTGATGCAGCTGGGACCCTTCTCTTTTGAGATAGCTCCTACTCTTGTGTTGGCCGGTCGCAGTTTCACGCTGATCGGCGCACAAGCTCCTCTGCTTGGATTTATATACTTGATGGAGACGCTCTGGATTTTGGGTAGCAATCTGGCCAAGCCCGACTCGCTATTCATCCCAATCAGTTTGATTTCGGTCAGCTTGCTGGTGGCTGCCCTGGCTGTGCAACCCTTCCTTTATGGCGCCTTGCTCATCGTCATGGCAGCCCTGCTGCTGATTCCCTTGCTGGCTCCTCCAGGGCAGCAATTCGGCCGTGGTGTGCAGCGCTTCCTGAAGGTTCAGATCCTCGCCGTTCCCTTCCTGTTATTCGCTGGCTGGATCCTTTCCGGCGTGGAGGCTAATCCAGGCAATCAGACGCTCATTCTTCGTGCCGCCGGGCTACTGGCATTAGGTTTTGCCCTCCTCCTGGCTATCTTTCCTTTCCACAGCTGGGTGCCCATGCTTTCGGGTGAGAGCCACCCGTACGTGTTTGGCTTTATGGTTTTTTTCCTTCCCTCCCTTAGTTTAGTATTCGCATTGGGTTTTTTCGACCGTTATGCCTGGCTGCGCGAAAGCACTTTTGCTCATCCCGTTCTGCTGTCTGCGGGTGGGCTTATGGTTGCCCTGGGCGGCTTGTGGGCCACGCGAGAGAAAACGCCTCGACGTCTACTTGGCTTCTGCGCCATGCTTTGCACCGGGTTTGCTCTGCAGGCTGTGGGCCTCAGTACTGGGACCGGCCCCCAGGTTTTCTTTGCCCTGTTGCTACCCCAGGCGTTTGCCATTTGGATTTGGGCAACGGGCCTGGGGATTCTGGAAAGTGAAGCTGGCCCTTTCGAGAACTTGACCGGCCTGAGGGGTTCACTAAGTACTCACCCACTCGTGATAGCCACTATCCTTGTAGCTGTCTTTTCCTTGGCAGGTCTGCCGGTTCTAGCTAGCTTCCCCGGCCGCATTGCCGCGCTGGATAATATCGCCACCTTTTCCCCGTGGGCGGCGGCGCTGTCCCTGATCGGTAGTATTGGTCTTCTGACGGCGGGGGGGCAGTTGCTTGTGGGGCTTTTGCCGCTGTCGGATGCTTCCCCTCGCGGTTGGGTGGAAGAGGCCGCTTCAGCTGAAGAACCAAATAAGTCCAGCGATTTGAACAACCCTTACGTGTGGGTCTTTGTTGCCATGGCGAGTGTGGGCTTCCTCGGCTTTGGCCTGCTTCCCTCCGTATTTTTATCGGCTGTTCCCCACCTGGCCGCCATGTTTAGCCAGTTGGCACCCTGAAACGCCCCGAAAGCCTACATGCTATAATCGGTCGGTTACAGATTGCTTTGCCTGCGCTGTAAGAGGCCCTCCCATGGAAAAAGAACAACTTGAAAAAAAAGTTGAGTGGTTGGATGCTGAACGCCGTAAGGCTTTGGAGTCCGTGGCGTCCCTCGAAAAGCGCCTGGCTTCCTTGGAGAAATCCCAGACCAAGCGTGAAAGCTCCTCCCAGACCTTGTCCACATACAAAAAACGCTTGGATGCATTTGAAAAAGGAGTTGCTGATCTCGAGAAGCGCATAAAGGCGCAGCAGACTGCCAGCAAGAAGCAAGCCCAAGGTCTGGATATGCAGGCCAAGCAGCTTGAGAAATCCTTCCAACAAGAGACGAAAGGCATCAGTAACGTCGTCGAAGACTTTCGTGAAGAAGTGGGCAAGCTGCAAAGTTTACAAAAAACGGTAAATACCCATGGCGAGAAATTCGCGCCGCTAGGGAGTCGCGTGGATGCCCTCAAGGAATCCATCCAGGAAGTCATTACCGGGGAACAGAAGCGCGCCCAATTGGCAGAAAGTTTAGAGCAGGCTAGCAAAGAGGATGCCCAACGCTTAACCCAAATGCATGCCGATGTGGCTGCACTGCTGACTCGTTTGGAGTCGGCAGGCAAGCAGACGGAGGGCATCCGTATTTCCCAGCGCAAAGTGGAACAGCACATGGAAGAGATGCTTTCTTCTGAAAAGGATCGCAAGGATGCCCAGCAAGAATTCTTGCAGCAGGCTTCCTTGGCCAACGTGGAGCGCGAACGGGTCTGGAAGGAATGGGGCCAGCGCTTCCAAGTATTCGAACAGCAATCTGCAGAGATAGCCGAGCGTCTATCTGCCGTCGAGGCTACTGAGCAAGCTGTGAAGCGTGCTCAGACCGCCTTTGACGAGCTGTCTGAAAAGATCGGACGCCGCGTCAATGAGCTCAATGAGATCCAGCGCCTGGGCGATCAGCGTTTCCGCCAGGAATGGTCCACCTTCCAGGCTGACGCTCAAAAGCGCTGGTCAAATTTCACCCTCAGCCAGGAGGAACAGCAACGTGAACGTGTGCGCCAGGTGGAAAAACTAGGCGACCAAATGATCCAACTCGAGGATGCAATCCATGACATTCAGGAAGGCATGCAACACCTCGGCGACCAATCCGAACGTACTTTGCAGGCAATGCTGGAAATGGCCCGTGACGCTTTGGCTGAGAACGAACGCTTCGTCAGCAATTCCCACTAGGAGATATATTAGTTATAGACTTGCTTGACACCCATTTCTGTCACGTAATGCTGGTCCCCCATATACGAACTTTAAGTCTGGCTAGCTTTTAGGACGAAGAAGTTGCTCCACCAAGGCATCCAATTCCTCGTCTGAATAGTAATACAGCGTAATGCGCCCGCCCTTTGAGCTGTGCTGCAATTTCACTTTGGTGCCCAACACATCCCGTAAGTGAGCCTGAACCGCCTGGATGTCGGCGGACTGGGCGGGTTGGCTGGCTTTTGGGGCTTTGTGGCCCTTGAGCTTGCGTACCAGCTCTTCAGTTTGGCGTACGTTGAGCTCGCGACTGATTACGCTGCGTAATGCCGCGTTTTGTGCTTGGGGGTTGTCCAGCGCCTTGAGTGCCCGGCCGTGTCCCTCGCTGATTGCTCCCTCAGCCAGCGCCAGCTTCACTTCCGTCGAGAGGTCCAACAGTCCCAGCGTGTTGGTCACTGCCACACGGCTCTTGCCAACTCGTTCGGCGATCTGCCCGTGAGAAAGCCCGAATGAGTTGTGCAGTTCCTGGTATGCCTCGGCGGCTTCCAGGGGGCTCAGATCGGAACGTTGTACGTTCTCCACCAGGGCCAATTCCACCAGGGCCTGGTCATCCGCTTCTCGTAGCACCACAGGGACTTCGCCCAGCCCGGCCAGCTTGGCGGCGTGCAGCCGCCTTTCTCCGGCGATCAGCGTGTAGTCACCGCCAGGCCCCCGCTTTACGATCAGAGGCTGAATGACACCGTGGGCACGAATGGATTTGGCCAATTCGGCCAATTGCTCCTGGGCGAATTTGGTGCGCGGCTGATGCGGATTGCGCTGAATGGCGCTGACTGCAACCTGCCTGATATCGCTTTGGGTCAGGGCGCTTTCGCTTGGTGGGATCAGGGCATCCAGGCCCTTGCCAAGTCTTCCGGGCATAGTTAAGCCCCTACCGCTACTTTCACCCCATCTTGTATCAATACCTCTTCGGCCAGGGCGCGGTGCGCCTCGGCACCGGGAGAACTGGGGAAATACGCCAGGATGGGCAACCCATGCGAAGGCGCTTCGGCCAGGCGCACACTGCGTGGAATGATGGTTTCAAAGGCCTCTTTTTTGAAGTGGCTGCGTACCTCGTCGACGACTTCTTGTGAGAGGTTGGTGCGCGTGTCATACATGGTTAGAAGTACACCGCGGATATGTAATTGTGGGGAGAGTGCCTTGCGCACGTGTTCAATCGTGTCCATCAACATGCCCAAGCCTTCCAGGGCCAAATACTCGCATTGCACCGGGATGATCAAGCCGTCCTGGGCGGCCACCATTCCATTTAGCGTCAGAATCCCCAAGGAGGGTGGGCAATCAATAAGGATGTAATCGTAACGATCCTTGATGGGTGCTAAGGCTTTCTTAAGGCGCGATTCGCGGGCCAATTCATTGACCAATTCCACCTCGGCGCCGGCCAGGGCGGGGGAAGAAGGCAGCAGAGATAGCTTGAACTGTTTGTTATATAGAATGCTGTCGGGCGCAACGCGTGTCTCAGTCAGAGCCTCGTAGGTGCCGGACTTCACGCTATGCTTGTCTACCCCCAGGCAGGACGTGGCGTTGGCTTGGGGGTCCAGATCCACCAAAAGAACGCGCTGGCCCAGATCTGCCAGGTAGGCACCTAAATTGATGGTGGTGGTAGTTTTGCCCACGCCGCCCTTCTGGTTGACCAGCGTATAGATGCGGGCCATGCTATATGGCCTCTGCAATCAGATCGTATATTTCTTCAGTCGTGGGAACGCCATCCAAGCCGTGGCGTTCTACGGAATTGGCGGCTATTCGGGAAGCCACATGGGCGGCCTGAAGCGGCTCGCCGCTTTGATAGAAGTGGATGAAGAAGACGGCCGCGAAAATATCGCCAGCTCCAGTGGGGTCTACACTATGGGCTTGGGGCGCCTCGATGACATGCTCCTGTCCCTGCTGATAAAGCCGCGCTCCCGCTTGGCCGTCAGTCACAATCAGCAGCGGGCAGGCTGCGGCTAGGCGTTCAATTTGAGCAGAGTCCCGGTGCACATCCTCCTGCGCCATTACGGCTGCATCTGTTTGGGCCAGTACCAGTTCACCTTCTTCCCAGGGCGCGAAAAGCACGTTGCCGTTTGCCCCCCATTCGCGCAGCCACCCCTGCGGCGTAACACCCACAAAAGAGTCCTCAAAATAATTCGAGATGCGTGGGGACACCTCTCGCGCTACAGGCGCCAGATGGAGCAGCCGCGGGCTGCGCCAGGACTCCGGGATGTGATGGAATTCCAGAAAAGAAGCTTGTCCGGAATACTGTTGCCTGCGATCTTCCTTTGAATAGAAATTCTGGAAAGTGCTGCTCTGTTCTGCGCCCAGGTTGACAATGGGGATGTCCGCTAAAGGGCCAAGTGGTAATTCTTCGGCCCAGGCAGTAAGGATGCCGGGGCGCCAACCCAGCGCTTTGGCGGTGAGCGCCGCATACGCCGCAGTGCCTCCCAAGCGTGGCCCCTGGGGTGATTTGTCGATGGTGATATGTCCGATGACTAGATAATCGACGGATTCGAGGCGCTCGGGCTGCTGCATGGCGGGATTATACCGCGGGGGTTATCGGCTAAATTCGGTTGAGAAAATCGCCCACCAGGCGATTGAATTCTTCGGGCCGCTCTAAGTTAGGCAGGTGCCCGACCTTGGCAATAAGGTGCAATTCACTGTTCGGAATGGCATTTGCCATAGCCTCAGCTTCGCCGGATGGAATCACTTGATCTTCCTGGCCATGAAGAATAAGGACGGGCACGTCCAGATTGGAAAGTAATGGCGTCGAATCAGGGCGGTCACGCATGGCGCCTAGAGCAGCGACGGTACCCCGGCTCGAGGCGTCCTTCATAATGGCTTGTAATTCCGCGGCGACAGCGGGCTGCTCCGAATAGGTTGACGGGGCCAGGAGTTTTGGATACATGGATTCCGTCACAGCTGAAGGACCCTGCTCCCTGACCTGGGCAATTGTTTTGTTCCGGTTGGCTTTTGCTTCAGCAGAGTCGGCTCCGGCACGGGTGGAGAGCAATAGCAGGGCTCGTACCCTCTCAGGGAAAGCGCGGGCGAACGCCAGAGCGATATAGCCTCCCATGGAGAGCCCACCTATGGAAACGGGCTCCAAAATATCCAGCGCATCCAATATGGCCACACAATCTTCGGCGTAACGCTCAACAGTGTAGGAAGGGTCTAGCAATGGGGAGTCACCAAATCCGGGCAAATCGGGCGCGAGAACGCGGGACTGTTTACCCAGGGCTTTCAATTGACCGACCCAAAGCCGACTGCTGAACGGAAAACCGTGAATCAGTAAAATGGGCAGACCAGATCCTTGTTCGCGGAACCGCAGACTAAGCATTTCTTCCATAAATCCTATTGTACATTAAATAATCGTGAACTTAAGCTTGGGATTGTTTAAATTTAACTTGACAAAACCAATATTTTGCTTATGATTACGCGTGAAAACACCAGAAAAGTAATATTTTCTTAATTAAAGAATGCATTTTTGTGAACAAGGATTAAAAAAATGAATGAAAACACCGTGATTATCCCTGAAAAAGGGTGGCAGAAGCCATTTTTCCTGGTCTGGACAGGACAGGCTTTTTCTTTACTGGGCAGCCAATTGGTGCAATTTGCGCTGATCTGGTATTTGACTCAAAAAACGGGATCTGCAACGGTTCTGGCCACGGCCACACTGGTGGGTATGCTGCCGGTAATTGTGATCGGCCCCCTCGCAGGCTCCATCGTGGATCGTTCCAACCGCAAGCGCATCATGATTGTGGCAGACAGCGGTATCGCCCTGGTTACGCTGGGACTGGTGGCATTATTCGCATTGGGCTGGGTGCAGATCTGGCATATCTACGTGATCATGTTGCTGCGCTCACTGGGGCAGGCCTTCCACGGGCCGGCGTTCTCGGCCTCCACTTCGTTGATGGTGCCCAAAGAACATCTGGCGCGCATTCAGGGAGTGAACCAGATGTTGAACGGTGGCCTCAATATCGTGTCTGCGCCCCTGGGCGCCGTGTTGCTGGGACTGCTGCCGATGTTTGGAGTCCTGGCAATTGATATTGTGACGGCAGTTATTGCTGTTTCCACTGTGTTGCCGGTATTCATTCCACAACCGGCGAGGGAGGAAAATGGCCAGCCTGGAAAGCCAGCCACTTTTTGGGCCGATTTCCAGGAGGGTTTTCGTTATGTGCTCACCTGGCCGGGGTTGCTCATCGTGCTGGTTATGGCCATGCTGATCAATTTACTGCTTACGCCGGCCGCGTCCCTCAGCCCGCTGCTGATCACGCAGCATTTTGGTAGGGGGGTCGTGGACTTGGGCTGGTTCGAAGGAATATTTGCCGTGGGCGTCATCGTTGGCGGGCTGCTGCTGGGGATCTGGGGTGGGTTCAAGCGGCGCATGGTTAATGTCTTGGTTGGCTTGGTGGGTCTGGGCTTGCCTATGGCTGCTATCGGCTTGGTTGGACCGGATGGTTTTAACATCGCTTTGCTGATGATGCTGATTTCCGGAGTGATGCAGCCGATTGTGAACGGCTCACTGTTCGCCATGCTGCAGGCTACAGTCGACCCCAGCCGCCAGGGACGTGTATTCACCTTAACCTGGAAGCCTGGCGACCGCCATGGCGCCGTTGGGTTTGTTGGTTGCCGGGCCGCTTGCAGATAGCTTAGGGATTCAGGCTTGGTACATCGTGGGCGGCCTGCTGTGTGCCACCATGGGTGTCGTGGGCTTCTGGATCCCAAGCGTGATGACTTTGGAGGGTGGGCGACCGGATCCGGCTAAGAAGGCCCCTGAATTTAGCGTGTAATCTTCTCTCTTCTATGAAACAAAATCCATAAAAGAAGGAGTTGAGGCCTTAGAGGATGTGAGTGCCAAACGCAAAAGAAAACGCCCGCAAGGGCGTTTTCTTTTTTGCAAAGCAGGGCTGATACTAGATAGCTCTAGGCGCCAATCCTTTTACTCTCTAATGGAAGCGAAACGGATGACGCATTCGGCAGAAACCTGCCTTGCATAGACCAGGGGCCGGTCCATGTGATCTGCACGGGCAACACCTGGCCGCGTAAATCGCCGTCGGCCTGGGCGAAGACTAGCTTGTTTGTCTCAGTGCGGCCTTTCCAGCGGCCCTTCACCTCTTCTTCGAAAAGCACCTTGACGGTTTCTCCCAAATAGCCACTGTTGATCTCGGTCAGGATAGCCTCTTGCTGTTTCTCCAGGGCTTGCAGGCGATCCATTTTTTCATCTTCGGGCACGTCATCTGCAAGGCGGCGGGCGGCGACGGTGCCCTCGCGCTCGGAGTAGCGCGCCAGGTGAGCAACATCCAGCTTGAGTTCGCCTAGCAAGTCATAGGTGGCCTGGAACTGCTGAGCGGTTTCGCCGGGGAAGCCCACGATAATGTCGGTGGCAATCGATACCCTGGGGATAAACTCTCTGATGCGATGGATGAGACGACGATAATCATCGGCGGTATAGCCGCGTTTCATCTTCTGCAAGACCTCGTCATCCCCAGCTTGCACGGGGACCTCAATATGCGGCATTACCTTGGGAAGCTCGGCGACAACCTCCAGTAATTCGTCGGTCATCCAATTGGGATGCGAGGTGAGGAAGCGAATGCGCTTGATGCCCTCCACCTGATGCACCTGGTGCAATAAGTCGGGAAGGCGAGGGCCATCGGGGACCTCTTTTCCGTACCGATCCACGATTTGGCCCAGGAGGGTGACTTCTTTAACACCCTGAACTGCCAGGGAGCTCACTTCGGCGACGATCTCTCCCAGCGGGCGGCTGCGTTCGGCGCCACGGCGGTAGGGGATAATGCAAAATGTGCAGGCATGTGAGCACCCGTAAACGACAGGAACATGGGCGCTGACAAGGTTACCGCGCTCGGACTCGGGAAGGCGCAGATCGCCATCCATGATGGCAAAGCGCTGCTGGGTCTCTTGCAGTTCAATGAAGCGACTGTCGTGCTGGGTGAGGTGAGAAACTAGCGGACCGGGATCCGATGGAGGGGAGAAGACATCCACAAAGGGCAGGGTAGCGCGCAGGCGCTCCTGGCCTTTTACGCCCACCAGACAGCCCATCAAGTTAATGGTGATGTTCGGATTCTGCTGCTTGAGCGGCTTGAGCGAGGTCACCCGTCCCATGGCCTTGTCTTCGGCGCTCTGGCGCACCACACAGGTATTGAGCACGATGACCTGGGCGTCTTCGATACGGGCGGCCGGCTGATAACCAAGGCGTTCCAGGGCCGAGGCAACGCGCTGAGAATCAGCTACGTTCATCTGGCAGCCTTCGGTCCAGATGTGATAGGTCATCCCCATTTCAGGCGAAACACTCATGGCCGCTGATTATATCAGCGGCCTTTTTTGACGAGGAAGCCACCCTTTTAACTTTCTAAACCGTGCGCGGTACGCGGCCAGTCAATTGGAAGAACCAGCGGAAAGCTTTGTGGCCGCCATCCGGCTTCAGGAACATCATAGGACAGCCGGCGGGGATAGCATGTACGCCGCCCGCCTTGAGGGTTTGGATAGCTTTGGAAGAACTGCTGTCCCCAAAGGATTTATGCATCCAAACCCATTTGACCCCTGCGTCCACGCAGTCCTTAGCGACGCGAGCGGTCACTTCAGGCTTGGTTACCAGCACGGCGGCGCCCACACCGCCGGGAATGTCTTTGACGCTGGCATAACAGCGTACGCCCTCCACTTTTTCGGCCACCGGGTTGACCGGATACACGGTGTAGCCGTTATCTTTGAATTTCCTGAAGATGGCGTTGGCAGTTTCAGCAGGGTTACGGGAAACGCCTACGATGGCCACGCGTTTTTTCGGCCAGGAAGGTTTGTGCAGCAGTGTGTAGATCCATCAGGTCTCCTCTTAAAGGGTTGCCCTATTGTGCAATGTAATGCCTCAAATTCCAATGGGCAAATGACCCGAAGCCGGGGACAATAATTCTCGGAGACCAAACAAAAATGCTTTGCAGTGAGGGAGTGGCTGTGAAGTAAACTTAGGGTGATGGCAAACGCGCGCGCAAACACAGGCGGTTTGAAAATCGGTTTGGTGCGATTGGGACCTTATCTGCTACTCGGGTTTTTGGCCATGATGGTGCTGTTGCCCATCGCCCCGCATTTGCAGGTGACGCCCAGCACGGATTCGAGCGTGTTCCTTTATATAGGCCAACGCATCTTGAAAGGCGACGTGCCCTACTTGGACGTGTGGGACCACAAGGGTCCGTTGGTTTATTACATCGACGCGGTGGGGCTAGGCTTGACGGGGGGTTCACGCTGGGGTGTGTGGTTGTTGGAAATTGTTTTTGTGGCGGGGGCCGCGTGGGTGGGATTCAAGCTACTGAAGCAAGCGCTCGGGACGTGGCCCGCGCTGTTTGGGATGGTGTTGCTCACCTTGCAACTGCAGTTGGTGATCGATGGGGGCAATTTAACTGAAGAGTACTCGCTGCTGTTCCAGTTCTCCACGTTGTGGTTCTTTTGGAAAGCTTTGCATGACAAAGGGACGATGCAATACATCTTCGCCGGCGCAGCTGCCGGCTTCTGCTTCTTGCTGCGACCCAACAATATAGGGGTTGGGTTGGCGATTGCCCTCTATCTTACCTGGCTCGCAATAAGCGCGCGCAAAGCCGATGGGTGGAAGCCGCTGGCCGCATTGGTGGCTGGCGGCCTGATTGTGCTGGCGCCAGCGGCACTGTACTTCTGGGCGGCCGGAGCACTGCCAGCCTTGTGGGACCAGGTGTTCAATTTCAACTTAGCTTATGGCGCGGAGGGCGCCGGTCACCGCTGGGAAGCCTTGGTAGCTGGTATGCGCGACCTGCCCATATTGGCGACATTTGGCCTGGCGGGATGGGTATTGGCTGCGGGCAGCTTGCGGCACAAGACACCTATCCCTGGCGAAGTGCGGTCTTTAACGTGGGTAATCCTAATCGGCCTGTTTGTCGAGATGGCTCTGACAGCCATGGCCGGACGCAGTTTTCCACACTATTACATGGATTGGTTACCTATCCTGGGATCGCTTTCTGCCATCTTCATTTTTTATGTAGCCTTGAACTTTGCGGCGGTGAGCAAAGGGGGGCTGGAGGCTGGCCGGCTGGTTGGCTTGATGACGGGCGGCTTACTGTTCGGTTTTGCCATACTTCCTATCCATGACCTGCTCCCGATCCTCACGAACAGCCTGCAAACGGCTTGGCAAGCGGGGGGCTTACCACCAGTGACATTGCAAGGGAACCGATACGAGCCCGTGCTGGATTATGTGTTCAAGTATGTGCCAGAGGACGAGGGATTGTTGGTGTTGGGAAACGAGGCCATGGTCAACTGGATGACCGGCCGAAAGGCGCCTACGGTCTATGTCTACCAAACCCCATTAATTGAAGCTGGTTATCGCAGCGGGGAAAAGACAAGGCAGGTTATCGATGAACTCGAGGCAAATCCACCGGTTATCATCGATACTGGGAGCGGCCATGGTTTCCTGCCAAGCCTGGGCATTGCCTTAGAGGAGGTGCCTCAAGAAGTGTACCCACTTTATCAATATTTCCAGGAACATTACGTCTACGCGGGCACGTTCAAGCCGACGGACTGGGACTTATACCTTTACCACGGGCAGGGTGTTCCCTTGGACCAATAACCAAGACGTTTCTCGGTTGCATTCGGTACAATGCGCCGATGCAAATTCGCCGCCGCTGGCCTTTTTTGTTGCTGGGCCTATTTGTGCTGGGTTTCCTGGTCTACCAAATATCGTGGGTCAAGATAAGGGTCGAGTGGCGTCTGGAAGGCGCGGTCACGTATGTGCGCAGTCACTTGAACCCGGTGGGGGCACTGCCACCTCCGCAGGTGGCCAGCGCGAGTCAAGCCGGCTCGCTGCCTACCGCCACGCCGCGCCCGCCTACGCCGACGCCGGAATTTACACCCACCCCTCTTCCGGCTTACATTAAGTTGCCCTCGCCAGCCTGGGAGGGGCAGGGGCCGAACAACTGCGGACCGGATAACCTGGCCATGTATCTACGCTTCTACGGATGGGATGGAGATCAGTACGATATCTCCGACCAGGTGAAACCGGTCACTGGTGACCGCAACGTCAACGTGGACGAGTTGCTGTACTACGCCCACAATTGGGTCGGTTGGCTGGACTCGATCTATAGGGTGGGAGGAACTGAAAAGCGCATTAAGCAATTCCTGGCGGCGGGCATCCCGGTGATGGTCGAGAAGGGCAATATCATCCCGGTAGTGTATTTCCCTAATGATGATTTTTGGAACGGGCACTATGCATTGGTCACAGGTTACGACGATGCCAGCGGGACATTCGTCTTCCAGGATTCGAATGAAGGACCTGACCAGACTATTTCGTACGAAAAGTTCAATGAATTCTGGCAGCAATTCAACCGGGTCTACATCCTGATCTATTTACCGAACCAGGAAGAGACGGTGAAGGGGATATTGGGCGAGGACTGGGATGAGACCACCAATCGCCAAAACGCGCTGGACACTGCTCAAGACGAAGCCTTGGCTGACCCGCAGAATGCCTTTGCGTGGTTCAACTTGGGAATGAACCAGGTGTATTTTGAAGATTACGGCGCCGCGGTGACCTCGTTCGACCAGGCGCGCACCATCGGACTGCCGATGCGCTTCCTGCGTTACCAATTCGGCCCCTTTTTCGCTTATTACAACACCAACCGATTGGATGACCTGAACCAACTCATCGACTACGCGCTGGCAATCACTCCCAATTCAGAGGACGTGCTGATATGGAGGGGATGGTCGCTATACAAACAAGGAAACCTCAACGGCGCCATTGAGCAGTTCCGTCTGGCACAGAAAGCCAACCCCAAGTCATTCTACGTGGACCAGGCGCTGACTTCGGTGGGAGAGATTCCGTAAAAAGAGAAACGGCAACCGGGAGGGTTCTCGTTCGAAATATGGGGAAGGCCATTACCGGAATCTCCGAGGCAGTGGAGACGAACACGGCCAAGTTTCTCGTCAAGCAATCTTAGCCCTAATCCTGGTTTGGAGGCTGCTTCGTCTTAACCTTTTGTTAGAACCGGCTGAATATGCTATCGGCTTTCTTGACTAGCCTTGGGCAGCTTGTTAAAATGTCATATGGCCTGATTTAGCACTCTCAAGTCGAGAGTGCTAAAAATTGGCAGTTTGCCTTATGCAGAGACTAACCGAACGCCAAAAATTGATCTTAGGCTTGGTAATACAGGACTATGTGGAAGCCGCCCAGCCCGTGGGGTCCAAGCACTTGGTGGACCACTATGGCCTGGACGTCAGCTCCGCAACTGTGCGCAACGAGATGTCGGAATTGACCGATACCGGTTTCCTGCGCCAGCCGTTCACATCGGCTGGACGGGTACCTACGGAAGAAGGCTTTCGCTTCTTCGTTGGCGAACTTATGCATCGCCAGGAGCTGCCGGCTTCCACCAGGCACACGATCAGCCACCAGTTCTACCAGGCGCGGCACGAGGTCCAGCAGTGGATGAGGTTGGCGGCCTCGGTGTTGGCCAGCCAATCCCGGGCGGCGGCGTTGATTACGCCACCGCAATCGCAACAGGAGCGCTTCAAGCATTTGGAGTTGATACTCACCACGGGCCGGCAAGTACTGATGGTGCTGGTGTTGGAAAGCGGCCAGGTCATCCAGCAGATGCTGGTGCTCAAAGAAGCGTTCCCGCAGGAACGGTTGAGCAGTACGGCCGAGCAATTGAGCAATATGCTGCGCGGCAAATCTGTGAGCGAAACGGCTCCTCCCCCGGATGAAATGGGAACTTTGGGCGTAGAGATTTTCCAGCTGGTGCACGCCGAGTTGGAGCGCCGCGCCAGCGGCCTGGCCGGAGAGGTATATCACGATGGCTGGACCAACGTATTGGCCGAACCAGAATTCAGTGAGGGCGACGCCGCGCAGCGCGCTTTGCGCGTGCTGGAGGAGCGTCCGTTATTGGAAGACCTGCTGACGCAGGTAATGACAGATAGCGAGATCGGCGGCGTGCAGGTGCTGATCGGTGGTGAAGGGCGCTGGGAGCAACTTAACGATTTTTCACTGGTGCTGGCGCGCTACGGCCAACAAGATACGGCCAGCGGCTACCTGGGGGTGCTGGGACCCATCCGTATGTCGTATGGGCGGGCGGTATCCACGGTGGATTACGTGGCCGGGCTGCTGAGCGAGATGGTTAGTAAATCCATGACGGGGAGTGGTGAAACGTGAGCAGCAAAAAGGAATCAATGAACGATATGGAAGATATGCAAGCAGAAGCCGCGGCAGAAGCGGAAGAAACGCAGGCGGTCAAAGAGCAGGACGGCAGTGACGAGCTGATGGTCCTGCAAGAGAAACTGGCTGAAAGTGAAGCCAAAGCCGCAGAGAACCTGGACGGCTGGCAGCGCGCCCAGGCGGAATTTGCCAACTATAAGAAACGCCAGGTCAGCCAGCAGGAGGTGCAGGCAGCAGAAGTGCGCGGGCGGGTGATAAAGCATTACCTGGAAATCTCGGATGACTTGGAACGCGCCCTCAAGAAGCGACCTCAAGATGAGGAAGGCGCAGCCTGGGCGGCGGGCATTGAACTTATCTATCAGAAATTACAGGGGTACCTGCAAAGTGAAGGCTTGACCCGCATTGACCCGCTGGGGGAAACCTTCGACCCGAATTTACACGAAGCCGTGGCACAGGAGGACAGCGCCGAGCAAGAAAGCGGCGCGGTCATCGAAGTGTTGCGCCCGGGATATATGCTGGGCGAACGCGTGCTGCGACCCGCCTCAGTAAAAGTTGCGAAATAATAGAGGAGTTTAGAACATGGCAAAAATCATTGGTATTGACCTGGGCACCACCAACTCGGTGGGTGCAGTGATGGAGGGCGGCGAACCGGTCGTCATTCCCACGGCCGAAGGCGATCGCCTGGTGCCCTCTGTAGTAGCCGTTAACAAGAACGGCGAACGTATGGTGGGGCGTTCGGCCCGCAACCAAGCCGTAGTGAACCCCGAGAACACCATCTATTCCATCAAGCGTTTCATGGGCCGCAAGTATGACGATGCGGAGACGGCCAAGGCGCTGGAAGTAGTGCCCTACAAGATCGATAAAGCATCCAACGGGGGCATAGAAGTTGAGTTGGGTGGCAAGCAATACACGCCGCCGGAAGTCTCGGCCATGATCCTGGCCAAAATCAAGGCAGACGCCGAAGCCTATCTGGGCGAGCCTGTGACTCAGGCGGTGATTACTGTGCCGGCCTATTTCAATGATGCCCAACGCAATGCCACCAAAGATGCCGGCAAGATCGCCGGCTTGGAAGTCCTGCGTATCATCAACGAGCCCACGGCTTCCTCCTTGGCCTATGGCCTGGACAAGAAGAAAAATGAGGTCATCGCTGTATACGACCTGGGCGGCGGCACTTTTGACGTTTCTATTTTGGATGTTGGTGACGGCGTATTCCAAGTGCGGTCTACCTCCGGGGATACCTTCCTGGGTGGTGACGATTTCGACCAGCGTGTAATCAACTACTTGGCGGATGAATTTCAAAAGGAGCAGGGTATCGACTTGCGCAAGGACCGCCAGTCGCTGCAGCGTCTTAAGGAAGCTGCCGAGAAAGCCAAGATCGAGCTTTCTACGTTGCAACAAACTGAGATCAACTTGCCATATGTCACGGCGGATGCCTCGGGCCCCAAGCACCTGGTCACGCAATTGACGCGGGCTAAACTGGAACAACTGACCGCCGACCTGATCGAACGCACCCTGGGACCGGTGCGCCAGGCGCTCAAGGATGCCGACCTAAAACCCAGTGATATCAACGAAGTGGTGCTGGTGGGGGGGATGACGCGCATGCCTGCTGTGCAGGAAGCCGTCAAGAAAGCTTTTGGCAAGGAACCTCACAAGGGTGTGAACCCGGATGAAGTCGTGGCAGTCGGTGCGGCCATTCAGGCCGGTGTACTTGGCGGCGACGTCAAGGACATCCTGCTGCTGGACGTGACCCCGTTAACGCTGTCCATTGAAACCCTGGGTGGGGTAGCTACTCCGTTGATTGAGCGCAATACCACCATTCCGACGCGCAAGAGCCAGATCTTTTCCACGGCGGCCGATAACCAGAACCAAGTTGAGGTCAATGTGCTGCAGGGCGAGCGCCCCATGGCAGTGGACAACAAATCCCTGGGTCGTTTCGTGTTGGATGGCATCCCCCCGGCGCCACGCGGCGTCCCCCAGGTCGAAGTTACTTTCGATATCGACGCCAATGGAATCCTGAATGTCACCGCCTCGGATAAGGCGACTGGCAAGAGCCAGCACATCACCATTACGGCCTCTTCGGGTCTGTCTGACGATGAAGTCGAGCGCATGCGCAAGGAAGCCGAAAGCCATGCCGACGAAGACAAGAAACGCCGCGAGCTGGTGGAAGCCCGCAACACCGGCGACAGCGCAGCCTACACTGCCGAGAAGACAGTGAAGGACCTGGGTGACAAGGTCTCTGCAGAGCGCAAGAAGGAGATCGAGGATGCTGTGGCCAAGCTGCGCGAAGCCTTGCCGGGCGAGGATGCCCAGGCGACCAAGTCTGCCACTGAGGCGCTTATGGAACTGGTGCAGAAACTGGGCGCTGAAGCCTATCAGCAACCAGGCGGTGAAGCTGCGCCTGAAGGTGCTGCCGGGGATGGCCAATCCGGCCCGCAGGGTGGGGACGGGAAGGACGGCGGCGAAGACGTGGTTGAGGGCGAATTCAAAGAAGCTTAGGCAAACGCAAAAGCGGCGCTTGTCTTTAAGCGTTCGCAAAATCAGCGAACGCTAGATACTGATTACCTTTGGCAACTGCTAAACGCGATTATTACGAAATTTTGGGCGTACCGCGCTCTGCCTCGCCGGAAGAAGTCAAATCCGCCTTCCGGCGTTTGGCGCGCCAGTACCACCCGGATGTGAATAAATCTGCGGATGCGGAGGAGCGCTTCAAGGAGATCAACGAAGCCTTTGCAGTGCTCTATGATCCCAAGAAGCGCACCGCCTACGACCGCTTCGGTCACGCCGGGTTGGATGGCATGGGCGGGATGCCCGATTTCACCAACGTAGATCTGGGGGACATCTTCGAGGAATTGTTCGGCTTCGGATTTGGGCGGCGCTCCAATCGCCAGGCGCGCAACGAACCTCGCAGAGGGGCCGACCTCCAATACAACCTGACCCTGGATTTTGAAGAAGCCGTGTTTGGCGTTGAGAAAGAAGTCGAGTTCACCCGCGATGAAGTGTGTGAACGCTGCGACGGACAAGGCGCCGAACCAGGCACTAGCAAGTCCACCTGCCCTACCTGCGCTGGACGCGGCGAGGTGCGCCAAACGCGCCAGACCTTCTTTGGCAACATGGTGCAAGTGGCGACCTGCCCCAACTGCCGCGGGGCGGGCGAGATCATCGGCACACCCTGCAAGGTGTGTAATGGCCGCGGCTTGGAGCGCAAACATGTCAAGCGAACGGTCAATATCCCTGGCGGCGTGGACAGCGGCGTCCAGGTGCGCATGGCCGCTGAGGGGCAGCCGGGCAACAACGGCGGTCCGCAAGGCGATCTGTATATTGCCATCAGCGTGCGCGAGCATAAATTCTTTCGTCGGCGCGATTTTGACGTGCTGCTGGACTTGGATATCAACGTAGCGCAAGCTGCCCTCGGTGCGGATGTGGAAGTGCCCACAGTCGACGGCCCGGCCGTGCTCAGCATCCCCGCCGGCGTGCAGCCCGGCAAGGTGCTGCGCATGCGCAGCAAGGGCGTGCCTCACCTGCGCGGAAGTGGACGCGGCGACCAGATGGTTCGCCTGGATATCGCCGTGCCACACAAGCTCACGGCAGAACAGCGGAAACTGTTCGAGGGACTGGCGGAAACCATGGGCAGCGAAGTTCAGCCGAAGGAAGCTGGTTTTTTCGATAAGATTCTGAGAAGCGCTGGGGGGATAGGCCATTTCCTTCCCAGTCTATATGGCGAACCCTACCGCCTGGCTGCGCGTTTCCCTGGAAGTTGATCCCGAGTTGGCAGAAGCTGTGTCCGAGGTGCTGGCGCGCTATATCCCTGGGGGGGTGGTTATCGAAAGCACGGCTGTTGAAGCCGATGCTGAAGATGAAGGCCACGCGGTAGGACCGCTGCGAGTAATGGGTTATGTGGCGACAGATGAGCACTTAGAGGAAACTCGCGCCAAAATTGAACAGGGACTGCGCTATCTGGCTCTGATCCAACCCATTCCCGAACCAAGTTATGAAACCATCCAGGAGCAAAACTGGATGGAAGCCTGGAAGGAGCACTATCACCCGCTGCAGCTGGGCGACAAGTTGCTTATTCTGCCTGAGTGGGTGAAGCAGGACCCAGGCGACCGGCTGATTATTCGCATCGAGCCGGGAATGGCTTTCGGAACTGGCGTCCATCCCACTACGCAACTCAGCTTGCAGTTATTGGAGCGAAGCCTACAGTCTGGGAGTTCCGTGATCGACGTCGGCTGCGGTTCAGCTATTCTTTCCATTGCCGCGGCCAAATTGGGCGCGGGGCCGGTGGTGGCGGTGGATATTGACGGCAGCGCTCTAGAGAATGCGCGCTTAAACGCCGAATTGAATGATGTGGATATCGAGATCGGCCAGGGTTCGGTGGCGGACCTGCTGGCCGGTAAATATTCCTTGCAGCAAGCCGATGTGGTGGTTGCCAATATCCTCGCGCCGGTGCTGGTGAGATTATTGAGCGAAGGATTGGCGACTCTGCTGAAACCGGGCGGGACTCTGCTACTTTCAGGAATACTGGCCGAACAAGCGGCTGGCTTAAGAGCAGCTTTGGGGGACGCTGATTTGAAGATTAGTGAGGAAATGCAAATGGGGGATTGGATCGCCCTGGCCCTGGGGCCAGTGTCGACAAGAGAAGATTAGCCTTCGTTGCCGCGTTTGAAATTACCAGTTAGCCGCGCCATCAGGAGCTGGGCCTCACTGGGATCAAGGTTGTCAATCTGTTGCAGGAAACGACCAGCTTTCAATCCCTTAAGGATTGAAGCTGGTTTTCCTCGCCAATAGATAAAAACCTTGCCATCCTTTGTTTCGTGGAAGGAAAATGGTTCTCTGGAGAGTTTGTCTCCTTGGTCGAGTTTGGCGTTCATTCCTGGTCGGGGTTAGGATTCATGGGCTGCCAAAGTTCGATGGGGTTGCCCTCCGGGTCCTGCAAATGGGCAAAGCGACCGTTGGGATAGGTCTGGGGATCCACCTCTACTGCGGCGCCGCCTGTGCGTAATTGCGCCACCATAGCATCCAAATCCCGCACACGAAAATTGATCAAGAGTTGTTTGCCCGGTCTTCCAAAATCTTCGGTTTCCAGTGGGAAAGGCTCAAAGATAGTTACACCGGCGGCTGGCCGCCAGGGCTTTTCCTCGCCTTCGTAGCTGGTGGGCGTATATGGAATGCCCAGTTGCTCCAAATACCAAGTCCTTAGCATGTCCGGGTCTTTTGCCCGAAAGAAAATCCCGCCAATCCCCATTACCTTTTCCATGTGCTGTTCCTCTCTAACGCTGCAGCCAGCGTTCCAAACCTTCGGGTGGCTGGTAAGCCCCCAGCGCGTCCAGCAGCTCTTCGGGATTATCGGCCTGGCTGTATAGCTTCTGGTGCTCCCAAAAGGTGAAGCCTTCCTTATTGGCATGCTCCAGAAAGGCCAGCAATTGGTCGTAATACCCAAATACATTCAGCAGGCCAAGGGGCTTGGTGTGTAAGCCGATCTGAGCCGCGGTAAGAGTTTCGAAGAATTCCTCCATGGTGCCAAAGCCGCCAGGCAGGGCGATGAAGGCGTCGGAGAGTTCAGTCATGCGCATCTTGCGCGTAAACATGTCTTCCACCAGTTCCAGGTGAGTGAGCTGGTGGTGGGCAATTTCAGGCTTGTCGAAGAATTTAGGCAGGATGCCGGTCACCTGGCCCCCGGCGGCCATAACCGTATCCGCCACCGCGCCCATTAGGCCGGTGCTGCCGCCGCCAAAGACCAGCTCCAGGCCGCGAGCGGCCAGGGCCTGGCCCGTTTGGCGGGCCACCTCAAGATATTTGGCGCCTACTTCGTCCGAAGAGCCGCAAAAAACACAAACGGATTTCATTTAGTTTCCTTTTCTTCAGCCCCTTCCAATAAGTCCATATCTTTGTCGCTAAGCTGAGCTTTGTCCAGCAGATCCGGACGCCGCTGGGCGGTGCGCAGCAGTGATTGCTGGCGGCGCCAGCGCTGGATGCGGGCATGATCGCCGGAAAGCAATATCTCTGGAACCTCCCAACCGTGGAAGCTGGGCGGGCGGGTGTAGTGGGGATACTCCAGAAGGCCGGTAGCATGCGAGTCGGTAAGCGCCCCTTCGGGGTCACCCAGGGCGCCGGGCTGCGTGCGCGCCACGGCGTCGATGAGTATCAGAGCAGGCAACTCGCCGCCGGTGACCACGAAATCGCCCACGGAAATCTCGTCTGTGGCCAGATACTGGCGTACGCGCTCGTCTACACCTTCGTAACGGCCGCAGATTAACGCCATGTGCTCCTGGCGGCCCAGTTCCTGGGCGATGGCCTGGGTGAACGATCGCCCCTGCGGACTGAGCAGGATGACCGGTATCTGGGGCGACGTGCCCAGGATTGCTTCCACCGCAGCGAAAATAGGCTCTGGTTTCATAACCATGCCGCCCCCGCCGCCATAGGGCTCGTCGTCAGTGACTTGATGTTTGTCGGTGGCGTAATTGCGGATGTTGTAAAGGCCTACGTCCAGCAAGCCTGCCTGGCGGGCGCGACCCAAGATGCTGGCGTCCAAGTAAGGGCCAAAGAGCTCTGGGAAAAGAGTGAATACTTCCACGCGCATGGGCCAATTCTAACCTCGGGTGGCGATGTGACTCATGCGTTTCTCATGGGCTTTCTTGACGCTTCCTCCGCGCAAACAGTAAAATCGCGCTATGTATCTTCGTGGCAGCCGTTGGCACATGCAGCGGCAGCGCAAAAAACGCCGCATTAATCCGGCGTTGCTTGTCCTGGTGCTGATGCTGGCTGCAGCGGCTTGCTATTTCAACCAATACGTAGTTCCCACCTTACCGATTAGCCAGCAGGCGACTGTCGCGCCCACACAGGACGCCGAAGCCTACGTCAATTCGGCCGAATCCTCGTTCAACGAAGGCAACCTGGTGCAGGCCATCTCATCTTATGAGCAGGCCGTGATGGCCGACCCGGCGAACCCGGCCATTTACATCGCCCTGGCCCGCGTGCAGATGTTGGCGGGCCGCTTTGAGGCTGCTCAAACCAGCGTCAGCAATGCTCTGCTGCTCAGCCCGGATAATCCCACCGGTTTGGCAATCCTGGGGTGGGCCCTGAATTCGTTGGGCAATCGAGATGGGGCCTCGCAGGCGCTGCAACGCGCCTTGCAGCTGGATCCCAACAACGCCATGGCGCACGCCTTCTACGCAGAAGTATTGGCAGATAAAGGCGATTTTGAACAGGCCGCAGAGGAATCTCGCCTTGCGGTAGAGCAGGGTGGTGACACACTGGAAGTGCGCCAGGCTCGCGGCTACGTGCTGGAGTTGACCGGTAATTACGATGAGGCGGCCTTCCAGTACGAAGCGGCTTTAAAGATCAATGACCGCATTGCCGACCTGCACCTGGCGCTGGGACGCGTATACCGCGACCTACAACGATATGACGATGCCATCAATGAATTTGTGACTGCAGACTCGCTCAACCCCACAGACCCGTTACCCAACACCTATACCGGCCTTATCTACATCACCACGGGTGAGTTTGGCAAGGCGGTACAGGCTATGTTGCAGGCAGCTTCCGAGGACCCATCCAACCCCAATAGGCATGCCAACTTGGGGGTGGCCTATTATCGTAACCAGCAATCTCCTGAGGCTTTGGATGAACTGCAGCTGGCCATTCGCGGCGGCACCACAGAGGATGGGTCCGTGGTTCAAGGCCTGCATCTGGATTCACCGGAGGTGGTGCCCTTCTACTACATTTACGGTTTGCTTCTGGCACGAGCCAACCGCTGCTCGGAGGCCCTGCCTATTTCGCAAGCTTTGATCGCTGCCGTGCCGGACGACGAGGTCGCCGTAGACAACGCCAATACCATGGTGACCATCTGCCAAGAAACATCCACCAATCCGCCCACAGCTACGCCCATCCCCACGCTGGAGCCTTCCCCAACTACTGAAAACATGAGCGGACAGGGGAGCAGCAACTAGCTGCACAGCTATGCGCGTTAGGCAACGTCGCAGCCTGTTTCATGACCCGGGTGCTCGGTCGAACCCCTATCGGCTGCTGTTGTGGGGGTTCTTAATCATGGTCGGGACTTACCTCCTGTGGAACGTGAATACCGGGAGCATCCAACCATTGTTCATTCCCACGCCGACCCCCACGCGCAACGCCACTTCCTACCGCGAAGAAGGAAACGCATTTTTTGAGGCTGGCAACCTGGGGCGTTCCATCCAGGCGTTTCAGGATGCCCTAACGGTGAACCCGGACGACTATGTGAGCTGGACAGAGTTAGCCCGTATCCAGACCTATTCTTCGGCGCTGCTCACCCAAGACCGCCAACGCCAACGGCTAACCGAGGCCTTGGATAGCGCCAACAAAGCCGTGGCTCTGGCTCCGGACAACAGCACGGCGCATGCCGTGCGTGCATTTGTTCTGGATTGGACCGCCAGCGTGGCTGGGAGCACAACTGAAAAACAGGGAGACATCGCTGAGGCCAGCACCGAGGCCGTCCTGGCCTTGCAGCTGAACAATCAGGATGTGCTGGCGCTGGCCTATCAAGCGGAGATTTATGCCGACCAGCAGCAATATTCCCAAGCTACCCAATATGCAGACCGTGCGTTGGCGCTGGATCCCAATTCGCTAGACGCCTTACGCGTGAGCGCTTACGTCCTGGAGGCCAACGGCAGTTATGCCGCGGCCATTGAGCGCTACAAGCAGGCCACTACAGTGGCACCCAACCAGACTTATCTTTACATCCGCATCGGGCAGAACTACCGCGAGCTGGCTTTGTACGACCAGGCACTGGATTATTTTGATCGAGCTGCCACCATCAATCAATCCTTAGGCATCGCGGATCCTCTGCCTTATATCGCCATTGCCAAGACGTATTCGCGCATGGGGCAATTCTTTGGGGCGGCGCTGAATGCAGAAAAAGCCGTGGACCTGGACCCAACCAACCCGGATTGGTATGGGCAATTGGGCATCATTTACTTCCGATCCAGGAACTATGAGAGTTCGATCCCGGTGCTCAGCTGCGCGGTGAACGGTTGCTCGGATGTGCAAAACAGTCAGGACAGTGAGCGTCGCTGGACGGCCTCTGTGAATGGGTTGCCTCTGGATGACAACACATACCCCTATTATTACTTTTACGGCTCGGTGCTAGCCGCCCTGGGTCAATGCGATAAGGCCTTACCCATCTTAAATGAATTGAGCTCTAGTTACGGCGGAGACGCTGTGGTGATGGGTATTGTTAATGAGAGCTACACCATTTGCGGCCGCCAATCGGTTGGCACCACGAACTAAGCGTCACGTCAGAGTTTTATAAGAAATTCTTAGAATCGGCGGTTATTACGCTTGTTTTTGGGGTTTTCGGCTTGACTCAAAAACCAAAACTGGTATCATTGCCTCGGTTAGCACTCATACCACGCAGAGTGCTAATATGTTGAAAATCTGACAAACCGTCAAATTCAAGCTGACGCTCAAACTTTTTAGGAGGCATTTGTATGGCTAATTCACTCAAACCGCTCGGCGACCGCGTGTTGATCGAGCCCATCGAGGACGAGGAAATCACCGCAGGTGGCATCGTCCTCCCCGAAACCGCCAAAGAGAAACCGCAGCGCGGTAAGGTTCTCGCAGTAGGTCCTGGTGGCCGCGACGAGAACGGCAAGCCTGTCGAAATGGAAGTATCCAAGGGGCAAACCGTGTTGTTTGCCAAGTACGCCGGCACCGAGATCAAGATGGAAGGCAAGAAGAGGCTCATCCTGCGCCAATCCGATCTGCTGGCTATTTTAGAGTCTTAGGCTGATACGAAATATCAAGGAGAATTAAACTATGGCAAAACAACTCGCCTTTTCTGAAGAAGCCCGCCGGCACCTGCTGGCTGGCGTCGACGCCGTGGCCGAAGCGGTGGTCACTACGTTGGGTCCCAAGGGTCGCAACGTAGCGTTGGACCGCAAGTTCGGCGCTCCGACCATCACGCATGATGGCGTGACCGTCGCCAAGGAAGTGGAACTTGCCGACCCGTTTGAAAACATGGGCGCCCAGTTGCTGAAGGAAGCTGCTTCCAAGACCAATGACATTGCCGGCGATGGCACCACAACCTCTACATTGCTGGCTCACGCTATTGTGACTGACGGCATGAAGAACCTGGCCGCCGGTGCCAACCCGATGATGCTGAAACGCGGCATCGAGGCTGCCACCAAGGCCGTTTCCGAAGAGATCAAGAAGCAAGCCATCAAGGTTGAAAACAAAGAAGGTATTGCCAACGTGGCATCCGTGTCGGCACAGGACCGCGAGATCGGTCAATTGATCGCGGATGTGTTCGATAAGGTTGGCAACGACGGCGTCATCACCGTTGAGGATTCTCAGGGTCTGCAGTTTGAGACCGAATATGTCGAGGGTATGCAGTTTGACCGTGGCTACCTTTCTGCATATTTCGTGACCAGCCCGGAGAACATGGAAGCGGTTATCGAAAATGCCCAAATCCTGATCCACGACAAGAAAATTTCCGTTGCGCAGGATCTGGTTCCACTGCTGGAGAAGCTGGTGCAGACCGGAAAGCGTGACCTGGTGATTATCGCCGAGGATGTTGACGGCGAAGCCCTGGCCACCCTGGCGCTGAACAAGATCCGTGGCATGCTCAACGTGTTGGCCGTCAAAGCCCCTGGCTTCGGCGACCGCCGCAAGGCCATGCTTCAGGATATTGCCATCCTGACCGGCGCGACGGTGATCTCCGAGGAGATTGGCCGCAAACTGGACAGCGCCACGCTGGAAGATCTTGGTCTGGCAGAGAAGGTCATTTCCGATAAGGACAACACCACCATAATCGGCGGCAAAGGCGATGCCAAACGCATTGCTGGGCGCATCGAAGAAATCCGGGTTGAGAAGGAAAACAGCACCAGCGACTACGACAAAGAGAAGTTGGATGAGCGCCTGGCGAAATTGGCCGGCGGCGTAGCCATCATCCGCGTAGGTGCTGCCACCGAGACCGAGCTCAAGGAAAAGAAGCATCGCGTGGAGGATGCCGTTTCGGCCACACGCGCTGCTCTTGAAGAGGGCATTGTGCCTGGCGGCGGCGTGGCCCTGTTGAACGCCCGCAAAGTACTCGACAAGGTGAAGGTGGACGATGATGACGCTAAGGTGGGCGTGCAGATCGTGCGCCGCGCTTTGGAAATGCCTATGCGCCGCATCTCTCAAAACGCAGGCAAGGACGGCTCCGTGATTGTCGATGGCGTATTGCGCCAGCAAGCGGAAAAGAAGAACACCAACATCGGCTACGATGTCCTGGCTGAGGAATTCGTGGACATGGTCGCGGCCGGCTGGATCGATCCGGCCAAGGTAACGCGCGGCGCTCTGGAGAATGCCGCTTCAATTGCGGCCATGATCCTGACCACCGAAGCGCTGATCACAGACTTGCCGGAAGAGAACAGAGGCCCCGCAGCCCCTCCGATGCCGGATTACTAAACCGAGCTTGGAAGAATACAAACTGGAAAAGCCCCGGCGATTGCCGGGGCTTTTTGTTATGGGCAGCCTTCGGGGATAAGGGCTAATTCATCGTCTGGTTGCGGATCTGGGCCAGCCGCATGGGGCAGGCGGACTTATCCACCACAACGCAATCGAACTCCCCGGAGCAGGTGCGCTGCAGGATGCGCGGCGGCAGTTCGCGGAAAAAATCGGAAGGATATACCACCTCGGTCTCGATATTTACCGGAAACCCGTAATGGGGACACGTGAAGACCATGTGCTGACGTTGATTACGTGCAAGATATGCCATAGCAACCTCCATTGGGCTGGGTGCTTGACCTCTACTATATAGTTCTTTGTCCCAATCCTTTATTGAGGTACGTCCCTTGTTAGTGGGGACGTATGTCATCCTCTTTCAGCCGTCCTCTTGCTATCCTGTAACTGTTATCCCGCCATATATATGGATAACTTTTGTTAGAGAACCTAAATTAAGGCGGCTTGCTATGTCGAAGAAAATCAAAAATACTCATATTGTGGACGGGAACGAGGCAGTAGCCTCGGTTGCTTACCGGACCAATGAAGTCGTTGCCATTTACCCAATCACGCCCGCCTCGCCTATGGGCGAATGGGCTGACCAGTGGGCTGCCGAAGGCAAGCCCAATGTGTGGGGCACGGTGCCTTCGGTGGTGGAAATGCAAAGCGAAGGCGGCGCAGCCGGGGCCGTGCATGGCTCCCTGCAGGCCGGTTCGCTGACCACGACCTTTACGGCCTCTCAGGGCTTGCTGTTGATGCTGCCCAACCTGTACAAGATCGCCGGCGAGCTTACGCCGGCAGTATTCCACATCGCCGCTCGCTCCGTGGCTGCCCAGGCGCTCTCCATTTTCGGCGACCACAGCGATGTGATGGCCGCCCGCCAAACCGGCTGGGCTATGCTGGCCTCTGGGTCGGTACAGGAAGCCATGGACCTGGCGCTAATCGCCCACATGGCCACGCTTGAGGCGCGGCTTCCCTTCCTGCATTTCTTCGACGGCTTCCGCACTTCCCACGAAATCAATAACGTAACCTGGATTGAAGACGAGACCATTCGCAAATTGATCCCCGAGGATCTCATCAGCGAACACCGCGCCCGGGCGCTCTCCCCAGACCATCCGGTAATACGCGGCACCGCTCAGAACCCTGATGTGTTCTTCCAGGCCCGCGAAACGGTGAACCCTTTCTATGACCGTTGCCCAAACATCGTGCAGCAAGCCATGGACCGTTTTGCAGCTGAGACCGGGCGCCAGTACAAGCTGTTCGATTATGTAGGCGCTCCGGATGCACATCGCGTACTGATCTTGATGGGCTCCGGCGCCCAGGCTGCCGAGGAGACCGTCGAAGAATTATTGAAAGAGGGCGAAAAGGTAGGCGTGCTTAAAGTGCGCCTGTACCGCCCCTTCTCCGCCAAGCACCTGTTGGCCGCCATCCCCAAGATGGCGCATTCCATCGCTGTGCTGGACCGTACCAAGGAGCCTGGCTCCCTGGGCGAGCCACTGTATCAGGATGTGGTGACAGCCTTGAGCGAATCCTGGCTGGGAGTAGCCGCCCCACGCGTCATCGGCGGACGCTATGGCCTTTCCTCCAAGGAATTCACCCCGGCCATGGTGAAATCGGTCTTTGATGAGATGCAGAAGAAGAGCCCCAAGCGGCACTTCACCGTAGGAATCACCGACGATGTCACTAAGCTAAGCCTGGGCGTGGGTACCGCCTTCTCCGCAGAGAAGCCGGACGCTTACAAGGCCATCTTCTTCGGCCTGGGTGCGGACGGCACCGTGAGCGCCAACAAGGCCAGCATCAAGATCATCGGACAGGAAACCGACAAATATGTACAAGGCTATTTCAAGTACGACTCCAAGAAAGCTGGCTCGGTTACCGAATCACACCTGCGCTTCGGCGACTCACCTATTAAATCTACCTATTTGATTGAACATGCCAACTTTGTGGCCTGTCACCAGAGCAATTTCCTCGAGAAGTTCGATGTCCTGGACAAAGCTGCCAAAGGTGGCACCTTCCTGCTCAATACCACTACAGATGCGGAACACTTGTGGGAAGAATTGCCCTGCGCGTTCAGCAGCACATCATTGCCAAGCAGCTCAAGGTGTATGCCATCGACGCTTACCGTCTGGCAGAAGAGGCTGGGTTGGGGCGCCGCATCAACACTATCATGCAGACCTGTTTCTTTGCCATTAGCCAGGTCATTCCGCAGGAGTTGGCGCTGTCTAAAATCAAAGAGTTGATCAAGAAAACTTATAGCAAACGTGGCAAGGCGATTGTCGAGCAGAACATCCGGGCCGTGGATATCGCCCTGGCCAATTTACACGAAGTGCATATCCCCGCCCGTGTGACCGCCACCAGCGACCTGCGCTGGGAGGTGGCTCCCGAGGCGCCATCTTTCGTACGCGAAGTCGAAGGCGTCATGATCGGGCGGCTGGGCGACAGCCTGCCCGTTAGTGTTTTGCCGGCGGACGGCACCTATCCCAGCGGCACTTCCCAGTGGGAGAAGCGCAATCTCTCCACCGAGATCCCCGTTTGGGACCCCGAAGCTTGCATCCAATGCGGCAAATGCGTATTTGTCTGCCCACACGCCGTCATCCGAGAAAAGGTGTATGCGCCAGCTCTACTCAACGGGGTGCCCGATACTTTCAAGACCGCCGACGCCCGCTGGAAAGAATTCCCGGATTGGAAATACAGCTTGCAGGTCTCCCCTGAAGATTGCACTGGTTGCACTCTGTGTGTGGACGCCTGCCCGGTAGTTAATAAGGAAAGCGGTCGCAAGGCGGTAAACATGGAGCCTGTGCAGCCGCTGGTAGAGCAGGAAAAGGTCAACTGGCAATACTTCCTCTCCCTGCCCGAAGTAGACCGCAGCACGATAAAGCTCAACACCGTCAAGAATTCGCAGCTGCTGCAGCCCTTGTTCGAATTCTCGGGTGCCTGCTCCGGCTGCGGTGAAACTCCTTATCTCAAATTGATCAGCCAGTTGTACGGCGAGCGCGCCATCATCGCCAACGCTACGGGCTGCTCCTCCATCTATGGCGGCAACCTACCCACCTCGCCGTGGGCCAAGAACCGTGAAGGACGTGGCCCGGCCTGGTCAAATTCTCTGTTCGAGGACAACGCCGAGTTCGGCCTGGGCATGCGTGTTTCGCTGGATAAGCAGGCCGAGACCGCCCGTGAACTTGTTGGCATGTTGCGCAAGGAACTTGGAGCGGAGTTTGTAGGGCGCCTGTTGGAAGCTGACCAGACCACCGAAGAGGGTTTCCAGGAGCAGCGCCGCCGAGTGGAGGAATTGAAAGGCCGTTTATCCGGCTTGGAATCCCCCGAAGCCCGACGTCTGGAAGCACTGGCGGATTTGCTGGTGAAGAAGACGGTTTGGATTGTGGGCGGCGATGGCTGGGCTTATGACATTGGCTACGGTGGCCTGGACCACGTGTTGGCTTCCGGCCGTGACGTGAACGTGCTGGTGATGGATACCGAAGTGTATTCCAACACCGGCGGCCAGGCCTCCAAGGCCACGCCGCGGGCCGCAACCGCCCGCTTCGCCGCCAACGGCAAATCCACCGCCAAGAAGAACCTGGGTCTCATGGCCATGAGCTACGGCAATGTGTACGTGGCCAGTATCGCCATGGGCTCCAGCGATGCCCAGACCATCAAGGCCATCACCGAAGCCGAGGCTTATGACGGCCCTTCAATCGTGATCGCCTATGCTCATTGTATCGAGCACGGCATCGACACCGCTCACGGTCTGCAGGAGCAGCGCTTGGCGGTTGAATCCGGAATGTGGCCGCTTTACCGCTTCAACCCCGAGTTAGTGTCGCAAGGCAAACCAGCTTTGACTTTGGAACTTCAAGGAGCCCACTATCCCGCTGAAGGATTATGTATATAGCGAGAACCGCTTTAGTCGGCTGGTAACCACCAATGAGGAGCGCGCCAATTTGCTGCTGCACGAACTGGAACAGGACGTTCAGCGCACCCGTGACACCTTCAAGCGCATGGCCAAGGGCGAGCAGATCGACAATATAGTGAACTAAACCATCCCCGGCGCTTCGTGGGCGCCGCGGCAACCACCATCAAGTACCCTTGGGAACCCAAGGGTACTTGACAATTGGGTCTAAATCACAAGGAGAGCACGATGAAAATTCTGGCTCTGGAATGTGAAAAAATCCAGCCTAAGCAATGGCGATTACCATCTGCAACTCAAAGCCGAGGCTGCCCGCGTTTGGGAACTTTACCAGGAAGACGAATTCCGCGGAACTGTACTTTCACCGCGACCAGCATACCGCTATATTGGTTTTGGAATCCAGCAGCCTGGACGCCGCCCGCGAGACGCTTGCCAGCTTGCCGCTGGTGCGAGCCGGATTAATTGAGTTCGAATTGACCCCGTTGATACCCTACACTGGCTTCGTCCGCTTATATGCATCCAGGACCGAAGAAACAAAAACAGGGGACATCCTGGCCCCAACAATAAACACGCTGCGTCTCACCTTGCGTCCCTTCACACTGCGAGATGACTGGGTAATAGGCGGGTCTGATTGACCGGTTTAGTGTGAACTGCAATTAAGCTTGTTTATGATGAAGTCGTAAGACGGCGTGAAACCTGATTTATCGAAAGAATCCTTCGCATATCCGTCCCAAGCAGCACAAAGCATGGCCTGAGTTTTGGGCGAAATCTGGTAAGCGTGATGGCTGAGGTCCGCGGCCTCTTGCCACTGCCCCAAATGGGCGTAAGCACCTATGAAGGGCAGGAGTTCGTAGCCATTGTAGGCGTGCAAACCTGCCTCCTGCGCCTGACTCCAAAGGTCAAGCACATTCTGCCATTCTCCAAATTGTTGGCCCAGACTCGCCTGTTGGAAAACAGTGCACCAATTCGGCGTCGGCTCGTCGCCAAAGATACTTTTGATTGCTTGCGATCCGTTCGTTCCGTTTGATATCACCGCTTGCGTAGCTGTGTGGGCCGCGGCCGCGGCCATGTCCAGGTCAAGGGCCCTATTGTTCCTGTCGGCCGGGGTAAGAAACCACCAGCAGGGCGATTCATCCGGGGAGTTGAAAACCATCGTAGACTGGTTGGTATTCCCCGAAAACTGGATCCCATAAAATTCAGCGTTTACTTCAGCTCCATTGGAAAGTAGTTGCTGATCTTGAAGTTGGGGGTCGGAATAAAATGACTCGTACCAAAGGCCGGGATTTGCAGTTGTTGGCTCGTCCAGGTACCAAAGATTGAGTTCAAAGGCGGCATTGTATTCACTTTCGTAGCCCGCTAGAGCACCATCACCGATAACCAGGGTTCCGGGTTCGAGGCTGGGCGCCCGCCAATGGAATTGCCAGGCCAGGTCGCGTTGCTTATCCCAGTCGAGCCGATACAGGTTGCCTTGGCGCAGATGGGCGCCGATAGCCAGGCTGACCAGGATGGCCAGCGCTATATTACGCTGGGATCGTTTGGGAATAAGAGAATGCATAAATAATGCCACCAGGATGCTGGCTCCCAGCATGGCCGGGATAGACAATCGGTCGCTGAAGAACCCTATGGTCACCTGGCGGCCAACTATCCAGCTGGTGGCCAACCCGAAGACAAGGCCTGCCACACCTATCAGTGCAAGCAGACCATAGTTTCCCTTGGGTGGTTTTGCATCCCTTCCTTCCAACCTATTTAGGAGGAAATAGAGTGCCGGGATAAGAACCGCTACAAACATCCAAATCAGCGGACCGGCGCGGTCGCTGAAATCAAACAAGTTGGGCTGCAGAAGGTCTGCCCAGGCGCTCCATAAAATCGCCACACCATCCTGGAAGATAGTTTGGACAAAGGCAAGTGTGGCCGCGCCCGGGTTAGCCAAAAACTGGTAGATTAAGACCGGGGGGTTGGGTTCCTCGGCTAGATGCAGGAAAAACAGCCGCCAGGCAAGGAAGCCCAGGCCAACGAACAAATAGGGCAGCCAGGCAATAACCACCTGGCGAAAATGTCGCCGCCAATCCTTTTTGGTTCCAGGGATCACCATCCATAAAATCAGGGGCCGTAAAACTTCCAGGCCGATCAAATATTCGGTGGTGAGCAAATTGGCCAGGGTTGCAGCCAACCCAGCCAGCATCAAAACAACTCGTTGTCTTCCCTGCCTGCGGGTCGTTTCGATCAAGCATAACAGGGACAACACAAAGAAAACATATGAGGTCCAGTGTTGTCGATAGATGAGTGCACTGGATTGTTGGTGAAAGCTGGGGTAGATGGCAAACAGAACCGCCACCCAGGTTGCCAGTTCCTCCGCGGCAGGGGCCAACTTGCGCATAAGCCGCCAAACAAGCACCACTGCCGCCCAGCGCAGGGCCAGGCATAGGATCTGCCATCCCAATGGATTGCTGCCCAAGATCTGAAATTCCACGACGTCCAGAATGGCGTGCAATGGACGATAAGCAGCATAAATGAAATCCCAGGGGTTGGAGCTGCTCTTCATTAAATACAGGGTCAGCCAGTCGTCCCAGTAGAAACCCAGGAATGGAATAAGCAGCCCAAAAGCAGCCACGCAGATCCCCAAAAACAGCAGCGGCTGATATTTCTTGGGGATGCTGAAGGTGGCCACAGAGTTACGCAAATTAGTCATCACGCATGCGCAGCGTTACCCTTTTTGTAAGCTCCAGCGGCAAGAAAGTAACGTATGCGTACCAGATCAAAGAACATGGTGAGCCCATCCCTAAGCAGGTTAACCCCGGAACCTTGCCAGTTGCGTAGTTGCACGGGCAGGCGCCCTATGGAAAAACCGCGCCACTCTGCAATAGCCAGCACCTCTACGTCCATGGCAAAACGGTCAATTCGTGTCCGCGAGAAAATCTCGTCTGCCGCCTCAGCGCTAAAAGCCTTAAATCCGCATTGTGTGTCATAAGCATTGCGCAGTAAAAGCAGGCGCACGACCCATGAGAATACGCGGCTGCTGACTCCGCCGCGACATGGGAATTAGTTCATAATAGTGCGATTTGGCCAGGGTACGGTCTCCCAACACCACATCTGACCTGCCGCTGGATACTAAATCGTAAGCTCGTTTAATCGCGTCCAGCCTATAGGGAAGATCTGCGTCCGTGAACAGGCGCACCTGTCCCTGGGCAGCCAGCATTCCCAGCCGCACTGCTGCGCCTTTGCCCTTATTTTGGGGATTAGCCAGGAACACGGCCTGATTGGTTTCTGCAACCTGGCGCAGGGTATCGGATTTTTCACTTCCGTCGTCGACCACTAAGACCTGGCTGGTGACAGGAAGCTTTTTGAGGAAGTGATTCAAAATCGGAAGGTTCTCTTTGATGAGATCTGCCCCTTCGTAAACCGGGATAACGATACTTAGGTCGGGTCGGTCGTTTCTCACCGGGAGGTATTTTAGCATGCCGGTTCAAGCCATAACTTGAGGGCTGTTGACAGCCCCTATCCCGTAAAGTACAATCACCCAACCTTAACAACAGGGGCCTGTAGCTCAGTTGGGAGAGCGCATCGTTCGCAATGATGAGGCCGCGGGTTCGAAATCCCGCCAGGTCCACTGGTGCGAGTGAGCATCACATCGCCCCATAAGATTTAAACCGGGAGTTGTGCAGCTAGTCAACAACTCCATGAGCACGGCACGGCTGTGCGTAGGGGCCCATGGCGCAGTTGGGAGCGCGCCTCAATGGCATTGAGGAGGTCGAGGGTTCGAATCCCTCTGGGTCCACTGCGGGCGGGTCGAAGACCCGCCCCAACAATAGAATAGAAAGCCAAGGCAGGAGTAATAAGCCATCTGCCAGAGAGCCGGATGACAGGTGCAAGTCCGGCACAGTGTTGCAGACACAAGGCCCAACTCGCCTGCCAGCTTCTTCGAGGAGCAGGCTCCGCAGCTGAAATAGCAAACTTGGTTTGCTTGCGTAGGCTGCGGCGGGAGCGCCCGTTAGCGCAGTGAGATGGTTTGCGTCAATACGCCAGGCGCAAGCAACGCGGGTGGTACCGCGGAGGTTTCGGCCTTCGTCCCGGATGGGATGAAGGTTTTTGTTTTAAGGGAGAAAGCGGGCCGGCGCGGCCCGGGCAGGTCTTCCAACAGTACGCAGCACCGACTTCGAAGGAGAAGAATGGCAGACAAATACGTTCCGGCAGAGATCGAACCCAAATGGCAGAAGAAATGGGAGGCGGACGGCATTTACCATGCCGACATCGACCCCCAGCGCGAAAAGTATTACGCGCTCACCATGCTGCCCTATCCGTCCGGGGACTTGCACATCGGGCATTGGTACACCATGACCGCCGCCGACGCGCATGCGCGCCACATGCGCATGCGCGGCTTCAACGTGATGTTCCCCATGGGTTTCGACGCCTTTGGGCTGCCCGCCGAGAACGCTGCTATCAAGCGCAATATCCATCCCAAGCAGTGGACTTACGCCAATATTGAAGACATGCATCGCCAGATGCGCAGCATGGGAGCTATGTTCGACTGGCGACGGGAAGCCATTTCCGCCGACCCGGATTATTACAAGTGGACGCAATGGTTCTTCCTGCAGCTATATAAGCATGGGCTGGCCTATCGCAAGATGGCCGCCGTAGACTGGTGCCCCAAGGACAACACCACCCTGGCGCGTGAGCAAGTGGTGGGCGAAAACCGCGTTTGCGAGCGTTGCGGTACCCCGGTGATCAAGAAGAACCTGGAACAATGGTTCTTTCGCATCACGGATTACGCCGACGAATTGCTGAACTTCGAGGGTATTGACTGGCCTGAGAAGATCCGAACCCTGCAAACCAACTGGATCGGCCGCTCTGAGGGCGCCAACGTGACCTTCAAGACTGAAGGCGGAGACGAGTTCACCATCTTTACCACGCGGCCGGATACGCTGTGGGGCGCCACCTTCATGGTGCTGGCGCCTGAGCATCCGCTGGTGGCCAAGGTCACCAGCGCCGGGCAAAAAGCCGCCGTGGAGGCTTATGTGGCTGAAGCCACCCGCCAGACGGATATCGAACGCGAATCCACCGAGCGCGAGAAAACCGGCGTATTCACCGGCGGTTACGCCATCAACCCGGTGAATAATGAACGCGTGCCCATTTGGATTGCAGATTATGTACTGGTGACCTATGGTACCGGCGCGATCATGGGTGTGCCCGCTCACGACGAACGCGACTTTGCCTTCGCGCGCAAGTTCGGCTTGGAAATCCGGCCGGTTATCCAGCCGGCTGGGGGCGAGCCGCTGGTCGGCGAAGAGATGGGCGCCGCCGCCGCGCAATACGGCGTGATGGTTAACAGCGGCCAACTGACCGGAACCAACGCCGACGACGCCATCAAGAAAACCATCGCTTATCTGGAAGAGCACAAGATGGGCAGCGCCACAGTGGGCTATCGCCTGCGCGACTGGCTGATCTCGAGGCAGCGCTATTGGGGCGCGCCGATCCCCATGGTGTACTGCAAGACCTGTGGGGTGCAGCCGGTGCCCGAGGACCAACTGCCCGTGCTGCTGCCTGACGACATTGAATGGGAGCCCACGGGTGAGAGCCCGTTAAAGCTTCATGCTACCTGGAAGCACACCACCTGCCCCAATTGCGGCGAGGCAGCCATCCGTGATACCGACACTATGGACACCTTCATGTGTTCTTCGTGGTATTTCTTGCGCTACCTGAGCCCGCACTACGACAAAGCTCCCTGGGACCCCAAGGAATACGACTATTGGATGCCGGTGGATGTTTACACCGGCGGCGCCGAGCACGCCGTGCTGCATTTGATGTATGTGCGCTTCTTCTGGAAGGCGCTGCGAGATCTGGGCATCGTTGAGGGCAATGAGCCCATCCTGAAACTGCGCAACCAGGGCCAGATACTGGGCCCGGATGGGCAGCGCATGAGCAAAAGCCGCGGCAACGTGGTTGACCCGGACGAGCAGGTAGCCGCCTATGGCGCCGACACCGTGCGCGCCTATCTGATGTTTGGCTATCGCTGGTCCGAAGGCGGACCATGGAGTGATGGGAATATTCAAGGCGTAGTGCGCTGGCTGTTCCGCGTTTGGTCGATGTTCACGGAGCCAGCCAAAAACGGCAAAGCACCCGCCGAAACGCTGGGCGGCCTGCGCCGCAAAGCCCACCAGACCATCCAGAGCGTTAGCCGAGATTTGGAGGCTTTCGAATTCAACACCGTGGTTTCGGCGCTGATGGAACTCTCCAACTTAATGCTGGAGGCCAAAGAAGCTGGCGCACAGGGCAGCCCGGAATGGGACGAGGCGCAGGACATCTTGCTGCGCCTGATGGCCCCAGTGGCACCGCACATGGCCGAGGAGCTGTGGGCACGCGCGGGCAAGCCGTATTCCATCCATCAGCAGCCGTGGCCACAGGCTGACGACCAGGCAGCCAGGGAAGACCAGATCACGCTGGTGGTGCAGGTGAACGGCAAGCTGCGCGACCGCATTAGCGTGCCGGCAGGCATCAGCGACGAGGATGCCAAGCAGCGCGCGTTGGCCAGCGAAGCCGTCCAGAAGCAGCTTGACGGCAAACAGCCCCAGCAGGTCATTGTGGTCAAGGGTAAACTGGTCAATATCGTCCTCTAGGATAAGGTCGGAAGAATGCCCACTATTCCCCACGTCGAAAAACACTTCACCGCCACCGAAACCGTGCGCGATATCGTTATTGGTATGTCGGATGGCCTTACCGTGCCGTTTGCGCTGGCCGCCGGCGTGTCCGGCGCCGGGGCGGGCACTGCCCTGATCATCACGGCTGGATTGGCGGAGGTGGCTGCTGGCTCGATTGCCATGGGTCTGGGCGGGTACCTGGCGGCCCGCACGGATAATGACCACTACCGAACCGAAAAGCAGCGCGAGATCGATGAGACGGTGAAGTTCCCGGACATCGAGAAGAAAGAAGTCACCGATATCCTGACGAATTACGGCCTCCCCAAGGCCAAAAGTGCACCTGTCGTGGAGGCGCTCAGCCACGATCAAAAGCGCTGGGTAGACTTCATGATGCGCTTCGAACTCGGGCTGGAAGAGCCCGACCCGCACCGAGCCGGACAAAGCGCGTTGACCATCGCCTTGTCTTACGTTGCTGGCGGTTTCATTCCGCTGGCCCCGTATTTTTTTATTTCGGATGTGCCTAACGCCCTGACGGTTTCGGTGGTGGTCACGTTGATGGCCCTGTTCCTGTTTGGCTATTTCAAGGGGCGCGTCACGGGCCTCAATCCCCTGAAAGGTGGCTTGCAGACGGTGCTGGTAGGCGGCCTGGCGGCCGGTGCGGCTTTCTTGCTGGCTCGCTGGATCGGGTAATATCCTCAATATGCAGGCCGCGTGTGACTGGCTTTTAGCAGGAAACGCGATTATCCTAATAGCCCCGCAAGCCCAACAAGGAGAAGTATGAATGCGCTGGTGGTCTATCATTCTTTGTTCGGCAATACCCAGGCAGTGGGCCAGGCCGTGGCTGAGGGGTTGCAAGCGGCCGCCTCGGTGAAATCCAAGAATCTTGAAAAACTAAAAGCCGAAGACCTGAAAGACATCGACCTGCTGGTGATGGGCACACCCACTCACAATGCCAATGTCCCGGCTGAGGTGCGCACTATTTTGCTGCATTTGCCCGAGGGCTGCCTGAACGGTGTGAAAGTGGCGGCTTTCGACACCTCGCTGAAGATGAATTGGTTCATGGACCTGTTCAACCCGGCGGCACCCAAGCTGGCGGCCCAACTCCATCGCCTGGGTGGCACTCCGGTTGGCGAGCCGACCAGCTTCTGGGTCTCCGGCCACGAAGGCCCCCTGGCCGATGGCGAAGTGCAGCGCGCCAAGGCCTGGGCCAGGTCGCTGGCGCCTTAATTCAGCGGTAACAATCCGGTTTTTGTGTTCGCCCCTGACAGGGCGGAGCGGGGCTGACGGTAGCCAATAGAACCAGCCGGCGTTTAGCGCCGTCTTTCAACGTTTTCGACAATTAGCCAAAAAAAGAGGAGACTCAAGAGGCTCCTCTTTATTGGCTGTGGTTAGTTCGTCAGACGGGGGAAATAGCGGCCGGTGTGCTGCATGTAATCGCGGTACTGCTGCCCGAAGCGGGACTCCAGCAGGCTCTCCTCCTGGGGGGTGCGGCTCAGTAAGGCCCACATGGCGGGAAGCGCCACCAGCAGGAGCACCCAGCTGCCGGCCACCAGTATGGCGCCGATAAAAAAGCTGGAGGCGAAGGTATAGAGCGGATGGCGAATGAAGCGGTAGGGTCCGCTGGTGACCAGCTGATGATCGGAGCGGGTTTTGACAGTGCGGGTGATGTTGTTGCCCAGGCTGCTGAGAGTCCAGGCCAGGCAGGGCAGGATGAGCAGCATGAGCACCACACCCAGCCAGCGCAGCACTAGCGGCCAGCCAGGGATGGCGGCCCAGGCCATAAGCGGCGGATAGGCCAGGGCGAGCGTCAGCAGGATGAAAAAGCCGAAGCCCATCAGGGAGAGCAGGGTGCGGATAAGCGGCCGCTCGGCGGAGCGGTCTACCCGGCCGCTGCTGCGGTCAGCCCGGGCACGGAAGAAGACCGAAGTGACCAGGGCGGCCGAGAAGAGCGCCAGAGCGATATAACGTAGAAGCGTTGCCGATTCCATAATTCTCCTAATATGATATTTAGTCTGGCCTAAATAATAAGCAGAGAACCGGGATCTGTCAAGTGCCTTTTTGCTGAAGGGTCACTCTATCCTTCTTCTTCAGTTAGAATTTCCCCAACTTATTCGCCAAGAGGAATTCATATGCCTAAAATCACGCCTTTCCTGACCTTCGATGGACGCGTCGCAGAAGCCATTGAGCTGTATTGTTCGCTGTTCAAGAATTCCAAGATCCACTATAAATCGATGGGGGCCAGGCGGCCCGGAACCCGAGGGCAGCTTGATTAACGCCTCGTTCGAGCTGGACATCAAAGCCTTGCGGGAAGCGTACGAGAAAGGATAGCCAATGAAGCTTACTCATCTTAATCCAGATACTTTGCACAAGAATCCGGCTTTTTCGCAAGGGGTCTCCATAGAAGGGACCGCCAAGCTTATCTACGTCGGCGGCCAGAATGGAACAGATGCCGACGGCAACCTGGTGGGCAGCGACCTGGGCACGCAGACGGAACAGGCGCTCAAGAACGTGCTCGAGGTCCTCAAGGCGGCAGGCGCCTCGCAAAAAGATGTGGTGAAGATGACCATCTACGTGGCGAAGGGCCAAGACATCAACGCCGGTTTCGCCGCCTCGCAGAAGGTGTGGGGCATGCATCCGACCACGATCAGCGTGCTGATGGTCGAAGCGCCGGCGCGGCCCGGTGCGCTGGTGGAGATTGACGCGGTGGCTGCGGTCGGAGCGTAGGACCAAGAGAGCGGTGCATTTGCGCTTTGGAGTGGTCAAGCAGCAACCCTTCACCGTGGCGGCTGCGCCGCCACCTCCCTCTTGCCGTTTGTTCCCCTGCTTCACTCAGGATCAGGGTGAACTCCGCGCGGCTCGGTTCTCTCCCCCGCCGGCGTAGAGGGGAAAAAGTCCGGTGTCAACTTTAATATATTCCCTCCCCTTACTTCGTTAAATGTTTTGCTAAGCCATAGTTCGGGTTGGGCGGTGTCTGTGTCATCCATGTTGTCAGCGCACTCGGAGTAACAACGCCAAGCGTGTGTAGATCGCGTTGAGGTCGTCGATCTGAAAAAAAAAGTCGTTTGTGTAGGTTGTGTAGTTGCCTTAGCGTACCTGCGCAAACCTTTGGCGGGAGTCCCTGCGCCAGGGCGGGAGGTCTCCCCCCAGGCCCCCTAGTGGGCAGCCAGGTAGCGCTGGTGGGCGGCGTATATCATGCTGAGCGCTTCGGCTGAGTCGCCCCGAACGGACGATCTTGACCCATTTGTCGTCTTCCAGATCCTTGTAATGGGTGAAGAAGTGCTCGATCTGTTTCAGGACAATGGGCGGCAGATCGCTGGTTTCGTGGACGGCATCGTAGCGTTTGGTGATATGGCTGGATGGCACGGCGATGATCTTCTCGTCGTTGCCGGCCTCGTCTACCATGACCAGTACTCCCACGGGTCGCACGGCGATGATGGAGCCGGGAACCAGGGGACGGCTGTTGGCAACCAGCACATCGATGGGGTCGCCGTCCTCGGAGAGGGTCTGCGGGAGGAAGCCGTAGTTGCCAGGATAATGCATAGGCGTGTATAGGAAGCGGTCCACGATGAGGGCGCCGATCTCTTCGTCAAATTCATACTTGATCGGGTTGCCGCCGGTGGGGACTTCGATGATGGCGTTAAAGTCGCTGGGGTTATCTCGCTTGAATTCAATAGATTCCAATTTCATGTGGTAACCCTTCCTTGCAAGAATTGCAAATCCCTGAATACTGTATGCAAGTAAGCGAACTTAAGGCAAGCTTTCCAAAAACTCAACATATTCTTGCCATTTTATGATTAGCCCAAAACATTCAGCCTTTAGGGCATTAAAGATTTTGCCGAATTATTCTCCCAATCGCGATATGTCCCTTTTAGAATTTCATGCGGGGTCTTAGGTGCCACTTCACCCTCCCATTCTCGCCCGTTCCTCATCCGCCATTGCTAGGCTCCAGTTTCTTGAACAACGGCTTTGGCTCGCGCAAGGCGCGGCCGGGCTTCAGGGTGCTGGGCGCCCAGGCGCCGGTGGCGCCGTCGGCTTTGTAGCGCAGCACCAGGTGCTCGCCCAGGTCATCGCGATGCGTCTCGGTATATTGCTCGCCGAATAGCGGCGCATCGTAGCCTAAGATCTGGTGCAGCGCCTCACAGGTGTGCGGCAGAAAGGGCGAGAGCAGCACTTTGAGGTTATCGATGGCGCGGATGGCGGTGTAGATGGTAGTGGCCGCGGCGGCCTTATCGGTCTTGATGGCCGACCAGGGAGCCTGCGTGTCCAGGTAGGCGTTTACCTCGCTGGCCAGGCGGATGGCTTCGCCCAGGGCGGCGCGCAGCTTGACGGCTTCCAGGTGAGCACCCACGCTGCCGAAGCCGGATTCGACGGTGCGAAGAAGTTCCAGGTCTTGCGGGCGGAGGTATTGATCAGCGGAGTTGGGGATTGCCACGTCGCTCACAGCTCCGCTGCTCTCTCCTCGCAATGGGATGGAAGGGTCTGGGACCCTTCCATCCCAGTTGCGGTAGGCGAAAGAGAGTACGCGGTTGGCCAGGTTGCCCCAGGTGGCCACCAGTTCGTTGTTGTTGCGGCGCACGAAATCATCCCAATCCCAGTTGCTGTCGCTGGTCTCGGGCATATTGACGGTGAGGTAATAGCGCAGCGGGTCGGGATCGTAGCGCTCCAGGAAATCGTTGGCCCACACGGCCCAGTTGCGGCTGCCGCTGAAAGCTTCTTGTCCTGGATGTTGAGGAACTCATTGGCGGGCACGTCGTAGGGCAGGTTGAGCATCTTGCCCTGCGTGCCCTCGAAGATTAAGGCGAATTGGTCGGCTATGCCGATCAATTCAGCAGGCCACAGGATGGCGTGGAAATCGATATTGTCCTTGCCGATGAAATAGTAGCCGCGCGCGGCAGGGTCGGTCCACCACTGGTGCCAGGCTGCGGATTGCGCGCTGATCTTGCCCCACTCGATGGCGGCCGACAGGTATCCGATCACGGCCTCGAACCACACGTACAGGCGCTTATCCTCCCAGCCCTCCACGGGCACGGGGATGCCCCAATCCAGGTCGCGGGTGATGGGGCGGCCGTGCAGCCCCTGGCTCTTGATCCAGCCCAGCGAGCGGGTGACCACGTTGGGGCGCCAGTAGTCCTGGCGGCTTTGGAGGAACCTTATCACCTCGGGCTGCAGCTTTGCCAGGTCGATAAAAAAGTGCGTGGTCTTGCGCAGCTCGGGGGTGGAGCCGTCGATCTTGGCGCGCGGGTTGATCAGCAGCGTGGAGTCGAGCACGTTGCCGCAATTGTCGCACTGATCGCCGCGGGCATTTTCATAGCCGCAGATGTAGCAGGTACCCTCCACGTAGCGGTCTGGCAGGAACTTCTTGAGCGAAGGCGAATACCACTGCTGCTGCTCTTCTGTGTAAAGGTAGCCGTTTTCTTTCAGCGCCAGGAATACCGACTGAGAGACCTTGAAGTGGTTCTCTGTGTGGGTGGTGGAGAACAGATCATAGGTGAGGCCCAACTTCTTGAATAGCTCCACGAAGCGCGGCTGATAGCGCTGGTAGATTTCTTCAGGGGTGACGCCTTCGGCATCGGCCTTGACGGTAATAGGGGTGCCGTGGGCGTCCGAGCCGGAGACCATGAGCACCTGGTCGCCCTTCAGGCGATGATAGCGCGCAAAGATGTCGGCGGGCAGGTAGCTGCCGGTGAGGTTGCCGACGTGGATATCCGAATTGGCATACGGCCAGGCGACGGCGACGAGGATGTGATCGGGCATGTTGTGCTCCTGCGGAAATCCCTTCCGCTCATTGTAAGCGAGGTTAAACAAAAAGACCGCTTCCCAGCGGCCCGGACAGCAATGTGGGTAAACTTCTAGCGGTCTTTCTTCTGGATGCGGACGCCAACAGCCACCCGGGCATGAACGGTGTGGTTACCCACGACCCGCATACCGGCGATGGCGACTGTTGCGAACAAGAAGAAGATGGCGCTCATGGTGGGGACAGTGTATAGATTGAGACTGGCTTTGTCAAGTATCGAGGCTAGAAGGGGAACCAGGTATGCCAGAAGGGGTCGATGAGGATCAGGAAAGTGCCCCAGGCGATACCCAGCACGGCCCCAGCCACCACATCGCGGGGGAAGTGGGCGCCCACGTACATGCGCGTGATGCCCACGGCGATCGCCACGGCGTAGAAGGCGATCTTCAGGGGCAGGGGCAGGCTCCATTGAAAGCTGAGCAAGGTCATCAGGAAAAAAGCCTGGGTGGTGTGCCCGCTGGGGAAAGAGCGCCCCGGCGCCCGCCAGCCGATGACGCGCGCCTGGGCATTGATCAGATAGGGACGCGCCCGGTTGGTGATCTCTTTGAGCCCTTCGATGAGCAGCGCCAGGGTCAGGGTGCCCAGCACGATCTCCAGGGCTAGGTTGTGCTGGTGATCCAACAACAGGCCGATAGCCAGCAGCATGGCCACCCAGCCGCCGCCGATCTGGGTGATCAGCCACATGACATTGTCAAGCCATTTAGGCCGGCGGCCGCGCAGGTTGATGAACAAGAAGGCGCGGTTGTCGAGGGCCTGGCCTTTGGCCCACAACAGCGAAAGGGCCAGCAGGGTGAACAGGCCAATGGCAGCCATCAGGCTGCGCTGGGCCAGCACGGCCGCGCCGATCTCGTGGCGTTGGATAGGCGGCAGCCAGGCCATGAAGAGCGCAATGGCCAGCACCAACCCCAGCACTACGACAGGACGACGCAGAGGAGCGATGCGCTGAATGAACTCGGCTCTTCCTCGAGGGGGCATTTGTGTTGGGCTATTTTCCATCAGTTACTTTGAGCAATTCGGGCACCTCGCGCCGCCTTGGGCCATAGCCCTTGGTGCTGCCAGCCATAACGGTCAGGGCTTCGGGCTGCACACGAATCTTCACGACCCCTTCAGGCAAAGGCTGCCCGTCCACGTTGATGGCCATTTGCGGGCGAGTGCTAATTCTTACCTGTTTTACCTTGAAATGCTTGACTGTTTCGTCGTGAATTTCTCCGTTCAGGTATCGTACCGCAGAGTTTAACAGACCCATCTTGCTTAATTCGGTAAATACGAAGACATCCAGCCTGCGGTCACGAAAGGATACGCTGCGGTCGATGCGAAAGTTGCGCCCAATATAAGGCATGTTGGTAACCACCACACTGAAAGCTGCCAGGTTGATCTGCTCTTTTTTGTCCAGCTCTAAGGTGATCAGGGAGGGCGATGAGGCCGCCACAGTGGAGAGGAACTCGCCTGCCTTGAGCAAATCGCCGCGGCGGAAATCTTCCGAGGCGGGGAACACATCGGTTAGCAAACCCAGGCTGACGAATTCCAGGAAGTATTTCTTTTTACGCTGGCTGGTAACCGCACCCAGGTCTATCTTGAGCTGGGTGCCTGAGCGCAGGATATCCACCGCCTCAGCCATGTTACGAGGTATGCGCAGGTTGAGAGCCAGATTGTTCGAGGTACCTGTGGGCAGGATGCCCAGGGTCAGCGACTTTCCGGCGATGGCCGCCGCCACGCTGTCCACGGAGCCGTCGCCACCAGAGGCAACGATCAGCCGGGTGCCGTCCTTAAGCGCCCGGCGCACAACCGCGTGGATGCCATTGTCATCCTGCAGCACATGCACTTCCGGGATGATGCGCTGCTTCTGCATTTCGGTGATGATCTCCAGCAGTTGGTCGGGCGATTCGCCCGGCTTCCCCGAAGTGGGGTTGAAGATCAATTTCGCGTTCAAGAATTGCCGGATTTTCGTTTTCAAATTTCCCTCAGTCGTATCCTTCAAACAACCGGATTTGTTAGAGTTTTGTTTTAGCGCCCGCTTCAGGTTCCCTTGGCGGGAGGGAACGATATAATGACGCCCGAGACGCCTGAAACATAATCTTAACCATTTTTATGAGTGAAAACAACCATACTAAGCAGATTTTAAACATTACCCCGGCGGCAATCGCGAAGATCAGTGAACTGATGCAGACGCGCGGCAAGCCAGGCCTTGCGGTGCGCGTAGCCATCCGCGGCAAGCTTCCCGGGGGCGGCTACCAGACTGAATTCAAGTTTCAGGAGCGCGCCGCAGCTGCGCAGGATGATCTGGTGCAGGCCGCCGGCGATTTCGACCTGCTGTTCGAGCCCGGCGTGGCCGAAAAGGTGCAGGACGCCAGAGTGGATTTCGATGAGAAACGCTATTCGGCGGGTTTCAATATCGAATACCCGGCATACAGCGCCCTGCCGCCTGAATTAGCGGCGCGCCATGATTGGGAAGATCCACTGGCCCAAAAGGTGCAAAAGGTCATCGATGAAGCCATCAACCCCGGCGTGGCCGGGCATGGCGGTTGGGTGCTGCTGAAGGATGTCAAAGAGCAGGATGTTTTCGTGCAGATGGGCGGAGGCTGTCAGGGCTGCGGCCTTTCGGCTGTCACCCTGCGCGCTGGTATCGAGAAGGCCATTTTGGAAGCCGTACCTGAAGTGCACCAGGTCGTGGATGTGACTGCCCACGAAGAAGGCGTGGACCCTTATTACGCCGCGGATGCTGCGGGCGCATCGCCCTTCAGCAGATAGCAACGGCGGGCGCGCTGTCTGGCCTTGTTCTTCCTAATCGCCGCGGTGGTGAGTTTCTGGGCGAGGGAGGGGATAACCCGCCGTGTAACCTTCATCAGGTTCGTCTAATTAGAATTCCAACAGAAAGGCCGCGTTCGGGAACGCGGCCTTTCTTCCTTATAAGAGAGCCTTGCAGGTTGCGCAAGGCTCTAAAAACGACGCTATAGGTACTCGCGCAGCTGGCGCGCCCGCTTTGGGTGGCGCAAGCGGCGCAGGGCCTTGCCTTCTATCTGGCGGATGCGTTCCCGTGTCAGGCCGAATTTCTCGCCGACTTCCTCGAGTGTGTATGCGCGCCCGTTCTCCAGGCCGAAGCGCAGGCGCAGAATGCGCGCTTCGCGCGGGCTGAGCGTGGAGAGCACTTCGTTGACCTTCTGCTCCATCATGTTCTTATAGGCAGCCTGGCTGGGGCTGGGGCTGTTCTCGTCTTCAACGAACATGCCCAGCTCCGAATCCTCCTCGTCGCCCACCGGGCTTTCCAGGGAGAGCGGCAGCCAGGAAACCTGCAGCATCCAGTCCACTTTCTCTATGTCTTCGTTCATTTCGTCAGCCAAATCCTCCACACTGGGCGGCCGGCCGAGCTTCTGCTCCAGGGTGTGGGCGGTCTTATACAGCAGGCGGATGCGGTCGATCATATGTACGGGCACGCGAATGGTGCGGCCCTGGTCTGCGATGGAGCGCGTAATGGTCTGGCGGATCCACCAGGTGGCATACGTGGAGAAGCGGAAGCCCAGGCGATAGTCGAATTTGGCTACGCCCTTCATCAGACCCAGGTTGCCCTCCTGGATCAGGTCCAGGAAGGGCACGCCGCGGCCCATGTACTTCTTGGCAATGCTTACCACCAGGCGCGTGTTGGCCTTGATCAGGTGTTCACGCGCCAGGCGGCCGTCCTCGATGATGGCATCCCATTCCGCGTGCTTGTCAGGCGGGGTGCTGCCGTTCAACTTGTTGAGCTGGCGGCGGGCTTTCTTACCGGCCTCAATGCGCTTGGCCAGGTCGATCTCCTGCTGCATATTGAGCAGCGGGACGCGCGACATTTCCTTGAGGTATAGGCCGACCGTATCGATAGCTTCGTCGGGGGGGAGCTCATAAGCATCCTCGACGGCTACGGCTACGAAATCGTTGGATTCGTCGTCATCGGCGTCGGAATTGGCCAGGTAGTGCAGCTGCAGGCGCTGCATGTCTCCATCCTCCAGAACGGAAAACGCATCTGGGGCGACGCGCAGCCCCTTGAGGCTGCTGCCATCCAGGACGACGATGGCCTCTTGTTGCTCGTCTAACTGCTTGGGTTGAAAAGTCATAGCTCCTCCTCGGGCCGCGCAGACCCTCCGCGTGGCGCGACGGTCAGTCTTTGGGTTCGATGAGGTCTTTGAGCACCATGAAACGAGGGTCAACAGGCGATTGTTGGTGCTCACATTGTTCGTGATTACGGTTGGCGCCGCACTCAGGGCACAACCCCTGGCAATCCGGACGGCAAAGAGGCGTAATGGGTAGGTCCAGCAGCAGGTATTCACGCGCCAGAGGACCCAGGTCGATCTGGTGGTCTGCGGGTACCAACAGGCGGGATTCGGTGATGGAACGCTCGTCGAAGGCGTACAGCTCGGTAAACTCCGTGGCGATAGCCAGGTCGAAATCATCCAGGCAGCGGGCGCATTCGGCGTGCGTGCGGCCGCTCAGGCTGACTTCGGTCACCAGCCCCTGGGGCGTGCGGCCAAAGCGGGCCGCCCCGCGCAATTCCTTGACGTCCAGGTCTGGGGGTAACGCCAGGTCAGGGATGTCGAACTCGATCGTACGGGTGTAGCCGACCTCAGCCTTGACTAAAAAGCCGACGTTGATACGAAGCGGGTTTTCGCGCATGGTCATAGGGGGAAGTTGCAATTCGATAGCGAAAATATGAACCTTCTTTATCAAAGAATCCTTTGCGACCTATTTTTGCAAAGGATTCTGTATAACGTGGAGAAATTATAATTAAAATTGCAAAAAAAGTCAATAAGGAACCGTAGATGTGGCGCTTAAACCAGAGTCCACCCTGCTATTGGCGTCGTGGTACTATAGCAAAAATTTACGGACTGTCACAAGGGAAAAGGCTCTTCGCGGTTTGCTTCCCTTTGTTCTACCGATAATCCAATGCCATCACTTCTACTCGCCACAAACAACCCAGGGAAAGTTGCCGAATTGCGCAGCCTGCTGGCTGGCATCTCCGGCCTGGAGCTTGTGACCCCGGCCGCCCTTGGGTTGCACCTGGAAGTGGAGGAGAATGGAGAGGATTACGCAGCCAATGCCGCCCTGAAGGCGCAGGCCTTTTGCCAGGCCAGCGGATTGCCCTGCCTGGCCGACGATAGCGGTTTAGAGGTACAGGCGCTGGGCGGGGAGCCAGGGCTGCATTCAGCCCGCACGGCGCCCACGGCTGCCGAGCGGAGGACTATGCTGCTGCAACGCCTGGCTGCGGAGCGGCCGCCATGGAAGGCGCGTTTCCGCAGCACGCTGTGCCTGGCGCTGCCGGATGGCAAGCAATATTTTGCCGAGGGGGACTGCCTGGGGGAGATCAGCCCGGTGGAGCGCGGGGACGGCGGCTTCGGCTACGATCCCCTCTTCATCGTCGAGGGTCAGGGCCGGAGCATGGCCGAACTGAGCATGCAAGAGAAGAACCGCCTCAGCCATCGCGCCCGGGCGGTTGAGAATATTAAAGGGATTTTGGCGCAGGTCTTATAGCGCACTGGCACAGCTCGACCTGGTGCTCGGCGCGGGGCAATCCTCTAGGAATGGAACAGCTACATGATTCTAGTAATAGGCGAGCGGCATTCGAACCAGGGCTGAACAGCTATAATGAAGCCATATCCAGCTCCTACACCGAGGATGACATCATGACCTACGAAAAAGCCATTGAGCAGGCTGCCGCCGAGGGCGCCATCCGCGTCTTCCGGTTGAGCGACAGCACCGCTTACGTATACCGCTTGAAGGATAATCAATATCAAGTGCGTACCCTGAGTGCCGTAAATGGGGACTGGGGGCTGACCAAGACCGTGGCCAGCCGGCATTCCCTGGGTCGCAGTGCGGATAATTGGTACCGCGTGGAAGGACTGCCTTGGCGCGCCCAGCCCATCCAGGCGGAGGCTGCCCAAACCAATCCAGGTTATTCCGCCATAGCCATGCAGCAGTGCTATACCTGCAAGCAATTCAAGCCTGAAGGCGAGTTCGTGCGCCCAGGTGCCGCCGACCAGCACCGCAGTTGGGAATGCAACGAATGCTACGCACGCCGCCAGCGCGAAGTCGTCGCTTACGAAAAGGGTGACCCGCGCCGCGGCGATTTTTTGGATAAAGACACGCTGGCTTCGCCGCCGCCTGCAGAAGGGAAGATTTAGGTGGAAAGCAAATCCTCAACCCGCAAGATTGGGGCCGGTTTCCTGGGCGCCGCCGGCCTGGTTTTCTTCGCCCAAGGTACGGGGCTCTTCACCCGATACGCCAGTGTCATGAACAACGATCCCGTCTGGGCGGTGATTGGCGTGCTGCTGATGGTGGCGGGGTTCCTGGTGTGGCCGCGCAAAAAAGCCAAATAAATCTCAATAAACAACGCCCCTCCACCCAAAAAACCACGCTAAGATGCCCATATAAGGCTATATGCCTCGGGAGGTCTCATGTTTGATTTTGGGCTTCCCGGTAGTTGCCTGGCTTTCGTGATCGCCCTGGTGGTTTCGCAGGCTTTAGGCTTCCTGTGGTACAGCAAGCTGTTGTTCGCCAAGCCCTGGATGAAAGCCATCGGCAAGACGGCCAAGCAAATCCAGGACGACTCCAACCCTCTATGTACACCTATACCATCATCGCAGCCGCGCTGATGATCCTGGTTTTGGCCAATGTGTTTCGCTGGGCTCACATCACCGAAACTTTGCCATGCCTGAAATGAAGCTGAATTGCATCTGGGACATCTAAGTAGTACGGAAATTTCACAATAGAAATGGAGACAGCCTTGAAAAAAAACCGCAATTTTGAGTTTGGTCTTCATTGCGGTGCTAATTACGACGGTCCTTACTTTATCGGTGGTTTTATCACTTTAATCTTTCGTGTATACTGCCTATGAACCTCACCGGCAGCTTAGTTGCCTCTGATTGGAGAAGATATGAAACTTCGTCAAGTACTTCCCTTTATTCTGGTTTTAGCTGCCCTGCTTTTGCAGGCTTGCGGCCCGGATACGCAGGCTGTCATTAACACGGCTATCGCCCAGACCCAGCAGATTTCGGAACTGCAAACCGCCGCCGCGGGCGGCAGTGGGGCGCAATCGGCCACGGATACTCCCCAACCGGGTGCAACCTCCGAGCCGACTGAGACGCCTAGCATTACACCCACTTTCACGCCTTCCGTGCCCTATGTATCTGTGAGTCAAAACACCAACTGCCGTACCGGCCCCAGCGTTAACTATGGCTACGTGACCACTGCTAACAGCGGCCAGCAGATGCAGGTGCTCAAGGTGTACAACGGGGCCAATTATGTGATCGTGCAAAACCCCAACGGCTCGGGCGAGTGCTGGCTGTGGCTGCAATATGCAGATAAGACTGACTTTAGCGCCTATAACCTGCCCATCGCCACGCAGCCACCTACACCTACCCCAACCTATACGCCGACGCCCTCCTTTGACTGGAGCGGAAGTTGGAATGTGAAGGTTGTAGATGTTTCCGGACCTACAGACTACACCGGTACAGCCAGTTGCTCAGTGAGCGGGAACAACCTTAGTTGTTCGGCAACATTCAACCCTGGGGCGCTCTCTGATAGTTGGGAGGGTTCGTTGAATTCGTCCCGACAGAAAGTTAGTGGAACCTTCCACGACATCGGGGAGATTACTCATGGGAGGCCGAGATTAAATCGGGAAATATCAACCAGTTCATTGGCAACATTAATTCGGGCAACTATGAATTTTGCGGCGCTCGATCAGGTTCCTCCGTACCAGATCCTTGCTTGTGGCCTTAAAATAGCTTAGTCGAGATAAAAAGAGCGATCCCAAAAAGGTCGCTCTTTTTGTTTTTGTCATATTGGCTAACAGACGGTGTATACTGTGGCCAAGCAGTTCGAGGAAAAAATGAATATTCGCCGGATTTTTCCAATTTTCCTGGTCGTGGCGGCCTTGCTTTTGCAAGCTTGCGGGCCAGAAACGCAAATCATCATTAACACGGCCATCGCCCAGACCCAGCAGATATCTGAACTGGAAACAGCTGCAGCCGCGGCAGGTGGCGGTGGTGGACAGGCTCAGCCAGCAGCCACTGATACTCCCCAACCTGGGGAAACGGGTCAACCCACCCAAACGTCCACGATCACTCCTACATTCACCCCCTCAATCCCCTACGTCTCGGTGAGCCAGGACACAAATTGCCGCAGCGGTCCGGCGTCCAGCTACGGATATGTGACCACGGTTACGGGCGGCCAACAAATGCAAGTGCTCAAAGTCTACAATGGCACCGATTACGTGATCGTGCAAAACCCCAATGGCTCTGGGGAGTGTTGGCTGTGGCTGCGATATGCCGATAATACCGACTTCAGCGCCTACAACCTGCCCATTGCCACCCAGCCACCTACGCCTACACCCACGTATACACCCACACCGGACTTTGAGTGGAGTGGGGACTGGCAGATTTCCGCCCCGGGGATGCATCTTGGACCAACAAACTTCCACGTTTCGGGCAGTAATATCACAGGCTCTTTCATGAATGGAGCTAATACCATCAGCTTCAGCCTGACCATTAATTCCAGCCGCCAGAAAGCGAGCGGAACCTGGACTAGTAGTACTACCGCGGCTAACGGGACTGTTCAATGGATGATCAAATCAGGGAATCATAGTCAGTTTATCGGTAGCTATGGTGACATAGCTACCGGAACTACGTCTGAATGGTGCGGCGCTCGTTTGGGAAGTTCATTTCCCAGCCCGTGCCAGTGGCCATAAACCGCATTGCTTCCGAGAGCGACCTCCAAAAGGGGTCGCTCTTTTTTTGTTGCGGGGCTGGCGAGCTTCTTGTATAGTCCTTGGCATGAATGCTCTAAGAGACCGAAAGACTATGCTAAGCGCTTGCCTGCTGGTGCTGGCCTTGCTAGCCAGCGCGTGTATCCGCAGCGCGACTTCCTCCGATGAAGAAATTGCCGGCGTAGCCACTGAAAAATCTGCTGCCACCGCGGATGCCGAGATCCAGCAGACTCTTGAAGCGCTGCTGGGGTCTGCCACGGTGTCCGCTCCCAGCGACACCCCTGAAGCGACCAGCACTCCGGAACTAACCGCCACCGACACGCCGGAAACCGACGGCGCCCAGCTCACCGAGCTGGCCGGCGTGCTGACCGAGCAGGCCGCCAGCCCCACGGCCGAGGCCAGCGAAGAAGCCACTGCCACCCAAACACCCACCGCCAACCCAACCGCCACCGCTTGCTATGGCGCCCGTTACGTGTTTGACGAAAGTTATCCCGACGGCACGCGTGTGGATCCCGGCCAGGCCATGCAGAAGACCTGGCGCCTGCAGAATGTAGGCACCTGTGACTGGGTGGGCGGCGAATACGAGTTGGTTTTCGTGGCCGGTGAGCGCATGGGCGGGGAAAACCCGCTGACCATCAACATCACCGTGCTGTCTGGCAACTACGCGAATTTCAGCGTCAACATGAAAGCGCCCACCGAGCCGGGCAAGCACCGCGGCGAGTGGATGCTGCGCAGCAAGGGCGGCGACACCTTCGGCGTCGGCCCAGACTTTGACCTGCCTATCTGGATCGAGATCGACGTTAGAGGCTGATAGCCAATTCCATATATTAAACAAAAGAGGCGCCAACCGGCGCCTCTTTTTTAGTTATTGCTGATGCTTTTAGAAGGCTCCCAATAGCATGGCCAGGCCCCCGATGATCAGGAAAGCCGGCCAGATCAGGCCAAAATCCAGGCTGAAGAGGAAACTGGCCGAAAGCAGCGTGAAGAACAAGCCCCAGAAGAGGTTGGTGCGGGCGCTGCGTTTCAGGCGGCCCGCCTCCTGGTAGCTTTCCACAGCCCTTACAAAGTTGCCTACGGCAGGAAACAAAATAAACAAGGCCCACCAGTTGGTGAGTTCAAAGCCCGCGTAGCTGCGCGCCAAAAACACAACACCGATGAGGATCAGCGCCACACCGGGAACCCAGGACTGCCCCCGGCTGGTACGCCAAGACCAATCCCATCCCTGTTCCTTCTTGTCTTTCTTTGCCATGTATTCTCTCTTTCCGGGTCTTCGTAGAAATTATAGTCGGAAATCGTTACCCTTTGCCTGCCGGAACTCCGCCTCGCTATTGAGCATAATTATGTCCTGCCCGCTCCAAATTATCATTGTTTCAACTTGGCAACCGCAAAGGATTTGCAGTACAGTTGCAGCTACCCATGTCGGTTAGCAAACTCATCATCCTGATTGCATTCTGCGCCGTGGCCCTGGTCGCCTGCCAGGCGCCGTCCTCGGGGGCTGGCGGGCCGGCCATTGGCCAGGCGGCGCTGCCCTCTGCCACAGCCATCCAGGCCCCGCCGCCAACACCAACGGAAACCCTGCCCGCCGACCAATTGCTGGACCTGGCGCAGGATGCCGCCAATGGGGGCGCCTGGCAGGAAGCTATCGAGCTGCTGGGGGCGGCAATTGCCCAGGATGGGCAGGATGCCCAGGCTTTCCTGCTGCGCGGCAATGCCTACAAAGGCCTGGGGCAGAACGACCTGGCGCTTGAGGATTACAACCAGGCCGTCAGTCTGGACCCTAATTCAGCAACCGCGTTCAACAGCCGGGGGCTGCTCTATTTTGAAACTGGTGACAACCAATTGGCGCTGGCGGATTTCGCTCAGGCTATTCAGCTGACCCCGACCTTTGCCCTGGCCTATCGCAATCGAGCCGAAGTACAAAAGTCGCTGGGCAACAGTGCGGCTGCCGCCCTGGATTTACAGATTTATTTGACCTTTGTGCCCAATGCTCCCGATCGCACCCAGGTGGAGGCCGAGATCGCCGATCTGCAGGCGCAGACGGTGCAAGCTGCGGCCGAGGACGGACTGCTTTTCTCGGATGATTTCTCCGACGCCGAGAGCGGCTGGTACACCAATGGGGACCCGGTCAACGATGGGGTATATGCGGGGGATGGCTACGTGCTGCGCGTCACACATCCGGAAGGTGATTCAAGCGGGGCGGTGGCTGTATGGGCCATGCCAGGGCGCCTGTATTCGGACGTGCGCGTCGAGGTAACCGCCAGGAAACAGAACGGGACCGATAACAATATCTATGGGATCTTATGCCGGCTGCAAGGAAACAGCGGCGATAGCGGTTTTTACGCCTTCCTGATCAGCAGCGATGGGTATTATGTTATCGCCAAACGCCCTAACCAGGAGGAAATCGCGGGCATAGACCAGGATAATTTGCTCCCCAGCAGCCAGATCAAGCTGGGTGAAGAAACCAACAAAATCACGGCCATATGCTCGGGGTCGCGCCTGGCCCTTTTCGTCAACGATGAACTTGTCGATGAGGTCACAGATGGCGATTTCACTTCGGGCCAGGTAGCCTTATTTGCGGGAACCTATGAAGGAACTACCAGTATCTTCTTCGACGATTTCAAGGTCTTTTCGGAGCCGCAGCAATAGGCGGTTAAAACAAACGGGCTGCCCAGGCAGCCCGTTTGTATGATCGCACCGGGGATTACGCGGCGGCGCTCACATCTTGAGCCTGGGGGCCTTTTTCGCTTTGGCCCACAGCGAATTCCACCCGTTGTCCTTCTTTGAGGGTACGGAAACCATCCATATTGATAGCCGAATAGTGCACGAAGATGTCGCCTCCCGCGTCACGCTCCAGGAAGCCGTATCCTTTGGCACTATTGAACCACTTCACCGTACCTTGTTCACGTTCTGCCATGTCCAGATTTCTCCTCTCGATGCCAGGCCGGGTTTGGCTCCCGGTCATACGTGAGTCGAATTTTACTGCTGCGCCTCGGTCTGTCAAGCAAAAGCGGGCGGGGGTAAATCGAGCAGTTATTTTGCATCAAGCCAGGTTCGCCTGAACTAAAATTAAGGCTCATTATGCTGAAGCGACTGCAAAAAACTCACATACCGCTGTTCACGCAAATCACTGTGCCGTTTATCCTGCTGGCCTTGCTGATCGCCACGGGTGGTACTTATATAGTCACGCGGCTCATTTTCGATTCTTTAGAGGGCCGGTTCACCAATGACCTTATTGAAACAGCCATCCTGACCAAGCAAAGTCTGGTGCGTTCAGAAGATACCTTGCTGGAAGCATTGCGCTTAGCCAGCCACATCCAGGGGGAGGATGTAGTTGTGCAGCAGGGGGATGCCGTCACTCTTCAAAGCCTGGTTTTGCCCGGCGCTTTCAACACCAAGGTGCAGGCTGTAGCCATTTTAGGTGTGCAGGGGAACCAATTGTTTTCAGTAGCTCTCAACGATGACGCCAGCGCCTATGAGTCCGCTGGAGCCTGAGCAGCCATTCACCAATTTGGACTTTGTGCAAGCCGTGCTCAGCGGGCAGGTGGACTCAAAGTGGGGATAAGTTCAGTGGGGTGGTGGCCACACCCAAAGGCGAATATTTCTACGTGAGCGGGCCCATCAAGGATGGGGATGGCAACCTGGTGGGGGTGGCCCTGGTGGGTTCCTCCGTCCAAAACCTGGCAAACCGCGCTCGGACCGAGACGCTGGCGCAGATCACCTTTTATGATGACCAGGGGAACGTGCTGGCCAGCACACTCATCGAGCCCGGCGTGGTTAACGCCGACGAGGCCGGTCAGCTTATCGCCCTAAAAGGGGAGAGCAGCCTAACGCGCAACATGGCCGACCAGGGTATCAGCTACAACGAAATTATCTCGCCTTGGGAAGTGCGCGGCCGCCAGGAGATCGGTCTGTTGGGTGTTGCTCTGCCGCCCCAATTCCTGGTGCAGGCAGGCCAATTCACCCGCGAAAACACGTTATTGCTCATGGTGGTGGCCCTGCTTCTGGTCGTGGTCGTGGGACTGCTGGTCGCCAATTACATCTCGCGACCCCTGCGCTCGCTTAGAGATGCTGCCGTCCAGGTGGCAGGTGGCAATTTACAGGTAAAGGTCCCAACCGGCAGCCGCAACGAAGTGGGAGTTCTATCGCAATCCTTCAACAGCATGGTGTCCAGCCTATACGCCTCGCGTAAGAACCTTTTGGATGCCTACAACGAGACCATCGAGGGCTGGGCCAAAGCCACCGACTTGCGCGACCACGAAACAGAGGGTCATAGCCGCCGCGTGGCCGATCTTTCTGTAGCCCTGGCTCGCAGCATGGGGATGAGCGGCGAGGACCTGGTGAGTGTCTATCGTGGCGCTCTGTTGCACGATATTGGCAAGATCGCCATTCCGGACAGCATCTTGAACAAAAAGGGACCATTGACTGCGGCGGAACGCGAACAGATGCAAAAACACCCCGAGATCGCCATGAGCTTTATGAAGCAGATCGAATTTTTGAAGCCTGCGCTGGACATCCCTCACTCCCATCATGAACGCTGGGATGGAAGCGGCTACCCGCGCGGCCTAAAGGGCAAGCAAATCCCGCTGGCGGCGCGCATCTTTGCGATAGTGGATGTGTGGGACGCGATCACATCGGATCGCCCCTATCATCAGGCGCAGGGTTACAACGCCACCATCAAGCAGGTGGAAGCTGAAAGCGGCAAACACTTCGACCCGGAAGTGGTGAAGGCTTTCAAGAAAATGTTGGGGCGCTAAGCGAGTTAATGCAGGAAGGGAACCAGGGGGGAAATTTGGGTCAAAACTGCATTAGGAATATTGTTGATCGCAGCGGGCAGGTTGGAAACCGCGGTTGGAACCACGTTCACCACGGTGGGAACGATATTTATCACAGTGGGAACAATATTATCCACGGTGGGCAATATAGGTATTGAGGTTGGAATAATCGGTGGCAACGTGGGCAGGCCCAGGAGCGGTGTCGCCGATGGCGTGGGATCTGTTTTGGGCGTCGGCGTGGTTTGCGATGGGGGAGTCGAGGTTGGTAGGGGAGTTGGACTTCCTGATGTATTTATTGGTGGCGCCCCGAGGTCAGCGGGTGCTCCGGCACTTTGACCCGCATTGTCGCCCTTGGCATCGTTAATAATTTCGGGGTTTACAGGAGGGAACTGCAGTTGGGCGGAATCCTGACTGTAATCGGGTACATCGTTGGCGTGGATGGCGACCTGGGCAAACCCGTCCATAACCAGGTTAGGCACCTGAGTGATGGCCAGGTTCACCAGACCACCTAGTATCAGGAAACCAGGAAGCAAAAATCCGAGCTTTAGCTCGAAAATGGAGGAAGAACTTTTGTTGCGCAACAGCTAACTCGAGAGCCTAATATTCCCCCAAATGAAGCAAGCCGTCAATAGTATCTTCGGCTGTGGCTTCGATCTTGTCTAGCAAGCCGTCCTACCCCGGATCTTTGGGATTGATCGGTGGTAAAGCAGTTACCAGTGGGAGGCGGCGCGGTGCTGGAGGTTTCCTCTGTTATCGCGATGATAGTGTATCTGCTGCTGGCCTGGGTGCTGGTGGAACTCCTGTGGCTCATCCTCGGGCGCGAACGCGCCTAATTTCATCAAGAAACAGAAAGGAACTCTATGACACTCATCGAACTCGTCATCCTCCTGGTCATTGCCGGTGTGGCTGGCTCCATCGGACAGGCAATTGCCGGATATTCAACAGGTGGTTGCCTGACATCTATCGCAGTGGGATTTATCGGCGCCTTGATTGGGGTGTGGTTGGCTCGCTCCATGGGACTGCCAGAACCCTTCCCGGTAAGCGTGGATGGAAATACGTTTCCCGTTCTGTGGTCCATCATTGGATCGGCATTGTTCGTGGCCGTAATCTCGTTTATTTCGCGAAGCCGCGTACGCGCCTAATCAGGGAAAAAATTGCGCATGCCTAGGTGAGGGGGGCACCCAGGCACGCGCAAGATTGATTCTAACGGAAAATAGATAAAACAGGGAGCTGGTTCAGTCGAGTGGTGGCTTCGTACGCTTAATTAAGATGTTTTTCGATGGTTTCCATAAACGCACTAAGGCGGAATGGCTTGAGGATATACGCGTCGATTTCCAATGAGTCCAACGCCTGGTCCATAGCTTCCTTAGGCGTGGCCGTGCAAATAATCACTTTTGTATCCTTTAACGACTTCATCTTGCGCAAGCGAGAAAGGAATGAGCGCGCATCCAGATCGGGAAGCCAATAATCACAAATTATCAAATCAGGCATGTGCCCCGCGGCCATGCTGAGGCCTTGTTCCCCATTCGGGGCAACCCAGACTTCGTGATCGTAGCGCCGTAAAATCTGCGCGGTCATTTCTGCGCTATCAGGCATATCTTCGATTACCAGGATTTTCGGCATGGCTACCCCGCAATTTCGACCGAAATTAATGGTAGCACGCGTTGGGAAAGCCCCCCCTTACAGTTTTGTCAGGTTTCAAGTTCCAAAACGAAATACTCGGAAATATATCTGGGGGGATGAGAATGGTCTAAGCCGGCAAGCAGGCGCCTCTCCGCATGCCTTTCATCTACAAGCAGGAGATGTGCCTTGGGCCGGGAAACACGCCGACATTCCTCTATCGCCACCTGGGGAAAGGCCACATGCTGAAGGGCGCCCATGGCTACAATGAAGCCCATTGTTGATGACTTGAATGGCAGTGCGCAGGCATCCGCCTGGACGAAATAGGCTGTGCGGCCACGGCTCTTGGCCTTTGCCCGCTGCAGCATGGAGCCTGAAAGGTCCACACCAATATACGCAGCTTCCTTGGGTAGAAAGGGAAGGCTGCTGGCAGTCCCGCAGCCGAGGTCCAAGACGGTGGCGTCCCTCAGGAACGAGGAGTGCGAAATTACCTCCCTGCGGATGCGCCCTTCACTACCCAGATGGAACAAGTCGGCCAAATCCAACACAGCATCGTAAGCGAAGGCGAACCGGTCGTAAAACCAGCGCCAGAAACGGTGACGCAGTGGGGTTTTATGGGTCACAGGGATGAGTTTATCCATAAATTTGGTCTTCTACGCCTAGATTCGACCATCCCGCCGCCGCGTTGACACGTATTTTTACGCATGCTAGAATTTTGGTGGTGCTAGCAGTTGTTCTAAAGCAGTGGGACCGTTCCAACTGATCAAGGGACCTCTAGCAGAACTTACGAAAGGAGGACCCGGATCATGGCTGAACGTGTGACCGGCACGGTGAAGTGGTTTAATGCCACTAAGGGCTTTGGTTTCATCTCCCAAGATGAAGGCGAAGACGTGTTTGTTCACTACAGTGCCATCATTGGGGAGGGTTATCGCACCCTGGAAGAAGGGCAACGAGTTGAATTTGTTGTCGTACGGGGCGAAAAAGGTCCCCAAGCCCAAGACGTAACTCCAGCGTTGGAAGCGTAGTTACCGACGACAGAAGCGCAGCCCTGCTGCGCTTCGTTTTTGTACACCCGACCAAAACGGGGGATCTAAGCCTTTTTCCTGCTTTTAATCACTGCAATCCAGGTATCCACCAGTTCTGGATCAAAATGGGAGCCACGATTCTGTTTGAGGTACTCCACAGCTTCTTCTTCAGACCAGGCTGGGCGATATGCGCGTGCCGATGTGAGCGCATCCCACACATCGATAACGCTCATGAGCCGGGCTAACCTGGGAATCCGATCTCCCGACAATCCATCAGGGTAACCTTTGCCATCCATGCGTTCGTGATGAGAACGAATGATCGAAAGCTCGGGGCTCATAAAACCCAGCCGAGAACACAATTCAAACCCATATACAGGATGCTTTTCTATGACTTTGCGTTCTTCCGCCGTAAGCGGGCCAGGCTTATTGAGTACCTCATCGGGTACCTCTAGCTTGCCGATGTCATGGACGATGCCGCCTTGAACGAGCACCCGCAAATCCTCGGGTGGGACCTTGAGGGCAGTGCCCAAGTCGAAGGCGCCTTGGGAAACCCGGTGCGAGTGCCCGGCGGTATATGGATCGCGAGCCTCGGTGGTTTGGACTAACTGGCGCACGCTGGGAGAGATCCCCGCGGCCAGGCGTTCGTTGGGGTCATCAGAAAACAACCCCAGGATCGAACGGATGATGGAATCGCCGTGCCGGTATTGAATGACCAAGCCGATCACCACTGCAATCATGGAGAAAAGCAGCAGGAGATGATATAGCCACCAACTGGCGTAGAACACCACCCCGGTTGTAATGATGACCTGGGTGACCGCGATCCAGCCACCGGTATAGGCTATCGCCAGTTGGAAGGGGAATTTAGAATAACGGTAGGACTGCCAGTAGCGAAACCCGGCGACTCCCGCCAGAATTATGGTTATGACTCCGGCGAAATACTTCAAAGGCTCATTCGTTATGGGGATGTAGTTGGCCAGCAGCGGATTAGCGAAAACCACCAGCCCCAGGGCAAAAATTATGGCAGTATAGACCGGTACCAGAAATCTAGAATACCCTGAGAGAAATGTGCTTAAAGAATTGTGGGCAGGCAATGAAGAAACCAATAACCAAAAGCTCATGGTCAAGACAGAAAGTTCGGCCGCTACGCCGACGATGGCGTTTGGGCCCAGGATGAAATTTGGTGTCGACAGGCCATGCATGCTAAAGAAGCCTGCCAAAGAAATAAAGGCCAGGGAAACGTAGACAACCTGCAAGTTGCGCTGACGCCCACCCACTATGCCGATGACAATGGATACAATCAGTGAAACCAGGGCGGTCGCGGAAACGATGTAGAAATGTTGGGCCGGGTACAGAAGCTGAGGATCCAACCAGGCCCAGTCAGGGCTTAAAAGCGGGGGCACCCTCAAGACCACATAAAGGATCATGGGGATAACTACCCACAATGTGGGGTTGCGCAGCGACAGAAAGCCTTTCGCGTTGTTTCTTTGTTCGCTCAAATGAGCACCAATCACGGATTATAACCGCACGGTAGAGGGCTTACCCATTTGCATGACCAGGGAAACCCCGGATTAGACCGCTCCAATATAGATTATGGTTTGATAGGGAAAAACGACTCTTCCTCCCTTTTGGTACTTTTCAAATAATTGCTCCAGGGCCTTCATCATCTGTAAATAGGCCGGTTCGCCAGGGAGGGGTGCATAAGAACTGGAAAGAAGCCTGCCGCGCAATCCGTTGGCATCCAGGATTTGATGATTGGCCAGGGAATATTTCCTCATCGCCTTAGGGGAGAAAAACTCAGCAATCTTTTCGTCGGGAGTGCTGCGTCGGTGGTCCACGGCCGCAAAATCAGTTCCAAATTGGCCCAACACATCTTCATAATCTTGCTGGAATGCGCTGCCTTCGGTGTCGCGCTGGTTCCAGATCAAGCCTACCTGGCCGCCTGGCCGAAGAATTCGCTTTACTTCCAATTTGGTTGGCAGGGGATCGAACCAATGAAAGGCCTGGCCGGCCGTGACTAAATCCACACTTTGGGTGTCAAGAGTAGAGGCTTCAGCGCGGCCATCCACACTGAAGAAACCGGCTTTTTGTGCTAATTGTTGCTCGGCGGCGGAGCGCATTTCCGCGTTGGGCTCTACTGCGAAAACCGTATGCCCGTGCTGCAAAAAAAGCTGGCTGAGTAGCCCGGTGCCAGACCCGAGATCAGCAATGCGGGCAGCTGGATTTAGGCCGGCTTCGTGCTGGAGCAGTGTATACAGCTCGGGTGGATAACCGGGCCGGTATTTGACATAGTTCCCGACACGGCCCGAAAACCGTTGGGTCGGGTCACGCTGGTTTGGCATTATCTAATTATAGGGTGATAAGAAAAGTTGACATCCGCATTTTGAGCGGCTATCATCACCCAGCTAAACCCGTAAAGCGGGAACGGGGTCGTAACTCTCGAGTAGCGGCTTTCGTTGAGACTAGCGATTGGAGTGTAATAAATGAAGAAAATCTGGTTACCGCTTTTCCTTGTGCTGGCCTTGGCATTCACGACTGCGTCGAGTGCTTTGGCGGCCAAGACCTGGGTGTTGAATATTCACAACAACACCGAAGATACGGTCAAGATTACGTTAACTGGGCCGGAGAATTACAGCTTTGATGTTGCCCCTGGCAAATATTACAAAGAAGTCGAAGAAGGCGATTATACGTACAAGTACGGCGCCTGTAACCAAAAGGTTGAAGAGGACATCACCGTGGAGGACAGCCTGCAATGGATCATTATTGACCCATGCACGGCTGCGCTTGAATATGCAAAGTTTGCCGTGGATAGCCGCATTCCCTCCCCAATTACCCTAAAGATGGACGGTCCTCAGAGCCTGGAACTGCAGATCGATCCGCTGGAAAGGAACCGGTTCATTTCCCTTCCGGTCGGTTTCTATGCGTATTCCTATGACGCCTGCGGTGGCACTTACGGTGGCGAAGTCCGCCTTACCAAGAACGGGAAGTCGAGCCTGGTCATTTACCCATGCGAGGTGGTGGATTACCGCTTAGGGACAGAAGAAAACGCCACCGTAGACAACGCTAACCTGCGCATCGGCAGCCACTACTCGTTCCCCATTCGCCTCACTGTATTTGGCCCCTCGAGCTATTCTTTGGTGGTTAACCTTGGATTAAACCGTTTCCACGTGTTTCCTGGAACCTACACCTATTCATACACGGCTTATGGGCAAACCAAGTCCGGAAGCTTTGTGGTGGATGAAAGTGGCGCGTGGTTCACAATTAGCCCACTTAAAATAACGGGCTCTTGTCTAACAAAAAAGAGGCACGCTGACGACGTGCCTCTTTTTTTATAGATTGCAAAAAACCTTACGGCTATAATCGCTAAGATGAGCAGATATTTGCCTGGAGCCCGATAATTGTGAACAAGATCGCTGGCCCGGCCTTAGTTGCGTTGGCACTTTGGCTTGCCGCCTGCCTGCGGCAGACCGCTGCGCCAGACCAGGGCAGGCTCTCTTTGGAAACGCAAGCACCCCTGGGCGTTACGCCCCCCCAGACCTTAGCGACCAACATTCCAACAACTCTTCCTGGTCAATCCCTGCCCGAAAGAAACACGGAAAAGCCTTTTAGCCTGGCAGATCGCCCTGATGACGTGGATGGATATCAATTGCATTTCATTTATGCAGTGCCGAAAGACGGGCGCGATGACCTATTGGACGTGAACGGAACTATAGCTCTTTCTGCCGAAGCAATGGATAACTGGCTGGAAGGGAAGACCGGGCATCGCCTGAGATACGACACATTTCAGGGGCAACTAGACATCAGTTTCCTGCCTCTGGATGCGGATAGCCAAACGATTAACGATCTGGATACTGATATCCTTGCTTACATTGAGCACAAGATAAAAACCTTAGGATTTGACAGCAGCCACAAACTTTTTGTGGTCTATTACGACGGCTTTTTCACCACCCAAGAAGGATATTGCGGCCTGGCTGCATATCCTCCGGAGGGAGCAGGCCAAACTGCCGTATTGGTGTTGCGCGGCTATAACCCGACTTATGACACGGTGTGCCCACGTCAATTTACCAAATCCGCGGATTTTACTGGCTACTTTGAATTGACTATCCTGCATGAGGTGCTGCATTTGCTTGGCATGGTGCCTGATTGCGCTCCACACGACGCCGACGGGCATGTAAACGATAGCGCGCAGGATTTGATGTATTACGAGTATGACGGCAGCTATTCGCCGCTGTATACCTACCTGGATTATCACAACGACGATTATTACGATACCGGAAAACTAGATTGCCCTGACCTGGCCCGAAGCGTTTTTCTGGATCCGCTCCCTGAAACACGCGGAACTGCCTCCTGGTTGGGATGTGTCCAGTGCCAATATTCCACCCGACCCCCTTGGCAAAAAATAAATCTTCCATCTGGTTGATCGTCCTGCCCAGCCTGCTGTTTGCATCGCTGCTGGGCTTGCCCATCCTAGCGCTCTTGCTTGAAGGCGCCGGGACCGACCTTTCAGCTATGTTGAAGGACGCGCATCTGGTGGCGGCACTGGGCTTAAGCCTGAGTACCAGCGCCACATCCACCCTCTTTGCAGTCCTTACGGGAACCCCGCTGGCCTATGCTTTGGCTCGGTGGAATTTCCGAGGCCGCTCCCTGTTGGAGCTTATTTTGGATTTACCCATTGTGCTGCCTCCTTCGGTGGCCGGCCTTGCCCTGCTGCTTGCCTTTGGCAGGCGGGGGTTGCTGGGGGATACCCTGGCCATGGCGGGCCTTCAGATCCCATTTACGACCCTGGCGGTAATGTTGGCCCAGCTCTTTGTTGCCGGTCCGCTGTTCGTGCGTGCCGCCCGCATCGGATTTGGCGCCGTGGACAAACAACTGGAAGAAGCCGCAGTTACGGAGGGGGCCAGCCAATGGCAGCTGCTGCGCCAGGTAATGGTGCCTGCTGCTGGCCAGGCGCTGGTAGGCGGAGCGTTGCTGTGCTGGGCGCGAGCCTTGGGCGAATTCGGGGCAACCCTGCTGTTTGCAGGCAATCTAGTTGGAAGGACCCAAACCATGCCCCTGGCGATCTACGTAAGCTTGGAAAGCGACCGCGATCTGGCCGTGGCTCTGGCGATCTTCCTTTTGCTGGTCTCAGGCGCCATCCTGGCGCTCATGCGCAAGCTTGAACGTAACTGGCAGGTAAGCTAGTGGCTCGGGGCAGACAGCTTACACGTCTAAAAAAGTGGCCCTTGGGCGAGGTGACCGCGAGGTATCTCCAGGATTGGGATGCCAAGTTGCTTCATACCCATCCGGAGAGTTTCCCGAAACTGACTTCCAAGGCGCTTTTTGGCGATCAGAGGCCCTTGGAAGTGGAAATAGGGGCCGGGACGGGAGAGTACATTGCAGAACTTGCAAGTCAGAAGCCTGGCAGTAATTTCCTGGGCGTGGAGGTCTCCTATCGGGCTGCAAGCTATGCGGCAGCCCTGGCTGCGGAAAAGGAGGCGAATAACTTACGCGTGCTGAGGGCTAATTTCTTGCTGTTGGCCCCCTTGTTGGTGCCCAACAGCTGGCAACGCGTTTACCTGCATTTTCCCGACCCTGTGCACAAGCATAGCGACGAGAAGCGTAACGTGTTTACGGTGAGGTTTCTGGATGCAATGCATAGGGCTCTCGTGCCTGGAGGGGAGATTAGCGTGGCCAGTGACAAGCCTGATTTTTTCATGAAGATGCTGAAAGTGGCGGAGGCAGACGCTCGTTTCGAAAAAGTCCACAGCCAAAGATACATGGAGGGTTTGGAAAGTTCCGTGAAATCCCGGTTTCAACGTATCTGGGAGCGTAAGGGCGTGCCGACCTTACGTTTTGTCATACGGAAAAAGTGAGGTAAGGGCATTAAATAAAAGCGGCGCAGGAACTCCTGCGCCGCTAATAATTGAGGACTGGATCTAACCAGCCTTCTTGAGTACAGGCAATCCTGTAGCCATTTCGGCAACCGTATAGCCTGCCGGCACCGCATCAATGGCGGCCGCCTTCTTCTCTTTGGAGAAGTAATACAATGTGCGCGGTTTGCCCGTTTTGCTCGTGCGGGTGTTAGCGTGCAAATAGTATTTCTGTCCCTTTGAATTGGTGAACTCGTATGCCATGACTTTCTCCTTTTACTTGGGTAGGGAATGATTGCGAAGGCGCCCCGAAGTGCTTAATTTTAGCATCTGGTAGGCTGTGGGGCAATCAAAAAGGGGATATTAAACCCGTAGTTTTTAGGCCTCCCTAATATGCATCAGAGCCTACGGGACAGGTTGCTGTAACCAAGATGAGTGTTTCGCGACGGAGCTTGACATTCACGGTTGCATACAATACGATTCGTCGCATCAGTTCCCCTGGAACGAAGGAGAAATGAATGAACTTGGCAACTAAGTTGAAAAGGATCTCGATGATCCTGATGGCAGTAGCATTACTGGCTGCCGCACTGCCTGGCAGCGCGTTGGCTGCCCAAAGCGATTTGGTGCGTTTCACAGTCCAGAACAAGGCTGATCGTTCCATTACCATCCGTCTGTATTCGCAGGATATTAGTGGACCGGCTTACTATCTGCATGTTGAAGGGGGCATCACCAAGGTGATGACTCCACCGCGTGGAACATATGATTACCGCCTAACGGCCTGCGGTATCGTGACTCGAGGCGAGCTAGATTTAAATAAGACTTTAACCTGGGTGGTACCGCAATGCGGTGATAAGGGCGGGCCCGGAAGTAAGGCTCCTAATACCCAGGATGTAGGCAAGATCCTAAAGCTGACCAAGGTCAAACTGGTCAACGATACAGGTCACATCCTTGAAATTTGGCTGCATGGTCCTTTTGCCTACGTGTTTACCATCCCTGCAGGCGGCAGCGAGACGGTAAGTATTCCTCACGGTGATTACACCTGGGGACATTATGCTTGTAGCGGTCTGTGGACTGGCGGCAACCTGGTGGTTGCTGGGGCAAAGACCAAGACGTTTTCGTGTAAGTAGAACCCTACTGATATCAAAAAAGAGAGCGCCCAGCAAAGCGGCGCTCTCTTTTTGGTTATGGAAAAAGGATGGGAGGGCGGGTTTGCATATTCCAATTGGTAGCGTAAACCGGTTGCCCTGCCTTATCCAGGTATTCAAGCAAGACCCACCCTTGGTCGCTGCATCCCCAAACATCGCTGCCCTGGGGGAGGTATTCTTGCACAGTCAAGGTTTGCCCTACGGGGAGTTCCTGAATCTGCTTGGCGAGGCTTGCTGGCGCATTAAGCACGTCCACCGATTGAATAGCCGTAACGGTTACGGGCAACTGGGGAAACATCTCCAAACGCTGCATGTCCACCCAATATCCATCCTTCTGCTTGGTGACGTTCGGGAAATAAACATCGTTTCCATTTGCATTTCCCAACTCTCCCGAAAGGGATATTGAAGTGAACTTCGTCACAAGCCAAGGGGTGGATTGGTAATTGATCTTGGTTAGTTTGGGAGGCCCATTTCTCAGGTATAGCATCTCGATGCGGGCAGACCCATTTTTGGTTTCCAGGACCTTGACCACATTGCCGCCGGTAGAGATACCTTCGGCCACGGGGGGATCGCCCAGGCGGCCCAGGTCGAAAATTGGAATGTATTCATTCCCATCTGCATTGAACAAGCCAGCCGATATTTGCGTGATCCATTCAACGGCCGCCTTGTTGGGTTGCAGATCCCGCAAATATTCCAGCCAATCCTTGCTATAAGGAACACGCCCATCTCCACCTTTAGGACCCGTCCACAAGGGCACGGTTTCTGGATACCATTCAGCGTAAAAGCCATTGGGCCAATCTGGAGCGGCCATGCGGGAAGGATATTCCATCCATTGAGAATCATGCTCAAGGCGTGCGAAACGCGGTGAAGCTCCGTCCTGGGAGCCTGCCGCGCACTGGACCGTGGAGGGTTGCACCACTTGGGATTCGGCAGATGACTCAGCGCCAGCCTCCGCCTGATGTGCGGTGGCGAAAACACAGCCAGCAATAAAGACTCCGGCAATAATCAAAGCGAAAATTCGTTTCTTCAACTGTATTCCTTCCAATTGGATCTCGGCAATAATCTTATCCGATACAGCCCGTTTCCGCCCTGAACCGCGAAATTTACTTACTTGTCGTCTCGGTAAACCTCCACACGGTTCCTGCCGGCTTGCTTCGCACGGTACAAAGCCTTATCGGCTTGACCAAAGAGTTCGCCGATATCCAAATCATCTCCGGACCGCCCTGAGAATACAGCAATGCCGATGCTTAGATAGGGCTTTTTTTCTAGCACCAGACTCCCTATTAGCTCCGATTCACTATATTGATTACGCAATCTTTCCGCAATTTGCTGGGCCTCCACCAGGTTACTGCCAGGAAACACCAACATAAATTCATCACCACCCCAGCGGCCGGCCCAGTCGTAACGGCGCAGGCAAGCTTTGATCGTGGTAGCCAATTGCACAATTACCTCGTCGCCTTTTTGATGGCCCAGGCTGTCATTTACTTCTTTGAGGTTATCCAGGTCCACCACGGCTATGCACATTGGCCGATGCTCGCGGCGAGAACGGTGCCACTCGGCATCGGCATGATCGGTGATGGAGCGGCGGTTGAGCAGGCCCGTAAGGCCATCCGTCATGGCCAGGGATTCCATCTCTTCCAGGGAAATCCGCAAATCCTGCTCCAGACGCTTGCGCTCGGTTACGTCCCGCATGACACTCTGGAAGAAGCGGGTTTTGCCGGCGCTGTCCACGATCTTGCTGATGCTAACCTCCACCTTACGCCGGCTGCCGTCCGAGCGGATAAGCGTACGTTCAAATAACGGAAGCGTTTCTCCGTTTTCCAGACGCCTGAAATTTTCTTCAACCACCTTGGCTTCATCTTTAGGTACCACGTCGTATATCGACTTCCCGACCAGGCTTTCCTCAGGCGTCGCTAGCAAATCCGCTGCCTGCCGATTGGTTTCTATATATTTGTGATGCGTATCTATCAAAAAAACGGCGTCATTCGTGTTTTCGAACAGGGTCCGATAGCGTCCCTGGGTAGCGCGCACCTCAGCCAGAGTCTCACGTAAAATCGTATCCGCCAACCAGAAGTTGAAAACCAAGAACCCAAAAGCGATGGCAATTGCCAGCCAATCCGTCCCCGCGGGCATGTCCCGCATGGCCACAGGGACAAGTTCATATAGAGAGAAGCGGAAAATGGCGTAGTCGACCCCGAAGGTGATCAGGCCAAGGATGGTTGCCACGCGGCCGTTGAGGAGATAACGCGCCAGAACAACAATCAGCACTTGAGGAACCAGCCAATAGGTTGCATGGCCCTCTACGGTTAGAACCGTAAACGTCAAAAATGCCCAAGCGCCGTCTATTAGAAAGTGCGCAGCAACGTTGGCGTTGATGAACTTCCACGCCAACCAGACCAGCAGGAGGAATACCAGCGCCAGTCCCTTTAGGAGCAATCTCATCGGGATCTCTGAAAGCCCCCCCGAGATGACGATCGAGGGTATTGCCAGGATTACCAGGCTCCAGAACACAGTTCCAAACAGGCGCGCCTGCAACTCGGGGGAAATATCCCCCTCGCAACTCAGTCGTACAAACTCGGTCAAATATTTGAGGAAATTCAAGGCGTCTGGTACCTTGCCACGCATGTACTTTGATGGCAGCTAACTATATCTTAAAACCTCCTGGCGCCCCTTGTCGAAAGGTAAGCTTATCCCGCGACTCCCACGCGGTCCCGCCCGCCTTGTTTGGCTGCGTAAAGGGCCTGATCGGCGCGGGCCAGCAAATTGTTCAAGGTGTCCCCCGCGGCAGATGGGCTTTTGCTAGCTAGCCCTATGCTCACACGCAATGCGACCTGCGCAAACGCCTTCACTTTGCTCAGGTTTACGTGCTTTCGCAGCCGCTCGGCTACATCCTTCGCGTCCTGCTGGTCAGCGCCAGGCAGCACCAGCAGGAATTCGTCCCCGCCCCACCGACCGGCCCAGTCGTAGCGGCGCATGCCGCTGCGCATGGCTTCGGCAACTTGCTGGAGGGCTTGGTCTCCGGTCAAATGGCCCAGGCTGTCATTGATTTGCTTCAAATGGTCCAGGTCCACAATTGCCAGGCTAAGCGGGCGCTTTTCGCGCTCAGCGCGTTGCCATTCAGCTTCGGCATGCTCCATAATGGCGCGGCGATTAAGCAATCCGGTTAAACCATCCGTCATCGCCAGGTTTTCTGTCTGGATGAGGGTTTCTTCCAACTGCTTCCGCAGGCGCACCTCTTCATCTATATCCCTGCCAACGGCTTGGACCTCAAGCAGATTGCCCCGCTGATCAAAAATCCCGCGCTCGGTCCATTCAATCCAGCGCATTACTCCATCCCCGCGGCGGCTTAGGGTCTGGCTTACGGCCACGGGGTCCCTTGGTTTTAGTGAGGCAACTTTCGCCCGCAAACCTGCAACGCGCTCTGGTTGCACCAGATCCCACATGTTAGTTTCTTCCAAATGGGCGAGGTGGATGCCACAAAATTGCAAATAGGCTTCATTGGCAAACAGCAGGCTGCCGTCCGGCTGGTAACGGCAGATCAGGTCTAGCTGGTCCTGCAAGATGCCCAGGTAACGTTCCTCGCTGCGGCCGAGGGCTTCCTCTGCATGCGCGCGCTCGATAGCCCCACCCAGGATGCCTCCTGCTCCACGCAGCGCTTCCTCTTCAGCCGGAGACCACTCTCGCTCCCATTTGCTCTCCTCGAAACCCATGAAGCCCCATAACTTTTCCCCCAGGAAGATGGGCACAATTAAAACGGACAGAGCGCCGCGGCTCCAAAGTAATTCGCGTTCGCTTTCTGGAAACTCCCGGACATGGCCTTTAATGAGTTGATTTTTCTGCAGTAACTTTGGCCAACGGCCCAATCCCAAATCCTCATAGGCCAGGTTTTGCCAGGCTCGGTCGTTCGTTTGCGGAGAAACGCCTTTGGCAGTCCATTCATATCGCTGGCTGACCAGAAGCTCGCCGGCCTCCCCTTTTTGGTTCTCACAAACATAAACGCAATCTGCACCTGTGGCTTGCCCTAATTCCTTTAACACATGCTGCACGGCTTTCTTGAGCGATCTATCCCGGAACAGTCGCTCAGCCGCGTCGCTAAGGGCCTTCAGGATCGCCTCACGCCGCCGGAGGCTCTGTTCACTCATTTCGAGTTGTGCCTGGGCTTGCGCTAATTCAGCCACTCGATCCTTCAGCGCTTCCTCGCTGTTCCGCACCTGGTCAAAGGCGCGGCGACGGCTGCGTGCAAAAATGAGCATCAAGCCCAGGGAAAGCAAGATGTAACCAGACCCCACCGCCCATTGGGCGGGTAAATTGAGCTGTGATTCCATGACTGGCAAACCTGGCCCCGTTTCCAACATCAAGGCCAGATAATTGCCGAATACGGAGATAGCCCCCAGGCTGACAGCCACGCGTTCCGAAATTAGCAAGCCGCTCATGAAGATCAGGAGCACCTCTCCCAGGACGGAGGGACCGCGCACCCCATCAGCCGTGAGCGTAGAGAGCATGAGCACAGCCCATAAGGAGAAAACCAACCAGCGTTCCGCCCATTCCAAACGACCCACTTTGAACAGAACAAACGAGATTAGCTCAACTCCCAATGCAAAGAATATGAGGACTTTACCGAATAGCGGGGAGGGCAGGAGAATTGTATACAAACCAAGAAGCAAGACCGTGAAGGCGAGGACGACGTAGAGAATGATGTTGAACAGTTTGGCGCGTGTATTTTTTTCGTTATCCCCAAAGTCCGGCGGCCGCAAGAAACGTCGGAGTGTGTCTAGCGTGAATAGGCCAGTGTAATATGCTTTGGGGGGCCGTTTCCCAGACATTTGCTTAGCTTCGTGGTTTGGCATTCAAAATCCCTTTTAGGGCTACCATCAAGGCTAAACTTAATCCGATGGTGGACGGGATAGCCTGAATAACAGAATCCACTTGGTTAACGGAGAAATCGGGGAATCCGTGACCATGGGCCCCGCCTTTGAAGGCCATGAGCGAGATGGTAAGCAGTGGCACAGCCAGCCCAAGGGCAAGCCCCACATCAAGGTGGATCTCCAGGATGAAAACGTTTGGGGCTTAACCCGAAATAGCAGCCACAGACTGCCCCCTGCAGCCAGGGCAAGCGTCTCCCAGATATTGATGTCCTCAATCGGCAGCCAGATAAGAAAAAGAAACATCCACAAGATACCCGCGGCCTTCATTATTCCTTGACCCGGCCGCGGGCAGCTATCAAAGCAACCCTTAGTTTAGTGCCCCCATTTGGTTCGCTTTGGATGGACAATTCCCCAGGCAAAAGCTTAACGCGCTCATGCATGATAGCCAAACCGTATTTCCTGTCCGTTTCGGCTGTTTGCTGAACTGCAGCGTAATCAAAACCCTTGCCATCATCATCTATTTCCAGCAAGACCACATCGGCTTCGGGCCAAGTCAAACTGAGCTTGATTGTGGCCGCCTCGGCATGCCTGCAGGCGTTGTCCAGACCTTCCGAGCCAATGTAGAAAAGGAGTTGTTGTTGATCGACGTTGAGCGCCCGGATGCCCTTCTTTTGAATTTCTATTTCGATCAGGCGCTCATAGCGCTGTTGTAGCTGGCGAACGAGGTCCTGCCAGGCTGTCTCCAGACCTGCAACCTCTAAGGATTGCGGGATCAGGGTGAATTGCAGGTGGCGTAAATCCCGTGCTGTACGGCGGGCCAACTCCTCCAGCTTCCCCAGTTCTGCGTCTGCGGTGGCCGGAGAGGAAGCCAACTGACGCCTGGTGATGTCGACGCGCATGGCTAAGGCCGACACCAACTGGGATGGCCCGTCGTGGAGGCGCCGCGCCATTTGCCGGCGGGTAAGCTCTTCGATGCGACGAAAGCTCTGGCCGTACTGATCCAACTGCCCCGTAGGTATCGGCCGAGGTCTGAGCCACATAGCCGAATAATAACGCAAAAGATGCTGCAATTCCGAGCATGTATAATCCGCCTATGCCTAAATTAACCAAGCTTTATACACGCACAGGCGATGCGGGCAGCACAGCATTGGGCAGCCGCGCCCGAGTGCCTAAAGACGACACCGCGAGTGCAAGCCTACGGGGAGGTAGATGAACTCAACTCACTGATTGGATTGGCCTTGGCCAAGCAAATCAGCCCTCGGTTGGCTCAAACACTCCTTCCGATTCAGAACCAGTTGTTCCACCTTGGTGCAGAACTTGCTTTTCCTCCCGAAGAAGGTACACAAGCTCAGGTGCCCCAGATCCAAAAGGTGCATATCCAGGCTCTGGAGCAGCTGATCGATGAGTTGAATGCGGAGGTCGGGCCATTGCAAAATTTTATTCTCCCGGGCGGATCGGAGGGAGCTGCATTGCTGCAAGTGGCCCGAGCGGTTTGTCGCAGAGCCGAACGGAGAGTGGTGGGCCTTTCCCATAGTGAAAACATCCGGCCAGAAGCCCTGGCTTATATAAACCGCCTCTCTGATTTGCTGTTTGTCATGGCTAGGTATGAAAACAAACAAAAGGGGATAAATGAACCCCTTTGGGATTCGAGGGCTTGATGGCGAGACAGGCTCTCTTTGCCGGCCTGGTAGTCGACGAGAATGATCGCCCGGTGGAGTCAGCCCAGGTTGGGGATGAGGCTTTCTACGTAGTAGATGACCGTGGATTTCGTCGCCACATCCCCTCGGAGCAGGTGGACCGCCAGGTGCTGGCCGAAATGGGCAGGATGCTGGAAGGGCACGAAGACGAGCTTAGCCAGCAAGCAGCTAAAATGCTGGGGCAGGATGATATCTTTACTCAGGCAGCTATCGAAAAACAACTGGAAAACCTGGATGAACAATTCAACCAGGTGTTAGACGTCGGCTTACCTGAGGCCAGCCGGACCTATTTGGGAATGAGTGGGTTTAAGGTGCGCATTAACCTGCACGGAGAGGTCCTGGATATCCAGCAACCCGGCAGCACCGCACCCGAAGACGAGTAAGGTTAGTCCAGATTAACCAGGAAGCGATAGCTGAATACGGCTACCAGGAAGCCAACCAGGATTGGTCCGGCCACATAACCGGCTTGAATGGCGCTGTTGAGCAGCGAATTTGTAGGAGGATAAATTCCGAAGGTTTGCCCAGCGTAATTAATGCCCGCCACGGCCGCCACACCTAAGGCCCAAACCGTACCGCCCAAAACCAGGGCTTCCAATGCCGAAATGAAAATGTCCATTGGCGGCGGGCCATATTGCTCATTGTTTTCCATATTGTGCTCAACCATGAAAGCCTCCGAAACCGTCCGCCATTATAGCAGTCTCTCACCGAGTCGCACGCGAGGGCTGTGGAATATCTATGCGGTATAATCCCTTGATTTAAAAAGAGAAACAAGGAAGAGAAATGCCGAAACGAACTTATCAGCCTAAAATTCGCCGCCGCCTGCGCGTGCACGGCTTCCGTCAACGCATGGCTTCGTCCACGGGACGGACCGTGTTAAAGCGCCGCCGCCTGAAAGGCCGCTACCAATTGACGGTGACCGCCAACGAGCATGTCAAGAAGGTGAACTGGAACAGCTAGCCTTCGCCAGCCCTCGGAGAGGACTACTCCGGTCCCGTGCAACCAGGTGAAGCGTGGATTCCGCCTTCGCAAGCCAGCCGATTTCAAACGGGTGCGGCGACGAGGAAAGTCGACAGCGCACCCGCTTGTTGTGCTTATTGCCCTGCCCAATGATGGACAAGGCCTGCGGGTGGGCATAAGCACCGGTCGGGCAATGGGGGGGGCGGTGCAACGCAACCGGGTAAAACGAGTGTTGCGCGCCGCCATGCAACCCATCTTGGAGCAAATAAAAGCTGACCATGACATCCTCTTGCTGGCTCGCCCGGGCTTGACCGAAATCAAGAGCACTGAGGCCCAGGAGATCCTGAGCAATCTGGTTAAGAAGGCCGGCCTGGCGAAATAGAATGACCGCTGAAATAACGCATTCGCATCCTGAGATCCACGAGCAATCCTCACCGCCGCTCAGGGATTTGCCTATAACGGTGGCAAATCTGCCGCGTATGGCGCTATTGCTGCCCATCCTCATCTATCAAAAAACATTCTCGCGCACATTGCCACCCAATACTTGCCGCTATTATCCAAGCTGCTCTCACTACACTTACCAGGCTATTTTCAAATATGGCGTTATAAAGGGCGGTTGGATGGGGCTTCTGCGCGTTTTGCGCTGCAATCCTTTCAGCAAGGGCGGGTACGACCCTGTACCCTAATCAAGGAATGGAAAAACTAACGTCTATGAAGAAAAAGCATTTACTGACCCTGTTACCTTTGTTTCTAATCAGCTTGTTCCTTACGGCCTGCGGCAGCGCCGTAGCCGCAGGGAGTTGGCCCGGGATCACAGTGGACGAGGCCCGCGGTGTAGCCTATGTGGCTTACAACAAAAACGTTTACGCGGTGAAAATCGATAACGGGGTTGAGGCCTGGCGTTTTCCGACCGAAGCGCTTGGTGGCTTTACCACCTTTGCCGCCCCTCAATTGACTCCGGATGACCATTTAGTGGTGAGCGGCTATGACAATATCGCGTACAGTCTGAACGCAGATGGTGGCTCCCAATCCTGGACCTTTTCCGGCGGGAGTAACCGCTATATCGGGAGCGCCCTGTCAGCGGATGGTTTGGTCTACGTTCCCAACGCAGATCACCATCTTTACGCACTGAACTCCGATGGCGCTTTGCAATGGAGTTTCAGTACCGGCGAACCTATTTGGAGTCAGCCTGCCACCGACGGGGAAAATATCTACGTCACCGGTATGGATCACCAGCTTTATGCCTTGGACGCACAAAGTGGCCAGGAGCAATGGAGTCTGGACCTGGCTGGGACTATGGTCGGTACCCCCGTGCTGGGGGAAAACAACATGCTTTATACAGGCACGTTGGACCACGCCGTTTACGCTGTCAACACCCAGTCTCACCGACAAGCTTGGAAATTCGAAACCCAAGGCTGGGTGTGGGGTCATCCACTGTTATCCGACGGAAACCTCTATGTGGGTGATCTGAATGGTTTTGTGTATGCTCTGGATGCGGCCACGGGTAAACAGCTTTGGCAGGTGGATACTGGTGGGGCGGTTACCGGCTCACCCGCATTGTTTAACGACAGCATATATGTCATTAACGAGGCAGGCAAGCTGATTTCAATTAGCCTGGATGGTCACTCGCGCGAAATCACCCTCCCCGAGGCTTACCAGGGTCCCATGTATGGCACTCCTGTAGTGGTTGGCGACGTGATGCTCATAGGGCTAACCGCAAACACCAGTCTACTCATCGCTATTGATAAGGATGGGGCTATCGTGTGGAATTTCACCCCGGCGAGTTAATAGCGGAAGGATACTTTTATGCTTGATTTCATTATTATCCCCTTTACGAACGTGCTGGTCTTCATATACAGCATTCTCGGCCAAAACTTTGGATTGGCCATTATCGCTTTCACGGTGCTTATCCGCCTAGCTACTTATCCTTTCAATGCCCAGCAGATCAAAAGCGCCAAGGCCATGCAAGAATTGCAGGGCAACCCGAAATGGAAAGCCATGCAGCAGAAATACAAAGGCAAAGAAAACCGGGAAAAGCTGGCTCAAGAGCAGATGAAACTCCAGCAGGAGTTGGGCATTAACCCATTTGGTGCTTGCTTGCCAACCTTAATTCAGCTGCCGTTGTTGTTTGCCATGTATTGGGCCATTACGCGCGCCTTGGCGTCCACTCCCTTGCAGTTGCTGAACTTTGCCAAAGGCATCTCACTCTCCAATGCAGCCAACCTGATCCCGCTGAATGCTCAATTCCTATGGATGGATTTGGGACAGCCGGAACGTTTGCACATCCCGGGCATTCCTATTGCGATTCCGGTGCTGGCCATTGTGGTTATGGTGACTTCTTATTTTCAGAGCAAGATGATCACTCCCTCGAACCCGGATGATCAAGGGGCGCAGATGGGCCGCATGATGAATCTGTATATGCCGCTCTTGATGGCATATATTTCATACATTTACGCGGCCGGTTTGGCGCTGTATTTTGTAACCACAAATATCCTGACTATCGCCCAGTATTACTTTATGCGCCGGCCCAAAAACCAAAAACCGGCAGTGGTAAATGCAAAATAGCTGGAATATGCATTACACTAAGACCGTAATCGTTTATGGAACATCGCGCTAATCTTGAAGTAATCGCCCCATCCAGTGACGAGGCTATCCAAAAGGGTTTGGATGAGCTTGGCCTAAGCAAGGATCAAGTCGACGTCGAAGTTCTGGATGAGGGCAGCGGCGGCCTGTTTGGTTTAGGTGGCCGCCAGGCTCGCGTGCGTTTAACCGTCAAAGATGCCAGCCAAAAAGCTGAAACTACTCGCAAGCCAGTGGCCACACCCCATCCTGTCGATAGCGACAATCTAGTTGACATTGCCCGCGCCACGGTTGAGGAATTGTTGCGCCACATGGACGTCTCGGCCGATGTGGAGGCCAAAATGGGCCAAGCCGAAGATGGCGACGAGGAAGCTCCTGTGCTGGTGGATGTTACCGGTGGTGATTTAAGTATTCTGATTGGCCGTCATGCGGAGACGCTGAACGCCCTGCAGCTAATTGCGCGACTTATCGTCGGCAAAGAGATTGGCCACGGCGCCCACATCGTTATAGATGTTGAGGGTTACCGCAAGCGCCATGAGGAGAGCCTGCGTCAGCTAGCCGAGCGCATGGCGCAACAGGCAGTCAGTACCGGGCGCCGGCAAAATCTGGAGCCGATGAGTCCCGCTGAACGCCGCATCATACATATTTCCTTGCGAGATAACAATGAAGTAACCACTGAGAGCACGGGGGAAGAACCGCGGCGCAAAGTGGTAATTATCCCCCGAGAAGAATAGCCTACAGGTTTCTGATTGCAGTTTAGTTTCGGATGAAACACGTTGGCAGCCTTTTCGAGCGTTGGCTTAGTCGCCATTTCCCCCGGACTTATTACCAGTTAGTTCAGCGCCCCAGGTTCAAATTTAGATTTCGTGCCGAAAAAAGATTGGCCGACGGAGTTCAACTTTCCAGCAGCAGTCATCCCAGCATAATTTTCTTTACTACCCAGAAATGCGCTTCCCGCTACGTTTCAAGCGTTATTTCCGCCCTGGCGGAGACCGCCGGAATGGTTCATGCTGATTATGACGCTTACGTAAGCATGATTAAGGTTCCCAAGCTCAAAAACCCATTTTCACCTGAGGGGACATTGTCTAGCGCCTTTAATTCGCACGGGTATTACTATGGACCTATTGGTACCTATCGGGGCATCCCAAATCTTGAAAATTACAAAATAGTTTTGCAGTTGCGCGATCCTCGCGATGTGCTGACATCCCTTTTTTTTCCACCGCCTACAGCCACGCTATCATCAACCCCAAACTTCTGCGGCGGCGCGAGCAGGCTTTAAAAATGAGTGTCGATGAATTTGTATTAGCCGAAATCGAAGAATATTTGCTAATCTATCAACAGTACTGCGAGCAGTTAGTCCACAGATCGGACGTGCTGTTTTTGAAGTATGAGGGAATGGTAACGGACTTTGAGCGTTGGTTATCGCAGCTTAGCCAGTGGGTGGGTTTGGACGGGGAATTTAAAGCGCTGAATTCAATACGCAAGCAGGCAGACTTCAATGTCAGCAACGAAGATATTTATGCGCAGCGCCGCCAAGTTACCCCCGGTGACTATTTGCGCAAGCTACGGCCCAAGACCATTCAAAAACTGAATTCGGCCTTTAAGCCCATTTTGAAGGACTTGGGCTACGATATCTAAGGGACCCGCTGGCGATGGCAATTGCTTTAATAGTTCGTTCCCGTTCCTATAAAAATTCCAATAATTGACTGCGTGATAGAATTTCTTTCCGTTGCCCCCATAGCTCAGCGGATAGAGCACCGCCCTCCGGAGGCGGGGACCTGCGTTCGAGTCGCAGTGGGGGTACAGCTATTTGCAGGTTTGTTCCCGGTTAATCTCCAAGCTTCTTGGTCATATTTAAGCTGGTGACTTGGTAGCCCAGACCCCCATAGAGTTTACGGGCGACTTTGTTTTTAGCGAAGACGTGCAGTTCTATCTGTCTCAATCCGAACTCTTTGGCCTTTTCCTCTATTAGGAGCATGGCTTTTTTCCCAAACCCTTTGCCGCGGTACTGCTGGTTTATTTCTAGGTCAAAAATAAAGCCGCCTTTAACGGCGGCTTTTGGGTCAACGCGCATCCATATGACCCCCACGGCCAGGCTATTGTCTTCAATGACATATAGGTAGTGGCTCGGAGTTTTTACTCCCTGGGGCAGCAGGTTGCCCGTTTCTTTGCGGGACCGCTCAAGCGCTTCACCTTCCTGCCAATAACCGGCCTCCACATTATCCTTGGCGTAATCCTCAACAAGATGGTCAATGTAACTGTGGAACTCGTCCTCTAACATTGGTCTTAGCTGGGTTGTCACTGGGCTCCTTTAGGGCTTGGGCCCAAAACCCCATTTCTGTAGAATAGATTGGCCCTCGGGGCTCAGAACAAAGTCGACGAATTGCCGGGCCAGGACTTCCTCCGGCGCATCTTCCACCACGGCAATGGGGTAGCGGGCTACTACATTCTGCTCATCCGGGATGGGGATCTGCAGCACTTGGTCGGCAATATCTGGGGTCACATCCGAAGTATAGACGATTCCCGCATCGGCTTCGCCCAGGGCTACCTTGGTGGCCACCTGGCGCACATCGGGTTCTTCTGAGGCCACGTTAGCGTACACAGCTTCCTGGAAGCTCTGGTCGCCTAGCAAGGCGATGCTCTGCTCGCTGTAATCGCGCACCGGTACCCCCGGAGCCGCCAGCACCAGGCGCAAGCCAGGGTCGGCCAGGTCCTGCGGGCTTTGTAGCCCCGCCGGGTTGTCGGCCGGCACGATGATGGTCAGCCGATTGGTCAGGAACAGCGCCGGGTCGCCGGCAATGCGTCCTGCGTCCACAGCTACCTGCATTTGCTTTTCATTGGCTGAGGCAAACACATCCGCGGGGGCGCCTTCGGTTAACTGGGTAACCAGTGAGGAAGAGCCGGCAAAATTGAATAGCACCTCGGCGCCGGGGTGGGCGGCTTCAAAACTAGTGCCAATCTCACCGAACGCATCTGTGAGCGAAGCGGCGGCGAACACTACCAATTCCTGCTTGCTCGCGGCAGCGGGCGCGCAGCTGGCAAGGGCGATGGCGAGCATAATTAGCTTGGGAATAAGCTTTTTGAATCCGGACCTGTGCAACATGATTCTCCCTGTTATAGGATTGCTAGGCGGGTTGAGCTTTTTGCGATGTTTCTTCGCAATGGTCCAGCCAATCCAAAGCCGAATCGATTTGGCCAATTACGAAATCCAAAACCAAAACCTCGGTTGAAGCCCCGGTTTTGGATCGCGCCTCCTCCAATTGGTCGCGTTGCTTCAGGCATGCCTGGCGCTGGCGCGAAACCAGTGGTTCGATCGGATAGCCCAATTGTGCGGCGACATAAAGCCGGCTGATGAATTGCACGCGGATCTGGCGCATACTGGACGATAAAGGTAGGTCTTGCATCCACTCGTCTAAGTGTCGCTGCCCCGCCGCAGTCAACGAATAAACCCGTCGCGGAGGTGTGTTGCTCGCCAGGACGTCTCGCCCGCTGATCAACCCTTGCTGTTCTAGTCGCTTGAGCACTGCGTATAGCTGGCTGTGGCTCAGGGTCCACACGCGGCCCAGCTTTTCTTTGGAAAGGAAAACACTCAATAGCTGATAACCATGCTGGGGGGATTTGGCTAACAGCCCCAGGATAGTCTCGTCTGGCACCGGCACTCGCACGAATATAGTCTACCATGGAATAGTCTATGATAGACTAAACTTAAGGATTTGAGAGCGGTGTTTGCTGCGAATCTGGCAAATATCCCTACCTACCAAGCCTGCGGCGCACTATAATCCTTCTTAATATTCTCACCAACCTTGGAGGTTTCTCGTGGCACGCATAGCAATCAATGGCCTGGGCCGCATTGGCCGGGCCGCACTTCGACTTATCCTGGATTCGGATGAACTGGATTTGGTGGCGGTAAATGATATAGCCCCTGCCGATGATATTGCCTACCTTGTCAAGTATGACTCAGTCTACGGACAATACGGCGAAGACGTTTACGCCAAAGACGGCGAATTGCACGTGGACAAGCATAGTTTCAAGTTCTTGAGCGAGCGGGATCCGGCCGCCTTGCCCTGGAAGGAGCTCAAGGTCGACATCGTCATTGAAAGCACCGGCTTGTTCACCAAAAAGGATGACGCCGCCAAACATATCCAGGCAGGTGCCAAATACGTAATTATTTCTGCACCCACTAAGAGCGAAGATGTTCCCACAGTGGTTTACGGAGTGAACGAGGCGGGTCCGGATCAGAATATCATTTCCTGTGCAAGCTGCACCACCAACTCCCTCACCCCCGTGGTGGAGATCATTGGCCGCCACCTGGGCATCCAGAAGGCCATTATGACCACGGTTCACGGCTATACCGCTGGGCAGGGCCTGGTGGACGGCCCCAACAAGAGCCTGCGCCGCGGCCGGGCCGGAGCCATCAACATCGTGCCCACAACTACCGGCGCGGCCATCGCGGTTACCAAGGCGCTGCCGCAGTACAAGGGGAAATTCGATGGTGTGGCCGTACGCGTGCCGGTTCCTGTGGGTTCCCTCTCTGACGTGATCTTCCTCACCGAGAAGAACACCACGCCGGAGGAGATCAACCAGATCCTGACCAAGGAGGCCAACTCCGCCCGCTACAAAGAGATTGTGCGCGTGACCAACGATCCCATCGTCTCCTCGGACATCAAGGGCGATCCGCATGCCTGCATCATTGACCTGGAGATGACCAAGGTGGTGGACGGTAACCTGGTGAAGATATTCGCCTGGTACGACAACGAATGGGGCTACACCAACCAGATGATTCGCCAGGCCAAGCGAATGGCCAAATCCCTGAAGTAAAAAATCTTTTGTCGATAGAGGGCAAAGGCCCGGGCACAGCCCGGGCCTTTTTTGTTGGCGGCATACCCTTTGTGATATTATTTACAAACGAGGCGCATTCGCCCGAGGCGCGCATGTCTCAACCTTTTATTAGCATCGAAAATTTGTCCAAGAGCTACACGGAGGGTGAACGCATCCATCCCGTGCTGCGCGGCGCCCAGTTTGAGGGGCAGCCTGGCGAGTTCGTGGCGCTGGTGGGTGCCAGCGGGAGCGGCAAGAGTACCTTGCTCAACCTGCTCAGCGGCATTGACACGGCTGATTCGGGTTCAATTCGTATCCAAGGCCATGATCTGGTTACTATGAATGAGGGCGAACGCACTTTGTTCCGGCGCAAGAATATCGGCTTTGTATTTCAGTTCTTCAACCTGTTGCCCACATTGACCGTGATCGAAAACATCTCCTTACCCAGTGAACTATCCGGCAACTCGCTGAAACAAGCGCGCGGCAAAGCCCTGGCCTTGCTGGAAAAAGTTGGCTTGGCAGAACGCGCTGCCTCCTTCCCTGATCGGCTCTCAGGAGGTGAGCAGCAGCGCGTGGCCATAGCCCGCGCTTTGGTGCACGATCCGCTGTTGGTGCTGGCCGACGAACCTACCGGCAACCTGGACGAAGACACTGGCGGCATCCTCATGGACTTGTTGCAGCAGCTTACCCGCCAGGCTGGCAAGAACCTGTTCATGGCTACCCACAACCTGGACCTCGCCAAGCGCGCCGATCGCATTTTGCACCTGCATGAAGGCAAGCTGGTCGAATGAGCAAAGCTTCTAACCACCTCGCGCCAGATTTGCTTAAGGTAGCCTGGCGTTACCTCTTCAGTCATCCCCTGCAAACTATCCTTATGCTGCTGGGTATCGGCTTGGGTGTTGCTGTGGCGGTCAGTGTGGACGTGGCCAACGCCAGCGCCGCCCGGGCCTTCGACCTTAGTGTGGATGCGGTTGTGGGCCGCAGCACGCATTATGTTTCCGGCGGCCCCAATGGCATTCCCGAGGCCGATTACGCTGCCTTGCGCAAAGCCGGCCTGGAAATCCCTATGGCGCCTATTCTGAGCGAATTGGTCACTTCGCCTCAGCTTGGCAGCGCCCCGCTGCAATTGATGGGAGTGGACCCCTTCGCCGAGCAGCCTTTCCGCGATTACCTTTTTACCAATCAGGGCGCTTTAGATGCTGCCCAATTTGCCGCTTTTTATACCGTGCCCGGAGCGGTGTTTCTTTCCAGCGATCTAGCCCGCCAACATGGCCTTTTGCCTGGAGATTCGATTGAGTTGGATATAGGCGGCAATAAGTATCCGGCTGTTTTGGTCGGTGTCCTGCAGCCTGGCGACTCCTTCAATCGCAGTGCCCTGGAAGGCCTGATTTTGGCAGATATTTCCACAGTCCAGGAAATGACTGGCCGACAGGGATTCCTGGACCGCATTGACCTGATCCTGCCTGGCGAAGGGCAGCAGGCCGCGCTCGGCAATCTCGGGGCAGTCTTGCCAGACGGCTTGCAGATTTTGCCCACCGAAGGGCGCAGCCAGGCAGTGGAACAGATGACCGTCGCCTTCCGCACCAATCTGACCGCGCTTAGCCTGCTTGGCCTGGTGGTAGGGCTGTTCCTCATCTACAACACCATGACCTTTTCGGTGGTGCAGCGACGGCATGTCTTTGGCACATTGCGCGCCCTGGGTGTAACTGGCCGCGAGATATTTATCCTCGTGTTGGGAGAGGCGCTGCTGGTGGGCTTGCTCGGCTCGGCCTTGGGCATCCTGCTGGGTGTGCTGCTGGGTCGCGGCGCGGTAGACCAGGTGGCCCAGACCATCAACGATATTTTCTTCACTCTCACTGTTCGTGAAGTGAATCTGCCCGCTGCCAGCTTGGTAAAAGGCGCTGTGCTGGGCATGGCGGCCACCTTGGTGGCCGCCATGGTTCCGGCTTGGGAGGCCGCCAAGTCTCCTCCCCGGCGCATTTTGTCGCGCTCTCAACTTGAACTGATTTCCGGGCGCTTGCTGGCTCGCGCCGCTTTCATAGGTGCTCTAGCCGCTCTGGTTTCCGGCATCCTGTTGGTGTTCTTCAAACTTAATTTATTTTGGAGCTTCGCGTATACCTTTGGCGTCACGGTTGGCTTGGCGCTCACCACTCCCTGGCTTACCCAGCGCCTCATGCCGCTTGCCGCGCACCTGCTTGGGCGCCTCGGCCCCCTGGGTAGACTGGCGCCGCGTGAGGTTTCCGCCTCGGCTAGCCGGACTTCCCCGGCTGTGGCAGCCCTCATGGTGGCCGTGGCGGTCACCATTGGCGCCAGCCTTATGGTTAGCAGCTTCCGCGGTGCCGTCATTGATTGGCTCGACCAGATTCTGAGCAGCGACATATACGGCTCGGTAGCCAGCTCTTCGCTGGCAGAGCCCGGTGTTCCCATCAACCCCGCCATCATCCAGCGCGTGGAGGCTTGGCCCGGGGCGGAGCAGGTCAGCCTGCTGCGCAACGTGCAGGTCAATTCTCCTTATGGCCCCCTCTCGGTTAGCGCCAACGACAACCCCAATGATGGCAACGAGCAGGTTTATGTTCAGAAGCAAGGCAGTGGGGAGCAGGCGTGGCAGGCCGTGCAGGATGGAGCCGTGATGATCTCTGAGCCGCTGTCAACACGCCTCGGCCTGGGCCTTGGCGATACCCTCACCTTGCAAACCGCCAGCGGACCACAAGATTTCCCTATTGTGGCCGTTATCCGCGATTACTCTTCGAGCCGCGGCTCTGTGAACATGTGGCTGGCCGAGTACCGGCGCCTGTGGGATGACCAGGCCGTGACTGCATTTTCGGTAAAAGTCCAACCCGGTCAGGATGTGGCAGCCATGGTGGCGGATCTGCGCTCCGAGTTGAATGGCACTCAGTTGCTCAATGTCCGCTCCAACGCTGCCTTGCGCACGGCTACCCTGGAGGTCTTCGACCGTACCTTCCTGATTTCCAGCTCTCTTGAGCTCATTACTACGGCGGTAGCCTTTGTGGGTGTGCTCAGCGCCATGCTGGCCTTGCAGTTGGAGAAACAGCGAGAGTTAGGCATTCTCAAAGCCATTGGTTTGGAACAGGGGCAATTGTGGTTCCTGACTCTCTTGGAAACGGGGTTGATGGGCCTGGTGGCGGGCTTGCTTGCCCTGCCGACCGGTGTAGTAGTGGCCGAGATACTCTTGCACATTATCAACAAACGTTCCTTTGGCTGGGCCATGGATTTACAGTGGCGCGCCGGGCCCTTCGTCGAGGCCATGGTGATCGCCCTAGCCGCCGCATTGCTGGCGGGCTTATATCCCGCCTTCCGTGCCAGCCGGCGCAGCGCCGCGGAGGCCATGCGCTTTGACTAATTTGCGCAGATTGCTTGGTTCTGGCTTCTGGTTAATTTTCCTGCTGGCGGCTTGTAGCCCTGCATCCTCGCCGCTTGCTTCAGAAGTCCCCACCCTGGCGCCTACGGCCGACCTGGGCGCCTTCACCCGCGGGATGGGTCGCTTACACTCAGTTTCCCGCAGGATTTTGGCCCTCACCCCGATTACCACACTGAGTGGTGGTATTACACCGGAAACTTGGACACTGCGGAGGGCCGCCATTTTGGTTTTGAGCTTACCTTCTTCCGCGCGGCCCTTTTGCCACCTGACCAGGTAATTCCGCGCAATAGCGATTGGGCCACCAGCCAGATTTACCTGGCCCATTTTGCCCTTACCGATGTGGCGGGAAATGAATTTCACGCCGTTCAACGTTATTCGCGCGGCTCCGCTGGCCTGGCCGGCGCGCAGGCGGACCCCTATCATGTATGGCTTGAGGATTGGAACGTGGAACAATCCGGCCCCGGCAACTACACACTGCATGCCGCGGACGGGGGCCTGGCTATTGATTTGCAATTCAACGATAACAAGGGTCCCATCTTGCAAGGCGACCAGGGCTACAGCCAAAAGGGTGCGCAGCAAGGCAATGCCTCGTACTATTACAGCCAGAACTCAACTCCAAACGCAAGGCCAGGTTAAATTAGCAGATCAAACTTTCGATGTGACCGGTTCCAGTTGGATGGACCACGAATTCAGTACTTCGGTGCTTTCGCCGGACGAGGTGGGTTGGGATTGGTTCGCCATCCAGCTGGACGATGGCAATGAGCTGATGCTGTACCAACTGCGCCAAAGTGATGGCAGCATCGACCCGTATTCCAGTGGAACGCTGGTGTTTCCAGACGGAAGCGTCCAGCCCCTGCAGTTATCTGATTTCGACATCGCCAGCCCGGACAGTTGGCATAGCCCCCATTCAGGGGCAACCTATCCCATGGGGTGGAGCATCAGCATCCCCGGAATTGACCTTGCCTTGATTCTTTCACCTTTTCTGCGCGACCAGGAACTAAACCTTTCGACAATCTATTGGGAGGGAGCAGTTCAGGTCAGCGGCACCCACGATGGAAAGCAGGTGCATGGTGTTGGCTACGTGGAGATGACTGGTTATGCCAAGCCATTCAAAGGCGACTTCTAAAATCGTAAGTGATACAATGCACAAAAGGAGTATAGGATTCTCATGACCAAACGTTTTTATGTGATTTTTGCCGCCCTGGCGGCACTGGGCTTATTCCTGGCGGCCTGCTCGACCCCGACCCAAAAAGTTACCTTGATTGCCGAAGATATTATGTGGAGCATGGACGAGATCAACGTCAAGGTAAATCAACCCCTGGAGATAACCCTGATTAATCAGGGCGCCCTGGACCACGACTTCACCATCGAGGAGCTGGGCGTCGATGTGCTCCTTTCTCCGGGAGACCAGCAAGTGGTCAACGTGACCATTGATCATGCTGGGACTATCCGCTACATTTGCAGCATTCCTGGCCACGAAGAAGCCGGTATGTGGGGCAACATCGTCGTCAGTGAATGATGCTCTGTCTCGCAGCTAGAAGCCGGCGTAAGCCGGCTTCTATTGTTTTCCCGTATAATTATTCGCTAGGGAGATATTGCCAATTTGACGAATAGAAGCATCCTTCGGGTAAAATCTGGCTCTCACAGCTCAATCCAACTGCCCTTGGAAAAAGCACATGCGCTATAAACCGCCTTACACCCTCCTAAAATCCAGCCGCGGCCGCCGTGGCAAAGGCCGCATTGGCTATTACGTGCTAATCGGGGTTTCCTTAATTCTGGTTGCCGCAGGGTTATTCGTCACTGGCACATGGGTGTCTGCTGGCGGGCCAGGTGCGCTGTTTCCCAGCGATACGCCTACGCCTACCTTCACGTTGACCCCCAGCAATACCCCTACGATTACTCCTACCTTCACTGAGACGCCTATCCCAGCCACACCCACCGCATCCCAACCCTTCCCGTATACGGTTCAATCGGGTGACACGATTGTGGCCATCTCCCAGCAATTCGGTCTGGACCCCGTAAATGGGCCTATTATCATCATGCTGCTCAATGGGCTGAACAACGATAGCGTCCTCTCTGTGGGCCAGGAACTGATTATTCCCGATCCCAACATGGATATCCCCACGCCCACCGCTCTTCCCGAAGGCTTGAGGCGGAACGATGAGATCCAATATTTCGTGTTGCCTGGCGATACCTTGGCAGCCATCGCGGCCCAGTTCTCCAGCACCCAGGATGCCATCATCAATGCCAACAACCTGGATAACCCCAATAACATCTTTGCCGGAGAGTTGTTGATCGTTCCGGTAAACCTGGTGACGGCCACGCCCGGTCCCTCGCTCACCCCCATCCCCAGTTCGTCTGGAACCCCAAGCAGTTAAATAAAAAAGGCCCCGGTCATCCCGAGGCCTTTTTGTTAGTTTTTGTTCACCACCACGAAGATCATCGGCCTGCGCCGCGTGGCATCAAACAGGAAGTTGCGCAGATTCTGCTCGACTTCTGCCTGCAGGTTGCCATTGGCTCGGGCGACCAGTTTCTCGATGTGGCGGCGGGTCTCAGCCATCAGTTGCTCCAAGTCCCGCAGATACACAAAGCCACGTGTAATGATCTCGGGGTCCTCGATCAGGTTTCCACTCACCCCATCCAGCTTCAGGTTCACAAAGATGAAACCATCACGGGCCAGGGCTTCACGCTCGCGCATCACTGAGGGTCCGATGTCCCCAACTCCGGAGCCGTCCACGAACACATACCCACCGGGGACGCGCTCAGCCAGCTTCAGCTTGCCATCCTGGAATTCAACGGCCTGTCCGTTCTCGATCACCACCACGTGATCTTCCGGCATGCCGGATTGCACCGCCAACTTGGCGTGCTGGTGCAGGTGGCGCAGCTCTCCGTGCACCGGGATCAAGTACTTAGGCTTGACCAGGTTGAGCATGAAGATTATTTCTTCCTGGCTGGCGTGCCCGGATACGTGCACTGACGCGATTGGGTCGTAAATTACGCTGGCGCCGCGCTGGAACAAACGATTGATGACGCGATACACGGTTTCCTCATTGCCCGGGATAGGGTGCGAAGAAAGGACTACCGTGTCCCCGGGCAAAAGATCAAACTGCCGGTTCGTGCCGCTTGCCAGCCGACCTACAATGGAGGAAGGTTCGCCCTGCGAACCGGTGCACATCAGCACCACGTCCTCAGGCTTCATCTTCAACGCATCGTCAATGGAGACTACCAGGTCGGGGTCCAATTTCAGATAGCCCAGCTGCGCGGCCATTTTGGCGTTCTCACGCATGCTGGTACCCACGAAAGCCATCTTGCGGCCGTGCCGCTCGGCGGCCTCCGCCACTTGCTGAATCCGCGAGATCAGCGAGGCGAAGGTAGCCACCAGGATGCGGCCCTTGGCTTCGTTGAACACCTTGTCGAAAGCCGGGTCGATTACCCGCTCCGAAGGCGTCCAGCCAGGCTTGTCCGCGTTGGTTAAGTCGGCCAGCAGGGCCAGCACGCCGCGGCCGGCGAATTCCGCCAGCTTGGCGTAGTCGGTGGGCCAATTATCCACCGGCGTGTGATCCAGCTTATAGTCGCCTGTGTGCACGATCAGGCCGGCCGGGGTGGTGATGCCCAGGGCCACGCCATCCGGGATGGAGTGGCACACGTGGCAGAACTCCACCTTGAACTTGCCGATTTGCACCGTATCTCCGGCTTTCACTGTATGCAGCGAGGCCTTCTTATGTACGCCCCCTCGCGCCAGCTTGACTTCTATCAGGCCGCGGGTCAGCGGCGTGGCATAAATGGGCGCGTTGATCTCTTCCAGCACATGGTGGATGGCGCCGGTGTGGTCTTCGTGGCCGTGAGTGATCACAATGCCCTTGACGCGCTCGCGCTTATTCAACAGGTACTGAAAATCGGGGATGATGTAGTCGATCCCCAGCATGTCATTTTCGGGGAACATGATGCCCGTATCGACAACGAGGATGTCCCCGTCATATTCGAAAACGGTCATATTCTTTCCGATTTCCCCCAGTCCCCCCAGAGGGACAATCCTTAGGGTCTTGCCCTTCTTTTCACTGCTTTTTTTACTCATACTTAAATAAATTCTCCTGGGCCAGGGTCACAACCCCAGCCATTAAATTTTTGGTATTTAGGGATGTTCTCAACAAATAACAAAATACCCCGACGCGAAGATCCGGCCGGGGTACTCCTCTGTATCGGACGTTTCCGTCCCTTGCAACTACTTGATCCAGAAAATACAGGCCGATGAAACGGGCCAAAAAGTTCAATCTAAATACTAGGAGATTATAGCATGCCAAATATAAGAATTGTGTTTATAAGCTATGCACCACGTTGAGGACTTCCTCGTCTAGAGGGAGGACCTGCGGCGTCTTTTTGACATAATCTTCCGGGGTCCAATAAGCTCCGTCGTCGTCAAACCAGGCTTCCAGGATATGCCTGGGCACGCCAAATGGGCGCAGCACTTCGTCTGCAGCCCGCAGCAACTGGTCGCAGTACCAATCCGCGTCGATATTTTTTACATCGCCTTTATCGGCGCGATGCAGGGAGAGCACGAACGGAGGATGCTTAACGCGCACGAAGTTCACGCTTTGCCCGGCCTCAATAGGCTTCCCATCCTCGACCACCTGAGAGGCGGCGGTGCTGGCTGGTGAGCCAGACTTGAAGTCTTCCAGGTTGCGGCTTAGCGTTTGCGAAACAACCAGTTGCTCCAGCGGCACCTCGCCACGCTTTAACTTTGCATAATTGCTTTTGAAATAGTAAACCAGCTTGGGGATCAAGCCAGGCAGCTTATCAAAATCCGGCTCCCGAACCAAGATGTTGATTGCTTCCAATTGAACCTCCTTAATGTATTTGGGCGTATCCCCCCGCCGCGCCATAACGCCGCGGCACTTAAGACCCCAATTCCAGTCGGGAGTCAAAGAAACCATAGAAACAATTGGGCACTGGCACCCGTTCGTTTTGCTTGGAGGGCAGGAACACGATCCAGCGCATCACGCCTTCCAGGTCCGCCTTGAGGCCTGTGCGAGCTTTGATTTCATCCAACAATTCGTTTAGTCGCGCCTCCTGATCACCCACGCGGACGAACAGGCTATCCACATACATGTGCAACACTTCAAAGCCTAACTCCTCGGCGGCCTCCTTGGCCTGCAGGATTATATGGCGGCTTACCGCATTGATGGCTTCGTGCGCTTCGATGCTGCCAATACGGTTCCCGTTGAATCCCTGGTAACCGTAGGATACCCACCCCAGCCCTTTGAGGAATTCGTAAGCGGTTTGCACATAGTCCATGTCGTACGCACTCGGGTCGGCGCGCTTTTCTACAAGCTCTTTGGCGGCGGCGCGTTTCCTAAGCACAGGCCTCAAGATGTCGGCCACGATCCCATTCCTATCCTGGTTGATGGGCGCCTCGATCCCCGGAGCCCAGCGTGGATGTTCGCCTGTGACGCCCACGGTTTCGGCCGAGATATTCCAATTGGCCATGATATTGGGATACATGGAGAAGAAGTCGATCTCGGCCACATTAGCGTGCAGGCCCACCACTGGCTTGAAGATGATGCCGCCGTTGTCCGCTGCGACCAGTTGGGTGGCGGTCTTGAAGCGCTCACGCTGCTGCTTGCGAATGGGGATCAGGATGCCGCGCTCCAGAGACGCGGTCACCTGCATGCCCACAAAGGCGCCGCCGGTGCTGCGGCGGGCAGCATTCTGGATAGGTAAATTGCTCAGGCGCGCCGTCTCGAAAATCCCCAGCAGTCCCCAATCTTTGAACCCCATCGAATTTCCCGGGTCCACGTGGGCGCGCCCCAGCAGCAGGGTCTGCTGGTCACGGTGCACCAGTCGTCCGTAGCTTTCGAACTGGTTGGGTTTTATGAGGATGGGTGCAAAAGCCTTGTCGCGATTTGGATTGAATGCAAAACCGGTAACCTGGGAAGCCTTGAAAAGAAACGGGAACAACCATGAATCCCCGTGATGCGCCCGAATTATATCGGGGTCGTAAAGTTTCAGCAGATGGCTGAACTGCTGTAAGAGTCGCAGGGCATCCCGGGTTTCCAGTGTCTCAGTCCGATTGGCGAAAGATAAGCGGATGAAAGTTGGCAAGGATTTGGTGGGGACAGCCTCCGGCTCCACCGTCATGACGCGTAAAACAGGAAAGTGCGGAGTCAAACTCCACTTGTCGTCTTGAGTGGTAATTTGATGGATTTGCCCGCTTTCGTCGGCCAGCACCTGTGAATAAGCCATGGGAAAGGTGTGCGTGCTGGAAAAATAATGGGAAGGCAGGGGCAGGTCGGCGTTGTAATAATCCAATTCGGGAAAAAGCTGTCGCAATCTCCGAAAAAGAGGACGCTGGCGTGCTCCCTGAAGGACCTGGATAGCCAGCACTTCGATTTCGCCATGGAACAAATGCTGGCGTTTGACGTGCTGGAACTTCAGCCCCAGTCTTTGTAAATGCCTGCTTAGTCGCTCCAGTTCCGATTGGGCGCCGCCCACGTAAAAAACCACCGGAATGGCCTGGGTAAAACGATAGCGGCCGCCATCTTCCCCAATGAACCACACCACCGCGCCCTTGCCCCGGTCGGCGTACACGTCAAAAAGCCAGCCGGTGTACTCAGTTGTCTGGGTTGCCATTCGATCTACCCTTTTGCAAGAGCAGCTCAGTGCGCAGCTTGCTGATCTCAATCAACATACTTCGTCGTGATTTCTCTAGCTCTTCCCGGAATTCGGCGCGCAGCTTTTCGAATTCGGCTTCATGCCGTTTGGCCTGCTTATGCTTTTCGAGTAGCAGGGAGAGCAGGTAGGCAATACCCGGGAGCAGGTTGGAGGCGTATCCTGCCGCCGGCAGATGTTGATTGGCTTCATCTAGTAGTTCGTCCAGGGCCTCCTGATCGGATTTGCGCAGGGCGCGCCGGAACGGCTTCACATAAGACAGGAAGCGCTGGTGACTCTGGGCGACGGTGGAAAGCGTATGTCCCATCTAGCCCATGCCCGTAAATGAAAGTTGCGATTCGGGTGGCGTGTCTAGGGGTTGGAAGTAAAACCGAGCGCCGGCGCTCTGCTCCAGCATATCCAACAGGTTGGGCCGGGTTGGGTCGCCGCAGGCACTGATCAGTACAGGCGCAGTTTCGCCAAGCGCCGCAAGGCTTTTCAGACAGCGCTTCAACAGCAGAGATACTTCTGCCGTAGTCAGATCTTCTTCGTAGAAAGACGCCAGCATATCTGTGACCACCAAGGGGTTGGCATCTGGCTGTAACGCGCCCAATACATCTTGCATCTGGTAGCACGTCTCTGCCCGGGAGACTGAAATGCGGTCCAGGATTTCGTAGATATGGCCAACTTGTTCGCCCACGATCAGGGGCAAATGGTCAAAAGAGATGCGGTTTCCCCCAACCACCACGCGCACCGCTTTCTCCAGGGCGAAGCGGTCAATTAATTCTTGCATGGCCTGGTGTAGAACTTTCGCATCTCCCTGGAACAGGTACATTGAGCCTGCTTGGGCCAGGGGCACGATGTGACGCACTCTGGAGAGTGCCTGGTACCCCGGAATCAGTTGCAAAGAATTCGAAGAGTCCATAGCAAGGGGCGATTATCATAATAGAACAAATATTCTATGTCAAGGCCTGTAGTTAAATAAAAGCCCGGCACTAGCCGGGACGTATGCGTGGGATTACCTGCTACGGTTGAAGTACGGCCTTCGGATACGCCTGCTCGCCTGCCTGGATAGCGACCTGCAGCCAATTTTCAGAGGGCGCCAGCGGGCAATGCCAGCGCGGGTGGTAGGCGCAGGATGGGTTGTAAGCAAAGTTGAAATCCAGCACCAGTTTGCCTTCTTGTACGCCCAGGTCGGCGCCCTTGATGGTGTCGATCAGGTAACGCGTACCCGGGTAGCTTTTGTCACTCTTGTCGCGGAAGGGCAGGAATAGGCCGCCGGCATACCCCAGGATGCGGAATAGCGTCAGCGTCGCTTCGCTTCCGTGCATGGCGAAATGCACTTTGGCCAGCCGTTGCATGCGGAAAGTGCCGTCCGCTTGCAGGGGGATCTCCAGCACTTCATCGTCGCTGACTTCTTCGGCCTCCACCACAAAGCGCAGGCTGGGGTCGTACTCATAGTAGGCCAGTTTGACAAAATCGGCCCGTTGCTCTGGCGACAGCGCCGACAGGGGGTGCGAGGAGAAAAGCTCGTTGCGCGCCGCCATCCAATAGTTCCAGCGTGTTTCGATGGGGATGCGGTGGTCACGCACCCCCGAATAGATGGCGTGCACTTTGCGACGGTAGTCGGCCAGGTCCAGAGCGGCTTTGACTTTGCTAGTTTCCAATGCGTATCCTCGGGTTCAAGGCTGCGTACAGCAGGTCGGCCGCCAGGTTGGCCAGGGCAAAGCCCAACACGGTGACCAGGCTGATGGCCTGCAACAGCGGCAGATCGCGCCGGCTGATAGCAAACACCATCAAGCGCCCCAGGCCTGGGTAGTTGAATACATTCTCCACCACCACCAGCCCGCTGATCAGCCAGCCGAAGCTGATGGCGATCACCGTGATGGTCGGCAGCAGCGCATTGCGCAGCACGTGTTTCCAGATCACCACCCGCCGCGGCAGACCTTTGAGAAGGGCGGTGCGCACGTAAGCTTGCTTCAGCTCCTCCAGTACCCCGGCGCGGGTGAGCCGTGCCACATAAGCCAGCAGCACGAAAGTAGCGGTGAGCGCCGGTAATATCAGGCTGGGCAACGCCTCCAGGAAGGGCGTGCCAGCCCGGATGGATGAGTTGGCTGGCAGCCCAAATTTGAAGGCCAGCACCTGGATCAGCAAAATGCCGGTGACGAATTCCGGCAAGCCCACCACCGCCAGGGACAAAACGCTAATGGTGTTGTCCGCCCAACGCCCCTCATTGAGGGCTGCCACCACACCCAGCACCACGGAGATAGGCACACCTATCAGCATGGTCAGCCCCGCCAGACGCAGCGAGTTGCCCAGCCGCTCCATGACCAATGCGAAAATGGGCGTATGGGTGCTGAACGAGGTGCCCCAGTCGCCGAGCAGAAAATTACCCAACCAGCTGAAATAGCGCACCCAGGCAGGCTGGTCCAGCCCCAAATTCAGACGACAGGCTTGCAGGGCGGCTTCGCCCACCTCGCGACCCAATATCACCCGGCACACATCCCCGGGCAGCAGTTGCGTGATGATGAAGATCAGCAGCGAGGTCAGCAGCAAGGTGAGCGCCAGGAAGGCCAATCGACGCAGGATGTAGGTAGTCATGCGTCCCCTCCCCGACCGGGGCGGGCCATTTTGACCACCAAGCCACAAGGGAAAACCCTAAATTCATTTTTCTTTTGTGGTCTTTGTTTCTTTGCGGTGAAGGGGTTCACTTTTTGCCACCCCTTGCTTCGAAGCGCAGCACGGGCTCCTGGATTTGTTCCAGTTCCTCTACGGGGATGTGGCAGAGGATGTGTTTGCCATCCCGCGTTTCGCGCCAGGGCGGAGTTTGCTGCACGCAAATGTCTCCCAGGAAGCGCGGGCAGCGCGTGTGGAAGGGGCAGCCGCTGGGGAGATGTATGGTGCTGGGAAGCTCGCCCTCCAGCCGGATTTGCTTCTGTTCTACGAAGGGGTCCGGGGGCGGCACGGACGAAAGCAGCGCTTCCGTATAGGGATGATAGGGAGGGGCGAATAGCTTCTCGGCCGGAGAAGTTTGCATGAACTGGCCCAAATACATCACCGCGACCTCATCCGATAAATAGCCCACCACGGCAATGTCGTGCGAGATGAGCACCAGGGCGAACGGGCTCTCTACTTGCAACTCGGCCAGTAAATTCAGGATATTGGCCTGCACGGAAACATCCAGCGCTGACACAGGTTCATCCGCCAGCATCAGTTCGGGCTGGCTGGCAAAGGCACGCGCGATGGCCACGCGCTGTTTCTCGCCGCCGCTAAGTTGCGTCGGCAGCCGCCGGCCGTAATCCTCCGGTAGGCGCACGGCGGCCAGCAGGGCAGGCACGCGTGCGCGTGCCTCTGCGGCGTTTAGGTGGTTCAGGCGCATCAACGGACGGCTCAATGATTCGGCTACGCTCATGTAGGGGTTGAGTGCCTCTTCGGGGTTCTGGAACACCATTTGCAAGTGGGCCAGCATCTGGCGGTCGCGCTGACCCAGGCGGGCCGGCAACTGCATACCCAGCAACTCCACTTTGCCTGCGGCGCGTTCTGCCAGGCCGATCAGGCTGCGCGCCAGGCTGCTCTTGCCGCTGCCGCTTTCGCCAACGATGCCCAGCGTGCGCCCGGCAAGCAAATCCAGGCTCACGCCCCGCACGGCCTGCACAACCCGGCGCGGCTTCAGGCCGAGTGTCTGGGGCAGCGACGCCGCGGTTTGGTACTCGACGCGCAGCCCTTCTACCTCCAGCACCGGCTGAGCCTTGACCTTTTTGGCCCTGATGGGCTTGACCTCTTCGCGGTGGGCGCTGATCCTCCCGGCCTTTATTTCGGGCCAGCGATGGCAGCGCACGCGGCGCCCACCTTCCGGGGTATCCAGGCTGGGGCGTTCATTCCAGCAGCGTTCAATCGCCAGCGGGCAGCGCGGCGCGAACACACAGGCATTTTCGAATTCCCCTAAGCGTGGCACCTGGCCGGGGATGCCCTGCAGGGGGTTATGGTCTTTGCGCTGTCCCAGCCGCGGCACGGAATCCAGCAGCCCGCGTGTATACGGGTGCAGAGGCTGGCGGAAAATGTCCTCAGTGGCAGCTTCCTCGGCCAGCTCCCCGGCATACAGCACCGAGACGCGGTCGCTGAGCGTGGCGACCACGCCCAGGTTGTGGGTCACATAAAGGGTGGAGGTTTGCTGCACCGCCGCCGACTCGCGCAGCAGGTCTAATATGGCGGCTTCCGTGGTCACATCCAGGGCGGTGGTGGGTTCGTCCAGCACCAACAATTTGGGGCGCCCGCTTAACGCCAGGGCGATCATCACGCGTTGCTGCATGCCGCCGCTTAATTCATGTGGGTAGCTGGCTGCCACGCGCTGCGGGTCTGGAAGGCGCACCCGGGCCAGCAGCTCGCGCGTCCCGGCTTCCGCCCGCTGTCCATTATCCCCGTACAGACGCAGGGCTTCGGCTACCTGCTCGCCTACGCGCAGCGAAGGGTTCAGCGCCGTAGCCGGGTTTTGCGGCACGAAGGCCAGCTCGCGGCCCCACACGGCGCGCATCTCCTCGGCGGATAGTGCCAGCAGGTCGCGGTTCCCGAAACGGATGTGTCCGCTGCGCACCGCGCCGTTGTCAGCCAGTTGGCGCATCAGCGCCAGCGCCAACGTGGATTTGCCGCTTCCGCTTTCGCCAACCAGGCCCAAGGTTTCGCCGGGAGCAATGTCTAAACTCACCTCGCGCAGCGCGTTGAATTCGCGCTTGCCTACCTGGTAAGCCACGCTCAGGTTTTCGATGTGGAGTAGCGGGCTAGCCATAATTTTTGCCAGTTACCGCAAAGCCACAAAGAAAAGAACGATTGAATAGTTCTCTTTTGGCCCTGCCTGCCTTTGGGGTGGTTGGTTGACTCACAGGTTTCCCTGATTCTGGAAGGCTTCCTTCAGACCGTCGGCCATTAGGTTGACCGAAATGACTAGCAGCGAGATTGCCCCGGCGGGGAAATACAGCGCCCAAGGTGTCTGCGAAATGGTGTCGCGGGCTTCATTGACCATCAAGCCCCAGTCTGGGCTGGGCGGCTGAACCCCCACGCCCAGAAATCCCAGTGAGGACGCCAGGAAGATGGCGTAGGAAAAGCGCAGCGCCGCTTCCACTGCCAGGGCGGGCAAAACGGCCGGCAGGATCTCACGGAACAGAATGCGCGCGGAACTCTCGCCCTGCACGCGTGCCGCCTCGATGTAGGCGCGCGGTTTTACCGAAAGCACCACGCTGCGCACCACGCGCGCCACGATGGGGATGTACACCACGATGATGACCCATAGAACAGACTGGCGCGAAGGTCCCAGCGTACCCAGCAGCAGCAGCGCCAGGAGCAGCGCTGGCAGGGCCAGCACGCTGTCAAACACGCGCATCAGCACTTCGTCGAACCAGCCGCCGCGATAGCCGCTTAGCAGCCCCAATGTGGTACCGACCACCACCGCCACTAACGTGCCCACCCCCGCCAGGGCGAAGATGTCCGCCGCACCCAGCACCACCCGGCTGAACACGTCCCGCCCCAGCCGGTCGGTGCCGAACCAGTGCGCCACCGAAGGAGCCTGGCGCACATCCGCCACGATCTGCTGGTTGGGGCCAAATGGCGCCAGCCGCGGCCCCAACAGTGCCATCAGCAGGAACCCTACGAAGAGCAGCGTTCCAATGGCGTGCGCGGGGCGGCGCAGCAGCGCCCGCAAGAATGCAAAGAAGCGCTGCCCCCTGCCGGGGACAGCGCTTCTGGGGTGCCTTTGCGCGTTCGCGGAAACCGACAACGCGTTATTTCACGAAGATGGTCTGCAGGTCCGTGCGGCCGGCAAAGGCCTCCAACTGGAACCCGCCGAACTGGTCGCTAATCGCGCCGAACTGCGGGAAGAAGTAGGGGATGATTACCGGGCCGCGGTCGACCAGGATCTGCTGGATTTGCTTGTAGGCATCTGCACGCTCGCCTTCATCCATGGTGGTGCGGGCCGTCTCAGCCAGCGCATCCAACTCGGGGTCGGAGAAGTGCGATTCGTTCCAGATGGCATCCGTAACCAGCATGGTGTCCAGATAGAACTGCGGGTAGGGGCGCGAGCCCCAGCCGGTGATACCCAGATCCACGTCCAGCCAGCCGTTGTCGCCGTAGTACACGTCCTCCGGCTCCACGCTGATGTCGATGTTGATCCCGGCCTCTGCCCATTGATCTTTAAGTACAGCGGCCAGGTCGGGGCGTCCACCCGTATTGGGTACATGCATGGTCAGGTTCAGACCATCGCCATAGCCGGCCTGCGCTAGCAGGTCTTTGGCGGCCTGCACGTCACGCGCCGGGGGCTGGATCGAAGCGTCATAGTAGGCGCCATAAAGCGGCCCAATCGGGCTGTCATTTCCTAAGGCGCCGTAGCCTTGCTGCACTTGCTGCAGGATGGCTTCGTTGTCGGTAGCCAGTTTCATGGCCTGGATCACGCGTGGGTCATTCCCGGGCGGCTCGTCGGAGCGCAGGCGTACCAGATCAAAGCCGTTGGTGGGGATATCCACGGTGTCAATGCCGTCCACATCTTTCAGGCTCTCGAACAGCGGCGTGCTGATGCGCATCACCAGGTCCACCTGGCCGCCGCGCATGGCGTCCACCATGGCGGACTCGTCGGAGAAGAAAATGACCTGCACGTTCGCCAGCTTGGGCTCGCCTTCCACGAAGTAATTGGGATTGGCTTCCAGTTCGATGCGGTCCTCCGGGCTGTAGTTTGTCACCACGAAGGGGCCAGTGCCGTTGAAATCGGTGGGGTCATCCGTGCCGTTCTTGATGATCAGGGCATGGTTGTCGCTCAGGTCATATAAAAAGAAGGCGTTGGGCTGCGTGAGGGTGAAAGTCACCTGCAGGTCCCCGGTCGCCTGAACATCGGCAATATCGGTGTATAGGGTCGAAGTGGCATATCCGGCGTCGGGGTTGCGCAGGCGGTTGAAGGTCCACACTACGTCGTCGGCGCTTAAGGGGCTGCCGTCGTGGAATGTGACTCCCGAGGCCAGGTTGAAGGTGTAGCTCAGGCCGTCGTCACTCACCGTCCAGTCGGTCGCCAGCCGCGGGACGGGAAGACTGCTCACCGGGTCAATATCCACCAGGTAGTCGTACACCGCGTTGGCCACGAACACCTCGGCATCCGACGAGATCAGCGCCGGGTCGGTTTGCACCAACGGCTGGAAGGCCACCGTCAGGGTACCTTGCGGCCCTTGCTCGGCCGGCATGGCCTCGGCTGCCGTGGGCTCGCCTGCGCTGGGTGCCTGAGTGGCTGTGGCGGCCGGTGCGCAGGCGGCCAGCAGCAGGGCGGCCGCCGCGGCCAGTGTCACAAATTTGGGCAATGCTTTATTCATTTTGATTTCTCTCCTTTTGAGTTGGGCTTAAGGCGGAACTTAGGGAACACCGAGAAACGCTGCCCAGAATCGCCCAATTCCTTGCGGCAATCCCGGCATAACCCCATAAAAATATAGTGCTCTCCAAGTACCAGGAACCCGGTTTGTTCGTTCAGTGATTTGAATAGCTTGCGCACCTGCTGGTCGGGCAGCTTGGTGTCCTTCCAGCAGTTCTGGCAGATCAAGTGGTGATGCCCATTGTCGTTAGCCAGTTCGTAAATCTTACCTCCGGCGATCTCATTGCCGTGGATCAGCCGGTATCGGCTGAATGTCTCCAGGTTGCGATATACCGTGGCCCGGCTAATGTGCGCCGCCACGCCGTGCACGCGGTTGTATATCTCGTCGAACGTAGCGTGCTCGCCACAGTCAGCCACCGCCTGCAGGATCAGTTCCCGTTGTGGGGTGAGGCGGAATCCGAACTGCCGGATGCGCTGCTGGACTTTGGGGTTGGGGTAGTTGAGGCTCATGAAAAATTTATCATCTGATAATTTTCGCAATAGTAATGAGGAAAGACCAAACTGTCAATAACGATATTGACAGGAACCTGATTTTGGGATTATTATCCTTGTATATAACTAAAAGTCTATTATATTTTAGGAGATTAGATGCGTTTATCCAAGCGCGGCGAATACGGTATCCGTTCCATGCTATTTTTAGCCCGCAATTCTCCCAACGGGGACTTGATGCAGCTTAAGCAGATTGCCGAGCAGGAAAACATCCCCGTCAAGTACCTGGAGCAGGTCTTGCTCAGTCTGCGCCATGCTGGTTTGCTTCACAGCCGAATGGGCGTGGGTGGCGGCTATCATTTGGCCAAGTCCGCCGCGCAGATCAGCCTGGGCCACATTATCCGCGTGCTGGATGGGCCGCTGGCGCCGGTGAACTGCGTCAGCCAGACTGCTTATGAGCCCTGTGGATGTCCCGACGAATCTAGCTGCGGCCTGCGCCTGGCCATGCTGGATGTGCGCAACAATATCTCCGCCGTGCTGGATAACACCACTTTGGCGGATATCATTAGGCGCACATCCGCCACCCCCGGCGGCTAGCCCCATTCCCGACAATTCGGAGAACTATGTCCATCGTTCTTGAGAACGTTACCAAGCGCTACGGTGAACAAGCTGTGGTCAATAATGTCTCGCTGGAGATTAAGAATGGCGAGTTCTTTGTACTGCTTGGCTCCAGCGGCAGCGGGAAGACCACCATTCTCAATATCATCGCCGGCCTCGCCGAAGCCGATGAGGGCCGCGTGCTGCTGCACGGCCGGGACGTGACCGGCCTGCCCACGCAGGCTCGCAAGGTCGGTTTCGTTTTTCAGAGCTACGCGTTATTTGAATATATGACCGTGGCCGAGAACGTTGAGTTCGGCCTGGGAGTGCACAAGGTGCCGCGCGGCCAGCGCCGCCGCCGTCGTGACGAATTACTCGAAATGGTGGGCCTGGTCGGCCTGGGCGACCGCATGCCCCGCCAGCTTTCCGGTGGCCAGCAGCAGCGTGTTGCCCTGGCCCGCGCCCTGGCCTTGGAACCCGATGTACTCTTGCTCGACGAACCGTTGGGCGCGTTAGACGCCAAGATTTCGCGTCGAATTGCGTCGCAGCCTCAGAGCCATCCAGCGCCAGTTCGGCGTCGCCGCCATTTTGGTCACCCACGACCAGGATGAGGCCTTCGATCTGGCTGACCGCATCGGGGTGATGAGCTTTGGGCGGCTGCTGGAGGTGGGCACCCCGCAGCAGCTCTACAACAGCCCCCAGACTGAATTTGTGGCTTCATTCCTTGGCACGGCCAACCTGCTGTTGGGCGAGTCGGACGGCGAGCAGATTCGCATCGGTCAGAGCAGCTTCCCGCTGCCCAAGGAGGCCGCCCGCCTGAGTTCCGACAGCCGCGTGCAGATATTGTTCCGCCCCGAGGATGTGGCCCTGGCCAGCGCCGCCAGCCGCCTGGACGGCCTGCTGCTGGCCCAGGGCAAAGTGGTGGAGACCGGCTTCAGCGGTCCCACTGAGCACCTGCGCCTGGAACTGCCGCCCATCCCTGGGGTGCGCGCCATCGCCCCGGCCGTGCCCTTCGGCAATAAGAACATCGTGGTGGAAGTCAGCCGCTCCCCCGAGCAGAGCTTGGCCTTGCCGCTCAAGCCGGGTAAAAAAGCCTGGGTCGGCATCCGCCGCCTGCACGCCCTCTCCCATCCCGGCTTGCATTTCGTGCTGCTCACCGACGGTTCGGCGCGCAGTCAGGCGGCCTTGCTCACTGGCGGCCATTTGGCCCGCCTTGCGCATGCCCGCATCACTTTGCTCGGTTATGGCCAAAAGCCGGACAAGATTAATAGGCACTTGCAGGAAGCTCGCAAGCAGATCGGCAGCGGCATGGCCTCCGTGGAGGTGCAGGCCGCGGCCCAATCCGTGGAAAGCTCGCTCTCCAAGCTGGTGCAGGAAAAACCCGCCGACCTGGCTGTGCTGGGCTGGGAAGCCAAAGACGGCCTGGAAGTGGCCGAACAAATCCTGCATGCCGGCTCCCAGCACCTGCTGCTGGCCTCTAGCCCGGAGGGCGTGTTTAGCAACGCCCTGATCTGCGCCGCCAGCGGCGAACCCGGCAAGGATGATGTCATGTTCGCCGGGCGCTTGCTGCGCCACATTGGGGCGCACGCCACTCTGTTCACCGTGCAGAACCCGCTGCTTACCAGTGAATCCCAGCTTGACCAGATGCAGCGCTTCATGAGCGGTGGCGTGCAGTCGCTGGCCCGCTTCGGCATCAAGGCCGCCAAGAAGATCAAGACCGGCGACCCGCAAACCAGCATCCTGGAAGAAATCGCCGCCGGCGGTTACGACCTGGTGGTCATGGGAGCCCCGCTGCCCGGCCGCTCCGGCAAACTGGCGCTTACTGGCATCGTTGGCGCCATCCTGCACAACGCAAAGAACTGTTCGTTCCTGATCGTCCGCTCCCATAAACTGGGCAGCCGGGGGATCAGTTTATGAAGGTTGTCGCCGCCTTCCAAGAGGTTTTCCCATGAAAAAAGTATTTTCGTATCTGGTTTTGTCAGTTCTGCTGGCCCTGCTGTTGAATGCCTGCGGGGCCGCTCAGGCGACTTCGCCCGCCGAGGGCAGCCTGACCCTGACGCTGGGCGCCTACACCACGCCGCGCGAGGCTTTCGCCGAGCTCATCCCGCTGTTCCAGCAGCGCTGGAAGCAGCAGACCGGCCAGCAAGTGGATTTCGAGGAGTCCTATCAGGGCTCGGGGGCTCAATCCCGGGCCGTGGTCGAGGGGTTCGAAGCCGACGTGGTGGCGCTCTCGCTTGAGGCTGATGTCACCCGCATCGCCGATGCGGGTCTCATCACCCACGATTGGAAGAGCGTCGGCTCCAACGGCATGATGTCTGACTCGCTGGTGGCCTTCGCCGTGCGCGCTGGCAACCCGCTGGGCATCCACGATTGGGCTGACCTGGCTAAACCCGGCGTCCAGGTGCTCACTCCCAACCCTGCTACCAGCGGCGGCGCCATGTGGAACATCCTGGCTTTGTACGGCGCCGCCCTGCGCGGCCAGGTGGCTGGTGTTCCTGCCGACGATCCGGCCGCCGCCAAGGATTTTCTCAAGGCGGTGTTGGCTAATGTCACCGTGATGGACAAGAGTGCCCGCGAGAGCATTGCCACCTTTGAGCAGGGTATCGGCGACGTGGCCATTACCTATGAGAACGAGGTACTGGTGGGCCGGCAGGCCGGCAACGACTATGAACTGGTGCTTCCATCCTCGTCGATCCTTATCGAAAACCCAGTGGCTGTGGTGGATGCCGATGTGGACAAGCACGGCACACGCGAGGTGGCCAAGGCGTTCGTCGAGTTCCTGTTCACACCCGAGGCGCAGCAGGTTTTTGCTAAATACGGCTTGCGTTCGGTGGACGCTGACGTGGCCGCCGCCACCGCCGAGCAATACCCAGCGGTAGCTGATCTGTTCACCATCGATTATTTCGGCGGCTGGGCCCAGGTGCGCGCAGACATCTTTGGTGAGACCGGCGTGTTCACCCAGGCCATCCAAGAGGTCCAGGGCCAATAGTGGACTCGGCCCGGCCGCGCAAACAGGTGCGCAACCCCGTCCTGGGGTTGCGCACGCTGAGCTTCGTCTTCATCCTGCTGATGGTGGCCATCCCCATGGCCGTCATCCTGCAGGACGCCTTCCGCCAGGGCTTGGGCGCATTCTGGCACGCGGTCAGCCTGCCCGAGGCGGCGGATGCCATCCGCCTCACTCTGCTGACCTCCGGGGTCATGACCGCCATCAATGCCGTCATGGGCCTGGCAACCGCCTATGTGCTGGTGCGCTATGAATTCCCAGGCAAGAGCCTGCTCAATGCGCTCATTGACCTGCCGCTGGCCATTCCCACCCTGGTGACCGGCGTGATGCTGGTCATTCTCTTCGGCCCGCAAAACTCCCTCGGGGCTTTCCTCAACCAGCAGCTGGGTTGGCAGATCATTTTCGCGCCGCCCGGCATTGTACTGGCGCTGCTGTTCATCACTTTCCCCTTCGTGGTGCGTACCATCCAGCCGGTGCTGCTGGAGCTGGACCGCACCCAGGAGCATGCCGCCGCCACGTTGGGCGCCGGCGGCTGGACCATTTTCCGCCGCGTGGTGTTCCCGGCTCTGGCGCTGCCTACGGTGAGCGGCTCGCTGCTCAGCTTCGCCCGTGCCGTGGGCGAGTTCGGCGCCGTGGTCATCGTGGCCGGCAATATTCCCTTTAAGTCGCAGACTGCCGCAGTGTACGTGCTGGGTGCAGTGGAATCCGAAAACCGCCTGGGGGCCAGCGCGGTTTCCATCGTGCTGGTGGCCATCTCGTTCGCCGTGATCCTGCTCACCAACGCGCTGGTCAAGCGCCGCCGGGCGGGTAAATAGCATGCAAGCACGAACCCTGACCGGGCGCGCCAGCCTGGCATCCAAGCTGCTCATTGCCGCGGTAGTCCTGTATGTGGGCTTCCTGGTGCTGGCGCCCATCCTGGCCCTGGTGCTGGGCGTGCTGCAAAATGGGCTGCCCGGCGTGCAGCAGGCCCTGCAAACGCCGGCGCTGTGGCAGGCCTTGCTGCTCTCGCTGGAGATCGCCCTGGGCGTGGTGGCCATCCAGGCTGTGTTCGGTACGCTGACCGCCTGGGTGCTGGTGCGCCACAACTTCCGCGGCAAGGCGCTCTTCAACGGGCTGGTGGATATCCCCTTTGCCATTTCTCCGGTGGTGGTGGGCTACATGCTGCTGCTGCTCTTCGGGCGCAACGGCTTCCTGTACCCGCTGCTGGATTTCTTCAACCTGCAGGTGGCCTTCGCCCTGCCGGGTATCTTCATCGCCACCCTGTTTGTTTCGCTGCCCTTCATGATCCGCGAGATGGTGCCGGTCATCGAAAGCCTGGACCGCTCCCAGGAGCTGGCCGCCGGCACCCTGGGCGCCGGCCGCTGGACCACTTTCTGGCGCATCACCTTCCCTGCTCTGCGCACCGCCTTGTTTTACGGCGTCGCCCTCACCATGGCCCGCGCCATGGGCGAATTCGGCGCGGTATTGGTGGTGGGCGGCGGGGTGCAGGGCCGCAGCGCCACTACCACGCTATATATCTATCACGCCCTGGAAGAGCGCCAGTACGTTGAGGCCTACACCGCCGCCATCCTGCTGGGGCTGGGCTCGGTGCTCATCGTATCCCTGGCAGACTGGCTGCGCCGCCGCAGCCAGCGTTAGGTGATTCCGTCATTGCGGGCAGGGCTTGCCAAGCAAGCCCGACGTAGCGATCCTCTACTGATCAATCGCCAAGAGATTTCTCTAGGGAAGGGGGTGCGAGTGTTAATTCCGGGCAGGTAGGTGTTACAACCCATTAGTAAAATCGTGGATGATGAGATTTGCAGCTTGCGTAAGGATAGGGATAGCCTCACCCAAGTCCTTATAGAAATATTTCAGTTTTACGTTTGCGTTAATCGTACCGAAATCAAATTCAATTTGCTTGGTTTTGTCTAGGTCGTCATACTGATATATATTTGCTTAAATCCTACAATCCAGTTCGACTGTTTGCACAATACCCGCTCGGGTCACGAGGGTTTTGATCGGAAGTATATACATTGATGGTAGTGTGTAGTTCCTGGAGCGGCCAAGTGCCTGGCACCACAGGATAGCGAAGCTCGTACCCGAGACTCCCGACGTAATCATCTCCTTCGGGGAGGTGATCAGGCCCAAACAAGATGTCTGTAAATACTGAATAGAATGGCTGCCAGCCCAATTTTTGAGTTACCTCATACATTCTGATTGCAACGAGGCCCATGGTTGTAAGATCAGCCTTGCAAACTCGCAAGCTCTATGGAAATGGATTCCCCGTTGCCTGGGCATAATGATCCATCATGTTGCCAACATCTCTTGCCACGGTACTAGTTGGACATGGGTTCCCGTTGATATTGGCAATTTATTGGTGGACTTGGATAAAGGTATTCTTGGTTGTACCAATCCAGTACGTCGGCTAAAAAATATTTCTGGGAACGAAGGGTATCAATTTCGCCATGGAGTTAGTTTGATCCCCTGGTCCAGTTGATCTTTTTCCTGTGCAAGGTCCTGATATGCGCTCTGCAGGGTTGACAGATTTTCCTGCAATGAGGTTTAATTCTGGTCTAAGCCTTGATTAATGACTCTCAGGTTAGCAATTGCATCCACTGTCTCCTGCTTCTTGGCTTCAGCTTTTTGGCCAGAAGACCAAAGGAAAACACTCATTCCAAGAACGGCAATGGTTGCCAGCCCTAAAACGAGATTGACGGTTTTGCTTTTCACTAAGGTCGCTCACTGGTTGATAACAAGGTCTACGGTTCGATATTTCCGGTGGCAACCGCGTACCTTTCTATGAGCCCGCTTTGGCTGTTGGAAGAAATAATACTGGTTATACCAATCCAGTACGTCGCTTAGATAGACTTTCTGGGATTGATAAAGATCCGCTTTGGTTTGTAACTCATTCTTGTTATCAGTTAGTTGCCCTAATTCCAGATTTAGCAAATCTATATTTCCTTGAAGGTCCGCCAGGTCGTTTTTTGAATTGGCGATATTTGCTTCAAAATCATGGTTGACCTGGTTGAGATTTGCTATGGCTTCCACACCTGTTTGAATGCTGCTCTCCAAACTTTGCCATTTGAACCATAGAAAGATGCTTAGCCCAATGGCCAATATCAAGGCAATGGACAATAGGATGGTTGGAAAATTGTATTGCCCCTCATTTCTAAATAGCTTGAAAGGGAACATCGGGCTATTATAATTCACCACAATCTTGGTCGTAATGGCAAATCCAGCAAGACTGTTGCCCCTTGCAGAAGTCGGGAATCCAACCAAACAGGATCGGTTCTGAGGGAAAATAACGACCTTCTTCAGGGTGTTGCGTTAACCGCTACGGAAAGAAGCGAACCGCCACGTAAACCTGGCTCAGCTCCCTAGCTGGCAAGCACTTTGATTTGGATCATCTCTAAGAAAACCTGCACCACCTGTGGGTCGAAGTGCTTGCCTGCCTGTTCTTCAATGTATTCCAGGGTTTTTTCCTGCGACCATACTTTTCGATACGGGCGATCGGAATCAAGTGTGTCGTATACATCGCTTACGGCAAAGATGCGAGCCGCGATAGGGATGGCTTCACCCTTCAGTTGCGTCGGATATCCAGAACCGTCCCATTTCTCGTGATGGTAATAAGGAATATCGAGGGCATCGTGCAGGTAGGCGATGGGAGAAAGCATGTCATAAGCGTGCTGAGGATGCTTCTTCATGATCACCCTGCCTAAGTGCTTCTTTAGAGCCAAGCGGAACTTGGCGGTCAAGGTGTAACAAGCCATCCCTCCCCCGATGTTATTATTACAAGACAGGAGCCTGACATGACCAACGCCCATTCCCCCGCAAACTTGCACAAACGCCAGGCGGCCTTGTCCAGCCTGCTGGCCGAACATGGCCTGGACGCCATTGCCATCAACGCCGGCCCCACCCAGGTGTATTTCACCGGCCTGCACTTCCACCTCATGGAGCGTCCCACGCTGGTGTTCTTCGCGCCCGAACAGACGCCCGTGATGGTGCTGCCCTCCTTCGAGAAGGCCAAGACCGAGGACGCCGGCTTCGAACTGCTCACCGTCACCTACGGCGAGGACCCCGCCTCCTGGCAGTCCAACTTCGACGAGGCCGCCAAACTGCTGGGCGGCGCCCAACGCATCGGCGTTGAGGACCTGCACCTGCGTATGATGGAGCTGCGCTACCTGCAGGCGGCCTTCCCCGGCGCCAGCTTCGAGACCGCCGAGCCGATCATCGGCCAGCTGCGCATGCACAAGGATGAAGGCGAGCTGGCCGCCATGCAGAAGGCCGTAGAGATCGCCCAGAATGCTTTGGAAGCCACCCTGGCCAAGGTCAAGGTGGGCATGAGCGAGCAGGAGATCGCCGGCGAGCTCATCCAGCAACTGTATGCTAACGGCAGCGACCCCGAGCTGCCCTTCCAGCCTATCGTGGCCGCCGGCGCCAACAGCGCCAACCCGCACGCCACGGTCAGCGACCACAAGCTGCAGCAGGGCGAATTGCTGCTCATTGACTGGGGCGCCAGCGTGGACGGCTATTTTTCGGACCTGACGCGCACTTTCGCAGTCGGCGAAGTGGACGAAGAGTTCAAGCGTATTTACGAGGTGGTGAAGCTGGGCAACCAGGCCGGCCGCGAGGCCGCCAGACCCGGCGAACCCTGTTCGGCGGTGGACGATGCCGCCCGCGAGGCCATCAGCGACAACAGCTACGGCGAGTATTTCACGCATCGCACCGGCCACGGCCTGGGCATGGAAACCCACGAGGAACCCTACATGCGCGCCGGCAACGCCATGATTCTGGAGCCGGGTATGACCTTCACAGTGGAGCCCGGCATCTACCTGGAGGGCCGCGGCGGGGTGCGCATCGAAGACAATGTGGTCATCACCGCGGAAGGCAGCCGCACGCTGTGCGTCCTTCCCGCGTGAATTGCGGGTGGTCGGGTAGCAAAGGGATTTTGTCCCAGGACCTTTTCGGAGAGAAGCTACAGCGAGGCTCCTTCGCTGGCCGCGTCCGGCGGTTCGGGTGAACACTTATTAACCCGCTAAGGGTGACAAAATATAATAAAAAAAAGAGGCGGCCAATAGGGCCGCCTCTTTTCGTCTAGGCTTCTTCTTCCTCGCCTTCTTGCTTGTGGGCGGCGATGATCTCCTGGGCCAAATGCGTGGGCACCTGCTCGTAGTGGTCCTGCTCCATGGTGAAGGTGCCGCGCCCGCCGGTGATGGAGCGCAACTCGGTGGTGTAGCGCAGCATTTCCGCCAGCGGCACCTGGGCGTTGATCACCGAGCGGCCCGTCTCCTGCTCCATGCCTTGTACCCGCGCCCGGCGCGTGTTCAGGTCGCCCATCACATCGCCCATGTTTTCCTCGGGCACCGAGATGCGCACGTTCATAATGGGCTCCAGCAGCACGGGACCGGCCTCGCGGAAGGCTTCCTTGAAAGCCTGCCGCCCGGCAATCTCGAAGGCCACCGGCTTGGAGTCCACCGGGTGCTCTTTGCCGTCGAATACCACCGCTTTGACGTTCTTTACGGGATAGCCGGCCACCACGCCGTCACCCAGCACGCTGCGGATGCCTTTTTCGATGGCGGGGAAGAAATTGTTGGAGATGGCCCCGCCGAAGACCTCGCTGACGAACTCGAAATCCTGCTCATGCAGCGGTTCCACGCGCAGGTGCACCTCGGCGAACTGGCCGGCGCCGCCGCTCTGCTTCTTGTGGCGGTAGATGGATTGCCCGCTGCGCTGGATGGTCTCCTGATAGGGCACTCTGGGCTCGTGCACCTCAATGCCCACCTGGAACTTGTCCTGCGCTTTGCGGACGGCCACGTCGATGTGCTGATCGCCCATGCCTTGCAGGATGGTCTGCTTGGTGGCGCCTTCGTTGTACCAGGATAGGGTCATATCTTCTTCGGCCAGGCGCGTTAGCGTGGGTACCCATCTTGGCCGAGTTCGGCCTGGGTCTTGGGGGTCACCGCCACGCGGTACAGCGCCTTGGGGAAATCCGGCATGCTGATTTCCACAGCATGGTCTTTGTCGCACAGGCTGTCGCCGGTTTCGGTGTCGCCCAGTTTGGCAACAGTGAAGATATCACCGGCATGCACGGTTTTGATGGAGATCTGTTCCTTGCCGCGCATGATGGAAAGCGTGGTCAGGCGCTCTTCCTGCTCCCGCTTGGGGTTCCAGGCGCGGCCGTCGTTGGTGAGCACACCTGAATACAGACGCGCGTAGGTGATCTTGCCCACGTACGGGTCCGCGGTGGTCTTCCACACATAGGCCGCCAGGGGTCCGGCGTCGCTGGCCTTGAGATCCTCCTCGCCTTTGGCGCCCCGCGCCTTGGTCGGCGCGGCCTGCGCCGGGGAGGGCATCAGCGTTATGAAAGCATCCAGCAGCTGGGTGATGCCCACCTGGTCACTGGCATCGGCGGCGAACACGGGCACGAAAAGCCCGCGGCGCACCACGCCCTGCAGCCCTTGCATGATCTCTTCGGCGTTGAGTTCGCTGGTTTCCAGGTACTTCTCCAGCAGCTTATCGTCGCCCTCGGCGGCAGCTTCCACCAACTGCTGGCGGGCGCTCTTGGCCGCCTCGGCCAGATCGGCGGGGATGTCCTGGGCCGCGCCGCCGCCCACCGGGTAAGCCTTCATTACCAGCAGGTCGATGAGACCCTTAAAGCCGCCGCCCTGGCCCCAGGGTATCTGCACGGGGATGAGCCGCTTGTCGGTCAGCTCGGCCACGCTGTTCATGGCTTTCTCGAAGTTGGCCGCATCGCGGTGCATGCGGTTGACCAGCACGAAGCGCGGCAGGTTGAACTTGTCACAAGTATTCCAGGCCAGCTCGGTGCCCACCTGCACGCCGGCCACGGAATCCACCACCACCAGGGCGGCGTCGCTCACGCTGAGCGCCGAGATGGCCTCGCCCACGAAATCGGGGGCGCCGGGAGTATCCAGCAGGTTGAGCTTATGCTCCTTGTACTCAATGGGCAAAATGGCCGTGGAGAGGGACAGGCCGCGGCGCTGCTCTTCTGTCTCGAAGTCGCCTGCCGTGCTGCCTTCCTCCACTTTGCCCATGCGGGTGATGGCCTTGGTAAAAAACAAAAAGGCCTCACCCAGCATCGTTTTTCCTGCGCCGCTGTGTGAGACCATGGCAATGTTGCGTATCTTATCGGTTGTGTACTCTTGCATGAGGGTCCCTCGTTGAAAGAATATCGAGTTGGGATTGTAAGAGCAATGGGGGCCTTTGTCAAAGGACAGGCGTCCCTTGCTTGGCTGACGCTTGCCTCTAGTCGTAAACGACTTGGGTATGTTTTCCTAAAGTACAATCCTCGGATGCATTTCCTGTTTTTGTTCATGGACGGGGTAGGTTTTGGGCAAAACGACCCCCAAACCAACCCCTTCGCGGCGGCCAATATGCCTCATTTGCGGGCTTTGTTGAACGACCAGGCCCTGGCGGAGGGGATTGCTCCCTTACAAAGCGAGCGCGCTACCCTATTGTCGCTGGATGCTAACCTGGGCGTCGAGGGGCTGCCGCAGTCTGCCACCGGGCAGGCAGCGTTGCTGACCGGCAAGAACGTCTCCGAGCTTATCGGCGAGCACTACGGCCCCAAACCTACGCGGCAGATCGCCGAACTCATCAAGCAGGACAACCTGTTCATTCAATTGCAGCGGCGCGGCTACCGGGCCGCGCTGCTCAATGCCTATCCCCAGCGCTATTTCGACGGCATCGACAGCGGCAAGCGGCTGCTGTCCGCCATCCCGCAGGCAGTGGTCAGCGCCGGCATCCCGCTCAAGACAGCTGAGGATTTCTTCGCCGGGGAGGCCTTTTCGGTGGATTTCACCGGCCAGGGCTGGCGCGAGCAGCTGGGCTACACGGAGGCCCCGGTAATGGACCCGGCCGCCGCGGGCGGCAAGCTGGCCGCCGTGGCCGCCGGCTACGACCTGGCCTTCTTCGAATTCTGGCCCAGCGACTACGCCGGCCACCACCAGGATTGGGACGGCGCTATGCGCCTGCTGGAAAACTTCGACCGGGTGCTGGGCGGCCTGCTGCAAGCCTGGGACGACGAAAATGGCCTGATCCTGATCACTTCCGACCATGGCAACTTGGAGGATCTGGGTACCCGCCACCACACCAGCAACTCCGTGCCCGGCCTGGTGATCGGCGCCAAAGCGCTGCGCGAGCAGTTTTGCCGGGGGCTCATCGACCTGGTAGGGGTGACCCCCGCCATTTTGCAGTTTTACCCGGCCAAGGAGTAAGGCATGGCGCGCACGGTTTTGGTCACGGGGGCATTCAGCTACAGCGGCCAGTACATTGCACGCCGCTTCCTGGAGCAGGGCGACCGGGTGCGCACGCTCACCCGCCGCCCCGACCGGCCGCATGCGCTGCAGGGTGCGGTGGCGGCTTTCTCCCTGGATTTCTCCGACCCCGCCGCGCTGGTGGAACACCTGCGCGGCGTGGACGTTTTCGTAAACACATACTGGATCCGCTACAACTATCCCGGCTCCAGTTTCGAGCAGGCGGTGCACAATTCGCAAATTTTGCTCGATTGCGCCAAACAAGCCGGGGTGCGCCGCGTGGTGCACATTAGCGTCAGCAAGCCGGATCTGCAAAGCCACCTGCCCTATTTCCGCGGCAAAGCCCAGGTCGAGGAGCAGGTCAAGGCGTGCGGTCTTTCCTACGCCATCCTGCGTCCGACCATCGTGTTTGGCCGCGAGGAAGTGCTGATCAGCAACATCACCTGGCTGCTGCGGCAGCTGCCCGTTTTCGCCGTGCCTGGTTCCGGGAATTACCGCGTCCAGCCGGTATTCGTCGAGGACCTGGCCGAGGCGGTGACCGAGGTGGCCGGGGAAGATAAAAATGAGATCATGGATGTAGCCGGCCCGGAGATATTCACTTTCCGCGAACTGCTGCAGCTGCTCAAGCGTACCGTGGGCAGCCGGGCCGTGCTGGTGCCTGTCCCGGCTGGGCTGGCCCTGGTGGCCGCCCGCCTGGTGAGCTGGGTGCTGGGCGACATCATGTTGACGCGCGACGAGCTAACCGCCCTGATGGAAGAACGCCTGGTGGTGGGGGAGCAGGCTTTTGGGCACACACGCTTTTCAGAGTGGGGGCGGGCAAACGCGGGGACTTTGGGGCGAGTATATGTAAATGAACTTCGCCGCCATCACGGCAAAGGATCGCCGCATGCCTAACCCCAACGTATTTATCCCTGGCCGCGCCGTGCCGCCCATGCCCTTGGATCGCTACCTGCCGCCGGTCCCCGCCGGAGTCACCGCGGCCTGGCTGCAGGCCAATGTTCCTGCCGGCGCCTGGCTGCTGGACCCCTTCGGCACGGCGCCCTTGCTGGCCCTGGAGGCCGCCCGCGCCGGCTACCGCGTGGCGGTGGCGGCCAGCAATCCGGTGGCGCAGTTCCTGCTGGAATTGCGCGCCCAGGCGCCCAGTGCCGACCAGCTGCGCGCCGCCCTGGCGGAATTGGGCGCCTCGCGGCGCGGCGACGAACGCCTGGAGCCGGCCATCCTCGAACTGTACCTGACCGTGTGTCCCAAGTGCGGCGCCCAGGTGCCAGCCGAGGCCTTCATCTGGGAACGTCAGGCTGAAAGCCCGTACGCCAAGCTGGTGCATTGCACAGCTTGCGGCGAGGAGGGCGAATACCCCACGGACGACGCGGATAAAGAACGCGCCGCCCAATACCAGCGCCAGGGTCCGCACATCTCACGCGCCCTGCAGCGCATCGCCCCCAAGGGCGATCCCGACCGCCAGCATGCAGAGGAGGCGCTGGAAGCTTATCTGCCGCGCGCCGTGTATGCACTATTCACTATCATTAACCGCATAGACGGCATGGAACTGGAGGGGGAACTGCGCGACCTGGTGACCGCCCTGGTGCTCTCGGCCTGTGACCGCGCCACCAGCCTGTGGGCGCACCCCAGCGGGCGCCTGCGTCCCAAGCAGCTGAGCGCCCCGGCGGCCTTCCGCGAATACAACCTGTGGCAGGAAATGGAACGTTCCATTGACCTTTGGGCGCAGGATGGGGCTCCCGTGCCGCTGGTGCCCTGGCCTGAAGTGCCGCCTCCCGGCGGCATCAGCCTGTTCGAAGGCCCCCTGCGTGACATGGCCGAAGATCTGGCGAAATTACCAGTCCAGGCGGTGGTCACCGCTTTCCCGCGGCCCAACCAGGCCTTCTGGACGCTGTGCGCCCTGTGGGCCGGCTGGTTGTGGGGCCGCGAGGCCATCGGCCCCTTTGCCCTGGTGCTGCGCCGCAAGCGCTACGACTGGGCCTGGCATACCGAGGCGCTGCACGCCGCCCTGGAGGTGTTGAGCGAACATTTGGCGGCCGACACGCTGCTGTTCGGCGTGCTGACCGAATCCGAACCAGGTTTCAATGCAGCCGCCATCGCGGCTGCCAACCTGGCCAACTTTCGGCTGGAAGGACTGGCCCTGCGCCGCGACGAAGGCCAGTTGCAGCTCACCTGGCGCAGGGGCATGCCGGCGGCAGAAGCCAAGCCGGTGGGCGATGCCGCCACGGTGGTGCGGCGGGCGGCGCATACCCTGCTGATCCACCGCGGCGAACCCAGCCGCTATTTGCACTTGCACGCCGCCGGGCTGGCTGAGCTGAGCCGCCGCCCGCGCCTGGGCGCCGAAAAGGAGGACCCTGGCGATGTGTTCACCGAGACGCGCAGCGCCTTCGACGTGGGGATGACCTTCCGCGGGTCTTTCCTGCGCTTCGGGAGCAGCGAGCAATCTCTGGAAACCGGCTATTGGTGGCTGCCGGAGAGCGAGGATGTGCGCTCCCCGCTGGCCGACCGCATCGAGATCGCCGTGGTGCGCTTCCTGCTTCGCCGCCCCGGCCACTCGTTCGAAGACATTGACCGCACGCTGTGCCAGGCCTTTCTTGGCCTGGTCACCCCGCCGCGTGACCTCATTGAAGTGGCCCTGCAATCCTATGGTGAAGAGAAGGATGGCCTATGGCGTATGGCCGAGAGTGACGGGCCGCGCTCCCGGCGCACAGACCTGCGCGAGATGCGCTCCGCACTGGCCGTTCTGGGCGAGCGCCTGGGCTATACGCTGCACAAGGATGGCGCGCTGGCCTGGGGCGAGGCGGATGGTTCGCCTGCGCTCACCTTTTATCCCATCGCTTCTGCAGTGCTGGGTGAGATCTTGTTGCAGGCCCGGACCCCGCCGGCGCAAAGCCTGGTGGTGCTGCCCGGCCGCCGTTCCGGATTGGTGTTGTACAAGCTCGAGCGTGATCCGCGTCTGCAGCAGGCCGTCGAAGACGGCTGGCGCTTCCTCAAGTTCCGCCATGTGCGCCGCCTGGCCGAGAACCTGTCGCTGAACCGGGAAAGTTTCCTGGAATTGCTGGACCTGGACCCACTGACTCAGGAGCAGGTGCAGGCGCCGTTACTTTGACCCATCCGTCATTGCGAGGAGTGGCTGCGCAGCAGCCCGACGAAGCAATCTCCTCCCCAGGTAGGGGTTGCTTCGTCCACTCTGCGGGTTCTTCGCTGCGCTCAAAGCGACAGAATGAAAGTCATGCTGAGGCCTGGAGGCTCTTCCTGATTAACCAAAAGGTGGAGATTGCCACGTCGCCTTAGCCGCAAAGCGGCACGGCTCCTCGCAATGACGGGGGCCATTAGTTAACCGGGCTAATAGACGAGACCCCGCCAGCTCCGGTCACTTCCAAATTCCACACCGAACCCAGTACGCAGCGCTGGAATTCCGCGAAAGACTGGGTTGTGTAGGTGTAGCTGCCGCCACCCGCCTGGAACACGCAGGCATAGCTCTCGGTTTGCGCGCCCAGGCGTTGATCGCTGGCAATGGGCGGGGCAGGCCAGCGGGCGGCCAGCCCGCTGCCTTCGGCGGCCACTGTGGTCACCGGAGCCCAGGCATCCTCGGTGTAGCTGCAGTAATCGTCGTAAACCTGGTACTGGCAATCCTGCACGACCTCGCCGGAGCCGTTGCCCGAGTCCACCACGTATTCGGTACCGCACACTTCCTGGTAGTTACCCGCCGCCGGCGGCTGGTCCTGCGTGTTGCGCACTTCCTGGGTGCAGCTCAGGTTGTAACCGTCTGAGGGTACCTGGTCGCGCCAGTCTTCCAACTGCACGGGGCCGAAGGCCTCGATAGCTACCGAGCGCTGCCAGCGGGCGTCCGTCACCGTGCCCTGCACCGAAGCGGTGCGAATGAAAAGATAGTAAATCAGCGCACACATCCCAACCAGCACCGCCGCCCCAATGATGAATACGCTGCGGTTAAGCGGCTTGGCGGCTGCCTTGGCCGGTGCAGCGGCCTTAGGCGCCCGGCTGGGAGCCAGCGGGGCGCCGCAATTGCCGCAGATGCTGCGCGTGCCGGCGTTCATGGCGCCGCAGTTGGGGCACTCGATCGGCTGCACCGCTCCACGGGAAAAGCCGCCCACCACCTTGCCCGCCGAGCGGGTGGCCCCTTCCTTCAGATCGGCGCCGCATTGAACACAGGTGCTGGTCCCGGCGGGGTTGCGCGTGCCGCAGAAACCGCAATGGATGTCGGCCCCGGCCTTGGCGCGGCGGATCTGCTCGGCGTCGGTGAGCAGTTGGCGGCTGCCCCCTTGGTGGAAATCTACATCCGGCGGCTGCGGGCTGCCGCAGGATGTGCAGTAGGCGTGGGCGCCGGCGTTCTCATTGCCGCAATGCGGGCAGGTCCAATATAGTTCGACGTAGCCTTTGACTTTACGAGCCATCTTCGTCTCCAGGGTGGCTTGGGCGATGCTTAATGATAATCGAGCCTACGGCCCGGCGGGCGTGGTTGTGGCGGTTTGAGTCACGCAGCAGGCGTGTTGCTTGCCGCCAGGGTGGCGGTTGGCGTTTGCGTCGGGGCCGGGGTGTTGCTTGGCGCGCTGGTGGGTGTCAGCGTGGGTGTATCAGTGGGTATATCCGTCGGCAGCGGGGTGTTGGTGGGCAACGGCGTGGGGGTGGGCGCCTCGTTGTAGAACACCAGCTTCTTCTCAGCAGAACCGCCGGTAGTGCTTTCAATGGTTAGCCGCAGCGAAATGGGGCCGCGCTGGCAGATCTTCCAGGTTCAGGCTGGCAACATTCTTGGAGTTGGGCACGGCATTCTTACTGCCATCCAGCTCCTTCCAATCGTGGTTCCCGGGGATCTCGCCCGGCGCCCACTCCAGCGTCCAGTCTTTGAAGTTGCCTGTGGCATCCGCCACGATGGATACATCCACGCTCTGGTCGCTGATGTGGGCACTCACATTGGGAGCGGTGATCTCCAGTTTGGGATGCGGGTCGTCGGCGGTGCATTCGCGCGCCGGCGAGAAGAAAATCGGGTTTTTGAAGCCCAAATCCTTGGCCCACTTCTTGCCTTCGCTGGTCTGCGTGATCCACTTGACGGCCCAGGGGTCGTGAACGTTCATGCCCAGCTTGTCGTCCGTAAACTCGCTGCACGCGTCCGAAGCTTCCAGCCCGGTCCAGGTATCGATGCGCAGGTCCTGCCACAGGTCATGGTCGGCGTCTGCCGGAGGCTGGTCGGCGGCGAAGAATTCCGTGCGCTGCTGCTTGCAATATTGCGAGGGCTGGGCGCCTGTAGCCGTGCAGATGACCTTTCTCCACCACTCCGGTGGGCTGCACGAACCTGGCGGGGTTGCCGCCGGTCAGGGTGTTGATGGCCTGCTGCATGAAATCGGACCAGATGGGCGCCGCCCCACTGAGGCCGCTGGTGCCCTGCATGGCGGTATTGTCCGGGTTGCCCACCCACACCCCCACCGCCAGGTCGGGCGTGTAGCCCAGGGTCCAGTTGTCGCGGAAGTCGGTGGTGGTGCCGGTCTTGGCGGCCACCTGGAAAGGCAGGTTGAGCGGGTTGTTGACTCCGAAGGATGGCTGGCGTGCCGAGTTATCCGACAGGATGGATGACATCAGGAAGGCGTGCTCCGGACGGATGACCTGCTCGAGTGAAGGCGAAGGCTCTTCATATACTACATTGCCTTCGAAGTCTTCGATCTTGGTGATGGCGACGGGGTTCACCCGACGGCCTTGATTGGCGAAGATGGCGTAGGCGTTGGTCAGGTCCAACAGCTTGACCTCGCCTCCACCCAGGGTGAGCGCCAGGCCGTATTGGTCGCTGTTCAGGTCGGTGATGCCCATGCGGTGGGCGAAGGCTACCAGGCCTTCCTGCTCGGGTGTATCCGGGTTGTCGTAGATGCCCACGAAGTCCAGCGTTTTCACCGCGGGCACGTTATACGAATTGCCCAGGGCGGTGCGCACAGTCACCGGGCCGTGGTAGCGGTTGTCGTAGTCGGTGGGGATGTAGGGCGGGCGCGTGTCGTCCGGGTTGCCCGAGGGCGGGAATTCCGACTCCACATCCCATAGCAACGTGGAGGGCGTCCAGCCCTTTTCGAAGGCGGCCACGTAAGTGAGCGGCTTGATGGAGGAGCCCGGCTGCCGCGGCGAGACGGCCATGTTAATTTGCCCGTCGATGTCCTCGTTGTAGAAATCCGCCGAACCCACCATGGCCAGGATATGTCCGTCCGAGGGGCGGATGGCGACCAGCGCCCCGCTGCCCACGTGCTTGTCGGCCAGCTCGGCCACGTGGCTGCTCAACGTGGACTGGGCCATATCCTGCAAATTGGGGTCCAGGGTGGTGTAAACGGTGAACCCGGAACGGTAAATGGTCTGCGAGTTATATTGGGCTTCCAGCAGGCTGCGGATGTAGTTGACCCAATGCGGATAGCGGATCTGCACATCCGGCGATGAGAAAGAGTAATCCAGCATATCCAGGCCCGCCTGGGCGGCCTCATCCACCGGCACGCACACGCGCTCCAGGTTGTTGCTCACGTAGATGCAGCCCTGTTCGGTGCTGTCCCTGACCAGCGCCGCGAGCACGGATTGCTGCCGCGCCAGCGCCGCGTCGCGGTTGCTGTATACGTCGTAAACCGAGGGCGCCTGCGGCAGCCCCGCCAGGAGCGAAGCCTGCGCCAGGGTCAGGTTGCCGGCGCTGCTGCCGAAATAGGTCTGCGCCGCGGCTTCTACGCCGTAGGCCAGGTTGCCGTAATAGATCTCGTTCAGGTACAGCTCCAGGATCTCGTCCTTGGAATAGCGCCGCGTAATCTCCGCCGCCAGGATGGCCTCGCGCACTTTGCGCATGTAGCTCTGCTGCGTGGCCTCCTCCGGAGTAAATAGCAGCGCCCGCGCCAACTGCTGCGTAATGGTGGAGGCGCCCGAAACCACCTCGCCGCTGGAATAGTTCTGCGTGAAAGCCCGGAAAATAGCGCTGACGTCAAAGCCGGGGTGGAAGTAGAAGTCCTTATCTTCGGTGGCCAGCGTAGCCGCCACCATATAGGGCGAGATGTCCTTGAGCCGCACATAGGTGCGCCGCCCGGCGTTGGGGTCCAGGATTTCGTACAGCAGGTCGCCGTTGGCGTCCAGGATGCGCGTGGTCTCGAATTGGGAGGCGTGGGCGCGCAGGTCGTCCACGCTGGGCAGTGTGGAGGCGATGGCGTTGTACTCGTACAGCGCCGCGGCGGCGCCCAGCACCAGCAGCAGGATGAGGCCAAACGCCCCGAAAATGAGCAGTCGCGGCAGGCAGCCCATGCGCCCGACGCGCTGCCGCAGCCGGTTCCAGCCGTCGCCCAGGCGGCCGCGCCAATCCTTGGGCGGCTGCGCCTGGCTGCGCTTTATGGGCGCGTAGGCCGCACCGCTGACCTGTGTGGCCTCGGGGTCTTTTTCGGCCACACGCCGCGGCAGCGGCATGCCTGAGGTATCCGTGGAGGGTGGGGCGCCGATGGGCGTGTCACCCAGGGGCGGCGGCGCCGGGGTCCATTCGCCATCCGCGGCAGGGAAGATGGTCGGCGCTTCGTCGGGGGGCACGCCTCCCACCCGCATGGCGCGGCTGGGCTGCGTGTCTCCGCTTTTAGGTTGGGTGGTTTTTATCGGACGTGAAGGCTGTGTGTCGCCAGCCGCGGGAACGTTCTCATCCCCCTCGGCGTTCGCCAGGCGGCGGAAACGCTTATGGGCGTCTTCTTGGGGTTTCTTTTTACCGTCTGACATGGGGGAATTCTATCTGTTTAGGGGATATCCGTCATTGCGAGGGAGGCCGAATGTAAATGAGGACGACTGTGGCAATCTCGAGCCAGAACCGCTGTTCGCCATCCAGGACGACCGTAAATGGTTTTTTAGGGCCCAGTTTAAGAGCCAAAGTCGCTTCTTTTCGAGATTGCTTCGCTTCGCTCGCAATGGTGGGTTTGCTTTGCCTGTGTGCCTCTTGGGATTAGATGCCTGACAGAGTGTTGGGCTTCACGCTTGCGGCCGCGCCGAGATCAGCGCCGTCCAGCTGCCCTTCATCACCGTCTCGCCGTCCTGTTTCTTTACGTCCAGCGAGATGACGATGGAGCCGCCTTTGATGCGCGGGATGGCCTTGGTCTCCAGCACCTCAGTTTCCACGTGGATGGTATCGCCGATGAAGATGGGCTTGATGAATTTCCAGTTGTTGACTTCGCGGAAGGCCATCACCGTGCCCTCCATGAAGCCGGTCTGCACCACCAGCCCCGAGGCAATGGACAGCCCCAGCAGGCCATGCGCCACACGCTGGCCGAAGCCGGCCGTCTTGCTGTATTCGGCGTCGGTGTGGATCTGGTTGAAATCGCCCGAAAGCCCCGCGAACATCACGATGTCTGTTTCGGTGACCGTGCGCCCCATGCTGATGATGCGCGTTCCAACCTTGAATTCCTCAAAATACATGCCGCGCTGGGCGGGTTTCTCTGACGTCATGCGGACTCCTCCAAAAAATAACAACCCGTGGCGGGCTGGTTAGGCACGATTCTAGCAAAAAAAAGCCCCCTTGTCATTCCGAACGGGTAAACCAGCCTGTACCAGATGGAGACCTGGGCCAGTGGGGAATTCATAGAACGCGTTCTCCCCGGGATCAAACCACCTGCTTGCTACACCTTCACCACAAAGACCCAAAGAACATCCTCATCCTTTGTGCCCTTTGTATCTTTGTGGTACATATCATCCTGTGAAGCCTCGTTTCCTCCCCGCCGCCCTCCTGCTGCTGCTGGCCGCCGGCTGCAACTTCCCCGTCGAGCCAACCCAGCCGGTCTTCGTACCCACCGCGGCCGCGTCGTCGGCGGCGCCCGTTCCCACTGCCACCCCCGCCGCCCCGGGCCTGCTGCCCCGCAGCCTGCTGTACCTTTCCGGGCGCAGCGGCAGCCAGCAGGTCTGGCGCCTGGATGCGGATGGCCTGACCGCAGACGCAGCTCACCGAGGAGGTCGGCGGCGTGCAGGCCTTCGATGTTTCCCGCGCCGATGGCCGCGTGGCCTATGTGACCAACAACCAGTTGTATATGCTGGATGCAGACGGCGCCCGCCGCCTGATGGTGGACAACGCCGCTGCCGACCCAGGCGCCGCCGATTACTTCACCACCCAGCGCATCAGCGACCCGCGCATCTCCCCCGATGGCCGCTTTCTGGCCTACGCCTTCGACGGCTTGTGGATCCTGGACCTGTCCAACAACCAGGCCGTGCATTTGCTTAATAATGAACTGAGCGGGGAAAACACCCTGGATACCTATTACGTGCCGGTGGAATGGGCGCCCAACAGCCTGCAACTGCTGCTTGCCTCCGGCAGCGCAGATAGCAGCGGCCTGGCCTTCCTCAACCCGGGGCAGGAGCCGCTGGTTATCCCGCTGGAGAATTCCAGCGGGATCCTGTGCTGCCAGGCGGCCTGGGCGCCGGATAGCGCCTCCATTCTGCTGGCCAGCCCTGCCGTGGGCGTGGTGCAGCCCGGCCTGTGGCGCTATGACGCCCAGGGGGGCAAAGGCACACGCCTCATCGAAGCCGAGGCGGATGGGCTGTTCCAGTTCGCCGGTTGGCCGCTGGAGCTGCCGGATGGCAGCCTGTATTATTTCTACGCCAGCGCCGGGGATTTGCCCGCCGAAGACCTGCCGTTGTTCATGGTGCGCAGCGCCGCCGACGGCGTGGGCGGGCGCACGCAACTGCGCCCCGACGCCTTCGGCAACATCGGCGGCGTGCTGTGGGCTGAAGACGGCTCACTGGCCCTGGTGGTGCAGCTGCGCCCGGACGGCGGCCCGGGCGGCTCCGTGCTGCTGGCCGCCACCGATGGCCGCCAGCTGCAACTGCTGCTGGACGACGGCTGGATGCTAAGGTGGGGAGAGTAAACAATGATCCAAAAAACGCAATACCCGGAATTGGATGCCATGCTTCGAGAGCACGCTCAAAAGATCAAGGGCGCGCTCCGGGATAATTTTGTGGGCTTTTACCTACAGGGTTCACTGGCGATCGGCGACTTCGATTTGACTAGCGATGTCGACTTCATCGTGGTGATAAATCAGGATTTGTCGCCCGATGAGGTCGAGAAGGTTCAAACCGTTCACGACCAAACCTGCAGCCAAGCGGCGCGTTGGGTCAGGCACCTTGAGTATTCCTATTTCCCCAAGGCGCTGCTTAGTCAATTTTCCTCGCCCTATGAGGGTGGCAAAGTCAACGATAGCGAAGAGCGCAAGCTCTGGTATTTTGACAACGGCAGCCCGGAGATCGAGCGCTCGGACCACTGCAATACTCTGGTCACGCGCTGGACCGTGCGTGAGAAAGGTATCACCATTTTGGGTCCCGAACCCAAGACCTTCATCGATCCGGTCAGCGCCGACGCTCTCCGCCGGGAAATCAAGGAAATCATGCTGGGTTGGGGCGGTGAGTTGCTGGAGAGCAACGCCACCGATTACAAGAACCGCTTCTACCAGTCCTATCTCGTATTGAACTTCTCGCGAATGCTGCATGACCTATATGAAGGCCGGGTTAGCTCCAAGCGGGAAAGCGCAGAGTGGGCCAAGCAGACCCTCGACCCCAAGTGGCGGCCGCTTATCGAATTCTGTTGGACCGAGCGGCAGGATACGGGGATCTCCATCCGCCAGCCCGCCAACGAAGACATGTTTCCCGAGGTATTGAATTATCTCCGCTACATTGTTGAGGAGGGCAGAAAGTACACCATCTGACGGCGCCATGCTGTTGGCTCCCGCAGCGACCGCCAGCTGCAACTGCTGCTGGACGACGGGCACGCGCTGCGCTGGGGTCCCTAACCTTGTCATTCCGAACGGGTTCTTAAACCCTTACCCGGACGCCGAACCCGGGCCAGCGAGGCATTCCTGTTACCCAATATCTCCGAAATTGACTATTAGAGAAATCGTTCCCAAATTGCCTTTGAAAAAGCCTTAACCCCATTTTCGCTCTGGCGAGCTTGATGCCCCCAGGCAATCATCGTCCTCAGCGATCAGCGCTCAGAAATTCCCAGCCACCATTCAATCCAACTTAAGCTCTCGATATCCCCGATTGAAATAAACCAGCGGTGAGTGGCCGCCGTTGGAATAAGTGCCGCAGGCTACTACATCGGCGATGAACACATTGTGCGTGCCGGCGTCGTGGCAGGCTGTCACCCGGCAATCGAAAAAGGCCAGGCCTTCGCTCAGCATTGGGTTGCCCGTCTCCAGCGTAAAGGTGTCCAAGCCCTTGAAGCGCTGGCTGTGCTCGCTGTCGCGCCCAGCGAAGCGGTTGGAGATCTCCGCCTGCTGCTCCGTGAGCATCGTCACCGCGAACGCCCCGGCCTGCTGCACCAGCTGGTGCGTGCGCGTGATCTTCTCCAGCGAGATCGAAACCAGCGGCGGGTCCAGCGACAGCGAATTGAATGAATTCACCGTCATGCCGTGTGTAACGCCTTCGAAGCTGGCCGCCACGATCGTCACGCCGGTGGTCCAGAAACGCAGCGCCTCGCGCAGGTTGGCGGGGGTGGGGGGCAAGGCTTGGGGTAGGGCGGAATTATCCATTTGGCTTGAAGAAAGGTTACCACGGATGCGGCCTGACAGGACGTGGTTCACTTCGTCATTGCGAGGAGGCAAGCCCAGCACAGCTGGGCGGTCGACGTGGCAATCTCCATGTGGAAATTGTCATAGTGCTGATTGGCAAACAGCCTGGGAGGTTGCTTCGGTCGGCTGCGCCTCCCTCGCAAAAGACGGCCCCCCCAGTTGCAAAGCGCGTGCCAGCGCAAAAGGGCTATTGGCTTCGCCTCCCGTTTAAGGTACGATGGCCTTCCCTATGGACATGGACACTGAGGATTTCCAGGGAGAATCGCCCCGGCCCCGGCATGCCAGCATGAACGTGCTGGGCCAGTTGGCCATGGTATTTGGCGTGGCGGCCCTGCTGGCTACCCTGTTCACCGCCTGGACGCCGCTGGGCCTGATGCCCACCAACCTGGCCGCCCAGATCGCCGCATATTTCCAGGGTCCCGACCCGGCTCAAACCAACCTGCTGGAGCCCACCCCGCGGCCGCGCCCGCTTATCGGCATTGTGGCCGGGCACAGTGGCGCCAACGACCCCGGGGCGGTGTGTCCCGATGGCCTCACCGAGGTCAGCATCAACCTGGATATCGCCACGCGCGTCAAAGAGCAACTTGTCGCCGCGGGCTTTAGTGTGGATTTGCTGGAAGAGCTCGACGAGCGCCTGCAGGGTTATAAAGCCCTGGTGCTGGTCTCTATTCATGCGGATACCTGTGATTACATCGACGACAACGCCACCGGTTTCAAAGTGGCGGCTGCCCTGGGCAATGACAGCCCCGAGAAGGGCACCCGCCTGGCGGCCTGCCTCAGCAGCCGCTATGCCGAGGTGACCGGCATGCGCTTCCAGGCCGGGAATGTGACCAACGATATGAGCACTTATCATTCTTTCAATGAGATCGACCCCAGCACGCCGGCCGCCATCATCGAAACCGGCTTTATGAACCTGGATCGCCAGATCCTCACCCAGCAGCCTGAGCTGCTGGCCGAGGGCATCTCCAAGGGCATCCTGTGCTACATCTATAATGAAGACGCCACCTCGCCGGAGGGGAATTAATGGCTGCGGGTATGAATTGGAAGCTCCTGTGCCGGCAGGCCGAAAAGGCCCTGGCTGCGGGGCAGCGCAACCAGGCCCGCCGCCTGGCGCAGGTCGCCGCCAGGCTGGCGCCGGGCCAGGAACGCCCCTGGCTGCTGCTGGCGCAGACCGCCGCCCCCAGCGCCCGCCAGGCTTATTTGCAGAAAGCGCTGGAAGCCAACCCGCGCAGCCGCCGCGCCGCCCGGGCGCTGCGCAGCGAGGCGCAGCCTGCCAGTGACGGCGCGGTCATAGCCTGGCCGCGGCCCGTCGGTGTGGCCCTCCTGGGATTGTTGGCGCTCACGGCCGCGTTTGCGGTCTTTGCCTGGATGCGCCCGCCCTCCCTGGATGATGGCCTGCGCTTCATGGGCGCCGCCGTCGCTCACCAGTTCCAGGGCCTGTCGCCGTCGGATACGCCCCAGGCCACCGTGGCTTTCACGCCCACCTTCACCCCCTTTGCCACGCGCACTGAGCTTCCCACCAGCACGCCTACCAGTTCCCCCACGCCCAGGTACACGCCGACCCCCGTTCCCACCATCCAGCAGGAAGTGGACGTTTCCATTGCCAAGTACGACCTCACCCTGCCCAAAGGTTTAGGCACCCACGAGCGCTGGATCGAGGTTAACCTCAGCAACCAAACTCTCACCGCTTACGAGGGCCGTGACCAGGTGAACAGCTTTATTATTTCCAGCGGAGTGTCCTACACGCCCACCCCCACCGGCGAGTTTCGCATCTGGATCAAGGTGCCTCTGCAGCCCATGTCCGGCCCGGGCTATTACCTCAAAGACGTGCCCTGGGTGATGTTCTTCTATAAGGATTACGCCATCCACGGCACCTGGTGGCACCACAACTTCGGCACCCCCATGAGCGCTGGCTGCGTCAATATGAGCATTGAAGACGCCAAATGGATGTACGATTTTGCCAGCGTGGGCACCATCGTCCAGGTCCACTACTAAAAGCCCCAGCCTCCAGCGGCCGCAGGCCACCATTGCCTAGGAGTACGATGCCAACGGCAGCATGACCGAGGGGGTCGGGAGACGTTACTTGCCTAAACGACTACTCGTGCCAGGCGGGATTTACCAAGGCCCTGCGCCCGTCCTCGTCACCTGCGGGCGGGCGCAAGCATCCAATATTTTCCCGCCTGGCGCCAGGCAACAAAATCCTCCCCGGCTTCGTTATTTCAGGCTACTGACCGGTGGCGGACTGTGAGGGTACGGCTACGCCCTGGCACAAAACGCCAGCCCTTGACAGACCGCCAAAACTAGTCAGCGATGCCTAATAAACAAGCCGTAAGAAACACCCCTAAACGAGGGTGTATGATACGGTTTGTATTTGACTTGGCAGAGACTGAATCCGGGACGGTAGGAGGGGTGCGGTTATGAAACAGTTGATTAAAGAAAAAACTTCCCCACTTTGTAATAAATAATGACCCTAAGGTACATTATCGGAGAAAAAAAGTCCCGACATGAATTGGCGTATGAAACATACTGCACATACTTGCTATCTATTCGAGATCACTTACACCGAATACTCGACATGGGAACAATTTGCCGATTTTGTCGCTCTAAAGGCAAAATCCCTTCAACAAATCAACGGCTTAGACGAAATTCGACAGATAGAGAGATCTTGCTAAACAGTTGGAACACTGAATATCTAATGAACTCCGAGGAACTTAACCGAGTACAGAATCCGGAAAAACAACTGGTTACCAATTCAAGCCTATTACTCTGTGTACTCGGCTTGCGAGGCTCTCTCATACGCAATAACCAAACAAAAATCGAAAAACATGGAAGAACTTTAGAAGTTTCGAGCTTCTTGGTTAGCAGCATATCAGCCCTTGGGATAAAGCCTATTCAGGTTCGCTGGGGCGAAAATACAATAATGCGCAACCGGTACACTTCGAAAACGCTAATCTACCAGCTCACAATTTGCAACACAATTGCAGCATTTCCTTTCCATTGGTCTATGTGCTGCTTAAGCAGACGAAAGAAAGAATTACTGACAGCTGGAGAAATAATCCAGAAAAAAACAGAGAAAATAAATACAAATATTAGTACGAGGTTTCAGACACTACAATCCTTCATTTCCTTTATAGGCTAAGGCTAAAATCAAATTACGCCGATGCGTAGGTTTTCTTAACAACGTCCTCTGACGAAAAGTCTATAACATACGCTCAATCATTACGACAAGTTACCCATTTTACAGTAAGCTTGTATTGAGATATTTCTTATGAAAAAAATCGGGCAAAAAGCCTTTTTCTCAATGGCCAATAGTTATCTAGGTCTAAACAGTTCTGCCCTTCAGCTTAGCAACCGAGTTCAATATTTTCAGTCTATGTAAGGGGTATTGTTATATTTAGCCCTGCCTTTGTGAAATTCCCTAAACCCATGAAGACCCAGCAAACCCCTAGTTGCCATCGCTTGATAAAGGAGTTTGAACAAAGCTTTCGTTTAGACATCAGTTGCAATAACGAATCTGGGAAATTGAGTTAGCTTCGATCTGGGGTTTACCCGCATAGAAATCTGTAACGAGTATACAACTGCCATCATAGCGACTCCAATCTTCCCCCCAGACAAACAATGTAAAAGTATGACCCGGGTACTCATAGTCATTACAGAAGGTCGGATTGCCACTAACACTGGGTTCATAAGAACAATAGGCGCGGGTTATTCGAACAGTTTGAGAAGTTCCAACATAATTTTTTGCATTTGTTGAATTAATATAGTTTTGATTTCCAGTTGTTGGAGCAAGTGGGATAGTGCTGTTGTTAACCGTAGTATTCCCAACTTGGAATGTTTGTAGATTGCTCCGGAACTTCCGATAACGTTTCCATTTATGTCTAAAAAGAATTCTTGTATCCAACCATATTGCCCACCGTAATCAAAATAAACCCATGTGTCGCCACTTCGTCCCAAAAGAGATAATTGTGAAAAACTAGGCAAGACCCCAATTTCACCCAAATTCACATTTGGCCCGGCATAAACGATACTTCGGTCATGCACATTAGCCGCCAATGAGGACACTTGCCCAGCGCAAGAAGTTGAAATTAGCCATAAAGCAAAAACGCCCGTGATTGCCACTGGAATTAGCGGCGATTTTTACCTATTTTTTTCTTGATTAACACTTCACTGAATTTTGACAAAAAGACCTCCCGCGCATTTTTTCTAAGCCCGAAACTGTAACTAGCTTTCTTCGACTTTCTTCTAAAACGCAATCTAAATATTCCTCTCCTTCGAACCTCACCCAAATTGAGAATTTCTTTTCTAAAATTCAGAAGAACCTTCTAGTTTTCCAAAAGCTGAACAATCAAACCTATAAATCCCATTGTGCTTCCAATGAAAATCTCGGCCAATACGATTTGTTGCAATCTCAATTACGGATAATCTGAGTTCTGGTTTCTCTATCCGGAACGACCTCGGCGAATAATGCTTCTCTTCTCACTCTAGGTCGAATACTAATATATGTCTCGTACCAAATAATCCCCGTTGTACCTAAATTAGGCCACGGTAATAGTTCCCCAATAAGATTATGCAATTTTACTTGAGGCTCTTCGTAGGATTTCTCCAACTCAACCGAACGAACTACGAGGTAACAATTCAAAACCTCATCCCTTGGGTAATTATTTGTGACCACCACACGTGGCTTTTCATTCATAGTCCTCATTTCCAGAGATACGTTTAATTCTCCCTTTTCAGATAATAGTAGATCAACTTTTTCTTCCCCACTTAACCAGAGTAAGAAATTACTCCGTTCAAAGCTAACCAAGATTGCAATCATAAAAACTGCCCCCGAAATTACAATCATTACCGTATAAGTGGCTATATCTTCTTCAGCCAGATGAGCATAACCAATCCGAGCGAGAAAGCCCAGGGAAATTATTGGAACCATCCTAGTAATGATCCAAATTAATAATTGGTACCCACTTTTAAATGCACTTGTCAATTTACCTTCAGGAAATATCCAATAGAGAATTTGCTCCCACATTACCCCCAATCTAATTTTCAAAAACGTCCAATAGTTTTTGGATTTGTTTTCCATTTACCCCTAGCTTGATCTCGGTACTAGTAATCTAACCTATCTTTTATAACGTCTGTTATAAGGGCTTTGATTTGTAGGTTTGAGCGATATGCTTCTCCGACTTGCCTTGCTTCGTACAGCGTCCTCGGTTCTACCAAGTTTCAAGCCAATAACCCTTGTTGGCGTGTTATCTTTGGCTAAAGAACGAAGCTTTTGCACATCTTGCTTCGACCACGCTTTTCCAGCATTCTTCTTTGATTGAACCATGGTTTATCCTCCGGAGTTAATTTAACAAATATCATAGAATAGAGCTATATCTCATGTCAAGAGTGAACTTCTTTGTAATTTCTTGTAACCGTTTCAGTTTCCCCTCCGAAACAGCCTTCCCCATCTGCTGCAGTTCTGCTGCAGTTGGTATAGAAACTATGTAAAAGATATAACACAAAACACCGATTTTTATCCGTAAGTCCAGTTCTTTTGCTATGTTATCCTTACCAAGTTGCCCGTGGCCCAAAACTCTAATTACTGGGTAAATTAGCCCTAAAACTACTGCTGGTAATCCAGTTCACCTGTTGCTGTTAACTGATGCTTTTTGGATATCCATAAGAGCGTCATAATTTTGAATGGCATCCAACCTTACATAATCTCCCGAAAAAATGGAAACGCCCATGTTTTCGCGTATCCAGGGATCAGTAGTCTCATCAATCGCCACGTAATTTTCCCGAAATCTTACGTCAGCATCAAAGTTTGCCAAATACGCCACATATCCATGCGTGTGTATGAAGTACGGTTTTAATCTCTCGAAAACATAATCATAAAAAACCCTCGGATCATTACCGGAGGATCTGCGATGACCTTATCCGTCAGCCCCCCAAGGTCATATACTTTCAGATGTGAATAAAATAATGTTCCACCCATGTCAGGCGCGAGGATGGAGCCATTTTCTATACCAATAGCTTCTGCATATTCATTAAAGCGATAGCCATAAAGTTCCGCCACCCTCGTAAAGGGAACGGTAGGGGAATTTGCAAAACTATTTGAGCGAGCAAAAAAAGCAATTGAGCCACTCCCGCCGAACAGCAAAGCCAATAGGACAAATATTATTGCTGTGATTTTCTTGAGTTTCATGTTTTCATATACCGTGTCACTTGTTGAGAATAAAAAGAGGTAAGTCAGTAGAAAAAAGGGGGTGGCAAATTCTCTATTTTCCCATCCAATCTGGAAGGAGTAAAAAATAGATGAGCAAAGCAACCGCCAGCGAGCTTGATAAGACAATATAAGGTAAGGTTACATGTTTTGTGATTACCAAAAAAATAACCATTGCAATAATTCCGATAACAAAAAATTTGCTCAATCCTATTGAGGTTAATAGGAATGTGATTTCTATTATCCATGTAATAGGATATATATTAATTCCCGAACCCTTAGCAATAAAAGTGTTTGGAACGATATTTCCAAAATACAAAAGCCTGAAGATTCAAGTAAGATCCGAATATCAGAACAAATATGCAAATAAAAAGCCCGACTAATCTGAAAGCTTCCCTTTCTTTCTGTTTACCTTGTATGACTTTAGTCAGAACAGCAAACGGGAAAATACAAGCATATATAATCCCGTCCGGACGAGTTAAGGCGCATAGCGCACACAGAAGCGACATTAGGGCAACGTGTCTTATAGAGATCGCTTCATGAATGACATATTTTATGGCCTGCCAAAGAATTAGAGTAATAATCAAAACGTATAGGGGGTTTTCTAGTCCCGACACTGACCAAATCACAAAGGAAGAGTTCAATGACACAAGGCTTAGTACGACGAACGTACCCAAATCGGAATGTTTCGAGAGAAGCGTCAGAACTCTCTGGACCGTGATAAAAGCACCCAAGATAATAATTAAACTAAGAATTTAGGAGTCAATATTGGGTCAAAAACTTTTGCAAGGAAGAAGGGAGTTAGCAGAAAGACCCAGGTGGGATTGGAAAACCCTTCTACTGAAATCACTCCTGGTTGGGATACGAGACCATAACCTAGAGCCAGATTTCTTGAATAGACAAACGAGATCCCGGCATCATCAATAATCCAGTTTCTAAATAGTAGAGAGTAAATCAAGAACAGCGCAAACGGCAAGGCCACTGCTAAAAAGGATACATATTTATTTCGACCTAGTATTTTGTGACCCATATTTCTTGCGCTGGCTATAAACAATTAAATAGCGAGTACCAGGGGAGGGGGCCACCCGGCACTCGCTATTAAGATAGTAACATGGTTTCCTTCTCCAAAACCACCTTTCCCATCATAGTTTATTGTTGCAAATCTGCTGCAGTTCTGCCGTAGTTGTTATAGAAACCATGTAACATAAAGACACAAAATAGTTGTTATTACCCGTAAATATCCTCATTGACCGTTATTCTCCCTCTCAAAGCATCGTTGCTATAGGCTCTTAATCAATGTTGGAGAGCCTACCCTGAGCTGGCCAATGCGGACATTGGCCTTAACAAAGGATTCGGGTCACTCAGGGATCACTCACCGAGAGCCCCGGCGCTTAATTTATGTCCGGTCAAGCTTTGGCGCCTTTTCTCAGTTCTGTGTCAGGTGGTAGATGCGTACGTAATCCAGCCCGTTGATGCGCAACGTGTATTCGGGGGTCAGCGGGGTAAGTGCATCCAGCAGGTTTTGCGGCGTGCCCCGCTGCCACTGGTGCACGTAGATCACCAGATAGTCCTCCGAGAGCAGCGCTTGCAGCTGCTCCGGGGAAAGTTCCAGGGCGATGGGGATATCATCCACGTCCTGGCCATAGAAAAGGTCGAACAGATTGCTGTACCAGGACGCCACCTTTGAATCCCGTTCGGCGTGGTCGTGCAGGTATATGGCGGCCTGCTCCAAGCCCTTCCCCCCAACCCAGCATCATCACCTGCTGCGCCCCGGCTGCGCCGCCCAGCAGCGGGTTGTAGTAATCCAGGTAATAGGGGAACTGGCCGGCGCTGCTCCACACTTGCCCACCCAGGATGACCGCGGCCAGGGCGGCTGGCGCCCAGCGCCGTGCCACCGGCAGCGCACTGCTCGCCCAGGCAGCCACTTGGGCCCAACCCCAGCCCGCCACCGGCAGCAGCGCCGCGTAGAGCCGGCAGCATATAGCGGTCAAACTTCTTCACGCCCACCGACATAAGCGCCACGAATAGGACCGCGAAAACCGGCAGGAACCAAAACCCTCGCGCGTCCAAATCGGCAGCCTGCGCCCGGCGCCAGAGCAGCGCCCCGATGGCAAGCAGCATCCCCAGCAGGACAAATGGCGTGGCTCGCCACAGGAAGCTGAGCACATAAAAGCTCCACGAGCCTGAGCCCAGGTCGCCCGTTGGGTAAACCGTGCCGTTAAAAAACACCGGCCCGCTAAATTCACCCTGCGCAGACCCCAAGGCATACTGGCCCATTCCCACGATCGACCCCACGGGGTTCACCCACATGGCGGGCCACAGGCTCCCGAAAACGACCGCCACAATGAGCACCCACACGGCAAATCTTCGCACCCAAACGCCAGGCTCCAGGTGTCCACGGCGCAGCTCAGCATAAACGCCCATCAAAATGATGACCGGTATCAGCAGCAGCATAGGCGTCTTGGTAAGACAAGCCAATCCTGTGGCGACGGCAGAAAGGATGAAGTCGCTTCTGCGTTTGGATTTCAGGTAAGCCGCGAAGGCAACCAGCGCCAACAAGCCCAGGCCGGCCATCATCCCATCCTGGTGGAGCAGGCGCTGATGGGCGATCAGGTATGGATCGAAGGCAATCAGACCCATGCCCAGCGTGGCGGCCAGATCGCCGACCAGCCTGCGCAGGGGCGACCAGAGCAGCAAAAAGGCAAGTGCATTAAACAGCACGATGCACAGCCGGGCAGAGGCGATCAGCTCAATAGGATTGATTTGGTGGTCCCACAAATAGTGCCTGAGGTGGAAATCCGTCACCCCCTCGTGAGGGAAATTATCCAGTTGGGCGTACCTTAACTGAATGCCCAAAAAGCCCGCCCACATAGTTGTGGCGCCCGGATGCCAGCTTAGGGCGGTTTCATTCCAGCGACCATCCAATATGGCTTGGCGGAAATTGGCGGATTGTTTCAGCCAATAAACTTCGTCGATGGTGGCATAGCGGCCCAGGCCGGGGAGGCGCAGGCACAGGAAAAAGACCAAAAGGATGATGGGAAGCAGCCAGGGGGTTAAACGGTTGACTGGGCGGTTGGCCATGGGAATCGGCCCGATTATACGGTGTGCCTGGTACCCCTTGACAAGCACTTTTCGAGTTGCTTGACAAATTGACCAAGGCCTTGAAAAAAGAACAATTACGCATAGAATATAGAACAATCGTTCTATATCTCCCCTCAGGGAGTTGCGTTGATCAAGACAACCTATCCAAATCGAAAAGCCGTGGCCCAAATTGTGCGCGATTACCGCATTTTGGTGGGTACTTCGGCGCGGCGGGTGCCCTTGCGCAAGTTTGCAGATTCGCTGAATGAAGCCCTGACCAATCTGGGGCGCAGTATCTCTTACCAGAGCATCAAGAATTGGGAGGATGGGCGCTACCTGCCGGATGCTTTCCGCATGCTGCGCCTGGCCCAAACTGCCCACTACGATTGGCGCGGCGATTTTGCCGGCGACATCCTGGCGGCCCTGTATCCGGAGAGCTACGAGCCCATCACTGAAATTGGACGGCGCGCAGTCAGCGCCCACCGGGAAGGGCTGGTTTTGCGGGGGAAAAATGGACACTCCAACACCAGCAACTGAAGCGCGCCTGCACCTGCTGCGTCGCCAGGAGCAGCACTATGCCTGCGGATGCAGCACCACACGCATCCAGGCCTTATCGATCCCCGCACAGGATGTGGGGCACTGCGGCGCTCACCGCGCGGCCTTGGTCAGGAGCGTGGTGACCACGGAATACCAGGCGGAAGAAGGGCGGCCGCCCTGGGCTGGGTTGCGCGAAGGCGCACAAACCTCTACAATCCCAGGGTGACAGTGCCAGCCTGGCAGGGGGATGTCGCTCCCTCCTATGTGGACCCTCACCGTTCGATCTCCGGATAGCAAACCTGTCGAGTACATCCTGAAGCCGGGGGGCAACTCCGTGGGCCGCCGCCAGGACAACGACGTAGTCATCGCAGACGAAGCCGCCTCGCGCCAGCATGCCCTGCTCTATTTGGACGAGAAGACCAACTCCATCACCATCAAGGACCTGGGCAGCCGCAACGGCACCTTCATCAATCGCCGCAAGATCACCGAAAACTTTGACTTCAAGTTGAACCCCAATGATGTAGTGCGCATTGGCCTGTATGAGATCCTGGTAACGCTGCAGACCGAAGCCGCCTCGCAAGAGGCCGCTCCTTCCGGCTTTCAGCCATTTAGCCGCGAACTGCTGCTGGAGTCCTTCGATAACCATGCGGTGCTGCTGTACGAAGTCATCCAGCAGCTCAACAACATCATGGATATCCAGGTGGCGCTCAAGGAGGTCTCGCGATTGCTGAGCCTGACCTTAGGCGCAGACAAATGTGAAGTGGTGCTGGCTGAGGATTTCGACAAACTGCCGGAGCTGGGCTTTCCGCGCAGCCTGGCCGAGGCCGCCATTGCGCAGCGCACCACCGTGCTGCTTCCCAGTAAACAAGCCGAAAGCCGCAAATTGTTGAGCGACAGCGCCCACATGCTGCACGTGCATACCGCCTTGTGTGTGCCGGTGGTGAGTGAGGACAAGACCATCGCCCTCATTTATATGTACAAGTCGCGTTCAGATACGCGCCATTTCAACCAGCGAGATATGCAGCTGGCGGTGGCGGTAAGCCACCTGGCCGCGCTGACCATCGAACGCGTGACCTTGATTGAGCGGGTAAAAGAGGAGAACCGCGTGCGCCAACTGCTGCAGCGTTTTGTGGCGCCGGTGGAAGCGGAATTCCTGCTGCGTAATTATCTGAAAACGGGCAGCCTGCCGGAACTCAGTGAGCAGCGGCGCACAATATTGTTCGCCGACATTGCCGGCTCGATGGGCCTGGCCGAGAAACTGGGGGCCAGGCAATTTGGCCAATTGTTGGAACGTTACTATCAGGATGTGACCGACATCGTATTCCAGTTTGGCGGCTTGCTGGTGAACTACATAGGCGATGGGGTCATGGCCGTGTTTGGCATGTTGGATACACAGAAAGACCCAGCCGGAAAGGCAGTTGAGGCAGGCTTGGAAATCCTCCAATTAATCGCCGCCCGTTATCAGGACAGCGAGAAACACGTGGACGTGGGCATCGGCGTCAACACCGGGACGGTGATGGCAGGCTACGTCAGCACGCGGGAGCGGGTGGAACTGGCGGTGCTGGGGGATACGGTCAACGTGGCCTCGGGGCTGCAAATGCTTGCCCGCCCCAACCGGCTTTTCATCGGGCCGGAAACGTATGCCGAAATAAAAGGGCAATTCAAAACCCATTTGATCGGTGACCAGACGATTAAGCAGCGCAGCCAATCCATCAAGGTGTATGAAGTCATCGGCAAACTTTGATGTGGGGGAAACCGAGTAATATGTAGCCATGACCGATCTCGCCTTTCAAGACCAGTATTTGGATGCGCGCGCAGATTGCTGGGGCTGCGGGCGTAATAACCCGGACGGTTTGTACATCAAGAGCTATTGGGATGGGGATGAAGCCGTGGCGCACTTTACGCCCAAACCGCAATACAGCGGACACAAGGGCGTGATGAACGGGGGCATCATCGCTACGCTCATGGATTGTCACTGCATGGGGCTGGCGATGGCAGCCGCCCACCGGCTTGAGGGCCGCCAGATCGGCACCCAACCGCTCATCACTTATGTCACCCGCTCACTGAAAGTAGACTACCTTAAGCCGACGCCGTTAACCGCCGACCCCGTGGAATTGCGTGCCCGTGTGCATAAGGTAGAGGGCCGCAAGACCTGGATGACCTGCAGCCTGCTGGCTGGCGGCCAGGAAACCGCCCGCGGCGAGGTCTTGGGCATCCGCATTGAAGAGCCACCCACGCTTGGTGGTCAGTCGTGAAAGTCTCCTACAAACCCACCTTCGACCAATTCGCCGATAATTACCTCTCCACTTTCTACAGTGGAGGGGCGCGCGTGCTGCAGCGGGCCGCCGGAGGGCCGGCGCTGATCATCCTGGGAGGATTGAGCATGGTGTGGGTGAACGCACACGTTTCGTTTGCATGGCTGCGCTACCCGCTGCTGTTGATCGGGCTGGCGCTGGCTGTGTATGGGGTGAGCTATACCCTGCGGCCATTGATCAACCTGGTGTTCGTGTGGTTGCGGCGCGCCGAGCTATTCGAAAGCAAGCAAGCCATCACCTCCCTTGAGTTGAAGGGCAACTTCCTGCATGTGCATCAAGGCCAGCAGAACGTCAAACTGCCGCTGGAGCAGATCCAATCCGTACAGCATCGTTCAGAAAATAGCTGGATCATTACCCACAGCGACAACATGATCTACCTGCCGCGCACCGGCCTGCTTTCTGGGGACCACGACAAGTTCATGCAGGCTTTGGAAAAGAAAATCGCTCCAGAGGAAGAGAGCGCGTCTTAACCCAGGCAGTAAGGATAAAAAAAAGCCCCTTCATTTGAAGGGGCTTTTTATGTTTTGTGCAGGCACTTGAAAAACGGGAAAATTTGGTTGAGAAGCCGGCAAAGCATGCTATAGGAGACTGGAAAACAGTTCTTTCTGCAAAAAATGGGGGCTTTTGGATGGAAAACCTGGATAACGAGCAAGAGCCAATGCTGCCTGACACGCCAGACGGGTTCGAACGCTTTTACGAATACCTTTTCCAGCGGTCTCTGCCTAAGCATGCCAGAGTGGACTGGCTGGAGCCGCTGTACGCCGCCAGGGAACAGGGCAAAGGGTTGGTGGTGGAGGCCTTTCGTGGTTCCTCCAAGACCACCACGTTGAGCATTGCCTTTACTGCCTTCCGCTTGGGGCAGGAGCCGCAAAAGAGCGTGCTGCTGGTGCAAGCCGGGGACCAGATGGCGGCCAGCACCAGCCAACAAATAGCCGACCTGATTGAACGCAACCCCGGATGGCAGCAGGTTTTTCCGGATGTGGCCCCGGACCGGAAAATCGGCTGGGGGTCGAAGGGCTACGAACTGCGCCGCGTAGCCGGGGATTACGACGAGTGGCGCGCCTTGTGCGCCCGGGCCAAGGGCAAGGACCCCAGCCTGGTAGGGCTGGGATACCGCTCGCGAGCCATCATCGGCAAGCATCCAACCGGGCTGCTGCTGGTGGATGACCTGCACGACGAAAACAACACGCGCTCGCGCCGCGAGCTGGATCTGGCCATCCGCATCCTCAAGGGAACCATCCTTGCCCACGGTAACCCCCCAGACCTGGCAAGTGTTCGTTGGAACGCCATGGACGGAAAATGATGCCCTGGCTTATCTGAAATCGACAGGAAGATTCATCTGTGTGGCGACGCCAGTATACGAAGCCAGGCAACAGGGCGAAGGGCAAGAGGCAAAGGCTAGCGACGAAGAGGGAGAGAAGCAGCCCACCTGGCCGGAGCGTTTCTCGCTGGGCGAAATTGAAAAGGCGCGGCAGCTGGCCGGCGAAGCCGAGTTTGCGCGTATGTACCTGTTGGACCTGAGCGCCGCGGAAGGGATTCATCTGAAGGCGGAATGGCTGCATGAGTATCCTCACGAGAAAATCCAACCGGGTTGGCCGGTAGTAATGGGCGTGGATTACGCCAGCACCGCGGATAAGTTGAAGCAGGGCAGCAGGGACTATTTTGCGCTGGCGGTGGGCCGCGTGCTGCCCGGCGGCGGAGTAGTGCTGGTGGACGGCGTCCACGCCCAGCTCAGCCAGGGGGAGGCCGAACAGCAGGTGAAGGCGCTGGCTGCCCGCTACCCGACCACACAGGTCATTGGGGTCGAGACGGTAGGCAAGGGAGAAGAGTTCTATTACCTGCTGCTGCGCGAGGCGCTGCTGCCGCTGGCGCCCATGCACCCCGGGCGCAAAGGCAAGGGTGAACGCTTCGAGATTGGCATGGCCAAACTATTCCAGTGGGGGCACGTGTGGCTGGCAGATGTAGAGCTGCCATTCCTGCGCACCTTCCGCGAGGAATGGCTGCGCTGGCCGCGAGGCGGTCACGATGACACCCTGGATGCGGTGTACTGGATGCTGATGGCCTCGCAGCACCAACTGATGGGTGTGCCGCGCCGGGCCAGGAGCGAGAATCCTTTCGGGAGCCTGGGGAGAAGCTAGTTCAAACTCGGGCGGCACGAGAACCCGGCGGCAAAATGTCGGGCTAGGGAGCCTCGGCGGGAATGACTTCGATCTCGCGCCAGGCGACCCAAGAGGGGCTGGCTACGGTTTCGATGCGGATGGTTTGGATGCCCGCCCAGGGTTCTTCCGGTGAGAATTCCAGCCATTGGCCGTCCTCGGTTAAGCCCTCAAAGCGGGTGAGCTCGTGGAAGACAGCATCCGCGCCAGAACCTTTGCCCAACACGCGGTGCAGGGTGTTGCCCGCCGGGTACTGGCTGATGAGCAGGCGCACCTCGCCGATGTCATATGCCTGGCCCAGGTCGATCTCGATCCATTGAGGGGCCTCATTCCCCGAATTCCACAGCGAGCCGGCGTTGCCATCCACGGCGAACTCACCTTCATTGCCAGCCAAGGCGCGCGAATAGCGCACGGCCTTGTTGAGCGCCAGGTTATGCGCCAGCATTTCGTCGCTTAGCCCCAACAGGGAGCGATCCTCAAAATAGGTCTTAACGAACCCGGTATAGGCGGTGGGGTCGCTTTCGGGGAGGACGTGATCAGGTTTGTCGTTCCAGGATTGGAAGATGATGTGGTCCGGTTGGCCGCCGGCTTCCAATTCGTAGCTTTTGACGCGTTCGCCCGCGCTGGCTAGCCAGGTGGCGTTGTCTTGCTCAAAAGAATTTCCGATATAAATCATGCCGATAGGGATGCCCAACTCGCGGCCATAAGCCTCCATCTGCATGGCCTCCTCCGGCCAGTTTGGGTTGCTCCAATCCATATCCAGATGCAGGAAGGCCAGATCAAAGCCGTTGACCTCCTGGAAGGTCTCCAGCCAGGTTTTATAGGCGGCGGCATCGGCCGGGCCTGTCACCGGTTCGATATCACCGACAGCCAAGTCGGGAAAGATCTCCTGGGCTTTGAGTATGCTGTCACCGACATCTTTGGCGATCCTTTCGGTGGACCACTGACAGGCCTGCTCGCCATCGTAAAAGTGGGCCCAATAATAAGGTTCGTCGAGAGCAATAAAATTGAGGGTGCCGCCGGCGTCCTTTACACGCTGCACCGTTTTGAGGAAGCCCGGCCCGGCAAAGCCCTCAATATCTCGGCCGCACGTGTCATCAGCGAATAGAGGGCTGTGTTCAAATGCCAGCGCAAGACCGCGCTCGCGGATCCCCCGGATGGCTTTTTGGAGATTGGAAAATGGCGTGGTCTCGGCCCAACCGCCGTACAGTTTAAAAACCTGGATGTGGCTGGCAGCCTCATCCCATTCCGCACCGGCCGCAAACAGATCCATGTAATCGATTGAGCCGCGGCCAACCTGTTCCAGATTGAGAGGCGCAAACCAATATAGCGGCTGGTGGTCCAGGGACAGGGGCGGTGGTTCGGATGTGGGGCTCGGTTGCGAAAGTGATGGGGTGGAGCTGGACGTCGAGGTCGCTGCGACAGGCGCCGGGCTCTGGCTGCAGGCGCCGAGGAAGAATGCACCGATGATTACAAAAAAGCAGTATCGTCTCGCCATGGTCGCCCTCCAGAGAAAGGTAGCGTGGATGGAATGAGTATAACTTTGAATAGGGAAATAGATAAACTGGGATGGAAAAACAATGGCTTGTAGCAGCTAGCGCCGCTTTTGGCTACCCACCTGAGTACAACCTGAGCTCGCAAATGCGGCTTTAGCCGCGCTGGCGAGTAGCAGGCGTTGCTGCGGGTGCGTGGAGAGTTGTACTCAGGCTGGATTGAAGCTAGATCTGCCCGCTTTTCTTTAAGCGGGCGAAGGTTTCCACCACAGCAGGGTCAAACAAGTTGCCCGAGTTTTCCACGATGTAATCGAAAGCCTTCTTTTCGCTCCAGGCCCTGCGGTAGGGCCGCGGCGAGGTAAGCGCGTCCCACACGTCGGCCACGGCAAAAACGCGGGCTTCCAGAGGGATGGCCTCGCCGCGCAGCCCGTTGGGGTAGCCGCTGCCGTCCCAGCGCTCGTGATGGTACAACGGGATGATGGAGCTTCCTTTAGATGCTCCACGGAGCGCAGCAGGTCGTAACCGCGCTGGGGGTGCTGGCGCATGGACTCCCATTCGGCCTTGGTCAGCTTGGATGGCTTGCGCAAAATGCTATCAGGAACGCCGATCTTGCCGATGTCATGCAGCAGGGCACCCTGGGACAGGGGTTGCATCTTGGATTCGGGCAGGTCCAGCTCTTGGGCCAGGCGCAGGGCAATGTGCACCACGCGTTGGGAGTGGCCCTCTGTATCCCTGTCGCGCAGTTCGATGGCGCGCAGCAGCCCATCCAGCGTGGCTTGGTTGGCTTGGGAGGTGCGCCGGTGGGCGCGCTCAACGGTTGCGGTCATGCCGCGCACCAGCAGATAAAGCATGGCTGCGCTGGTGAGGATAAACAGCCAACCCTTGTAGGATTGCAGCATCGAGAGGATGGAACTGTCTTTGGTCACCCCCAGCAGGAATTGGTCAGAATAGTAAATCCACAGGGAACCGACAACGATATAGATGATTGTTATGCGGGCGGCGATACTGAGGGAATATTTAACTGGATGGTTCAAGGTTACTGGTCCCTATCAAGCGATAGCGCTTATTTTATTGCCCACCCATTGGTAAAAAGGGCCTTAATCTTCAAGGTTGTCCCTGGCACGGCAATCGGGCTTCCCAGGTGCTATAATCTTGCCAGGTCACCATACGGCCCCGCCTTGCGGTGGGGTTTTTTTGTGGCAACGGATAGAATATCGCTAAGGCTATGAACATTATTCGTAACGATTTACGCAATATCGCCATTATTGCCCACGTCGACCATGGATACAAAAGGAGGTTGCCAATACTTGTAGTACACTCAAATTATCGAGCAGGCGAAGGCGGAAATTATGGCGAAAGTAAACCCGATCCTAGTAGTGGCGTCTTGTTGATCTCGGCTTGTGGTCGAGCCCGATAGGTCTGCAGCCTCTCAATTGGAAGCTACAACCGACAAATCTTCTCTCGACATGTTCCTTTGAGGCCAGAGCCAAATGACGAAAACGAATCCGATGGGATGCCAGTCTGACAGATCCCGTCACTAATAGAGATTACACATTCAGATAAGGACACTCAAACCAATATGGCTTGTCCGAGTGACAATCAGATTCAAATAATGGTGAAGGTGCCTTTGTCGTCTATGACCCAGCGGAAAAACGTTCCGTAGCCTATCACCTTAATCGTTGCCGCTGAAGGAGGAACAAAGGTGCTCGCCCTAAAAAGGTGGGTGAGATTGTCATATTCCTTAAGTTAATTCTGCAATCAGTCCGTTCGGATTATACGAATTGTACAAAGATCCTCCCCGGTTGGAAAAATCAGGTTCTTGACGATGATTTTTGCCTAAACACAAATCAAATGTCGAATGAATTGGCGTTGCCGGGCTGTTTTCCCGGAACCCAAAGAAATTCCACCTGAACTTAGGGAGTTGTTTTATGAATGGTAAAGGGTAGGCAGAGGGCAATATAAGTCGGTGGATTGGTAACAAGAGGAAATCATCGTTGGCGAATTTATCTGTTACGCCTCTTGGCATCCCAGCTTTTCCGATGGGTTTTGCCTTGAGCCATTGGAACAGGCAGACGCCAATCTGTTGGATTGGTCAACTATGCACTGAATCACACGACACATATCCGATTCTCGCTTATTAGCAAAAGATGGTTTTAGTATGCCTTCTATATAGAGGGCGGCCAAAGGTGGCTCCAAATGATTCCTAAATCAGATGAAAAATCGTTGGCAAACCAACATAGCTTGTCTCGGATACAGTATGATCAATATCTATGCAAATTGGACCTCGGGTTGGTCGCCTGGCTGGGAAATGCCAATCTTGTACATCGGCCCAGCGATTATTTGACCCACCTTACTCAGTATTCGGCTGGTTTTTATTGGACATTTGATGATAAATCGGCCTAACGCACTTACCTTAAACTCCGGAGAAAACTATTTTATGGACTGGCCCTTGACCTCTTGTGGAGTGGCGGCTAATCTGTCCGCCGTCCTCCAAGCAACAGAAGCGGGCGATGGCTGTCCGGGCACCAGCCAACATCCAAGGGGGAGAAGCACATGTGGCACTAAAACGAACGGGTCATAAGCGCACAGGGCCAGGGCGATCCTATGAGAAGTCACGTTTGAGCTGGGCGGCGCGTCGAAGTAAGGAGGCTCTGCGTGGGGGGCTGGGCAAGTGAGGCACGATGTCAACAGGGGACGGAAGGGGGAGCGTAGACTAAGGCGAGCAAAAAATAGGACAAAGTGTGGAGCAAAACAAAGAAACATGAGGCTGCGGGGGTTTTGTGGCAACAGATAGAATATCGCTAAGGCTATGAACATTATTCGTAACGATTTACGCAATATCGCCATTATTGCCCACGTCGACCATGGAAAAACCACCCTGGTGGATGGTCTCTTGCGCCAGGCGCACACCTTCCGCGAGAAGCAGCAGGTGCGCGAACGCGTGATGGACTCCAATGACCTGGAGCGTGAGCGCGGCATCACCATCTTGGCCAAGAACACCGCCATCCGCATCGTGGATCCGGACACCAAACAACCCGTAAAGATCAACATCGTGGATACGCCGGGACATGCTGATTTCGGCGGCGAGGTAGAGCGCGTGCTCAATATGGTGGATGGCGTGCTGTTGCTGGTGGATGCCGCCGAAGGCCCGAAGCCGCAGACGCGCTTTGTGCTCAAGAAGGCCCTGGAGATGGGGCACCGCGCCATTGTGGTGATCAACAAGGTAGACCGCCGGGATGCGGATACCACGCGGGTGCTCAACGACACCTTCGACCTCTTCATCGAGTTGGGCGCCACCGATGTGCAAGCTGAATTTCCGGTGGTGTATACCATCGCCACCGAGCAGCGCGCCGGGCTGACGCCGGAAATCGGCCCTGATCTGCAGCCCCTGTACCAGACCATCTTGAGGGAAATTCCGGCTCCTGACGTGGATCCGGATGCGCCGCTGCAAATGCTGGTGACCACGCTGGATTATGACAACTACCGCGGCCAAACCGCCATCGGTCGCATTTTTGCCGGCAAAATGCACGTGGGGCAGGCCGTGGTGCGCATGAAGCTGGATGGAGAATCCGTACCTGAAAAGATCCCTTATTTGTTCGTGCATGAAGGCTTGGAGCGCATCGAGGTAGAGGAAGCCAGCGCCGGTGAGATTGTGGCCGTAGCCGGCCTGGAGGCCATTGCCATCGGCGAGACCTTGGCAGATGTGGACAGCGCCGTGGCGCTGCCGGGTATCAAAGTGGAAGAACCCACCGTGCGCATGACCTTCGGGATCAGCACGTCTCCCCTGGCTGGCCGCGAGGGGAAATGGGGCACCAGCCGTAAACTGCGCGAGCGGCTGTTCAATGAGTTGCGCAGTAATCTCTCGCTGAGGGTTGAGGAGACCAACAGCGCCGACACCTTTGTGGTTTCCGGGCGTGGAGAGCTGCACCTGGCTATATTGATCGAAACCATGCGCCGTGAGGGTTATGAATTCCAGGTGGGCCGTCCCGAGGTTATTCTGAAGAAAGATGAGCAAGGCAACCAACTGGAGCCTTTCGAAGAGGTGTACATCGAATGCAGCCAGGCTACCTCTGGCACCGTGGTCGAGATGATGGGCAAACGCCGCGGCGAGATGCTGGAGATGCAGGAGTCGGGCATCGGTACGGTTAGACTGAAATATATTGTGCCTACGCGGGGCATGCTGGGCTTCCGCCAGCAATTCCTTACCGCCACCAAGGGTACCGGCATCATGAATACGTTATTCCACGCCTTTATGCCCATGGCGGGCCCGATCACCTCGCGGGCACGGGGCTCGCTGATCGCTTATGAGGCGGGCATCGCCAGTACGTATGGATTGAAGGCGGCTGAAGAGCGCGGCACGCTGTTTATCGGGCCGGGCACCCAGGTGTACGCCGGCATGGTGGTGGGCGAGCAGCCGCGTGACCTGGATATGGAGGTCAACGTGGTTAAGACCAAGAAGTTGACCAGTATCCATACGGAACTAAAAGGCATTGAAGTGCGCCTGAGCCCGCCGCATATCATGAGTTTGGACGAAAGCATTGATTATCTGGCCGAGGATGAATTTCTGGAAGTAACCCCGGAAAGCTTGCGCATTCGCAAGCGCATCCTGGACATGAATTTGCGCTACCGGGATATTAAACACAAGCAAGATGCCCTGCAACAGGGATAAGTTGGCTCTGGACTTGAAATGAAGAACGGCCGCACGGAAGTGCGGCCGTTGTCTTTTGGAGGAAGCGCGGTCGTCGCAAGGCGACCCCTTTTATTGCCTTCCGCATTCCTCATGGAGTGAAGAGTGGTTTTTTTTCTGATGCTGGGTATTGCTGCCAAGCCCTTGGGGCCTCGTTGACGGCGGCCGATTGCACACCGCCGCGTAGCTCTAATTTTCGTAATTTTATGGTTAGGGAAGAATGGTTTTCTCCTTGACATAAATGTCAGGCGGGATTAACATGCTGTCAAATATGTTAGGATTTCCCCTGGCAGCGGAGCCTTGGACATATCAGTCTATCTCGGAGGAATGATTATGAGGAGAGCAATCCACAGAAGTTACTTTTCATATTGAATTGAAACCACTGTCTAGGTGGTTCCCAACTATCAAGCCCGCGGGAGCTTTCGCCAATAATGGCCCCCAGGGCGGAGGATAAGCTGATGAAATCGAAGCGTTCTTCTACCTACGTAATTCTGGTCTTTTCAACCATCATGGCTCTGGCCTTGGCCGCGCTGAACTTCCAGCCGCATGTGTATGCGGGCTGCGGAGACAATGGCGCCGATGGCACGACTCCTTTCCCCAGACGGTGGGAACGGCGAAGATGGCTGCACTGGCACGGATGGCAGCGATGGTTTGGACGGGACAAGTCTCACCGATACGGTAACCGCGCCAGTCGTTGGGGACCTGGATCGTAAGCACTGCGGGTAGCGATGGCATGAGTGGCGTGGACGGTGGGACTGGCGGAAATGGTGGGGACGGCGAAGATATGGCAGTTAATACACTTATTCCGTTGACGGTGGGGATGGTGGTGATGGGGGCAGCGGCGGAACAGGCGGCGCAGGCGGCAACGGTGGAAACGGCGCCGACCTGACCATCACCGTGGATGCGTAATGTTTCCGCTGACCTCAATCTGACCAGCGCAGGCGGGGACTGGCGGCTCGGGCGGAGCGGGTGGATTGGCTGGGGACGGCGGTAATGGTGGGGATGGAGCCGACGTGGGTGCTGGCAACGGAGGCAACGGCGGCGCAGGCTCCACTGGCGGCGATGGCGGTAATGGGGGAACTCCTGTATAGCTGGCAGTGGTGGCAATGGAGGCAATGGTGGAGCGGGAATTCTGCAGGGTGGAAACGGTGGAGACGGCGGGAATGGTGGTTTTGGCAAAGTAGCTGGTGGGGACGGCGGGAACGGCGGGGATGGTGGCAGTCAGGGCGGAAACGGTGGCGACGGCGGGAATGGTGGTAGCAACATACGTCCGCGGCGGCGCTGGAGGGGACGGCGGAAACGGTGGAAACGGCAGCGTCATTAGCGGCGAGGCCGGGGACGGAGGAGCTGGTGGTTCCGGAATTTTGAGTAGCGGTGCCACTGGAACTGACGGCTCCGTTGGTGGCAGCAGCCCTGTTATTCCCTCGTTACCCGTAGATGGAACGGCCGGCTCGGCCGGGTTGGCAGGCAGTGGCGGCAATATTGACCTGACCGTTAACTCAACCATCGGCGGGAATGTGAACCTGGATGCAGGCGACGGCAATGTCGACGTGTTACTTAACGACGGCGCCGGCGTGGGCGGAAGCATCAATGCCCTCTCGGGAAGCGTTAAAACCCTGACCTTTAACATGAGCACCACCAGCGCAGCGGATTACGCTACCGCGCTGGCGACCCTGATACCGGCCAATGCTTCCGGCGGCACGTTTACATTCAACGGACAGGCCTTCACCTGGTCCAATTTCGATGACCTGGTCAACCAGATCGTCTTGATCGTGAACTCGTCACATGTCGATAATCGCGATGACAAGAAACCCAAGGATGACACGCCAACTGGCGGTCCGATCATCCCGGTCACTGGCGGCGACGTATTGCTGCAATATGCGAACAACGCCTTCCCGACAGACACGTTAAAGTTTGCCTGCATACTCATATCGGCAACTCCCCTGGAAGAAGCTGATTACATCGTCCAAGGCGAGCAAACTTTCACCTTGGTTGGAGATTGCGTCTATCTGGCGAATGGCGTACAGCACATAGTGTCCATCGCGCTGGATAGTGAAACCACTTACCTCGCAGGTGATGTGCTTTTGGTCACTCTGAACAGCGAGGATGAAGGGCAGCAGGCTTTTGCCCAAAGCGGAGACCCAGCTGATGTTGATCCCTTGCTGGTGCCTGAGGCTATAGAAGTGACGGCCAATATAAGTTGATTCATGGTTCTATCTAGATATCAAAAAAGGGCAGCCGCATTAGGGCTGCCCTTTTTTTGTGTGAGCGATTTCTTCCTGGACTAGTTGACCCCGTTTTGCGCAGCCTGGCCCTCTTCGGTGGTGCCCAATTGGGCGGCAGGCAGCAGGCGTGAGTCAGACGGGTCGTAGCTCAGAGTGACCTTATCCCCCTTCTTGAAATTCTGTTCAAGGTTGCGCACCAGTACAGCCAGCTCGGACCCGCCCTTCAAGTCGACGTAAACGCGCGTGTCTGTACCTACGAAGACTGTTTCAGTTACGCGGGCGCTGATGTTGGCGTTCATGCGCGCTTTGGCATTGCCATTCCCGTTGCCATTGGCGGAGGGAGTTTCAATTAGCGTCGGCCCGGGGGCCGCGGGAAGGTCGGGGTTTTCATGCGCCACGCTGAGCTTCTCGGGGCGGATGACCATGGTCACTTTGTCGCCGGGCATCAGGGGCACCGTGGAGCGGGAAGCCACCACATCTTCGCGCCCCACTTTGAGCATGGTGTGGTTCTCGTGCAGCGAAACCACTTTGCCTTCCAGGAAATTGGTGTCGCCGATGAAGTCGGCCACGAAATGGTTGGCCGGATAGTTATAGATGTCCTCGGGAGTGCCCATTTGTTGCACCCGGCCGGCGCTCATCACCGCGATGCGATCGCTCATGGTCAGGGCTTCTTCCTGGTCGTGGGTCACGTAGATAAAGGTGATGCCCACCTTTTTCTGCAATTGCTTAAGCTCGTGCTGCATTTGCTCGCGTAATTTCAGGTCCAGGGCGCCCAGGGGCTCATCCAGCAGCAGCACGGAGGGGCGGTTGACCAGGGCGCGCGCCAGGGCGACACGCTGCTGCTGGCCGCCGGATAGCTGGCTGGGCTGCCGTCCGCCCAGATCGCCCAGGCGGATGAGCTCCAGCGCTTCGCGCACGCGCACCTCGCGCTCCGGCGTGGGCACATGCTTGACGGCTAAGCCGAAGGCCACGTTTTGGGCCACACTGAGATGCGGAAACAAAGCGTAATTCTGGAATACGGTATTGACCGGGCGCTTGTAGGGCGGGATGTCGTTGGAGAGTTCACCATTCAAATATACTTCGCCGTGAGTGGGGAATTCGAAGCCGGCAATGATGCGCAAAGTGGTCGTCTTTCCGCAGCCGCTTGGCCCCAGGAGCGTGAAGAATTCCCCCTGGCGAATTTGCAGGTCAATACTGTTAACCGCGGCCAAGCTGTCTTCGCCGCGTGCCATTGCGGGAAATACTTTGCTTACGTTTTTTAGCTCAACGGCAAATGGTTTCATGCTTAATCGTGGTTACACACTCCTGTAATGGATGCCGCTCTCAACCCTGCGCTCTAGTGGCGCGGCCTACGCCCACACGCCGCAGCCATTCCGAAAGCAGCAATATGATAACTGAAAACAGGATCACCACTGCGGCGGTGGTGATGGCCAGGGGAAGGCGATTGGGGAAGCGCAGCTGGGAATAAATATATACGGGCAGGGTGTTATCGGTGCCGGCCAGGAAGAAGGCCAAGGAAAACTCGTCGAAAGATAGTGTAAACGAAGACAGAAAGGCGGCCACCAGGGCAGGCGCTGAAATAGGCAGGGTAACGCGCATCAGCGTGCCCCAGTAAGTGGCGCCCAGGTCCATAGCGGCTTCCTCAAGGTTATTGGCAAAGCCGGAAAGGCGCGCTGCCACGATAAGCATCACGTAGGGAATATTGATGATGGCGTGTCCGGCCACAATGGTCCAAATGCTGAGCGGGACGCCGATGCTCTGGAACAAAATCAGTAAGGCCACCCCGAGGACGACATATGGAATCACCAGGGGCAGGGTGGCAATGTTCAGAAAGAATTCCCGGCCCGGAAACCTGTAGCGGGCGATGGCGATGGCCGCCATGGTGCCCAGGGCGGTGGCGATGGTGGACGAGACAAACCCGATGATCAGGCTGTTCTTGGCTGCGTTGAGCAGTTCCGTGGCGTGCAATAACTGCTGGTACCACTGCAAAGTAAAGCCTTTGAGCGGCAATACCAGCAGCACGGAATCATTAAACGAGAAAATGATCAGCAGCAGTATGGGCAGCTGAAGAAAAATCAACAGCAGCAGGTAATACACCCAGCCGAGGATTTTTGCGGGGCGTCGTTTCATCAGGTGGAAACCGGCACTTCGGTGATGGGAATGAAATGGTTGAAGATATAGCTGAAGGCGGCCACCAACACCAGCAGCACCATGCTCAGCAGGGCGCCCAGCGGCCAGTTGAGGGCGCGGGCAAACTGGTCCTGGATCAAGTTGCCATACATGATGCCGCTGACCCCGCCCACCAGGGTTGGCGTGACCCATTCACCCAGGGTGGGGATGAATACGAAGAAAAACGCCGAGGCCACGCCGGGCATGGTCAGGGGCAGGGTGACGCGCAGGAAAGTTTGCGTCGGCGAGGCGCCCAGGTCCTGGGAGGCTTCGTGCAGGCGTGGATCAATGCGTTCCATGGTGGCAAAAAGGGGCAAAGCGGCAAAAGGTATCCACACATACACCAGGGTGATGATGACCGCTGTCTGGCTGTACAGCAGCAGGGGTACACCCTCTTTGATCAGGCCCAGGGAAAGCAACCCCTGGTTCAGCAATCCATTGGAACCCAGGATTACTTTCCAGGCCAGCACGCGCAGCAGGAAGCTGGTCCAGGCGGGCAGGATGAGCAGGGTGAGCATGAGCACGCGCTTGGTGCCCGTGTTGAAAACCAGGAAGTAGGAGACGGGATAAGCCAGCAGGATGGACAGCAAAGCCGTGATTAGGGCCAGCTTGGTGGAATCGAGCAGCAGGCGGAAGAAAGAGGGGTTTTGCAGCAGGACCCGGTATTGGTCCAGGCTGAGCGGAAACAGGCTGCCAAAGGTGGTCTGCTTGAAGGTGTAGGCCAACATGATCAGCAGGGGCAGCATGAAAAAAAGCAGCAGCCACACGGAAGGTGGCGTCATGAGGGCAAAGAGACGGCGTCTGTTTTCCATTGGATACGGCAATCCCGGGCTGGACGCCAGTTGCTGGCCCAGCCCGGGATTAGATTAGCTGTGTTTCGAGGCAGCCCGGGTGTTTATTGGGCGGCCTTTACTTCGTTCCAGATGCTGGTCATCATCTGGCGCTGCTCTTCAGACATGGGCTGCTGGAAGTTGGTCTGATTAAGGATGGACAGGTCGTCAAAATGGAAGCGGGCAACCAGGTCCGGGTCCAACAGCGGCACAGAGTTCTGGTTGGCGGCGCCATAGTAGTAATCATTGGCCATGTTGGCGTTGGACTGGGCGTCAATCAAGGCATCGATGTAGTCGTAGGCCAGGTCCACGTTCTGGGAGTTCGTGGCAATGCCGTAGCCGCAGGCATAGCTGATGCGGCCTTCCTTCGGGTCCACATAGTCGACGGCATAGCCTTCATCATTCAGGGTGGCCCAGGCATCGTTCCAGGTGTTGGAGCCAATGGCGACCTCGCCGGAAGCCAGCAGCTGGTCGATCTCCGTGTAGTCAGACCAGTAGGTCAGCAGGTTAGGCTTCAGGTCAATCAGCTTCTGCTTGATCTGCTGTTGCTGGTCGGGAGTGGTGTTGTATGGGTCGAAGCCCAGGGCGTAGGCGGCCATCAGGAAGGTGGATTTGCCTGAGTCGAAGATGGCGATCTTGCCCTTGTACTGCGGGTCCCATAGATCTGCCCAGGCCGTGGGGACTTTGTCCACCAGGTCGGTGCGCACCGTCATGGACTCGAAGGCCCAGTCCCAGGGGATAAAGTATTGCTTGCCGTCGATCACACCTTTGTCGGCCAGATCGGGGAAGAGCTGGTCGAAGTTCTTGAGGCGCGAAGTGTCGAGCGGCTGCACCAACCCGGCATCCACGTACAAGCCCCACCAGCTTCCACAAGGGTGCACAATGTCGAAGTAAAAACCGCTTTGCGCTTTGGCCAATGCCTCGGCATCTTCGCTGAAGAAGGCATAGTCCGGCTGAAGGTCGGGATGCTTGGCAGCAAAGGGTTCCCAGTAGGTAGGCGTTTCGTATCCGGACCATTCCAGGACGGTGAGGCTGTCGTTCTTCTGGGGGACGGCAGCTCCGGAGGGCGCTGCTGCTTCCGCAGGCGGAGAGCACCAGGCTCAAACTAACCAAAAGAGCAAAAACAACTGATTTTTTCTTCATACTCACTCCTCAAGCAGGAACAAAAAAAACTGTAAAGCCGAGCCCCCGTTCATCGCCCTTTACAGTTCCTCAGCCGCAGATCTTTGTGTGCTGATGGCGTTAGCGCTTCCATGGCCGTGCGCTATCGCAGCCTGCTTTCATGCCCAATATTGTAAAGCCATCTGACCAAAAAGCAATACTTGCATCTTAAAGTTTTTGAGGGAAGCAGCGAGTATCTGAACTGCGCTCAGACCCGTCGAGTATACTAACGCCGCAATCGTGCTCCCGGCCTCGGAGGGCCTCCTGCATGTTGACTAACCTTCGCAAGATCTATAACGAATACCCATCCACCTTTTGGGTGCTGATGCTGGGCACCTTCATCGACCGGCTGGGTGGCTACCTGCTGTTCCCCTTCTTTGCCCTGTTCATTACCCAGCGCTTTCAGGTGGGGCTGACCGAAGTTGGCATCCTGCTGGCCATTTTTTCTGTTACCAGCTCAATCGGGGGATTGCTGGGCGGAGTGCTCACCGACAAACTGGGACGCAAATTTATGCTCATCTTCGGGCTGGTCATCAGCGGCTTGAGCAGCCTTTTAATGATCCTGGTCGGCGATTTAAACCTCTTCTACGCCCTGGCAGGTTTCGTGGGCCTGGTGTCCAATGCCGGCGGCCCGGCGCAGCAGGCCATGATCGCCGACCTGCTGCCGGATGCACAACGCACCGAAGGCTACGGTATGCACCGTATCATCTTCAATGTTTCGGCGGCCATCGGCCCGCTTCTGGGGGGCGTGCTGGCCACCTCCGCCGGCTACAACTGGCTGTTTATAGGCGACGCAATCACCAGTTTCATCACCGCCCTTATCGTGCTGGCGCTCATCCCTGAGACCAAGCCCAAGCTGGCAGAGGGGCAGGCGGAGGAGAGCATGGTGCAGTCCGCGGCTGGGTATGGCGTTGTATTTCGGGATACGGCCTTCATGTTCTTCCTGCTAATTACAGCCCTGGTGACCATCGTGTATGTGCAAATGAACTCGACCATGCCGGTGTTCATGCGCGATCAGGCTGGCCTACCCGTGCTGGATTATGGGTATATTTTGGCGCTCAATGCCACCATGGTGGTGTTCCTGCAATTCGGGATTACGCGCTTGATCAAGGGCCAGGTGCCACTGCACATGATGGCTTTGGGAACCTTGCTGTACGGCATTGGCTTCGGCATGTTCGGGTTCGGCTCCACCTTGCTGTGGTTCGCGCTGGCCATGGTTGTGATCACAGTTGGCGAGATGATCGTCGCGCCGGTGGGAAGTACCATGGTGGCTAGATTTGCTCCCGAGCACATGCGCGGTCGCTACATGGCCACCTTCGGATTTAGCTGGGGCATCGCCTTTGCCATCGGCCCGCTGCTGGCCGGGTACGTCAATGACAACATCGACCCGAATTGGGTGTGGTACGGCAGCCTGCTCATTGGCGTTATTGGAGCAGTCGGCTACCTGGCCATGCAAGTCGGAGACCGCCGCGCCCAGACCGGCGGGCCAGAGGAAATCCCGGCTGGCTCTTGAATTTAGATGTAGGTGTGTGGACCTTAAGCGTTGCACGCTTGACCGGCCGGGCGGATAACAATAAAAAAAGGTTGCTTAAGTCGCCATGTGGGTAAAGTCTGATATTCTATGGGTTATGAATAGCCTAAAAATTTCGCCAACAGAAAAAATCCTAGTTGTGGGTGTGCTGGTGTTTGTTGCCCTGATTTTTGCCGGACATCAAGCCCATCAGGGGGAGGACTGGCTTTTTGTGCAGGATGCTGAATTGGGGAGATTAACTCCCGTTGATGCCAGCCAGGGCATTTATCAATTGGTGCTTACCAATGCCGATCCAAAGATCACGTTCTTTGCGGATAGACCGGCCGTAGATGTGGGCAATATGTCGGTGAGCGACCTGTTTGAATTCCTTTTCGATCCAGACCTGGCCCTGCCCAATGGCGCCTTGGTAGTTAACCAGGGGGAGGGAAAACCGCAGTTGAACCTGGGATTTGAATTCCAGGATGGGTCGTTCGATTCCGGCCACGAACCAGGTTACCTATACCGTGCGCCGTCTGGACGAACTTACCGGAAAACTTTCCCAGTTCAATACTACGGAACTGGATGAATTGCCCAGCCAATTGGCTGATTTGGAGCTATTTCTGGATTCCGGCAGCGCTCACAGTTGTGCGATTGAGTTCCAAAACGTAAGTTCGGGTACACTGACCTTGCAGTCCACAGATCCAGCTTTGAGTGATTGGAAATGGGAGGACGTTCCCCCAGCAAGCATCGCACCAAACTCAAAAACTAGCTGGAAATTCCGTTTTCATTCTCAAAGCGAAGAAAAGGATGGCAAAGCCGTTTATACGATCACGGGGGATTACGATAATGACGTTAGCTACGACCGTACGATAACGATCTCGAACAAGTGTGGCTGGTCCTTTCTTACCGGCCCAGAGGCGAGTTTTTCGTGCAGCGTAACTCCCAATAGTGCCATTCCCCAAATGAGTTGCAATGGACTAAAGCTTATATCTGAAACATGCTCAAAGCCGGGGACAAAAGTCTTTTGCTGAAAGGGCTGGGCTGAGAGCCGATAAATAGATCGTCCCCCTTCTTGATTACAATGATGGCATGACAATTGAGTATAAGGTTAACCTGCAACTCGATCTTGACGCTGCCATTGACCTTTACCGCGCCTCCACCCTCGGGGAGCGGCGGCCGGTGGATGACCGCGGCTGCATGCAGCAGATGCTGGACGAAGCCAACCTGACCCTGTCGGCTTGGGATGGCGAGCAATTGGTGGGCATTTCACGCTCGCTGACGGATTGGTGTTACTGCTGCTATCTTGCGGACCTGGCGGTGGCGGCCAGCCACCAGCGCCAGGGTATCGGGGCCGAACTAATCCGGCGCACGCAGGCCGAATTGGGCCCCAAGGCCACCCTGATCCTACTGGCGGCCCCAGCCGCGGTTGACTATTATCCACACATAGGCATGCAGCCGCACCCCAGCGCGTGGGTGCTGCAGCCGGGTCAAAAACTCAAAGACTGATTATTTTTTTGGAGTTGGCTGCGGCCTATTGGCGGCAGGCGCCGCGTAAGCGAATAATTGCTACGCGGCTTAGTTATCCGTTTGGCTCAAGCATAAGCCCCACGAATTAGTCAGGAAATTTCGATGAGGTTTTGCTTTTTCTGGCTGTTGAGCGAGTACATAACCGGCATTTTGGCCACGAACGGGCAGGCGCTCGCAGCGGCGCAACTGGCCCCACAACTGCTGCCGCAAGCTACATCGCCAGTCTGTCCATCTTCCAATTTCAGGCGGCCCTTGCTGACCCAAAAATCGATCATGCCCTTGAGCGCGCTGGGCTGCATATCCAGCCGGGTGGCCAATTCGTCCAGGCGCAGGGTGCCCTGGGTGGTTTGGATCTCGCGCAGCACCTGAGTGAGCATGGCTTATCCCAACCCCAACAGCAGGCCACCCTGGAAGACGGCCATGGCCATCAGCCAGGCGAGGACAGTTTGGCCAACGATGCTGGCCCACATCATGCGGCTGCCGAATTCCAGGCGCTCGGCAGTGACGGCGGCCATGCAGGGAGTGTAGATCAATACGAACACCATGAAGGCCAGCCCGGCCAGGGCGCCGTGCCCGCCACTCATATTGTTGAATCCCGTCTGAATGGATGCCATCAGCTCGGTGGCGGGCGCTTCGCTTTGCTGGTCGCGCAGGTCGATACCCACGATGAGCGGTATGGCTTTGAGCGTGTCCACACTGGCGTTCAAAAAGCCGCCGCCAATCTCCAGCAGGTCCTGGCCGAAGCTGGTGGCCTGGGCCGGCGCGGGCGCCCCGGCTACGCCATAAATCTGCGCCATGGTACTCACCACGACCTCTTTGGCCACGAAGCCGGTAAACAGCGCCCCGCTGGCTTCCCAACTACCGAAGCCTAAGGGACGGAAGAGCGGGGCGGCCAGGGTGGAGACTTTGGCGAAAAGACTGTGGTCAATACTGGTATCGGCGAATGCGCCATCGCCTCCGGCGGGAATAGCCATGGCGAACCATAAAAGCATGCTCATCACCACGATGACAGTGCCCGCCTTTTGGATGAAGCCCCCCACGTGTTCGCGTACGTGGAACCATATGGACCTGGCGCTGGGCAAGCGGTAGGGAGGCAATTCCATAACGAACGCTGAGCTTGGCTTACCCTTGAAGACAGTGTTTTTGAGCAGCAATCCCAGCCCGATGGCAGTAAGAATGCCCAGAAGGTATATGGCGAATACCACGCTGCCGCTCCCGGCAGGGAAGAATATGGCCGCGAAGAGCAGATAAACCGGAAGGCGGGCCCCGCAGCTCATGAACGGTACCAGCAGGGCGGTGAGGACGCGGTCCTTTTGGTTTTCCAGGGTGCGGGTGGCATACAGCGCGGGCACTGTGCAGCCAAAACCGATCAGCATGGGCAAGAAGCTCTTGCCGTGCAGCCCCAGGGCATTCATCAGGCGGTCCATCACGAAAGCGGCGCGGGCCATGTAGCCGGAGTCTTCCAGAATAGCCAACATCACATACAGAGCCATAAGCACCGGCACGAACACCAGCACGCCGCCAACGCCGGCGATGAGGCCATCCACCAGCAGGCTTTGCGCCCAGGTTCCGCCCAATCCAACCGCGGCCATCAGTGCCTGGGCCCAATGAGTGATGGGGCCGCTGATCACCGCGTTCACCCAATCCAGAAAGGGAGCCGAAACATCCACGGTGATCTTGAGCGTGGCCCACATGGCCAACAGGAAGATGGGGATGCCGAACAGGCGGCTGGTGACGATGCTGTCGATGCGGTCCGAAAGCGAAACGCGGCGCAGCGCTGGTTGGGCTACGACGCCATGCACCAGCGCATTGATCCAGCCATAGCGCCGGTCTGCCAGCAGGGCGTCGATGTCGTCGCCATACTGGGCGGCCAGCCGGGCGGCGGCACTGCGGGCCTGGCGAACCAGCGCCGGGCCGCCCGGCTTGGCTGCGGTCCCCTGCAGGACCTGGGGATCGCCTTCCAGCAGTTTGACCGCCAGCCAGCGGGGCCAGATCTCGGGCGAAATTCCGCTGGCCAGCACGGCTTGCTGCAGGACCTCGAGTTCAGCCTCGATCTCGCCGCCATAGTTCAGGCGAAAGGGTTGCGCGGCGGCTTGAACCAGGCTCATTGCAGTCTTTCCTGTGCAAGGTTAATCAACTGGTTGCGCAGCTCGGCGACGCCGTCGCCGCGGCTGCCAATGGTGGTGAGCACGGGCGCACCCAGGGCGCGGCTGAGTTTGTGCTGATCGATGTGCAGGCCGCGGCGGGCGGCCAGGTCACTCATGTTAAGTGCCACGATCAGCGGCAGGCCTAATTCCAATAATTGCACGGTCAGGTACAGGTTGCGCTCCAGGTTGGAGGCGTCCACCACGGACACGATCACGTCCGGCTTCTCTTCCAAAATATAATCGCGGGCCACGATCTCTTCCATGGAATAAGCGCTCAGGCTGTAGATCCCCGGTAGATCAACTACTTGGACTTCCACGCCGTCCTGGACAAAGCTGCCTTCTTTTTTCTCGACGGTCTTGCCGGGCCAATTGCCTACGTGCTGGCGAGAGCCGGTGAGCTGGTTGAACAGGCTGCTCTTTCCGGCGTTGGGATTGCCGGCCAAAGCCACGCGCATAGTTTTCGTCTCGTGACGAGCCTTGGGGGTGTCCATGGCCGCCTGCTGACTAACCAAGAGGCACCTCTACCAGGATGGAAGCCGCCTCTCGGCGGCGCATGGAAAGGCGGTAATCCTTGATTGAATATTCGACCGGGTCACCTAAGGGGGCGCAGCGTACCATCTGGATGCGCTCACCGCGCACCAGACCCATTTCCAGCAGGCGATGGCGGGCGCCGCCGCAGGCTTCCAGGCGCACGATGGTTCCGGACTGCCCAACCTGTAATTCGCTTAGCGCTACATGCTTCATGCTTTAGTTTCCTTTACCAATAAATTGCAGGCCGCCTCAGGGGCCAGTTCCAGGCGATGACCGTCTGCTTCCAACAGCACCTGCCCCTCGCAACTGCCTGCCAGCAAGTGCAGAGCTGTGCCGGGCTGGATTTTCTGGCTTTCCAGGAAGCGCTGCAAACTGGCATCTTGGATGGCGGTAACCTGATATTGGCGGCCGACCTGCATCTGGGAAAGCGGTTGTTCGTCGGCGGCAGCTGTCTCTTCCACAGCCGGGATGGGCAGCCCCTGGGAACTGGTGTGCGGATGGCCCAGGAAGATGGCCAGGCGCTCGGTCAGCGCGTCGCTGCCCACATGTTCGAAGCGGCAGGCCAGCGCATCCGCTTCGTTGAAGCCGATACCCAGGCGGTCCACCAGGAAGAGCTCCCAAAGGCGGCGGCGGCGCAGGGTGCGGTTGGCGCGGCGGCGGCCTTCCGGCTGCAGGGCCACGCCCTTGTAGGGAAGATACTCGACCACGCCTTCCTGCTGCAGCTTGTGCACCATCTGGTTGGCGGAAACGGGCAACACGTCCAATTCAGCCGCCAGGGTGGCAAGCGGCACAGGGCCTTCCAGGCCGCGCTCGGCCAGCTTGGCCAGCGTGATCAGGTACATCTCTTCGCTTTCGCTCATGTTTGGGTCTGCCATAAAAAGCCGTCCAAATGTTATGGAACACCCTAAGAATGCCCTAAAAGGGCAGTTAAGCGAACCGTCGAATGTCCCTGCTTGGACGGACAAATGTCCCCAACAAAAAATCTTGCCCGAAGGCAAGATTTTTGAAAAACAAAGGTTGGGAGCTAGATCAATAGCACCAGAACATCCAACTGTTCCCGCCGCCCTTGAAATTCTTGCTCCCGCTCAGGGAGGTGCCGCAGCCATACACGGTGTAGGAATACTTGCCGGCGGCGATGCTGATCTTGGAGGTTCCACCCCCCAAGTAGAATGTGTAGCTCTTCGTCCCGGTCATATAGATGCTCAGGCTTCCGCCGGTTTGGTTCTTTACGGTCACCTTGACTTCTTTGGCGCCCTTAATGGTCTTATCCTTTGGGCATTTAGCTAAAACCAGGTTGACGCTGTTGCCTTTGGCGTTCAGCTTGCCGGTATTGGTCTTGCCGCAGGCTTGATAGCTGTAGGTGTATTTGCCGGGCAGCACCTCTGCCTTGGTCTTGCCCGTACCCGGGTACAACCAGTACGAAGAAGGCCCCGACAGGGAAAGGGTGACCTTGTCGCCGGTCTTGTTCTGGATTTGCACGGTTACCGTGCTCTTGGCCTGCGCCGGAGCCGCATAAACCGGCAGGACCGCTGTGCCCAGTAAAACCAGGCACAGGATTATGGAAAATAGGCGCTTAGGCGCTCGCATGAGACCTCCTCAACTTGCAGGGCGTGGGGTGGATCACATTAATGCTAACGTATGGGGTCTGTGCAGATAGTGACGTTTGTCCCGCCCAAAGCTGGCAAATGACACTTTGAATTTTCGGGCCAGCTAAGAAACGGGATTACAATCCTCAAATCTGTGCCGGCTCGCCTGGCGGCTCCCCTTACCCCGGCACAAGCGCTTTTCTGTTTTGCATTCTTTGTTGGAGGGACCGTTATGAAAAATCCCGGGTTTCGTGTCATTTTTATTGCAGGCTTGTTCCTTCTGGCCGCCTGCGGCCCAGCTTCCGGGCAGGAGCCAACGCAAAGCGCGGATATGCAGCTGGCCACCCTGGCTGAGGGCGAGGTCCAGGAGGCGCCCGTGGGCCCCAGCATCCAATTCGAGCCGGCGGACAGTGGCGACTCGGGTGACGCCAATGTTCTGCCGGCCAGCGACGCTCCCCCGGTGCCTGATCTCAGCCAGATCCAGCTGCCATCCAGTTTTGGAGAATTGCAACAGGTCAATGGGGTGTGGCAATTGGGCGACCAACCCGTGGCGTTGGTGTACCAGCCCAACCAGGACGGCGGCTGGGACCTGTGGTTGACCCCCGCCGATAACCTCTCTGTGCCCATGCTGATCCAGAGCCCGGACGGGACCTGGGTGCCGGGCGTCAAAGCCTGGCATGCCAAGATCACATTGATCGACCTGGTGGATGGCAATGTGCATGTGGCTATTTCATCTAAGGGCGAAGATCCTCTCGGTTTGGATCTGACTCCCTATGAGATTTTCAACATCTCCTGGCTGCCGCCGGAAACCTACGATATTGAATTCACGTTTAGCGGCAACGAAGCTTTTGACCTGTCTTGCCATATCGCGTTCACCAATAGCTCGGATGTCAGTTTTGCCGCTTTGCCGGTGGGTGTCGCTGTAGCGGATGCCAACGTTGCCCCACAAAGCGGAACGGAATTGGATATTCGCACCTCACCATTGTGCGGGAACTAGGAGCCCAACCATGAAACGCGAACTTCTTTGGATCCTTGTGGCCTTAGTAGCGGCCACACTGGCTTGTTCTTCCGTGGTGGTGAGCAACACCGGCGCCGACCCAGTCATTGTGGAATTAAATATGCCGGATGGCTCGTTCTATACTAGGCGTTTTGATGTGGGAGATTCGCAGAACTACACCGTGTCCAAAGGAGGCATCCTTGTTGCGCAGGTCCTTCCTGACCAGCAGTACATCGATAAACTGAAAAACCTGCGGGATGGCCTGGTAACCGCCATGGTCACCGGGGAAAGCGGCGGGCCTGATTTGCTGAAGGCGTTCACGGCCGTTCAGACGGAAATACGAGCGCTGGAGGAACTCCTCTGGGATCGAATGCACCGCCGAGGTTCCCGAGGAGGTACCCGAAGGTGAGAGTTCCATTTTTTATATCGATGTAACCTACAGAGAAGGTGGAAGGTGGGAATGTGGCATTTCCCAACCCTAAAGCCCCCCAATGAAAGTCACCGTCACCCAGCTTTCTGACGAACCAGCCGCCCTTGAGGCGGCTTTTGCCGCCCTGGCGGCGCATGTGCAGGCCGCGGGCAGCCGGCTGGTGCTGCTGCCGGAGATGATCTTCCATCCCTGGGTGTGCTACACCGACCAAGTGGATGATGCTGCCTGGCAAGCCGCAGTGGATGCCCACGAGGAATGGCTGCCGCGCCTGGCAGCCCTGGGCGCGGATGCCGTGCTGGGTTCCCGACCGGTATTGGTGCCCGAACCTGTGGAGAATGCGCAGCATTCTCCGAACGAGCCCGGCTTTTCAGGGCTCGTACCTCACAATGATGGCTTTGTATGGAGCAAAGAGAACGGCGCCAGCTACGCCCATCGCAAATATTATTTGCCCAACGAGGGCGGCTTCTGGGAGGCGACCTGGTACCGGCGCGCTGATCAGCCGGTTTTCCAGGCAGCCCAGGCGGGGGAGGCCAAAGTAGGCTTCATGATCTGCTCCGACCTGTGGTTCGGCGAGCACGCCCGCGGCTACGCCCGCCAGGGTGTGCATCTTTTAGTGAACCCGCGTTCCACAGAGAAGGCCAGCGTGAGCAAATGGACCGCCGGCGGCCGCGCTATGGCGGTGATGGCCGGCGCATATTGCCTGTCCTCCAACCGCGCCGGGCAGGGCCGCGGCTTCCAGTGGGGCGGCGGGGGCTGGGTCATTGACCCTGACGGCGAAGTACTGGCCACCACCAGCGACGCGCAGCCCTTTGTGACCGTGGACGTGGATTTAGCGCGGGCTGAGTCGGCTAAGAGCACTTATCCGCGGGATGTGCTGGAATAGATATCAGTTGCTTGACAAAGCAGGCTGCTAACTCCAATGGAATCAAATCCATGTAATTAATAGGGGCACTTTGCTTCCAGGGGGAAACCATGCAAGACCTTTTCTATTTCCAAACTATTGCGCAAGAGCTGATCGCCGCCGACCGCGAACGTGACCGCATGCTGGCCGCCATGGACGATATGTGGCACAACCGCTGGTCGCTGCCGCCCAACGTGGCCGGGCTGAAATGGATCCACAAGGTGGTGAGCAGCGACCCGCACGACGCCGTGCGGGCGGGCACGCGCGTGCTCAGCTCTGTGGCGCCGCGCATCACGGTAACCCCGCTGGGCGCCGCGGCCGGAGACCGCGCTCGGGCTGAGCGCATCGAGCGCGCCCTGGCCTGGCAGTTCCGCCAGGCCAGCCGCCGGCGGCGGGCCAGCGTGCTGCGCGATGTAGTGCTCAGCGCGCTGCTGTATGACGAAGTCGTGGCGCAGGTGGTCTACCTTCCCTATCAAGCTGCTTCCCAGCTTGCTTTGGAAAATGCGGCCCATGCTCCCCGCGTGGGCATGGCCGGGCGCTTTGGGCCCTTCGCTATCATCGTGCGCAACCCGCAGCAGGTGCACGTGCGCTATTCGGACTGGATGCCCGAAGCCGTGCTGATGAAGAAGGTGATGCCCCTGCAGGAAGCCGTGGATTTTTGGGGGGAGAAGGCCGCGGGTTTGCTGGAAGCAAAACCAGGCGGGGGATTGCTGCGTCCGCTAAGGCGGGCTCACAAAGACGTGTTTACCCATTGCACGATCTACGATTACATGGACCTGGAGCAGCGCGTCGTGTGGGCGGTGCCCAGCCAGGGCGCAAGCCTGGCGCAGCCGATCGGCAGCGAGGAGGGCGCCGCGGTGGAGATGCTGCGCGAGGAACATGGCCTGGGCTTCCTGCCCTGGGCCGCCAAGGTGGGCGGCACCACGCTGGCGGACGCCGGCGGCCAGCAGCGCATCCCGCTGCTGTATTCGATCTATACATCCAAACAGTGGGACACGCAGAACATCGTCGAGACCCTGCTGGCCTCCGAGGTGATCGCCTACGCCGCCGCGCCGCGGCTCAAGATCGAGGGCCCCAGCGACGGCGTGGACGTGGACTACGGCGAGCCGGGCCGGGCGGCCTATGTGCCGCCCGGCCACAAGCTGGACACGCTGACGCCGCCCGGCATGGACCAGGGGCTGGAGGCCATCGCCCAGCGAGTCGGAGAGCGCATCGCCAAGAGCACCGTGCCGCGCGTGCTGCAAAGCGGCGATTTCCCCGGGGGCACGGCCTTTGCCACGCTCAACCTGGCTACCCAAAGCGGCATCAAATCACTGGCGCCCTATAAGGAACTGGCAGAGGAAGCGCTTTCCGAGATTTTCAACCTGATGCTCAGCTGGCTGCAGCACAGCGGCCAGCCGCTGGATGCGGTGGACGGCCGCCGCGGCCATGGCCAAGCCCTGCAGATTGCGCCGGATGAATTGACCGACCTGGCAGTGGACGTGGAACTGACCGCGGATGTGCCTACGGACCGCATGGCGCGCATCAACGCCGCCAGCATGGCGGTGCGCGACCTGGGCTACAGCCGCGAACGGGCGCTGGAGCAGATCGGCGAGACCGACGCGCGTGAGGTGATGCGCCAGGCTGCAGCCGAGCAACTGGAAGCCGTGGACCTGGAGATTGAAAAGCGGCGCCGCCTGGCAAAAGCAGAGGAAGAATTGGCTGCAGCGGCGCAGCACGCTGCGCCTGCGGCGACGCATGCGTCGCCCCTACGCCGATCCATCACGACTCGCAACGGTGATGGCCAGGGCTTCAACCCCGCCGCGGGCGGCCTGCCGCCGGTGGTGGCCAACCCGGATGCCGTGGCGGGAGCGGCGATACGGGAGCGATAAGGTTGGGGATAACTTTAAATCCAAATGGAATCGTCTTTGCGAGCCCACGAAGTGGGCGAAGCAATCCCCAACTATGAAAACAGGCTAAGCCAGATAATCCTCAGATAAATCTCTCCATTCGGGATTGACTCTGCTTATAAGCTCTATCTTCTTTTTTCGCGATCCTCCCTTTATTTGCTTTTCTCGAGCAAGAGCTTGTTGCATGTCTTCGCAAAATTCCATATAAACGAGTTTCTTTGCGTTGTATCGACCGGTGAAACCAAATCCTGGTTTTCCAACATGTTGATCCATGCGCTTTGGTAAGTCACTGGTAACACCTGTATATAAGACCGTGTGGTATTTGTTGGTCAAAATATAGACGCAGGGATTTCTTTCAGCAGCCAATAGTCCTCAGGCTTGGGGATTGCTTCGTCGCATCCACTGCGTGGATACTCCTCGCAAAGACGGTTGGGGTGGTTGGGTAGCTGTTAATGATAAGGCACGTCTGCTATGTTTCCTGTCTTTGCTTTTGTCTTGGCGCTAAACGAAGGGGGTTCTTTACACGTCCAACAGCTTGACTATTCCGTGCAGGAGCCCACGCAGTAGAACATACGTGCTATATTGTCGCCACCAACCAAGGAGGCGCAAAATGGACACACAGCCAAACCCGGCGGTTCAGCAGCCTGCGCAGGCGAGCGAGCCGCCCCAGGAGAATTCTAGCAAGCAATGGAAGCCGACTGCCTTTGAACGGCGAGTTCGAGGCCCGCCTGGCCGAGAAACAACCCGACCCGGCGGAGCTAACGGATGCGGAGCAATCCCCGGCCGGGGAGAGCTCTGTTCAGCCCGGCCCGTTGCCTGCCGAGAGCTCCGTGTCCAAAGCGCTGCGCCTCTTTCAGGAGGCCGGGCTGCAGGACGACCCGGAAGCCCTGCGCCTGGTCTCCGAGTTGGTCGCTGTAGCTTTGCGCCAGGACTCCCTGCCGCCTTCCCGGCAGGGAGTCCCAGCAAAAGCAAGCCACATCATCCAGCCCTCGGGCGGCGGGCTGCCGCCGGCGCCGGACCTGCGCGCCGAGTACGAAAAGCGCGTGGGCAGCCTGCGCCCTGGGGACGTGGCCGGTCTGCTGGACCTGAAACGTGAGTTCCGCAAGCGCGGGCTGGAGATCTACTAGGAGACGTCATTGCGAGCGAAGCGAAGCAATCTCCCCCATCGAGACGGAGATTGCTTCGCCGGCGAGCCCGCGGCTCGCACTACTCGCAATGACGAAAGGGAGGAGCAAAAATGACAGTTTACGACCAACCCAAAACGACAACCTCGGACCCCAGCACCCAGGCGCGCGTGATCAGCGATGTGATCCAGATGGTGGACCCACGCGATACACCGCTGCTTTCGCGGCTGGGCCTGGATGGGGCCCGCGCCAAATTCAATATCAAACTCAACGGCTACAAGATCGAGCTGCTGGAAGACGGCCTTGACCCGCTGGAAACCACGGCCAACAACGGCGACCCCATCGCCGTGGGCGACACCAGCTTCGGCGTAGTGGACGCTTCCGTGTTCCAGGACGGGCACGTCATCCTCATTGACGAGGAGTACATGGTGGTGAAAGCCGCCGACACGCAGGCCAACACCATCCAGGTCTACTCGCGTGACTACGGCGGCAGCAACGCCGAGCACGACGCGGATGCCGCCATCCAGATCGTGGGCATGGCGCGGCTGGAGGGCGACGATGCCGATTTCGGCCCGCTGGTGGATGTGCTGGCGCCCTATAACTACACCAGCATCTTCCAGAAGGCGGTGCAGGTCAGCGGCACACAGCAGGTCATCAGCCAATATGGCATCGACGACGAGTTCATGTACCAGGCCAACAAGGCCGTGCCGCACCTGCTGCGCCTGGTGGAGCGCGCCGCCTTCCACGGCGTGCGCTCGGCCGGCAGCGCCGGCAGCCCCAGGTCGATGGGCGGCTTGAACACCTTCATCGCCGATAACAGCATAGCGGCCAACGGCCCGATCACGAAGGAAGATGTCGATCTGCTCATGGAGGAAGTCTTCATCGACGGAGGTCATCCTGACCTTTTGGTGATGAACCCGCGTACAGCCAACGATTTGCGCGCCTTGCTCGACAACAGCAGTTTTGTGCGCGTCAGCCAGGATGAGAACAAGATGGGGTTGGGCGCCATCGAACAGGTGGTCACCCAATATGGGAAATTGGAACTGCTTATGGACCGCTGGTGCCCGTCTACCACGGCTTACATGCTGGAAAGCGACAAGGTGGGTTTTTATACCCTGCGGAACTTCGAAATGAAGGAACTGGCCCGCGCCGGAGACGCTTTGAAAGGTGAGGTTATTGGTGAGTTTTCCATGCTGCTGGCCAATGAGCAAGCCCATGGAAAGATCACGGGGATCACCACGTAGCCGGCTGGCTACTCGACCAACCAGGGGGACAGCCAAAAGAAAAGCCCGGGACTGAGGGGAGCCCGGGCTTTTCGAGAATCGAAAATAATTAGGACTTCTTTGATTTTAGGTAAGGCTCCAGCAGCGACGGCGCCCCGGGCTCATCCACATGCAGGGCGTGGTCGTATTCCCCAGCCGGGACCGGGGTATCTTCGTAGCGCAGTGGGCGGCGCACTCCGATAAGGCCGAAGAGCCACGAACTGAGAGACCCAATGCGTTCCAGTAGCGAATGGCGGTATTCCTGCATCCGAAGCGACTGCCACTCTACAATGGAAGCCATGGCCCCCTGTACCAGCGCTTTTTGGCGCACAATGCGGTGAATCTGCACAGGCTCGCGGTAGCCCAAAGGTGAAAGCAGCATTCCATGGGCGGCCAGGGCCAGGACAGTGAAAGAGACCAGGGCAATCCAACCGCCTTCATTCCACTTGCCGATTAACTGGCCCAGAAAAACGGTAATGGATAACCCCGCGGCAAACGTGGCCCCGGCCACGCCCCACCAGCGCGCCCGGCCCTTATACTCTTTTTTGAAGTGCTGTCGCACCGCCAGGCCCATGGCGGTGATGGGCATGAACACGCCTACGCCGTAAAAGGGTACCGCCACCGTAGTTTGCCCATGCACCAAAAACATAATCACCACCGCCAGGCCAAAGGCGATGGTCACCGAGCGGGTGAAAGTGCCGCGCGGGTCTCGATATACGATCGCCTCGGGGATCTCTCCAATAGCCACGTCGCGCCATTCCGTGGCCTGGGCATCTTGAAAGGCGGTCATGGAGGCTGCCGAAAGCATCAGCACCGCCAGGATTTGATAGGCCCAGAACAGGATAACCCCACCCGGGATCTGGGTGAACCCGATAAAGGCCAGGTTGCCTACCAGCGTGCGTCCCAGCGTGCCATCGAAGACGTCGAAACGGATTGAAAAGAAGGTCAGGAACAGCGTGGTCAAGCCGCCGTAAAACAGGAAAGAGGTCTGCACGAAGCGGCCAATTCCGGATTTTCCACTGTAGAAATCCCACAATTTTCGCAGCTTAGGCAGGCGCGCTTTACCCCAGCGCACCAGGCCGGCATCCTCGTCTTTCATGAACTGGATGCCATTGGACACAGCCTCCAGGCCGGTCAAGGCCACCATGCCTTTCATGGAAGCGGTGAGCAGGTGGAAGATCGCCTGGCCCAACGAGGCCGGCAAGGGCGCTTCCGTGGCCGCTACAGGCGGTACCCCACCCAAATGCGCCAGTATCAGCCCGATGGCCATCGTGATGGTCATCAGGAAGAAGACACCGATGATGGTAAAAACGATGCGAGCGGACTCGCCCCGCCCGCGGATGGTCAGATACCAGGTGATAAAGGCAAACAGGGCGCCCAAGCCGAAGTGATACCACCAGGTGGCCCCATATGCGCCCAGGATGGATAGCAATTGATCCCCACCGGATAAGGCCGAAACCACGATGGTTAACACGTAGTCCTGGATCAAGGTCACCGCCACGATCAGGCTGAGCGTGGGCCACAGGTAGCGCATAGATGCGGTGTAAGACCCGCCCCCCTCGTTAAAGGGCCCCAGCGAGAACATGTACAGCACACCGAAAACAAAGTTCGCCACGGCGATGACTGCCACGGCGACATAGGCCTGATGCTGCAACCCGTAAGGATGCAGGGCGCTCATCAGCTCGCCGGTGGCATAGTAATAAGACGTGAAGTAATCTACGCCAAACAGCGCAATGGCGGCCAGCACGCCAATCTGGCCCACCCCATGGACATGCTGGTCTTTTTCATTCTCGCGTGGCGAGGCGCGGAAAGCCAAAAATAGAAATACGGCCAGCAAAATAATGGAAAGGATCATGCTCTACCTAAGGGTTTCAGTTTCAAAAGCTTGTTCGATGAGGCGCAGTTCACCTAAAAGGTGGTTGCGGGTGGAGGAATTCGAGCGGGTGTCCTGGGCTACTTTCCCTTGCTCGTTGCGACAGGCACGCGCCACGAAACCCAGCAGGAACATGATGCGTCCCGAGGGGATGATCTGAAATTCCAGTTGTTTCAATTTGAATTCCTGATCGTCGAAATAGGGCAAACTGATACTCAACCCACGGTTAAGTGACCCCTTCTCGGCTCGATGGCGAATCAGGTCAATAATGGCGCGGGTTTCGAACCAGGCCAGGGCTCGGCCCTGGTTGATGAGCTGCCCCAGAATGCCCACGCGTTTGCGCTGATACTCCTTGTCGGCAAGCATGTAGGGCGCCAGCCTGACGGCCAGGTGCAAGAGGCTGAAATATTCCTGCATTTGCTCCAACATTTTTTCGGCGTCTTTCGAGTTGGGCACCAGCAGGTCGTCTTCTTCGTCCAGGGCAACCCATTCCGGCATAAAGAAGCGGTCAGCGTAGCTGGCGCTTTTCGAGGATTTCGCAGGGGTGGTGGGAATCTCTTCCCCCGCCACAGGCTTATAGGTCACCTTCCTTCCGTTAGGCAAGGCGTGGTAAATCAGGTACCTGGCCGTGGAATAACGGATCAACCCGGCCGCCAATGCCACGCCTTCATCGGGCCCCGCCTCCAATTCATCCAGGCGCTCGCGTAGCAGCAGAAAGGGATCACGCCGGATTAGGCGATTCAGCCAATTGCCGATTTTTTGTTGGCGTGCGGCGAAGGGAACGACGAGTGCGGGGCTTTTCCCTCTGGGCGCCACGCGGTCCGGCAGGAAAAACCACACCTGCCTGGCCGAGGAGACCAGCAACTGCACCAGGTCCTTGGCTTGCGCTTCAAGGAACTGCTGCGTTTCCACCGGCTGCCGCTCATGCAGAGCCTGCCAACGTTGAAAATCTTCGGTCAGAATGGCCAATGGGTTTAGCGATTGGCCTTTATTTGGCTTTTGCTCTGAGGTTTTCTTGATTCTTTTTGCCATCATCCCATCCAGTTATTGAGAGCCTGCATGCCTAGCATGCTTATCAGGATCACTCCTAACGCCAGGACGATTTGGCTGAGGCCGCTGGTTTCCTGGTAAACCCTGAGCAGCATGGCGAAATTGGCTGCTATCAGACCCAACGCCAGCGCCCATCCCGAGACTTCCTTGAGAGAGCGGCGCACCGGACTGAAAAGTTTGCCCCCCCAGCCCCTGATCACATACACGGGAACTTCAAAATTCCGCGAAATGAGGCTAACCACCGGGGTGGCGAACAAGCCATAACGCAAAACCTGGTGCTTTTCAAAGCATAGGCATAGGTCACCAGGTTGAAAGATCTTATTGGCCCCGGCCAACAGTTGCGCCGCGCTGAGCAGCTCAGCCCTGATGCGTGCAGCCTGGGAATTGAGCAGGGGCTCCAGGCTGGCCACCTCCCAGTACACGCTGTCGCGCGATGGACGCGAATTGTTATATAGGCCGATCACATGAACGTTCACATCCATAAGTTCAACCAGCCTGGTTACAAAGCGCGCCAGCTGCATGATGTCGATTTCGCCGTCCGGAACCAATAAAACCAACCGTGTGGTTGCAGCGAGCGTTTTTGTGGACGGCAATACGAAATAACTGCTGGGGTGCTCGTGAACCAATGCCTTACGAATGGTTCCGGGCAGCAGGTGCTCTAAACGGGCATCCTGGGCCATTTCTGCGGGCGCTAAAACAGGCGAGGCCGGGTTGGTTATCATGGGTTTTCCTTTTGGAAAAACATGGATACACAACCTTAATCAAGATGCGTAAATAACGAATAAAAGCAGGTCCCAATAAAATAAAGGACAAATAAAAAAGCCCCCTTTCGGGGGCAGGGCTTATTCGGATGAAAACCGATATCCAATTCCTGGTTCGCTAATTAGCAGGTGCGGGTCCCGGGGGTTTTTCTCCAGTTTCTTGCGAAGCTGGTTCATATATACGCGCAGGTATTCCACGTTGTCGATATATTCCGGCCCCCAGACGTTGGACAAAATAGCCTGGTGGGTTAATACCCGGCCCTCATTGGAGGCCAGATAAGCCAGCAGTTTGAATTCGGTGGCGGTAAGTCTGACTTCCTTGGCGGCGCGCTGCACGCGCAAGCTTGCCAGGTCAATGCTCACATCTCCGGCCTTAACCACAGAGGCGGGCGCGCCTTGCCTGCGCGCCGAATGTCTGAGCGCCACGCGGATGCGCGCCAATAATTCTTCGATCCCAAAAGGTTTGGTCAGGTAATCATCCGCCCCTTTATCCAGCGCGCTGACCTTTTCTTTTTCGGAATCGCGCACCGACAGCACGATGATCGGCGTCTGGGTCCAGCTGCGCAGACGGGAACACACTTCAAGTCCGTCCATGTCCGGTAGACCCAGATCGACGATAATCAAGTCGGGTTGATTGGCAGCTGCCAGGGCCAGGCCTTCCTCTCCCCGGGAGGCGGCGGAAACGCGGTAGTTATGGGCGCTCAGGATGGTGCGCAGCGCCCGCAAAATTTGCGGTTCATCATCGATCACCAGGATATGCGCAAGGCTTTTCATTCTATTTCCGCCTGGACTTGCCGGGGTGCGGCGCCTTCCAAAACCAATGGAAGCGTAAACTTAAAGGCCAGCCCGTCTGAAACGTTCTCCGCCCAAATATTGCCATGGTGAGCCTCAATGATGCCTTTGCAAATCGATAATCCCAACCCGGTGCCGATCACCTTCTCTGCATATCCTAATCGGTAAAACTTATCGAATATTCTTTTCAAATCCTCAGGCGGCACCGGTGGGCCCTGATTTTGAACGGTGACATGCAATTGTTCTCCCGTTTCGTTGGCCAGGATGCGGATCCTCGAACCCTCCGGTGAATATTTGGCACAATTGCTTAGCAGGTTGGTAAACACCTGCTGCATGAGCACGTAGTCCATTGGAACCAGGGGCAGGCTTTCAGGCAGATCGACAGCCACGACGTGTTTTTCAACATCTCGATGCATCCTGACCAGGGTGCTCTCTACAACTTCAGAGAGCATATTCCACTGCAGGAAGGGCTTGAGCGCGTGGGCTTCAATGCGCGACATATTGAGCAGATTGCTCACCAGATAAATCAGATGGTCGGTCTCTTCATTAATCAGGCTCAGCAGATCATTGAGCGAATGTGAATCCCACTTCACCTCCCCGCCCAGCAGACTGGTGACCGAGGCCTTGATGGTGGCTAATGGGGTGTTGAATTCATGGGAGACCGAAGACAATAAAGATGATTTTAGGCGGTCACTTTCCTCCAGGACCTGGGCCTTGGTTTCGGCTTTCAGCAGGACGGCGCGTTCAAAAGCCATGGTTCCTTGATTGGCAAACGCCTGCAACCTGCGCATTTCGTAGGCGTTAATGGCTGGCGCGCCGCGCGGAATGCGGATTTCGCCCAGGTGGTTGCGCGGTGAATTCAAGGGGATGATCTGGGCTGCTTGCGCGGAAGGAAGAATGGCCTGGCTGGGAACCTGATATGAAATTTGGTTTCCCCCCGTTTGAAATTCCACCTGCACCCATTCCACATGAAAGGTATTCCAGATGTGGGTGGCCAGGGCTTCCGCAATGGCTTCGGGTTCATTTTGGCCGGAAAGGGAAAGGGTTAATTCATATAGGCTTACCAATTCTGCTTCACGGATGGTCAGTCCCCTTAGATTTTCCTTGGCGCGACCCACCAACTGGCTGATCAACACCGCCACCAGGAAAAATACCAGCAGGGCGGTCAGGTCCTGGGTTTCATGTACCGTAAAGGTGTAATAGGGGATGAGAAAAAAGTAGTTGAAAGTCAAGAAACTTAATAACCCGCAGAAAAGCCCCCCGCTCAAACCAATGGTGGTCGAAATAAGTAATATGGGAAGCAGATACAGCAAGCCTACCGTTGAGATGCTAAGGTTTTCGCGAAGGGGGAAGAGCACCAGGGTAACCAGCGCCACCGAGGCAACCGCCAGCAGATAACCGTAGATGCGGGGTAAAACCCTGGACACAGAATTGAACGCCATGATTTAGGATTCTAGCCCCTTTATTTTTCCCCAGCAGCTAAAAATTCGGAAGGTGGCAGCCTCCAGGGTGAGCGGGAGGGAGCCCGGCGATTTCAGTCTGGCTCGAGGCTGCCATTATTCAAGGCTTTGCGCAGCTGCCTCCAGTCCGGCAGCAGGTCGCTCATCAGGCGCTTGAAGCGCTGGTTGTGGCTGGGTTCGATCAGGTGCACCAGTTCGTGTACCACTACATATTCCAGGAATTGCGGCGGGCGCTTGGCCAGCTCGCTGTTCAGGCGCACGCTGCGTTTGGCCGGGTTGCAGCTGCCCCAGCGTGTTTTCATCTGCTGAACGGAAAGCCGGCTGATGCGGCGCCCGACCCTCGGCTCCCAGAGGCGGACCAGCGGCAGGGCCGCGGCCCGCGTCTGCTCCCGGTACCAGGCAGCCAGCACTGCCTCTCGCTGCCGCTTGCTCGTTCCGGGGGGCACGCTGAGCCGCAGCCGCCCGGCCTGGGCCTGGGCGGAAGCACGCCGCGCGTTTCTCTCCACTCTCAGCTCCAGGGGCTGGCCCCACACATAGTGGCGCTCTCCATCCAGGTATTTAGGGGCGGGCGGGTAGACCTGTTGTTGGAATTTCTTCTGCTGTTTCCTGATCCACTCCGCATTGGTAAGCACGAACGCCCGTACGGCTTCGCTGCCCATCCAGGTAGGCGCCGAAATGCGCACCTCCCCGCGTGGCGGCAGCACGCGCAGGTTCAGGCGTTTGATGCGCTTGTAGGTGACTTCTGCGCGGATATCGCCAAGGGTCAGCTGCATGGGAACGTCGATTATAGGGTCTGGGTCTCGATTCCGCCCGGTGAAAAGGCTTTAACCACAAAGACACAAAGAACACATAAGAATTAATCTATATGAGTCTTTGTGCCTTTGTGGTTATATATTTTTTAGCTGCTACGGTGTCGGTGTGGTGAGGCCTTCCAGGCGCACGAAGAAGATATCGGTGTTGTTGTTGTCTGTGTTTTGGGTGGCAATGATCATCAGGCCAGTCTGGGAGCTGGAATCCTGTTTTGAAAAGACACAGAACAAACCCACATCCTGGGCGCCTGCTTCGCCGCCGCCGAAGCAGGTGTCCGCGCCTTCGCTGGAATCCCAGCCGGCGGCCTGCATGCGTTCGCTGCTGTAAAAGGCCTGCACGTCCGCCACGCTCTGGGTGGTGCTGAAAACGGCCAAGTCGGCGTTGGCGTTGGCGTCGTTGAGTGCCGAGCTCATCAGGCTCTGCATGAAGATCTTGGTGACCAACGGCATTTCGATGTCACTGCCGGTCAAGCCGTCCATGCGCGGCACGTCGGCCCACAGCTCGGAAACGCTGGTCAGGCCGCTGCCACTTCCACCGGAAGTGACGTCGCTGGCCGCCTGCTGGGCCACGTTGGCCAGGCCGCCCACATCGCAGGCCAACAGGGCCAGGGCGGTTACCACAAGAAAAATGATGATTTTGCGCTTGTTCATATTACTCCTTCAATTTTGGCGAGAGTTGGATTCAAGGCTGTACACGAGGTCTTCAATATGGTCAGGCTCCTTGTGAGGTGCATTCTAAATGAGCAAGGCCCAATATACAACTTTCCCAAGAGCGAGTCCATAGTGGGATCCGGCCCGGGGCAAGCCGGCTGCTTACAATATTTTTAGGGAAAGCTGCTTTAGAAAGGTGATTATCTACTTGGCAAACGCAAGTGATTGACAAACCGAGGTTGTTATGAGTGGCAAAAAGAGAGTTTTAGAAATCGGGTAAGTCAAGATTTGTCGTGGACGCGACGATAAATGCGTTGTGGTTTCCCGCTACGAGTTGAACAGATACAGGTGCTGGGAATTGATTTCGCTGTCAGAGCTTCCTGACAACTTCCTCAATCTCGATGATTTCGAACAGGCTAGGGTCGTTCTCGACAGGGCTGACGTGTAATCCGTCTTCGGTCGTGTATTCCCTTTGCCCTTCTATTTCACCGTGTGGGTTATTGAACGTGGCGCTGTCAATATAGTGTTGGTATTCAACAATAACGTAGATAACTCCGCTATCCGTTTTGGCTCTAAAACGACGTATCTCTTCTATTCTGCCAGACATCATTAAAGACCTCCCCTCCCAAATTCACAGCCCGCTTACTTTGCGGGCTTTTCTTTTGGCTTCTTTTCGTCTTCAGGCTTGACCTTCATAAATTGCGGCCAATAGCTCTTTGAAGTCCACCCCATGAACGGAGATCGGCTTCTCGTTTGTAATCTTCTTGTCTACTGATTTATCATGTTCCATGCCATTTGACTCCATCTATAATTATACAGTATGGGTGACGGCACAGAGCTTCCAGAGGGCGTAGTTGCATACAAAACGTTTGAAATTCTTGGGGTTAATCTCACCCTCGACGTGCTAGAGGCAATACTTGACGGTTTTCACAACAGCAAAAAGGACGAGATGTGTCATCCGCCTCTGCAGGATTTTGTTTGGGGGATGGATCACGCGTCTGACGACCCGGAAGCTGGAAACAGGATGATACGCATTGACGGGGTTTGGGAGGCTAGCGGCGCGCCTGTTCACGACGGAGATGTTTATGACGAGATAGGCTATCTCCAGCTGATTAAGGTTTCCGACGGCAGGGCAAACCTAATCGGGATCGTCAATTGCAGTACGCCCATGTGGCAAGGCTGTTTGATGAGCTGTGGTCGCACATTGAGCGGAGCTTGGGTGTTTCTAGGGTAGATAGGGAGGCAAGTGCTGTTCCTCAAAAGCCTAAGTCGCGGTCCGACTACGACGCTTGGTTTGACTATTATCACGCCATGAAGAGGGCTGGACAAAGATATACCTTCAATGATATGGCCAAGGACTTGAGTTGTCCGCCGCATACCTGCGTCAACTACATATGGGCTATAAGGGCGAAAAGGGTTTGTAAGCTAACAAAATCTAACAAATACTGTTAAGCCTTGTTAGATTTTGTCTGATTGTGTCTAACGCCACCTAACAAATATCTCGAATCGCACTGTGCTTCACTTTGGGTCAATTTATCAATAGTATGGGAGGCGTGAGACCTCCGTAAGCCGAGAGGCAGTCCCCGTTACAGCAAGCAGGGGCAGGGCTAAATAGCCCGTTAAAAACGCCGAGGCCGGAGCTTGCCCGGCCTCTCTTTTTGCTAGCGTACCCTAATTAGCAAAGGGAACTGATTTGATGTCAGGACATTGCGGGTTCGAATCCCGCCGCTAGCACGTGCAGAATAACAGGTCGAGAATTGGGTTGTCAAGAGTTTTTTGGCTCCTTGTAATAAAGCCGCTTTGA